>NZ_CP053908.1:1973321-2631094 GCF_013256625.1 Hymenobacter sp. BRD128
ACCGGGCTCTACGCCGAGCCGGCTACGCTAGCCCGGGCCAGCTATGAGTTTGGCGAACTCGACCGCATGGTAGCGACTGCTAAACAATTGTATGGGCCCTACCGCTGGGGTCGCTACGATTTACTTGTGTTACCAGCCAGTTTTCCATTTGGTGGCATGGAAAACCCTTGTTTAACATTTGTAACACCTACCATTCTAGCCGGCGACCGCAGCTTGACGAGCCTGATAGCACACGAGCTAGCCCACTCGTGGAGCGGCAACCTGGTTACAAATGCAACCTGGAATGACTTCTGGCTGAATGAGGGCTTCACGGTGTATTTCGAGCGCCGCATTATGGAGCAGCTCTACGGCCGGCCTTATGCCGAGATGCTGCAAGTGCTGGGTGAGGCTGACCTGCACCATACCATCGCAGAACTCGGAGAGGCTAGCCCGGCCACGCACCTGCGCCTGCACCTGGCCGGCCGCGACCCCGATGACGGCCTCAACGATATTGCCTACGAGAAAGGCTGTCTGCTGCTGCTCACCCTGGAGCAGTTGGTAGGCCGCCCGCGCCTCGATGCCTTTATTACGGAGTACTTCGCCCGGTTCGCTTTTCAGAGCATGGATACCGACCGCTTCGCGGCCTACCTCACCCAAACCCTGCTCACGCCCGCCGAGGCTAGCCGGCTCAACCTGCCCGCCTGGCTCGACGGCCCCGGTTTGCCGCCCGGCGCGCCCGTGGCCCGGTCGGCCCGCTTCGCGGCGGTTGATGAGGCGCTGGCCCGGCTAGCCGCCGGCGCCGCGCCCGCCGACTTGCAACCTATAACTACGGAGTGGAGCAGCCAGGAGTGGGAGCACTTTCTGCGCGGCCTGCCCCCTACCCTAGCGGCGGCCGATTTAGTGCGGCTCGACGCGGCTTTTCATTTCACCACCTCGGGCAACGCCGAGCTACTAGCCGCCTGGTTTCCGCTGGCGTTGCGGGCCGGCTACGCGCCGGCCGACGCGGCGCTGGAAAATTTTCTGCGTCAGGTGGGGCGGCGCAAGTTTCTGGTGCCCCTTTATCGGGCGTTGCTAGCCACGCCCGGCGGCCGGGCGCGGGCGCAGGAAATCTATCGGCTAGCCCGGCCCAACTACCACTCGGTGGCCACGAGCACGCTCGATGAGCTGGTGGGCCACCCGGCCTGATGCGCGTACCTAGCCAGGCCCGATTTTAGTTGGTGGGCCTTTGAATCGACTGGTGCGGGGCTAGCCCGGCACCGGCCGCCGTACCTTTGCCATCTTCCAATCAGACTAGCCAGTACCGTTGAAACATCTTATTCCGCGCGGCAAGCTCATCGCCATTGGGGCAATGAGGATAAGGGTACCTACCCTACCGTTCGCAGCAAGCGCCAGTATTACCTGAATTTTTTTGAGCTGGGCATTCTCAAGCGCGTCGTGTCCGAATCGGGCAAGGCCGACCCGCGCATTGAGGTCGTCACCACCGCCTCGATGATTCCGCAGGAAGTAGGCCCTATATATACGGCCTCGTTTGCGATGCTCAATTGCCACAACGTGGGCATCATGGATATTCGCACCCCCGACGATGCCCGCCAGCCCGAGTACCTGGCTCGCCTGCTGGCGGCCGACGTGGTCATGTTTTCGGGCGGCAACCAGTCGCGGCTGCGCGAGATGTTTGGCGAAACCGATTTTCTCGACGCCCTCACCCGCCGCTACTATGCTGAGCCCAACTTCGTGATTGCCGGCACCAGCGCCGGCGCCATGGCCATGTCGCAGCACATGATACGCGGCGGCTCGGTGCCCGATGCCTTATTAAAAGGCGCCGTAAAAATGGGCACTGGTCTCAACCTGTCGCCGCTGGCCATCATCGATTCGCACTTCGTGAAGCGCGGGCGCTTTGGGCGCCTTATTGAGGCCGTGGCGCTTTACCCCAAGCTCATCGGCATCGGGCTGGGCGAAGACACTGGCGTGCTCATCACCGACGGCCACCTGGTCGAAACCATCGGCTCGAACCTCGTCATTATTCTCGACGGCAACGACATTGCGCACAACAACGCCGCGGCCGCTAAGAAAGGCACCACGCTCTCCATCGAGAATTTCAAGATGCACGTGCTGGCCAAGGGTAATGTGTACTGCATGACGGAGCGTAAATTCTACGTGAGCAAGGAAGCCGCCGTAAACGCCTCCTGCTAGCCACTCCTTATTACTATTGCTAAAAAAGTCAGTCTTGCGGGGCTGACTTTTTTTAGTAGCCCAAGCCAACGCTTGAGGCTGTTTAGAGAATCCACTATTTCCTTACCCCTCATGCGGAGCCTGGCGGCCGACCAAGCGCGAGGCGGTCCTTAGTAAATGGCTACCAGTTCCTCGCCCGCCGCGTTGCGGCTAGCCCGGTACATACCTTCTGAGTTGAAAGGCAGTGCTAGGTTGCCGGCCGCATCTACCGCGATGAGGCCGCCCTCGCCGCCCACCGGAGCCAGCTTGTCGTGCACCACCACGCGGCAGGCCTCGGCTAGGCTCAAACCTTTGTATTCCATAAGGCAGGCCACATCGTGGCCTACCACCGCCCGGATAAAGTATTCGCCGTGCCCGGTGCAGCTGATGGCGCAACGCTCGTCGGCCCAAGTACCCGCCCCGATGAGCGGCGTGTCGCCGATGCGCGAATAACGCTTATTAGTCATGCCGCCGGTGCTGGTGGCGGCAGCCAGGTGGCCGCGCTGGTCGCGGGCCACAGCGCCCACGGTACCTTTTTTCCAGTTGGGGTCCTGGATGGGGCTAGCGGCATGGTCGAGCTGCATGCGGCCAGCCGCGATGGCTTCCTGCAATTGGTCGAAGCGCTGCTGCGTGAAAAAATACGCGGGCGGCTGCAAGGGTAGGCCGTGCTCACGGGCTAGCTCGTCGGCGCCGGGGTAGGCTAGCAGCACGTGCTCGGTCTGCTCCATCACGAGGCGCGCGGCCCGGATGGGATTTTGCACCTCGCGCACGCCGGCCACCGCGCCGGCCCGGCGGCTAGCGCCGTCCATGAGGGCGGCGTCCATCTCGTGGTGGCCGTCGTGAGTGAACACCGCCCCGCGCCCGGCGTTGAAAAGCGGGCAGTCTTCGAGCGAGCGCACGGTGGCTTCCACGGCATCGAGGGCGGGCGCGCCCTGGGCCAGCAGCGCCGTGCCGGTGGCCAGCGCCGCGCGCAACGCTGCCCGGTACTCGGCTTCAAGAGCGGGCGTAAGCGAGGCGCGGGCAATGGTGCCGGCACCCCCGTGCAAAGCAAGAGCGAACATATGTTGATTTACCAATTAACTAAGTTTCTGACGCAAGAACGGCACTTTCTGCGCGCTGCCTGGGTTTGCATAGGGCAGCTTACGCAATAATTTATTACCTGTCAACCACTTGCTCGGCCTACGGCACGCTATTTTTTTTAGCCAATTGCCGCGTAAGTTGCTGAGAATTGCGCTGCCACTAACTGGCTAGCCGGTCGAATACCCGGTTTCCTTCGGTTTTTTTTCGTAGGTTTGGCCTCTAGTTTTCTTCATTTCAAAATTCCCCTTTCCGATGGCATACGACGTAACCGGCCGCCTGCACGAAATCTTTGACGAACAGCAGGTAAGCGAAAAATTCCGCAAGCGCGAGTTCGTCCTTGAAGTACAGGATGGCCAATATCCTGAGCAAATCAAGTTTCAGCTGGTGCAGGACAAAACCGCCCTCATTGACCCCTACAAAATGGGCGACGAGGTAAAAGTAACCTTCAACCTGCGCGGCCGGGGCTTTAATAAGAACGGCCAGATGCTGTACTTCACCAACCTCGAAGCCTGGCGCATCGAGCCGGCCACGGGTGGTGCCCCGGCTGGTGGCGGCTCTTCTTACCAACAGCAGCCCGCGGCCCGCCCGGCCGCCCAAAACCAGAACCCTAACCTGCGCGCGCAGCCCACCGCCCAGCCCATCGCGGGCGACGACGACAACGACCTGCCTTTCTAGAACGCAGATTTGAACTGATTGAACGGATACGCCTGCCTGCGGCAGGCTAACCAGTCTTTTTGATGTAGAGCGAATTTTGCCATTCGTTTTGCAAACGCAAATGTGTCGCTTCCTTCATGGGGGGCGGCACATTTGCATTTCCGCCCACGTTAAAGAAGTATGAACTTACGCGCACTTATCAGCCAGGGCGAGGGCGAACGGCTCGAATTCAAGAAGAAAACTACCCACCCTACCCGCATTGCGCGCACGCTGGCCTCGCTGGCCAACACCCACGGCGGGCAGGTGCTGGTGGGCGTCGACGACGATGGCCGCATGGTGGGCGTGCGCGATGCCGAGGAAGAAATGTTTGTGCTGCGCGACGCGGCGGCCCACTACATCGACCCGCCGCTGACGCTGAGCTTTCGGGAAATCGAAATTGAAGACGGCCTTATCGTCTTGATTGTCAATGTGAATGAGAGCCAGAATAAGCCCCACCGCGCCCAGATAGCCCCCGGCGAATGGCGCGGCTACGTGCGCGTGCGCGACGAAAGCGTGCAGGCCAGTACCCTTACCGAAAAAATGCTGGCGCGCCAGCAGCCGGCGGCGCGGCTCGAAAAAATCCCGCTCAACAAGGACGAGCTGCGCGTGCTTGAGTACCTCAAGACCCAGCAGCCACGCATTACGGTGGCCCAGTATACCAAGCTCATCAACGTAAGCCGTCGCCGCGCCTACCGCACCCTCATCAAGCTGGTGCTGCACGGCTACCTGCGCTACCACGACAAAGAAAAAGAGCCGTATTATACCTTATAACTGCTCGCCACTTGCTTGCTCGAATGCCAGCGCTACGCGCGCATAAACAAGCTTATATAACTCATTTTTTAACCTTGGGTCTAGGCCTTCGGAGCGGTAAACAGCAGTAGTGAAAGCGGTAACACTCTTCGGGGGATTTTTGAGTATCGCAGCCTGAGCAGCGGGTGAGAGACAGAAGCCAAGCTTAACGCAGAGGTCGAGTAAGAGGGTTTGGACTTGCTTCTCGGTCATAGAGTACTTCGGCAAAAAAAAGCGCTCCCACAACGGCAGTTGCAGAAGCGCTTTAATTAAAAGTCAGTGCCTGACTAGTCTTGCTTACGAGCGCGAGCCACTTTTTTCTCCTCCTTCTCGGCTTTTTTCTCTTTCATCGATTTGGTAGGCTCTTTCTTTTTCTCTTTCCGGGCGTCTTGGGCTTTGGCCATGGGTGAAAAGTTGGTTAGGGTGGAAGAAGTTTAAACGTATTGAAACGTTAGATTAACGCGGTTTCCGGGGCGGATGTTGTGTGGCGGCGCGGGCTAGCCCGTAGGCAGAGCGGGCCAGTAGCGCCCGCGCAAAATGCGTAGGTGATGCTGCTCGTGCCCGGCAATTATATACAGCAGCGCCCGCACCGACGTAGCCCCGCCGTTGGCGCGGCCGGCGCGCTCCAGCTGCCCCCCATTCAGCCCACCAAAAAAGGCTAGCGTGGCAGCGCGCACGGCGTGGTATTCGGTCAATAACTCGCTCAGCGGCCGGTCATTAGCTTCGCTGTTAGCAGCAAACTCATTCTCGTCAAAGCCCGGTAGCTCCTGCGCATCGGCGCGGGCAAAGCGCAGGGCGCGGTACGTGAAAATGCGCTCGGCATCAGTGAGGTGCACCAGCACCTCCTTGGGCGTCCACTTGCCGGGCGCGTAGCGCATCAGTGCTTGGCTTTCGGTAAGGCCGGCTAGCTCGCGGTGCAGCTCGGCAGCCTGCTGGCGCAGCTGGGCTAGCGGGTCGGCCTCGGTGGGCACCAGGTCGATATAAGCCTGGGTGTAAGGCAAATAGGTACCCGGCACCGGACGGACCTGGGTAATGGATGCAGGAGCAGACATAGCGGCAAAGGTAGCCGCCCGCCGCAGATACTGAAATTTCAGTTGCGCTGCGCCGTGCGGGCGCCGCGTGAGCGCTCGCCCCCTAGCCGCCAGCGCGCCGGCCGCGGCTCGGAAGCCGCTACGTCGGGTGCTACTAACTCCTTGGTTCCGAATGCCCAGCGCAGAAAATCGGGTAGTATTGTGCCCCACGTATCGGGGTGGTGGTGGCCGCCGGGCACCTCCACGTAGCGCGCCGCGGCAGCGGGCAGGCCCTGCGCGGCTAGCGTATGCAGCAGGTCCAGGGTATCGTCGATGGCATCAATAATACCGTTGTGATTGCGGTCGCTGGTTTCATCGTCGGTGCCGGTTTGTAGCCAGAACTGCTGGCCGGGGCTAGCCGGCCGGGCGCGTACCAGGCTGTGCATCAGGCGGTCGGCATCGGTGTAGCCGTCGGCCAGCCCCCTCCCCCGCCACCAGAATGAGCCGCTGAATACGCCCGCTTTCAAAAACGCCTCGGGGTGGTGCCAGGCCAGGTCGAAGGCCATGAGGCCCCCGAGCGACATGCCCGCTACCGCCGCCTCGCCCGCCTCGGCGCTGGCATGGTAGTGGGCCTGCACGTAGGGCAGCAACTCCTTGAGCATGAAATCAGTGTAGCGGCCGGCGCGGCTGCCCCGGCCCAGGTAGTCGGGGCGGGCGGCCACGCCGTACTCCTGCAGGCGGTCGGCGGCGTGAATGGCGACCAGCACAAACGGCCGCACCTCTTGGCGCCGAAATAGCCGGTTGAGCGTAGCGGGCAAATGCAGCCGCGCTAAATCTTGACCGTCATTGAGATACAGCACCGGATAGGGCTCGGCGGCCCGCACCGAAAAGCCGGGTGGCAGCACTACATCGAGCCGCACCACGCGCCCCAGCGCCACCGAAAACAAATACTCATCGCGCCGCACCACCACCGTAGCCCCGCGCGGCGATTGAAACTTCATCACTGCCATTGTGCCGCAAATAAACACGGCTAGCCTCATTCCGGTGAAATCTTGGCCGTTCAGATTTTCTGCTTAGTTTGCGGCCGGTTCAAGCGGGCGCGTCATCTCCGCCGGACCAGGCACTTTGCACGAAGAATATCGCCGCTTCTACTCCCAACAGCTGGGCCTGGACATGGAAATGCTGGTCGTGGGCGACTACGGCTACCCCATCATCATCTTCCCGACTTCCAACGGCCGCTATTACGAGGCCAAGGATTTTCACCTCGTCGACTCCGTCCGCTGGTTTGTTGAAAACCGCCTCATCAAGCTTTTTTGCATCGACAGCGGCGACAAGTGGAGCTGGTATGCCAAGCACCTGCACCCCGGTACCCGCGTGCACAACCACGGCCTCTACGACCGCATGGTGAGCGAGGAGCTGGTGCCCCGCATCCAGCACGAGTGCCAGGTCGATAAGGTGGGCGTAGCGGGCTGCTCGCTAGGGGGTTATCAGGCATTGAACTTCGCTTTCCGCCACCCCAATCAGGTCGCACACCTGTTCTCGATGGGCGCAGCTTTCGACATCAAGATGTTTCTGGACGGGCACTACGACGAGCAAGCGTATTTCCACAACCCGCCCGACTACATGCCTGCTGCTCAAGACGATAACTTTTACAAGATGAACATCATTCTGGGCACCGCCGAGCACGATTTCTGCAAGGACGCGAATTACCGAATGTCGGAAATTCTATCGCGCAAGGGGATTCCGCATCGCCTCGATGTGCGCCCCCACGGTACCCACGACTGGCCCGTGTGGCGCGAAATGTTCCCCGAATACGTCTCTACTATCTTTTAGCCAGCCATTTGCGTACACGCTACCGAGGCTAGCTTACTTTTTAACACCTTAGCAGCTAAAAACAGCTTTTCCCCATGAAAAAAATCGGCATCTTGTTCGGCCAGGAAAACACTTTTCCGCAGGCGTTTGTGGACCGCGTTAATCAAAAAGCCGTCGAGGGCATCACGGCCGAGTTCGTTCGCATCGAAGAGGTTGAGCAGGCCGTGGCCTCCGACTACGCCATCATTATCGACCGCATTTCGCAGGATGTGCCCTTCTACCGCGCCTTTCTCAAAAATGCCGCCCTTACCGGTACGGCCGTGATTAATAACCCCTTCTGGTGGAGCGCCGACGAGAAATTTTTCAATAATGCCCTGGCCGTGCAGCTAGGGGTGCCGGTGCCCAAGACCCTGCTGCTACCCAGCAAAGCCCGCCCCGATGACACCAACGAGAACTCATTTCGCAACCTAGCCATGTTCGACTGGCACAAGGCGTTTGAGAAAATCGGTTTCCCGGCCTTTATGAAGCCCCACGCTGGTGGCGGCTGGAAGAGTGTGTATAAAGTAGACAACCCCGACGAAGCCTGGCGCGCCTACGACGAAACCGGCCAGCTCGTCATGCTCTACCAAGAGGCTGTTGATTTTGAAGATTATTTCCGTTGCTACTGCCTCGGCGGCAAAGATGTGCTCATTATGCCCTATGAGCCGCGCAACGCTCCCCATCAGCGCTACCAAACCGAGATGAAAACCCGAGGCGAAGCTGGCGATAAGCTGCTTGCCACAATCAAGGACTACACCTTGCGCCTGTGCCAAGGCCTGGGCTATGACTTTAACACCGTGGAATTTGCGGTTCGCGGCGGCGTGCCGATTGCCATTGACTTCGGTAATCCCGCCCCCGATGCCGACCTTAATTCGGTAGGTCCCGAAAACTTTGAATGGGTAGTGGAGCACGCCGCCAAGCTGGCCATTGAGCGCGCCCAGGCCCAGAAGCCCGGCCAGGACAACCTTACCTGGGGCACCTTCGTGCAAAAGTCGGCCCGGCAAACGGCCATTTCCTCAGCCGACGGCACGGTCGAAGTAGGCGCTTTCGTGCACGAAACTAACGATTTGGGTACTAATCCACCCAAAGTTGTTAAGAAAGCCCCGGCCCCGAAGAAAGCGGCTGGTCCTGCCCCCGTAGCCCCAGGAGGCGAAGTGCCCAAGTCGGCTAAGAAAGCACCGGCGCCCAAGGTTGGCGCCCTAGCCCCAGCCAAAGCTAAAAAATCAGCAGCAAAAAAATCGTAACCGTCTTAGTCTGATTAATCACACTACGAAAAGGGCTGCCATCGCTGCTTGGTGGCAGCCCTTTTTGCGGCCATTCTCTTCCTTTAAGCAAACTTCGCCCACCTCTTCATTGCTGCTCACTTATGCCCCGGCCCGTTTTCACCCTTGGAATTGAAGAAGAGTTTCAAACTATCGACCCGGTTACGCGCGACCTTCGCTCGCACATGTCCAAAATTGTGGAGGATGGCAAAATCACTTTGCACGAGCAGGTAAAAGCCGAAATGCACGAGTCAGTGGTGGAAGTCGGTACCGTTATTTGCAAGAATATTCACGAAGCCCGCGATGAGGTAATACATCTGCGCCGCCAAGTAATTGAGCTAGCCGACCGCGTGGGCCTGAAAATTGCGGCCGCTGGCACTCATCCTTTCTCGCGCTGGCAAGACCAGCCCATTACGCCCGACGCCCGCTACGATAAAATCGTAGAAGAATTACAGGAGGCGGCGCGCTCTAACCTGGTTTTTGGCATGCATGTGCATATCGGCATCGAAAATCGTGACTTGGGCGTATATATGATGAATGCCCTGCGGTATTTCCTGCCGCACTTATTTGCCCTCAGCACCAATTCACCTTTTTGGGAAGGCCGCGAAACAGGCTATAAATCATTTAGAACTAAGGTCTTTGAGCGTTTTCCGCGCACCGGTATTCCAGGTTATTTTACGAGCGCTTCTGATTACGACGAATTTATTGCGCTGCTAATAAAAACCGGCTGCATCGATAACGGCAAGAAAATATGGTGGGATTTGCGTCTGCATCCGTTTTTCGACACCATCGAATACCGCATCTGCGACATGATGATGCGCGCCGATGAAACTATTGCCGTGGCCGCTGTAATGCAGGCGTTGGTAGCTAAAATCTATAAGCTCAAGTGCCAGAACCTAAATTTCCGGCTCTACCGTAGCGCACTCATTAAGGAAAATAAGTGGCGCGCCGCCCGCTATGGCATTGATGGGCAGCTTATTGACTTTGGTTCTCAGGAAGAAAAACCCGCCCGGCAGCTCATTCTGGAGTTACTCGATTTTGTTGATGATGTACTCGATGAGCTCGGCAGTCGCCACGAGGTAGAATACGTACTCAAAATGCTGGAAATGGGTACCGGGGCCGACCGGCAATTGGCGGTATTTCACCAAACCGGCGACCTCACCAAAGTCGTAGATTTCATTTTGCAGGAAACTACGCATGGCCTTTACTAACTCAGCTTAAAAAATAATTTGTATTTTAGTAATTAACAGGGTCATTTTTTAATTCACAATTTCTTATTTATGAGTCAATTTAAAGTTGCTATTCTAGATATGTACAATAACTTTCCTAATGAGGGAATGCGTTGTATCCGACAGCTACTACACCGAACCGAACTCAATCAAGGCATCAACTTCCATGTCGACACATTTAATGTCCGGGCAATTAACGAAGTTCCTGGCTTAGAATACGATATATATCTCTCCAGTGGCGGGCCGGGCAGCCCCCTAGCATCTACCGAGCCCTGGGAATCACTTTATTTTGGCTTTATCGATGCGCTCTTTGCCTATAACCAGCAAGCCGAGCGCAAGAAGCATTTACTACTTATTTGCCACTCGTTTCAGCTAGTAAGCCGGCATTTAGGACTAGGGGAAGTTAGTAAGCGCAAGTCTACTTCCTTTGGTGTATTGCCCGTGCACCTCACGGCTACCGGCCATCGCGACCCTCTTTTTGAAAAGCTGCCCAACCCATTTTTTGCCGTCGATTCACGCGATTATCAATTAACCGGTCTGTACCCCGAGCGGCTGTCTGAGTTGGGCATCGAAGTACTGTGCCTGGAAAAAGAGCGGCCGCACGTGCCGCTAGCCCGTGCTATTATGGCCCTGCGGTTTTCACCCGAAGTAGTAGGCACGCAGTTTCACCCCGAGGCCGATGGCGAAGGCATGCTACGCTATATGCTCACCGATGAGCGAAAGCAGCAGGTAATCAACGCTTATGGCGAAGATAAGTACCATGAGATGGTGCGCTTGCTAGCAACCCCAGGCACTATCGACGTAACGGAAAACACTATCGTCCCTACCTTTTTGCAACGTGCGCTGGCAGCACTTCGTGAGCCCGTATTAGTATAGTTTTTATGTTACCAAGTAAAACATTGGCGCGGTTCTTTTGAATTGCACCAATGTTTTTTCATTTAGCTCTGCTGCTGCTATGATTTCTGCCCCTCGTCACTTATTTAATTCCGCTTTCACACCCGAAAGCTATCAGGCCATGCTGGCTGATATCGACCAGCAATTACCGGGTCAACTAGATTTTAGAGTCGCCGAAACACCGGTCTTTGTGCCTGATGCTTTACGGGATAAACTTATTCAGGCGGGCCAAGATATTATTAAAGTTATTCAGCAGCCTGATTTCAAACAGCGCACCGAAGACGCTATTCCGCCTAATCAGCGTGTGCCAAACGAAGATGCGCACGCCGAGTTTTTGACGTTTGATTTTGCAATTTGTCGTAATGAATCCGGCGAGCTTGAGCCACAGCTCATTGAGATGCAAGGATTTCCATCACTTTACGCCTTTCAGGCCTATTTGCCGGAAGTGTTTGCGACACATTACCCTATTGCCGAGAATGTATCGCCTTTCCTCGAAGTGCCTGACGCAGAAGCTTACCGTGATAATTTACGAAAACTACTTATCGCGGATAAAAATCCGGAGAATGTAATTTTATTGGAATTATTCCCAGAGAAGCAAAAAACCCGAATTGACTTTGCGCTCACCAGAAAATACTGGGGAATCGAGACGGTTTCACTGCCGGATATCAAAAAACGTGGCCGACAACTTTTCTACAAGAAAGCTGGTCGGGAAATTTTAATTGAGCGTATTTATAATAGGATTATTTTCGACGAATTAGCGCGTTATCCAAATTTAAATCCCGAATTTAAATTAACCGACGATGTAGATGTAGAATGGGTGGGGCATCCTAACTGGTTTTTCCGCATTAGCAAATACACTTTGCCTTTGATAAAAAGTGCTTTCGCTCCTCCTAGCTATTACCTGCACGAATTGACGGAGTATCCTGAAAACTTGCAGAACTACGTCTTGAAGCCGTTATTTTCTTTTGCAGGCGCTGGGGTTCGGCTTCATATCACGGCCGCTGATTTAGATGCACTACCAGATAAGCAGAACTACCTGTTGCAGCGTAAGGTTGTCTATGAGCCAGTTGTACAGTCTCTCGATGGGCTAGTCAAATGCGAAATTCGCCTACTTTATACCTGGCCCCATACGGAGCTCTACCCTACTCTCGTAGCTGGGCTAGCCCGTCTGAGTCGGGGTGAAATGATTGGAGTCGATTTTAATAAAAATAAAGATTGGGTAGGTGGGACTACTCCGTTATTCGAAAAAATTGCGCTTAACCATGCAAAGCATTAGGCTAACTATGTACACCATACTACGTATTAGGGAGCTATTGGCTTAATTTCAACTATTTCATATGCCTACCTTAGCTCAACGCGGCCTCCAGATTTCTAAGAATGTCCTCTTTAGCTTATTCATAAACCGGGCTGCCAAGCTGCTGGGCAAGCCTTTTAAAGTTATTACTGTCCTTAACGAAACAGCGGACAAGCTAGCTGACGAAAATAGTAAGGATAATAAATTCAAGCAGTTGTTCATAACGGCATTGGCATTAGTCAGAATGATGCGCAGCTATATTACTGGCGAATATCGTCAGATTCAAACTTCTACAGTTATTTCGGGGCTAGCGGTACTGCTTTACGTACTTAGTCCGGTCGATTTAATTCCGGATTTTATTCCTGTCGTAGGTTTTCTGGACGATTTAAGTCTAATTAGTTGGTTTGTGGGTAAATTCCACATAGAGATTACCCGCTATCGTGACTGGGAAATGCAAATCACTCAGCTTGCTGCTGCCAATCCTGCTCAAGGAGACCCATTGCTACCTGCGATGGCTGAGCTTGGTCATTCGTAATCAAATCTAGCCAGGACTTGAATCTTTTTTGCTGAACCAATATTACTTCTACCGTAACTAACGACTGTGTTTATTTGCTGCATTTATTCAATTATGCCTGTGTTTGCCGTTTCTATCCACTTGCCAGCTTTTTTCACAGAAGAATTTTTAGCTATTATTCCCAGCCATCGTGCCTTTATTAATAATCTGCTTTCAGAACACATTATTGAAGCTTACGCAATTAGTGCCGACCGTAGCCGGGGTTGGGTTGTTATTAATGGTGACAGCGCAACAGCGGTACGCGCTATTATAGAGCAATTTCCTTTATATCCTTACTTTCAATCGGTGGAAATAGACGAATTATTAATTTTTGACAGTGCTTCTCTGCGCTTCCCGCATATTAGCTTAAACTAGTATTTAATCCGTAATACTTTTCCATTGCTTTCTTGGTGCTGCTTCGCGTTATTTTCACTTGTCTGTTAGCCGGAAATGTGCTTATTCGGGCCGCCACGCCTATTCCAACTGCGGCTATTACTACCGCACAGCTCACGGCGCGGCTCATTACGGCCATTAAAACGCTGAAGTCTTTGCGTTGCAATGCAGATGCACGTGAACGAATTAGTGACAAGCTAGTGGCCGACTACACGGCCATGAAAATTACGTTCAACCCGTACCGCGTGTACCTGAAAAATCGGAAAAGCGTGGAAGTTTTGTACGTGACCGGCCAAAATAATAATAAGGCTTGGGTATACCCAGCAGCTTTTCCCTATATCACCCTTAACCTGGACCCGAATGGCTCGCTGATGCGCAAGGGACAGCATCACACAGCTCTACAAGCCGGCTTTGGGATGATTGCTGACCTGCTAGCCGGCCCTACTGGCCGTGGTGATAATGCTTTTACCCGTTCATTCCGCTATGCGGGCGATACTACGGCGCAAGGCCAACCCGGGTACATCTTGCGTTCCGATTATCCTCAGTTTCGGTACATTGCTTACCGGGTGGGCAAAAACGAGACAATTGCTTCGATAGCAGCCCATTTTAGTTGTGGCGAATACCGTATTTTAGAGCGCAATAATTTGAGGGTGGACAGCGGGCTGACCGAAGGCCAGGTGCTACAAGTACCCAATGCCTATGGCCGGCGCGTTATTGTAGTGGTAGATGCCAAAACCTATCTGCCAGCCTCCGTGACCGCCTACGATGACCAGGGGCTTTATGAAAAGTATTCTTTTCTGAACGTAGTAGCCAATCAACCGATTTCGCCGGTCGAATTCAGCACCGATTACAAGGGCTATAAGCTGTAAGCCTAGCCCTAGCGGCGCATTGTTTTTTCGATGGTATCCCACATAGCGGGCGTGAGGGCTTCGAGCTTATTAAACTCGCCGGCCCCATTGAGCCACTCGCCGCCGTCGATAGTCACGACTTCGCCATTGATATAAGCCGAAAAATCGGACACGAGGTAAGCGGCCAAGTTGGCTAGCTCCTGGTACTGGCCTACGCGCTTGAGCGGCACGCTGGCGGCGGGGTCGAGCTGGCTAGCCAACGGCTCGGGAAATAAACGACTCCAGGCGCCCTCGGTCGGAAACGGCCCCGGCGCAATGGCATTGGAGCGGATGCCGTACTTGGCCCACTCCACGGCCAGCGAGCGGGTCATGGCCAGCACGCCCGCCTTGGCCGCTGCCGAGGGCACTACGTAGGCCGAGCCTACGGAAGCATAAGTAGTCACAATATTGAGGACGGTGCCGGGCTGCTGGTCGGCTATCCAGCGCTTGCCCACCGCCAGGGTGCAGTTATAAGAGCCGCGCAGCACGATATCCACAATCACGTCGAAGGCTTTGTGGCTGAGCCGCTCGGTGGGGCTGATAAAGTTGCCGGCCGCGTTATTGAGCAGGACATCCACGCGGCCAAACTCCTCGTAGGTTCGGGCCAGCATGGCTTCCACTTCATCGTATTTGCGCACGTCGCAGGCCAGGGCCAGCACCCGGCCACCCGTCTGCTGGCGCAGTTCGGCCGCCGTTTGCTCCAGTACGGCGAGTTTCCGGCTCGTGATGGTGACGTTAGCCCCTAATTGCAGGAAATAAGTGGTCATGGCCCGGCCCAGACCCGTGCCGCCGCCCGTTACAATAATGGTTTTGCCGGCTAAGGCATTATCGCGCAGCATGGGTTGAGCAAAGGGACTGGTCATTATTTCTGGAAAAAGCCGACGGACTGCCCGCCGCTAAGATGCCCGAAGGTAGGTAATAGCTACTACACTGTACAGCTTTACTTGGTTTATGTGCAACTTGCATCCTTTTAGCATAGCGAACTAGTATTCGAGAATCATTTTTATGTCTATTATTCCCGCTGCAAGGGCCGCAGCCTCACCAGCTACCATAGCCGTGCTTGGCTGCGGCTGGTTGGGACTGCCCTTGGCAAAACACCTGCTGGCGCAGGGCCATCGGGTACTGGGTACTACTACTACGGCCGAGCAGCTCCCGTTGCTAGCTACTGAAGGCATTGAGGGTCATTTACTTCAACTGGGCAGCGAGTTTTCGGCCGCCGACGAGGCACGCCTTGCCAGCCTGCTGGGCCAGGTGACAACCTTGGTGCTGAATGTGCCGCCGCGCGCAGCCGTGGCCGGCGGCTATCCGCAACTACTGCGCCCGGTGCACCGGGCGGTAGCCGCGGCGCGCTTACAGGCGGTGCTGTTCGTTTCGACCACCGGCGTGTATCCCGACGAGCCCCGGCTAATGCGCGAAACCGACGCCATCAGCACCCGTGATGCGGCTTCGGATGTGCTGCGCACCGAGGGGCACTTTGTGCCGCGCTACGGCCAGTGGCAAAGCACGGTGGTGCGGCTAGGGGGGCTTATCGGGCCCGACCGGGCGCCGGGGCGCTTCCTGGCGGGCCGCCGCAACCTACCGCAGGGCGATGCCCCCACCAACCTATTGCACCTTACCGATGCGGTAGGTGTGCTCAGCACCATCATCGACCATAATATCTGGGGACACACGCTGAATGTGTGTGCCGCGTCGCACCCGCTGCGGCGCGACTTCTACCCGGTGGCGGCTAGATACCTAGGGCTAGAGCCGCCCACATTTTCACCTAATGGCGGCGGCAGTAAGATTATCGACTCTGAACGCCTGCGCGCCCTGGTGCCCTACACGTTTCAGCACGACGACGTGCTGGCGGCGCTCCCCTACTGCTAGGCTGAGCCCGCCAGGCGCTACCGGGTGGGTTATCTTTGCGGGATGTCATTGCCTGGTTCACTTGCCGCCGGTCCTCCCGTGCTACCCGCCGTGGCAGTATTGGGCGGCGGGGCGGCGGGCTTTTTCGGCGCCATTGCCTGCGCCGAGGCCAACCCCGCACAGCCAGTTGTTCTGCTCGAGAAAAGCCCAAAGCTGCTGAGTAAAGTACGTATTTCGGGGGGCGGGCGCTGCAACGTGACGCACGCCTGCGAGTCGGCCACGCAGCTGGTGCAGCACTATCCGCGCGGCGGCCGGCAGCTCAAGGAGGCATTCCGGCAGTTTGGGGTGGCCGATACCGTCGCGTGGTTTGCCCGGCGCGGCGTGGCGCTCAAGACCGAGGCTGATGGCCGCATGTTTCCGACCACCGACAGCAGCGAAACCATTGCCCGCGCCCTCGAAGAAGCCGCCCGCCGCGCCGGCGTGCGCGTGCTCACGCGCACGGCCGCCGAGCAGATTACGGCGTTGCCGGCAGGTGGCTTTCGCCTGGCACTCAGTGGCGAAGGCAGCACCGCGCTAGGCCCCGAGTTGCGCGTGAGCCAGCTGCTGGTAGCCACCGGCGGCAACCCCAAGTCGGCGGCCTACGACTGGCTGCGGGCGCTGGGTCATACCATTGCCGAGCCGGTGCCTTCGCTGTTTACTTTCAACGTGCCGACCTCGCCCCTGCGCGAGCTGCCGGGCGTGAGCGTGCCCCACGCCCGCGTAGTGCTAGCCGGCGAAAAGCTGCAATACGAAGGCCCACTGCTGGTTACGCACTGGGGCGTGAGTGGCCCCGCGGTGCTCAAGCTCTCGGCCTGGGGCGCCCGGCGGCTACACGAGCTTAGCTACCACGGCACGGCCCTGGTGAGCTGGGTGCCTACTCACACCGACGAAACGCTGCGGCCCTGGGCCCAGAGCTTTCGCCTCGAAAATGGCAAAAAGCAAGTGGCGGCGCACCCGCAGTTTGGTTTGCCCACCCGGCTTTGGCGCACCCTGGTAACGGATGCGGGTATTGGACCCGACACGCGCTGGAATGAAGTGCCCGCCAAGGCCCAGAACCGCCTGCTGGAGCTGCTGCTGCGCACGCCGCTGCAGGTGCAGGGCAAAACCACGCACAAGGACGAGTTTGTAACCTGCGGTGGCATTCCGCTCAGCGAAGTCAACTTGGCTACTTTTGAAAGCCGACGGGTACCCGGGCTTTATTTTGCCGGTGAAGTACTTGACATTGATGGTATTACGGGCGGCTTTAATTTTCAGGCGGCCTGGACCACCGGCTTTCTGGCGGGGCAAGCCCTCGCAAAAGCCGAGCAGCCAGCGGCCCTAAGCCCAGGCTAATCGGCACGGGTAAAATTGGGGTATCTTCGGCTGGTTTGTAACCCTGCGGGCAGTTGGCTAGTAAACTCCCTCACCTTTCCAACTTACATTCCCTTTTCCAATCATGGAAGCCAAAGCCACCCAAGCCGCCCTCAATACGCTCATCACCGTTCTCAAAGATGGCCAGAAAGGCTATGCCGATGCGATGGTCGACGTAAAGGACCAGCACCTGAAAGACTTGTTCAAGAAATATTCGGCGCAGCGCGCCAGCTACGTTACCGAGCTGGAAGACCAGATGTTCAAGCTCGACCTGCACCCCGACACCAGCGAAGGCTCATCGGTAGTAGGTGCCATTCACCACGCCTGGATTGACCTGAAAGCCGCCGTTACCGGCCACGACAACCACGCCATCCTCGCCGAGTGCGAGCGCGGCGAAGACGTAGCTAAAAAGGCTTACGAGGAAGCTACCAAAGTACAAGACCTGCCCGGTGCCCTGAAATCAATCATCGAAAAGCAGTCGCAAGGTGTTAAAGCTGCCCACGATGAAATCCGTGGCCTGCGCGACTCTAGCAAGTAAGCTACCGACTAAAGCGAATTTCGTAGATTTTGTGACGAACGCTTTGCTACCAACAAAAACAGGCTAGCCAGTGGCTAGCCTGTTTTTGTTGGTAGCTATTCGGCCTGATAATTGGCCCCATCGCTATAAACAGAAAGGACTACCCACTGGGTAGCCCTTTCTGTTTTCTTGATAAACGCACTATTCACCGATTCTGTGAATGATGCCTAAATCTGTGCTGCTACTCGTCAAAGCCACCTTCGCGCTTCTTGTAGCCGCCGCCATAGCTGCTGCCGCCGCCCTGGCCACCTTTGTAGCCGCCGCGCTGGTAGCTCCCACCTTGACCACCCTGGCGGTCGCCATAGCTGCTGCCACCACGGCTACCACCGCCCTGGCCGCCTTTGTAGCCACCGCCGTAGGTGCTGCCACTTTCGCGGCGGTCGCCGTAGCTACCGCCCCGGTTGCCACCGCCGTAGGGCGGGCGGCCACCTTCGCGGCGGTCGCCGCCACCAAAGCCACCACGGCGCTCACCGCCGAAGCCACCTTCGCGGCGCTCGGGGCGGTTGGTGCCTTCCTCTTTAGCAGCAGCGTCCTGCACCGGCGTAGCGATGCTGAACGTAACCGGCTGGCCCTGGATGCTGGCGCGGCCTAGCTGGCCCACAATCTCTTCGGCAAACTCATTGGGCACTTCTACAAAGCTGAACTTATCGTAGAGCGCAATGTCGCCGACTTTGTTGCCGGGCAGGTTAGTGCTTTCCGAAATCAAATCCACTACATCGCGGGGGTGCAGGCGGTCCTTCTTGCCCATGCTGATGAAGAGGCGCGTGTAGCCGGGGCGGCTAGCGCCTTTCTCGCGGCTGGCATCGAGGCTTTGCTCGTTGCGCTTATCCTCTTTCATCGTCATCTTGAGCAGCGCAGCCGCGATGTCGAGCGAGGTAATATCCTCGCTCTGGTCGAGCAGGCGCTGCACGCGGCCAATGTACTTGTCGAGGCCGCCTTTGTCCACCACCTCTTTAATCTGGTTGAGGAACAGCGTGGTTTTCACCTCCGATACGTCGGCAAACGACGGCACCTGGGCCAGCTTGATGTCGGCCTTGGTGAAGCGCATGATGTCGCGCAACTTGTAGATGTCGCGGCCGCTCACGAAGGTGAAGGCGCGGCCATTTTTGCCGGCGCGGCCCGTGCGGCCGATGCGGTGCACGTAGTATTCTTCGTCGGCGGGCAGGTCGTAGTTGAATACGGCCTCCACGTTATCTACGTCGATACCGCGGGCCGCTACGTCGGTAGCCACCAGGATTTCGAGCGTGTTTTTGCGGAATTTATCGAGCGTGTTCTGGCGCTGGGCCTGGCTCATATCGCCGTGCAGGCCATCGGCAAAGTAGCCCTTGGCTTGCAGGTCCGATACAATCTCATCGACCATACGCTTGGTATTGGCGAAGATGATGGTCGATTTCAGGTTGTACATGTCGAGGATGCGCGTGAGCACGTCCTTCTTCTGCGGGCCGCGCACCTCGAAGTAGCTCTGCTCGATGTTCGACACCGTCATCTCCTTATGGTTGACCTTCACTACCTGCGGGTCGCGCTGGTATTTTTTGGTCATTTCCATAATCGGCTTGCTCATCGTGGCCGAGAAAAATACCGTCTGGCGGTTCTCGGGCATTTTGCTAAGCACAAACTCGATGTCTTCGCGGAAGCCCATGTCGAGCATTTCGTCGGCCTCGTCGAGAATGATTTTGGTCGCTTTGTCAAGCTTCAGCGTGCCACGCTCGATGTGGTCCATTACGCGGCCGGGGGTGCCGATGACAATCTGCACGCCGCGCTCCAGGGCGCGGAACTGGCGGTCGTAGGACGAACCGCCGTAAATCGGCACCACGGCCAGGCCCTTCTTGTACTTACCCAGCTTCTGGATTTCGCCCGAAACCTGCACCGCAAGCTCGCGGGTGGGGCAAAGCACAATTACTTGCACGTCACGGCTTTCGCCGTCCACGCCTTCGATGGCGGGAATCGAGAAAGCAGCCGTTTTGCCGGTACCCGTCTGGGCCTGACCGATTACGTCTTTGCCCGCGAGCAGCACCGGAATGGCGGCCGATTGAATGGGCGAGGCTTCCTCGTAGCCCATTTCGGTGATGGCGCGCTGTACTTCGGGCGAGAGGTTGAGCTCGTCGAAGCGGATTTTAGCTTTGTCGACGGCCTTAACGGGGGTATTTTCTACTTGTTCAGTATCCATGTCGGAACGGAATAGGTTGCTGGGCTACCTGGTTTTCCAAAACCTGGGTAGCTTGTGGGGAATGAGACTACGCTCTGAAAACAGCCGGCTCAACAGCGGCGGCGCTTCTTCCCCCTCAACCTTCCTACTAACGACAAGGCGGAAAAAATACGACCGATAAAACGGGAAACTACTCGGCAGCCAACTACTTACTCGGGGCCACCCCGGCCACTCAATGGGACCGTTCTCAAATGCGGGTGCAAAGGTACGGATTTTATTTGGAAAAGGCTAATTCTGCAAATAAAATCTCTGGTCCTGCTGACGAAGAAAGCATCTCGCTCGCGCCATTGGAGTTGGTAACCCTGGCGAGATGCTTCCTTCGTCAGCAGGGCAACGACTGTCAACGAGTCTGGCCAAGCCACAAAAAAAGCGCCCTCCCGCGTGGGAAGGCGCTTTCTGCTAGCACGAAAGGTGCGCGTTGCTTAGAGCAGCGACACTTTAACGGCGTTCGGGCCTTTACGGCCTTGGGCTTCTTCGTACTGAACTTTGTCTTTTTCTTGTAGCGTCTTGGCGTCTACTAGGTCGGTGACGTGGACGAAGATGTCTTGGCCAGTCTCGTCGTTTTTGATGAAACCAAAGCCTTTGGTCTCATTGAAGAATTTTACCGTTCCGGTCGGCATAATAAAAAAAAGTTTGGGTGTCGTCAAAGCCCGGTGGCAAGCTGGGGACCTTGGATGCTAACACACCGGAGCGGACCGGAACAGCACCACAGAGCCTTGAGTTGCGCCAAAGATAGACAAAATCCCCGAACTTCGTCTATCTCCAAAAAAAGTTATGGATACCCCCCTAACCCCTAGCCACGCTTATACTCACACCTTTACCGTCGAGGCTAGCGACATCGACCAGCTCGGCCACGCCAACAACGTGGCCTACGTGCGCTGGGTGCAGGACGTGGCCGCCGCCCACTGGCACCACCTCTACCCGCCCACGGCCGAGCTACCGCCCCAGGTGTGGGTGGTGCAGGAGCACCGTGTGCGCTACCTGCGCTCGGCCTACGCTGGCGACGAGCTGCGCCTCAGCACCTGGGTAGCCGACGTGAAAGGCGCCAGCTCGAAGCGCCTAACCCGCATCGAGCGCGTGGCCGATGGGCAGTTGCTGTGTGCCGCCGAAACGCAGTGGGTGCTGCTAGATGGAGCTAGCGGGCGGCCGGTGCGGGTGCCGGGGGAAGTGGCGGAGCGGCTGTTAGGCACCTCTGCGCTTCATTAAAGACAGCAGCGTTTCTAGCCTGCTTTTTTCAAAACCTTTGCGGGTATCGGCAAGCCCAATTAATTGATTCTCGCGAAAAATTTTGAGTACGTAATAAGGCGAGCCTACTACTCTATTAAACTTGAGAACTTCACCATTTAGGTCGGCCAACTGGTACGTTTGCCAACTTTTACTACTTGAGCCTCCATATAGTATATCAAGTCTTTTACCTTGTATTTTGAGTGTCTGGACCCGCCGCTCGCTGAACACTATTATTAGAAGAGCAGCTTCAATAATTAAAAAGCCGACAAGCGCAACAGCCCTATTTATTTGGAAGAATGATGAAGCAAAAAAAAGGCTTCCAAGAACCAAGCTATAATTCGTAGCTCTCTGGGAGGCCGTGTCTTCGCTTTTTATTGTCAGCATAATTTAAACGTTATTCTCTAAAAGTTTTAATGCCAGCCCCCTTCCGAATCTATTCCGCGTCTGCCGGCTCCGGCAAGACGTACCAATTAACGAAAGAGTACCTGAAGCTGGCGCTGGGCTACCCGCAGCCGGCCGACCCCACGGGCGAGCGGGTGTACAAGGCCGATTATTTTAAGAGTATTCTGGCGATAACCTTCACCAACGACGCGGCGGGCGAGATGAAGGAGCGCATTGTGAGCGCGCTGCGGCGCTTCACGCAAGCTATTGACGATAAGCCCGATGCCCTGCTGGTGGAGGTAGCCGCCGAACTGGCCCAGGAAAACCAATTGCCGCCCCACCTGCGCACACCCGCCGAGTGGCAGCAGGAAGTGCGGCGGCGGGCGGCGGCCACGTTTCGGCTGGTGCTCTACCACTACGCCGACTTTGCGGTAAGCACCATCGACTCGTTTGTGCAGCGCATCGTCACGGCTTTCACGCGCGAGCTGGGGCTACCCGCCACCTTCGAGGTGGAGCTGGATACCGACAGCGTGCTGCGCTCGGCGGTGGCCGCGCTCATCGACAAGGTGAACCGCGACGCGGATAGCAAGCTGCTGAGCCAGACCCTGGCCGACTACGCGCTGGGCCAGGCCGAGCAGGGCCGCAACTGGAACAAGCTGCCCGACGAGCTGCTGGATTTCGGCCGGGCGCTCTTCAACGAGAGCGTGCACGAGGCCGTGGCCCAGCTGGGCCAGAAAACGATGGCCGACTTCCGGGCGCTCGACCAGGAAATCCGCACCCGGCAGCAGGAAGCCGAAGCGGCAGTGCAGGCCCAGGCCGACCGCGCACTGGCCGTGCTGGCGGCGGCCGGCATTGAGGCCGAGCACCTGGCTAGCGGTAGCAGCGGCATTTACGGGCATTTCACGAAGTGGGAGCGCTGGCTGAGTCCGCCCGAAAAAGACGCGCTGTTTCCGACCGCCACGGCCCGCAAAACGATAGAAAGCGGCAAATGGTGGAGCGAGAAAGGCAAGAAAGCCGGCCTGGTGCCCGCCATCGAAGCCGCCCAGCCGGCGCTGGAAGACGCCTTTGGCGAATTGCTGGCCCTGCGCGAAAAATACTTACCCGGCTACGTGCTGCTGGGCGCGGTGCAGCCGTTTTTATTTCACGCCTCACTGCTGAGCGAATTAAATAAATTAGTAGAGGAAATCAGCCGCGAACGCAACGTGGTGCTAATTTCGGAATTTAACCGGCGCATTGCGGCGATTGTGCTCAACGAGCCGGTGCCGTTTATTTACGAGCGGCTGGGCGAGAAATACCGGCACTTGTTGATTGACGAGTTTCAGGACACGTCCGTTTTGCAGTGGAATAATTTATTGCCGCTGGTGGAAAATGCGGTGGGTAACGGCGGGCTCTCGCTGGCCGTGGGCGATGCCAAACAGGCTATTTACCGCTGGCGCGGTGGCGAACTGGAACAAATTCTGCGGCTTTATCAAAACGATACAAACGCACTGGTTGCGCGTGCCCGCGCTGCCGATATGCAGCGGCTACTCACGGAGCGCTACCAAACCTTGCAGCATAATCTGGAACCACATTCGCTAGCCATTAATTATCGCAGCGAACCGGCGATAATTGGGTTTAATAACAATTTTTTCAGCTACGTGCGCGAGCGCAGCGGCGAGCACGACGTGGTGCAGGGCATTTTTGAGCCGGGCTTTCGGCAAGAAATGCCAGGGCGCAAGGGTGAATTATTCGACAGTGAATTTGACGACCTAGCCGGCCACGTTGAATTGCTTTTTACTAAAGACGATGCGCCGGCCCGGCGCTACGCGCCGGCCAGCGGTTTGTATCTCGACGCCCCCCTGCCCGGTTACGCGCCCGAGGCGTTGCTCGACTATGCCGAAAGCACCTGCTACCTGACCTTGCAGCTGGTAGAGCAGGCCCTAGCCGACGGGTATTATCTGCGCGACGTGGCGGTATTATGCCGCACACGCTGGCAAAGTCGGCTGCTCGCTAAATTTTTAAAAGAGCGCGGCTTTTCTATCATTTCGGCCGATTCGCTAGCCCTCCAATTTGCCGAGGTAGTGAATTTGCTGGTGGCCATAATGCGGGTGCTGCACGAAAGCCACGATACCCTGGCGCAGGCCGAAGCGTTGCTGCTGATTGACAAAGTAGTGCGCCGGCTAGCCCCTACTCCAGCCCGCGCACGCCACATTGCCGAGGTAGCGAATAATGTAGAAAGCGGCAAGCCATTTTTTGATGAATTACGCAGCCTGGGATTTGACGTAGACGAGGATAAAACTGGCAATCTTGGACTGTACGAATTAACTGAAAAACTACTAGGCATTTTTGGGTTGCTCGGGCTAATGCCGAGAGCGACTACTTGTTTCGCTTCCTGGATTTGACGTTGGAATTCAGTTTAAAATACGGCAATAATTTAGGTAATTTTCTGACGCACTGGGACGAGCGCAAGGGTTCGCTCAGCATCAATGCCCCGGGTGGGGCCGATGCCATTACCATCACGACGGTGCACAAGGCCAAGGGGCTGGCGTATGGCATTGTTATCGTGCCGTTTGCCGATTGGGCGCTGGTGCCGCGCACCGACACGCTGCTCTGGGGTCGCCTCGAAGCCGGCGCAAAGCCCCTGGCCAACTTACCCGACGTGGCCGTGGTGCGTCTCAATAAAACCTTGACTTACACCCCCCTAGCCGAGCAGGATGCCGATGAGCGCGAGAAAACGCTGCTCGACGGCCTCAACACGCTTTACGTGGCCTTTACCCGGCCCCGCCATCGGCTCTACATCCTGAGTAAAACGCCCACCGAGCCCAAGAGAACTACCGAAGAATTGCCGCTCACGAATGCGGCCGAGCCAGCCGCTTTCCAAAGTCCGGCCCGCGACGTGGCCGACCTACTAGCCGGCTACCTGCGCCACCTCGGCCGCTGGCAGGCCAACACGACCAGCTTCGTGCTGAATGCGGGCGCGGCCGCTAGCTCTAAAACCAGTCGCGAACCAACTAAAGCGCCTAATTTTCCGCTGGTAAATTTGGCGTCGACGCCCTGGGATGAGCGCCTCAAGCTGCGGCGCCATGCCACGACGGTATTTGATTTTGACGAGCAGGAAAAACTGGGGGAACTGAATCGCAAGCTGCACTACGCGTTGCGTCGCCTGTTGGCGGCCCGCGACCTCGGCCGCACGCTGCGCCAGCTCGTGGCCGAAGGCATTCTCAACCAACAGGAGCGGCCCGAATTAGAAACCCGCCTGCAAGCAATTCTGAACAACGTGCGGCTAGCTCCGTATTTTGCCGATAATCTGGCCGTGGAAACGGAGCGCGAAATAGTAATAGGAGGCCACACGCAGCGCGTTTACAAGCCCGACCGCATTGTATTCGGCCCAGGAGCTAGCCGCGCCGAGCAAACGGTGACGATGCTCGATTTTAAGTTGCCGCCACCGCAGGACATTCACACAATCCGGCTGCGCGACTACGGCAAATTATTCCGCGAATTAGGGTACGAAGACGTGCGCGGAATAATTTATTATTTTGAGTCGGGAGAGGTAGTAGAGGTGTAGATAGCATACTCTAAACTTGCCGGATGAACGCCAACAATTTAATGCTGGCAGCAGTAGGCTCACTATTTCTCAGCAGCGCAGGCCCTGTGAACGGCGTGAGGGAATTGTGCTCCGATAGCGGCGTGCTAGCGGGAAAAGCAAGCCTGGTGGCAATAATCCTTTTAAACCTGTGCCTAGCTAGCCCACCAGATTTGTCTGCAGCCGGTAGCGCAACTGCTGCGGGTGCAGGGTATCGATGTAAAGCTGCAGGCGCGAAAAATCACTGCTGACATCGAAGCGCTTTTCGTGCGGGCGCAGGGGCAGCTCTAATTTAGAAAAGCTTTAGGCGGCGGCTCAGGAAATAGGCTAGCTACGCTAGCGGGCTGCCCTGCCTCACACCCAGCCAGCAACATACAACTGACGCATACGAACAGCAAATAAGCGGTTGGCAGGGCGGGCGGCTTTTTGCAGCCGACCACTCAGTAGAAGAACGAGTGGCCCGAACGCGCCGACGAAAAGCGGCCGCCCGCCCGATACACCAACCTGGTAACCGCGCTGACTCATTGGCTAGGCCGCGCGCTGGCGCCCATCCAGCAGCGTCTTGATGGCGCGTATTGCCTCGGGCACGGCTAGCACGGCCGCGGCCGTGGCGGCTACAGTGCTGGCCTGGCAATAGAAGCAGAGCTTTTTGTTTTCCTGCCACTCCTCGCGGCCCAGCTGCACGTTGGTCACGAGGTCGATGAGGGTTTTGCCAAGCAACGCCACCGGCAGCCAGGGCTGCTGGCTAGCCCGCTCCTGGCCGCCGGCTGAGGCCAGCATGGCCGTGATACCAGCCGTCACAATCATGGCCGGGGCGTCGGGCATTTGCAGGCGTTTATAGGCGTAATCGGAGGCATCGACCTTGTCGGAATTGAACACGGCCAGCGGCGGGTCGGGCAGGTGATGAATAATGCCGGTCTGATAAAGCGTCACAATCTGGCCGGCAGCGGCTGTCACAAACGACAAGCCGATTATCCAGCGGCGGCGCGTGAGGTCGGGGCTCTGGCCCAGGCGCAGCTGGCGCGAGAAGTCGGCGGGGGCTAGGGTGTACATCGGGAAATGGGACAGAAGAAGGCAAGCAATATGTTGGGCGGTACGCCGGGCCCGTGAGCGGGGTTGTGGCCGGCCGTACTATTGCGGCGGCAAGCCGCCGGGCGCAACACCCGGTGGCCCTCCCCCGTCTTATAGTCCGGCGACTGCGTTCCGCGTCCCGTTATCTTTTGCTGATGCTTCCCAACCAACTCGCTACCTGGCCGCGCCTCGCGCTAGCGGCCTCCCTCCTATCTACCGCTGGCTGCCGCGTGGCCCAGCCGGCTACTACCGCCGCCGTGCCGCCCGCCGCCAGCGTGCCTACTAGCCCGGCCGCACCCGTGGCTCCGGCGGCCCCGGTGGCCGCCATACCCGACGCGGCGGCCCCCGCCACCCCTAGCACGCCCGCCGGCCCCACCGTGGCCGAAGCCGCTAAGGCCCAGTGGTATCTCAACGACCCTCAGCTTGATAAAGTACCCGGCGTGGGGGCTACCCGCGCCTACGCCGAGCTGCTGAAGGGCCGCACGCCCGCGCCGGTAGTAGTGGCCGTTATCGACTCGGGCATCGACACGGCGCACGTCGATTTGAAGCCCGTGCTGTGGCGCAACCCTGGTGAGATTCCGGGCAATGGCATCGACGACGACCACAATGGCTACGTGGATGATGTGCACGGCTGGAATTTTATCGGCGGTAAGGATGGCCGCAACATCTCGGTCGAAACCCTCGAATCGACGCGCATCGTAGCCAAGTACGGGCCGCGCTTCGCGGGCAAAACCAGCGCCCAGGTTCTCTCCGCCGACCGCGCCAACTATACCCTGTACCTCAAGGCTAAGAAAGCCTACGATGCCAAGCGCAAGGAATTGACCACCGAGCTGGCCCAGGCCGGCCAGATGACCGGCCCGTTGACCCAGATGACGGCCGCGCTCAAGGAAAAGCTCGGGGTCGATAAGCTCGACACGGCCACCATGCGCCAGGCCGCCGCGCGCATCTCCGACCCCGACTTCAAGGGCCTGCTGACCTCGCTCTACCAGAATATGAAGCAGGGCGGCATCGGCGATACCGACGCCCTCATCAGCGAACTGAATAATGAGCTGAAAGACCAGCGCGAGCAACTCGACTACAGCCTGAATACCAAGTTCAACGCCCGCGCCGACATTGTCAAAGACAACCCCGACGACGTGACGCAGCGCAACTACGGCAACAACGACGTGATGGGTCCCGACGCGCTGCACGGCACGCACGTAGCCGGAATTATTGCGGCGGTGCGCACCAACAACATTGGCGTACAGGGCATTGCCGGCGCGCCGGTGCGGGTGATGAGCGTGCGCGCCGTGCCCAATGGCGACGAGCGCGACAAAGACGTGGCCAACGCCATCCGCTACGCCGTGGACAACGGCGCGCAGATTATCAACATGAGCTTTGGCAAGGAATTTTCGCCCCAGCGCCCGGCCGTGGAGGCCGCCTATAAATACGCGGCTAGCCACAACGTGCTGCTGGTGCACGCCGCTGGCAATGAAGATGATAACCTCGACGTGACGCAACATTACCCCGCCTCGTTTTACCTCGACGGCTCGACGCCGCCCACCCTGCTTACCGTGGGTGCCAGCGGCCCCACCGACGATGAGAACCTGCCGGCTAGCTTCAGCAACTACTCGAAGCGCCAAGTCGATGTATTTGCGCCGGGCGTGGGCATTTTCTCAACCCTCCCGGGCAATAAGTACGGCTCGGAAAGCGGCACCAGCATGGCCTCGCCCGTAACGGCCGGCGTGGCCGCCGTGCTTAAGTCATACTACCCCAGCCTCACGGCCGCCGACCTCAAGCGCATTATCCGGCAGTCGGCCCAGGTGCACCACACCCAGGTACTGGTACCCGGCGAAAAGGGCAAGAAGGCCGATTTCAGCACCTTGTCGGCCACCGGCGGCATCGTTGATTTATACGCTGCCCTGCAACTCGCGGCCCAGGCCGAGGCGGCTAAAAAACCCTAATTTTTCGGCAGCCGCCTGGCTTTTATCGTAAAGCCGGGTATGCTTCCTCAATTATTCATCTTGGAACGCCTACGGCGGCTAAAGGCTAGCCAGGCCGCCGCGGGCGCAGGGGCTACTGCTACTGCTCCTTCGCCCGCGGCCATACCTGACAGCCACCCGCAAACGCCCGCCACCCACCCACCCGAGTCGTGGCTGCGGGCACAGGGCCGCAACCTGCTGTATCTGGTGGCCGGCGTGTTTTCAGCCGCGCTGGGGCTCGAAGCGTTTATTCTGCCCAATGGCCTGTTCGACGGCGGCGTAACGGGTATTTCGCTGCTGGCGGCCCGGCTTATTCATTTGCCGCTGTCGGTATTTCTGGTGGTGCTCAACCTACCATTTATCTGGCTAGGCTATAAGCAGTTGGGGCGCGGATTTGCTTTGCGGGCGCTGGCCGCTATTCTGGGGCTGGCCTTGGTGCTGGTGGTGGTGCCGTTCCCAGTTATCACTCAGGACAAGATGCTGATTGCGGTATTTGGCGGCTTTTTTTTGGGGGCCGGCATTGGGCTGGCCATGCGCGGCGGCGGCGTGCTCGACGGCACCGAAATCCTGGCCGTGTACCTGAGCCGCAAAGCCAGCCTGAGCGTGGGCGACTTCGTGCTGGTGCTCAACATTCTGATTTTTATCGTGGTGGCCGTCGTGCTGTCGGTCCAAACGGCGCTTTACTCCATTCTCACTTACCTGGCGGCCTCCAAAACTATTGAGTTTGTAGTCAATGGCATCGAGGAATACACGGGCGTCACCATCATCTCGGAGCATAGCGATGCCATTCGGCGGGCGCTCACCGAGCGCCTGGGCCGGGGCGTTACGGTGTATGCCGGGCACCGGGGCTACGGCTCGCGCGGCGAGCAGCCCGACCCGATTGACATTGTTTTTACCGTGGTCACGCGCCTCGAAGTGAGCCAGGTTACGACCGAAGTAAACCGGCTCGACCCGCGCGCCTTTATTATTATGCACAGCGTGAACGAAGCCAAGGGTGGCATGGTGAAGAAGCGGGCGCTGCATTAAATCGACGCGCGCTTCCTTCTGGCACGCGGCAGGAGCGCTCGTCGGCACCCTAACTTTACGGCATGACGGCCTCTTCTTCTGCAATTACGCTTTCAGGTATTTTTATCTATCCGGTTAAGTCGTTGGGCGGCATCAGCCTGCCGGCGGCCGCGCTTACGCCGCGGGGCCTGCGCCACGACCGCCGCTGGCTGATTGTGGACGAGCGCAACCGCTTCCTGACCCAGCGCGAGCACGCCGAAATGGCCCTGCTAGCCGTGGAGCCGGCTTATAATGGTTTTTTGCTGCGCCACCGCCAGCGGCCCGACTTGCTGCCGCTCTACATTCCGTTTGAGGCCCAGCCCGATAAGACGCTGTTTGTCAGCATCTGGGACGATATGGTGTGGGCCTGGCGCGGCGCGCCTGAAGCCGATGCCTGGCTCACCGAAGCGCTGGGCCAGCACTGCAGGCTGGTGTATATGTCGGACATGGTGCGCCGCGAGGTCGAGCCCGATAAGCCCGAGCTGAACCCCGCCGGCACCCTCTTAAGCTTTGCCGATGGCTACCCCTACCTGCTTGCTACCGAAGAGTCGCTAGCCAAGCTTAATACCCGGCTCGCCGAGCCGGTGCCGATGAACCGCTTCCGCCCTAACCTGGTAGTCCGCGGCGCGCCGGCCGACGCCGAAATGAGTTGGGCTAGCTTGAGCATTGCCGGCCAGCCTTTCCGGTCGGTGCGCGGCTGCGGGCGCTGCGTCGTCACCACCATCGACCAGGCAACGGCGCAAAAAGACCCGGCCAGCGAGCCCCTGCGCACCCTAGCCACCTACCGCAAGCCCGACCGCAAGGTGCTCTTTGGCCAAAACGTGACCGGCCCCGCCAGCGGCAGTATTCAGGTCGGCGACGCCGTCATTATCACGGGTTAAAAATTACGAGTGATAAGTTTTCAAAGCAGCGCCTGCCAGCTCATAACTTTTGACTCATCATTCATAGCTCACAAAGTGGACCTGGCTTTCGTACTGGATTTTTTGCGCCGCCTGGCGGCTAATAATAATACGGCCTGGATGCAGGAGCACCGCGCCGACTACCTGCGCGCCCGCGACACCTTTGCGACGCTGGTTACGGAGGTGCTGCGCCGGGCCACGCCCGCCATTCCCGAGCTAGCGGGCCTCACGCCCGCGCAGGCCATGTTTCGGCTGCACAAAAATGACCGCAGCCAAACCGACCCCGAGCCCTACAAGCGCCGCCTCGGCGCAGGCCTGGTGCCGGGCGGGCGCCACGCGCTGCGCGCCGGCTACTTCCTGGCCCTGATGCCGGGCGGCGGCTCGTGGCTGCGCGCCGGGCGCTTCTCGCCCACGCCAGCCGAGCTGGCGGCCATTCGCCAGGAAATTCACTATGATGGCGCGGGCTTTCACCGCTGCCTGGCCGATGCGGAATTGCGCAGGCACTTTCCGGCGGGCCTCGACATGCGTGCGGAGCAGCTAACCCGCCCGCCGCGCGGCTACCGCGCCGACGACCCCGACCTGGCTTTTCTCAAGCTCAAGAGCTTCGGCGTGGGGCGGCTTTTTTCGGATGAGGAAGTGCTGGCGCCCGATTTTATCGACCGCGCCGTGGCCGGCATGCTAGCGGCGCGGCCGTGGGTCGAGTTTTTGAACCGGGCGCTGGAAAGTTAAAACCCATCTGTCGTGCTTCGCAAGCTCAGCACGACAGATGGGTTTTAACAGTTTCTATGCACACCCTAAAATAAGCCAAATAGCTTATTATCAATGCGCTCGATGATGAATCCCAGGTCTTCGGGGCGGCGCACGTAGTCGAGCTCGTTCACGTCGATGATGAGCAGCTTGCCGTGTTTATAGCTGGCAATCCACTGCTCGTAGTGCTCATTCAGGTTTTTGAGGTACTCGATGCTGATGGAATTCTCATAGTCGCGGCCGCGCTTCTCAATCTGGCCAATGAGCTTGGGCAGGTCGGCGCGCAGGTAGAGCAGCAGGTCGGGCGGGTCGACGAGGCTTATCATGCTCTCAAATAAGGCATAATAATTATTATAGTCGCGCTCGGCCAGCAGGCCCGACTGGTGCAGGTTGGCCGCAAAGATGTGGGCATCTTCGTAAATGGTGCGGTCCTGAATTACGCTTTTGCCCTGCTGCACCAGTTCCTTGATGTGGCGCGTCTGGCGAAAGCGGCTGTTCAGAAAATACACCTGGAGGTGAAAGGCCCAGCGGGGCATATCGGCGTAAAAATCCTTCAGGTAGGGATTATCGGCCACTTCTTCCAGAAAAACATCCCACCGAAAATGCTGGGCCAGCTTGTGGGCCAGCGTGGTTTTGCCGGCGCCGATATTGCCAACGATAGCAATGTGCATGCGATAAAAAACAGTAAGCAGACGAAATGCGGACGCCAAAGGTAAGCGCTGCCGCTAGCCCGCCCCGCCGGCCGGGGCTAGCCGGGCTACTCGCTCACGCGGTCCTTCACGCGGCGGGCGCCTTGCAGGGTGCGAAACTCGCCCTGGTAGCTGCGCACGGTAAGGCGGTCGTCGAGTGACAGCTCCTTACGCACGGCCTCGTAGCGGGTATTGAGGCGGGTGAGCGCGTCGCTGGCCTCGTCCCAGTCGCGGGCGCTCCACTGGCGGCGCTGCGCACGGGTGGCCTCGATAAAGCGGCCATACAAGTCGGGCAGCTGGCTGGCGGGCAGCTGGTTCACGTTGATGCTTTCGTGCAGGTACTTAGCCAGGCCGGGGTCGGCAGTAGTGACGTAGCGGCGGGGGGCGGCAGCGCGCGGCACCGAGGCGTGCGGCCGCCCGCCCAGCAGGCCGCCCCGGCGCAGCAGGCTGTCCTGGGCACTATTTTGAGCGAAGGCGGCTAGCGGCAGCGCGGCCAGCAGGAGCACGGCCGGGACCGAGCGGAACTTAAAAATGGGCCTGGTCATAGGAAATAAATACAGCGGATTAGGGCCGCACTGCCTTGCCAAAGGCGGGCCAAACGTGCTTGTTTAACGACCAGGGCGGGCCTTACGTATGCGCAGGCAGCGCCCAAGTCGGTTTTTTGGCCGACCTTCGCCCCCCAGCTTCTCGCTTATGCCTATCCGTTCTGCCTCGGCCCCGCCGGCCACCCCCCTGCACATTCAGCCCGCCACCGAGCAGGATATTCCGACCATCATCGAGCTGGCCGAGGCTACCTGGGAGCCCACCTACCGCTTCATCATCTCGAAGGAGCAGATTGACTACATGTACCGCGTCATTTACACGCCGGCCTCGCTGCGCCGCCAGATGCGCGAGCAGCACCACCAGTTTTTGCTGGCTTATGTAGACGGGCACCCCAGCGGCTTCGCCTCTTACTCGGAGAAGCCCGAAGGCGTGTACCACCTCAATAAAATCTACGTGCTGCCCTCGCACCAGGGCCAGGGCCTGGGCCAAAACCTGGTCGAAGCCGTAGTAGGTGCCGTGCGCGAAGCCGGCGGCAAAGCCTTGGAGCTGAACGTGAACCGCCACAATCCCGCGCTAGCCTTCTACGAGCGCCAGGGCTTTGCGCAGCACCGCGAGGAGGATATTCCCATCGGCCCGTACTGGATGAACGACTACGTGCTGCGCAAGGAACTGTAAGCCGCCAGTAGCGCGGACTTTTAGTTCGCGAGCGCCAAGCGCTCTAAGTCGCGGACTAAAAATCCGCGCTACTTCTTTAACTCACTTTTTATTTCCTCAAAAAATGGCAACCAAACTCACTGTCCTCTCCAATGGCTCGCTGCGCGTGGAAGGCGAAGACATTCAACTCGTAGATGCCCAAGGCAATGCCTACGGCCTCGGCGGCCGCGAGCGCATCAGCATCTGCCGCTGCGGCCTCAGCAAGCAAAAGCCGTTCTGCGACGGCTCGCACAAAGGTCATTTCGAGCACGACGCCACGGCCTTCGACCTGCCCGCGCCCAAGCCAGCAGTGTAGGCCTTCGCTAGCTTCAAAACCGAAGAGCCACCACCCTAGCCAGGGTGGTGGCTCTTCGGTTTTAGCGCGGCGCGGCGGCTAGCCCGTTGAGCAATGCCACGACCGCCGCTGGGTTTTCGACCTCAATAATGAGGCGGGCGTACTGCTCGTCGGCTAGCTCTACTACCACCGTATTTTCCCGGTGCTGCACATCGAAAAACGTGGGTTTGTGGTCAACTAAGCCATCGAGGTAAAAGGTACCGGCCGTGATGAGGCCCGGCACGTAGGTGCCACCCGCCCGCAGGCCCGCCCAGTGCGCGGCCGCCTCGGGGTCGGCCCGGGCATTTTTGATGTGGGCGCGCGGAATGCGCAACTCGCTGCGAAAGGCCCAGAGCTTGTGCCAGCCCTCGACGGTAAATACAACGGTATCTTCTTGTTGCTGAACGCGTACCATGCGGAATAAAGTAGTGTGTGCCTCGCTTTATCGCCCGGCTGGCTAGGCCATTACAGGAGGGCTACCCAGCGTTTTGGGCCCCAGCATCAGCCACAGGTTGAGGCGCACAATGTCGCCCATCGAGTCGCAGCCGCTGAACTGCTGGGTGCGGTGGTAGCGGTTGAGGTTGCTTTTCAGCTCGTCTACCTTATCGGGCGGGGCTAGCTCCTGGCGGCGCATCACGTCGAGCAGGGCCTTGAGGCGGTGGCGCTCGGCGCGGGCGCGGCGGGCCATGAGCGTGCGCTCCTCGGCCTGGTACTGGCGCAGGGTGCTGGGCTTGAGCAGGCGGGCGCACATCTCCACCACGGCGTGGTTGTCTTTGAACGACTGGGGCACGTACATGGCGCGGCGGCCTTCGTAGCTCTGCTGGTCGAAGTCGATGGCGCGCACCCGGTACTGCTCGTCCTCAAAATCAGGCGTGATATCGACCACGTAGTTGTAGGCGCGCATGTCGCCGAGCAGCCGAGCGAAGCAGCGCTCATTAAACTTCACAAACTCCTTGGCGATGCGCACCTGGTTGAGGTGTGGCTGGTTGAGCCGGAGCCGGATGAAGTCGTCGCCCGGAATGCCGGCAATGTGCTCCTCAATGAGCGTATTGCCAGTGTCCACCAAGTAGTTCATCGAGTTGGGCGACAGCAGATGCTCCAGTTCCAGGCCGTAGAGGCGCGAGGCATCGGCCTGCTTCACGTAGAAGTAGTCGTAGTTGTCGTTGAGCTGGTTCAGAATGCGCACCCGAAACGGGTGCGAGTTGCCAAACCGGCAGTAGTCGATGCGGTCGGCCAGCAGGTCGTTGGCAAAGGACAGGTCGCCGGCCGTCTTGAGCAGCGCGTACACCTGCACCAAGCCTTCGCTCAGCTCGGCCAGGGTGCCCGGCTCGTAAAATACCGTTTCCCAAAGCGTATCCTTGCCCACCCGGTCGAGCAGCGCAAACGAGCCCGTGAAGCGCAGCAAATCGGCGTAGCGCACCGGCAGCGGCGCCTCGCGGTCGTAGTCGCGCAGGTACTGGCGCAGGGCCGGCGTGAGCGGGTAGCTGGGCTTCTTGCGGGAGATGTCCATGACGCAGTAAGGGGTACGCAATAGGTAAGCGCCGATGGCGCGGGGCGCTGCCCCGCGCCATCGGCGCTGCAAACAGCCTTTATTAGGAACGTGCTGCCGAAGGAAATTTATCCCGCTAGTTCGCTCACGAGCTCCACGTATTGCTGGCGGGCGGCATCTTTGCTGAGGCCGGCTAGCTGGTGCCAGGCGTCGTACTTGGCAATGGCCTTGAAGTCGAAGCCGCCCGGGCGCGGGCCGGTAGCATCGCCCTCGGTGGCCTGCTTGTAGAGGGCATACAGCTGGAGCAGCACCGTGTTGCTGGGCTTGGCGGGCAGTTGCTGCGCGCGCTGCGCGGCGGTTTCAAAATCCTGTTGGGTCGTCATAAAAAAGGTGGGAAAAGAATAGTCCGGGCTGCAAACGTAGCGCCGAACGCCGCTTTTTGCTGCGCCCGGTAACAAGCGACGCGTAGCTTGCAGCCAAATTTCCGTTTCCACTTTCCTCGCGCGTTCCGCCCTATGCCCACCCCTACCCGCTCGCTCCTCGCCCTTGGCCTGCTGGCCCTGGCTAGCCACGCCGCCCTGGCCCAAAAAACCTACCTGCACTGCGGGCGTCTGCTCGACGTGCGCAGTGGCCGCCTGCTAAGCCAGCAGACCATCGTGGTCGAGAAAAATCGCATTACGGCCGTGCAGGGCGGCTACACCGCCGCCAGCGGGCCGCAGGACCAGGTTATCAACTTGGAAAATAAGACGGTGCTGCCCGGCTTCATCGACTGCCACGTGCACCTCGAATCGTCGCCGAGCCGCAACAGCTTCCGGGAAAAATTCACCCTGAACCCGGCCGACGTGGCTTACCGCGCCGAGGCCAATGCCTTGGTTACGCTGCGCGCCGGCTTTACCACGGTGCGCGACTGCGGCGGCTCGGGCGTGAATATTGCCCTGCGCAAGGCCGTGACGCAGGGGCTGGTGCCGGGGCCGCGCATCTACACGGCGGGCACAGCTATTTCGAGCACCGGCGGGCACATGGACGATACCGATGGCCTGAGCGACGACTTGATTGCGCGGTTTCACCCCGGCACGGCCGAGGGCGTGGCCAACGGCCCCGACCAGTGCCGCCAGGCCGTGCGCGAGCAGTTTCGGCGCGGGGCCGACCTCATCAAAATCGCCAGCACCGGCGGCGTGCTCGACCTGAGCAAGGATGGCAGCGGCGCGCAGTACTCGGAAGAAGAAATCCGGGCCATCGTGCAAACGGCCCGCGACCTGGGCATGGCCGTGGCCTGCCACGCCCACGGCGCCGAGGGCATCAAGCGGGCCGTGCGGGCGGGCGTCACGAGCATCGAGCACGGCTCGCTCCTCGATGCCGAAGCCATGCAGCTGATGGCTAAAAACCGCACCTGGTACGTGCCCACCATCATTGCCGGCAAGTCGGTGGCCGACACGGCCCGCCGCCATCCCGACTATTTTCCGCCCGTGGTGGCGGCCAAAGCCCTGAGCATCGGCTCGCAGCTGCAAGCCACCTTCGGCAAGGCCATTAAGCAGAACGTGCGCGTGGCCTTCGGCACCGACGCGGGAGTGTACCGCCACGGCCAGAACGCGCTGGAATTTGGCTACATGACCGAGGCCGGCCTGTCGCCCCTCGACGCCATCCGCGCCGCCACCTTGAATGCTGCTGAGCTGCTCGGGGACCCGCAAAACCTGGGCACCCTGGAAGCTGGTAAGTACGCCGACATCGTAGCCGTGGAGGGCGACCCGCTGCAAACCATTGCCACGCTCACCAGGCCCACTTTCGTAATGAAGGAGGGCAAGGTATACGTGGGGAAGTAATGAATTAAGAATGAGGAAATTAAAAAAGGATGCTGCGACCCGCAGCATCCTTTTTTAATTTCCTCATTCTTAGTTTTTAATTCATCATTTCACTACTTCCATTTTCATCCCAACGTCTTCGACCGGCCACTTATCGCCGGGGTCCACTTTTACTTGGTTGATTTTATCAACCACATCCTGGCCCTCGATAACCTCGCCGAACACCGTATACTTGCCATCGAGCGAGGGCACGCCGCCCCTGGTGGCGTAGGCCTGCATCTGGGCCGGCGTGAGGGGCCGCCCGGCGGCAGCGCGGCTTTGGTAAGGGGCTAGCTTTTCGCCCACCACGAAATAAAAATCAGTATTCGACGAGAGGTGGCCGGGGTTTTTATCGTCGTCGTAGCGGGCCATGCCCAGGGCACCCTTCACGTGGAAGTGCTGGGGCCGGATTTCGGGCGGCAGGCGGTAGGTGCGCAGGTGAATGGTACGCGGCCCGCTAGTCTGGCCGCCCTGCACGGCAAAGCCCTTCACCACGCGGTTAAACACCGTTTCGTCGAACACGCCGCGCCGCGCCAGCAGCAAAAAATTGGCCTTGTGAATGGGCGTATCGTCAAACAAATGCACCCGGATGTTGCCCAGCCGGGTCTTTAGCAGCACCTCCGAGCCGGGGTACTGGCGGCCGTAGGCTAGCAGCGCGGCCGGCGCCGTAGTGTCGGTAAGGGCCGCGATGTCGGGGCCGGGCACCACGGGCTTGGCCGGGGGCGGCGGGGCGGTGGCGGCGGGCTTGTCGGTGGGGCCGCAGGCGGCCAGCAGGGCGAGCAGCGCACCAGCCGCCGGGGTCAGCAAGTGTTTCACCTGATAAAATATAAAGGAGCAAACGTCCAAGCTACCCACGGTTATTACTACCGCTGGTAGCCCGGCGCAGACCGGGCGGCTAGGCTACCAGCCGTCCGATGCCTTGGTTTTCTGTTTGTCGGTGCCGGTGGGGCCTTTGGTTTTTACCTTCACTTTGGGCGCCGCAGCGGGTTTGGCGGCGGGGCTAGCGGGGGCCGCCACGGGCTCGGGCGGGGGGGGCGGGGCAGCCTCGCCGTCGGCGGCTTTTATCTCGTCGGCAGCGGCGGCTTTCTGCTCTTTCTGCTGGGCCAGCAGCAGGTTATCCTGCGCGAGCGTGTTGGCTTTCCAGGCTTTGAGCTGGGTGGCGAGCTGCTCTTTTTCATCCTTGCCCAGCTTGGGCGGAGCCATGAGGGTGGTGAGGTCGGGGCGGCCGGCTTCCTGCCAGGCCGTGAGCCACAGCGAGGCTACCATGGGCGAGGCCGTTTTAAGCCGGAAAGCCACCATGCCGCCTACTTCTTTTTCGTAGGCATCGGCAAAGGCATCGGAGTAGCGGCGCTGAGTGCGGCCGAAGCGGTGCGAAAACGTGTACTTGGTCTGGGGCGTAAACTTCTTGGCCGTCTTGGCCTCCAGGTCGTAGGTAGCGGTGAGGAAGCCGTAGCTAGCCTGAATAATGCCCCAAATAGCCGCCAGCGGGTCTTTCAGCACCTTGCCCTCCTCGCCGGCCAGCTTGTAGTCTTTGAGGTAACGCTCGGGCAGCTGGCTTTCCCAGAGGGCATGCAGGCCCGCCTGGCCGCTAAGCTGGCCGTCGTAGTTGACGGTGGTGTGCAGCGGCACGAAGGCGTCGGCGGTGTAGTGGCTTAGCTCGGCCGAGTACTTGATGATGGCCGTGGTATCGCGCTGCCGGAAGGCCTCGACCAGGTGGTCTTTGGTTTCAATCACCATCCAAGGCACGGTGCCGTACTTTTTGAGTGTGTCGGCCGAGAATTTCTCAACTGCCTCGTCGTAGTTGCGCGGCACTTTGGCGAAAGGATTATCCTCCGAGTAGTGGTCCATGTCGATGAAGTGCTTGGGCCCCTCGGTGGGGTCCTGGCTGCGGCGCTCGTCGGGGGCGGTGCTCAGGCGCACCAGCGCGGCCATGTGCCGGAAATAGAAGGGCTGCATAGCGGCCGGCAGCTCGTACACCGCCACCTGCGTAATGGCGCGGTGCCCCACAAAGCCCCAGGCGTGGGCGGCCGGGGCAGCCGGGCCCAGCAGCAGCACCGCCAGCCCCAGGCTCAAGAAGATTTTTTTCATATCGAAGAGATGGGGGCCGCGCACCCCACAGGGGCGGCCAACGGCCCGAAGTTCGGGCCGGGCGGGCATATTTCCGCCAATCATCGCTGCCGCGACCGCGCCGGCCGCGCTCAGCAAAAATTCACTCTCCAAAATGCCTGAATTTTATAGCACAGTTTTTCACCCACCCCCGCTAGCCATGCGTAAAAGAGCTGAACTCCCACCCACCCTTTTTTACTCATGACCACTCCCGCCAAAAAAGGCAATACCGGCGACCATCACCGCACTGCCGCTGCCCACCACACCGCCGCCGCCAAGCACCACACCGAAGCGGCCAAGCACGCCGACGCCGGCGACCACAAAACGGCTGCTCACCACGCCCACACGGCTAGCGGCCACGCGGCGCACGCCACGACCAGCTCGCGCCGCGCGGCCAAAAACCACGCCGCCGACCACAGCGACAAATAATTTTGCGTATCTTCGATTTGGAGCCGCAGGGCTCCTGGCTGTAGCGACTGCAAAAGCCCGGTTTCTGTAAGGAGGCCGGGCTTTTTCGTGCGAACCCCAGCCGCGTCTGTTCATTAATTTTTTCCCAAGCGAGTATGAGCGGTCGGATGATAAAGACCCATATTGGCTCCGCTGGCCGGTTTTTGTATAGGATGATGGGGCGGGCTTTTGGCGAATTTGGTACAACCTAAGTACCCGCAAGTTTTATAATTTCTCGCACAACCTGGAAGGCTAGCCCACAAAAAAAGCCTGACCAGTACGGCCAGGCTTTTCGTCAGTTAGTCAATTTGCAAAGACCTTACCAAATGCGCGAGCGGTCTTGCGTGGCGCGCACCATCTTGTTGCCGTCTTTGCAGCCGAAAGCCTCGTAGAACTCGGGCATATTCATGAGCGGACCGTTGGTGCGGTACTGGCCGGGCGAGTGCGGGTCAGTCTGGATTTGCTGGCGCAGGGCTTCGGGGCGCTGGTTAGCGCGCCAGATTTGGGCAAAGCCCAGGAAGAAGCGCTGGCTAGGGGTAAAGCCGTCGATTTTCTGCGCGGCCTTGTACTGGGCCGTCTTCTGGAACGCCTGGTAGGCGATGGTGAGGCCGCCGATATCGGCCAGGTTTTCGCCCATCGTCAGCTTGCCGTTCACGTGCACCGAGTCGAGGGGCGAGAAGGCGTCGTACTGCTTGCCCACCATGTCGGCCTTAGCCGTGAATTTCTCGTTATCTTCCTTGGTCCACCAGTCGCGCAGGTTGCCTTTGGCATCCGAGCGGCGGCCCTGGTCGTCGAAGCCGTGGGTCATTTCGTGGCCGATTACCGCGCCAATGCCGCCGTAGTTCACCGCGTCATCGGCCTTGGGGTCGTAGAACGGGGGCTGCAGGATGCCGGCCGGGAACACAATCTCGTTCATGCTCGAGTTGTAGTAGGCGTTCACGGTGGGCGGCGTCATGCCCCACTCGCCCCGGTCGATGGGCTTACCAAATTTCCTGAGGTTGTCCTCGGTGCGCCACTCGGCGGTGGCAAACAGGTTTTCGAGCGCGCTGGCGCGGGTGATTTTAAGCTTCGAGTAGTCCTTCCACTTATCAGGATAGCCGATTTTTACCGCGAAGGCATTGAGCTTTTGAATGGCTTCCTTCTTCGTATCGGCACTCATCCAGTCGGTGGCCAGTATGCGCTCGGCGTAGGCCTTGCGCAGGTTTTCGACCATCTCCTTGGCCTTGGCCTTGGCGGCGGGCGAGAACGCCTGGTCTACGTAGAGCTGGCCGAAGGCCTCGCCGAGCGCGCCGTCGGTGGCGCGCAGGGCGCGCTTCCAGCGCGGCTGCTGCACCTTGGCGCCGGTCAGCACCTGCTGAAAGCGGAAGCTGGCGTCGCCGTAGGCTTTGGGCAGGGCCGAGGTAACGCCCTCCACCAGGTGCCAGCGGAAATACTGGCGCTGGTCGGCAATGGGCGTATTGGCCATCAGGTTGTTGGCGGCTGCCAGGTACTCGGGCTGGCCCACGATGAGGTCCTGGGCCCCGCTCAGGCCGCTGTCCTTCAGCACCAGCGGAATGTTCAGGTTGGGGTAGTCCTTGGTGGCCTGGGCCACGGTCAGCTTGTTGTAGTTCTTGATGCGGTCGCGCAGGTCCACGCGGCTCCGGCTAGCCTGGGCCATTTTGGTTTCGAGGGCCAGCACGGCGTCGGCGTTGGTAGCGGCCAGGCTCGGCGCATCGCCCAGCAGCTGAAACACGCTCGTCATGTAGGCCTTATAAGCCGCCCGGATGGTCTTCGAGCGGCCGTCATCCTTCAGGTAGTAGTCGCGGTCGCCGAGGCCTAGTCCGCCCTGCCCCATGCTCACGGCATACTGGGTGCTGTTTTTGCTGTCCTGGCGCACGCCAAAGCTGTACCAGCCCGTGCCATACGACTTGGGGTCGGCCATGTACTGCTGAATCTCGCCCAGGTTTTTGAGGCCGGCAATGCGCGTGAGGCGCGGCTGCAAATACTTGAGGCCGGCGGCCTCGATGGCGGCCGAGTCCATTGCGGCGGCGTAGAAGTCGCCCACTTTCTGCTCATTGGTGCCGGCCTTGGCGTTGCGCGCGTCGGCGGCGGCCTTCATCAAGATACGCTTCTCCACCGCGATGTTGCGGTCTTGCAGCTCGTTGAAGGCGCCCCAGCGGGTTTCGGCGGCCGGCACGGGGTTGTTCTTTATCCAGTTGCCATTGGCGTAGTGGTAAAAATCCTCGCACGGCGACACCGACTGGTCAATATTGGCGAGGCTGATACCCACGCCCTGTTGCGGAGGGGTAGGCTTGGCAGGCGGCCCAAAGGCGGTGGTAGCAGCCAGCGTGCCGAGGCCCAAGGTCGCCAGCGCCAACCGCGAGAAGGTGGTAGGAAAGGACATGAAAAAGATTAGTTAGAAGAAAAAGTGGAAAATAAGCGTAATAGATGCACGCGCCCACGCACAGTTGCACGGCCAGGGCTTTGCCCTTCCTGAATGCGCAAAAAGATTCCATTTCTAACCCTAAAAAGAACGGCCTGCTCATCTGGCGTCCGCTTGCCGAAGTATCTCTGCCACGCCGCTAGGGTTAGCAAAGGTGCTTCGGCAAGCGACGGCAGATGAGCAGGCCGTTCTTTTGGGTGCACTTAGCGCGGCTAGCCTACCAGATGCGGGCCTGCTCGGCGGTGGGCCGCTCCATCTTGTCGGTAGGCTTGCAGCCAAAGGCCTGGTAGAACTCGGGCATGTTCATGAGCGGGCCGTTGGTGCGGAACTGACCGGGCGAGTGCGGGTCGGTGAGCACCTGCTGGCGGGCCGCCTCGGGGCGGATGTTGGTGCGCCATATCTGGCCCCAGGCCAGGAAGAAGCGCTGGTTGGGCGTGAAACCGTCAATCGACTTGCCGGCCTTGGCCTCCGGGGTTTTCTGGAAGGCCTGGTAGGCGATGGTGAGGCCGCCGAGGTCGGCCAGGTTCTCGCCCATCGTCAGCTTGCCGTTCACATACACCGAGTCGAGGGGCGAAAACTTGTCGTACTGCTGGCCCACCATCGCGGCCTTGGCATTGAATTTCTCGCCGTCCTCTTTGGTCCACCAGTCGCGCAGGTTGCCCTTGGCGTCGTACTGCCGGCCCTGGTCGTCGAAGCCGTGGGTCATCTCGTGACCAATCACGGCCCCGATACCGCCGTAGTTCACCGCGTCATCGGCCTTGGGGTCGTAGAAGGGCGCTTGCAGGATGCCGGCCGGGAACACAATCTCGTTCATCGGCGGGTTGTAGTAGGCGTTCACGGTGGGCGGGGTCATGCCCCACTCGCCCCGGTCAATCGGCTTGCCGAAGTGAGCCAGGTTATCCTCGGTGGCCCAGGTGCGGGCGGCCAGCACATTCTGCAAATAGCTCTGGCGGTTGATGCTGAGCTTCGAATAGTCCTTCCACTTATCGGGATAGCCGATTTTCACCGCGAAGGCGTTGAGCTTCACGATGGCCTCCTTCTTGGTGGCGGCGCTCATCCAGTCGGTAGCCAGTATGCGCTCGGCGTAGGCTTTGCGCAGGTTCTCAATCATTTCCTTGGCGCGGGCTTTGGCCGCGGGCGAGAACGCCTTATCAACATAAAGCTGACCAAACGCCTCGCCGAGCGCCCCGTCGGTGGCGCGCAGCATGCGCTTCCAGCGGGGCTGCTGCTGCTTGGCGCCCGTCAGCACCTGCTGAAATCGGAACGCCTCGTCGCCGTAGGCTTTGGGCAGGGCCGAAGTCACGCTGCTCACCAAGTGCCAGCGCAGGTACTCACGCTGGTCGGCGATGGGCTCGCTGGCTAGCATGGTGTTCACTTCTTTCAGGAAAGCCGGCTGGCCCACAATTATTTCCTTAGCCGTGCCAAGGTGATTTTCCTTCAGCATCAACGGTAGGTCGAGGTTCGGAAACTCTTTGGTGGCCTGGGCCACGGTCAGCTTGTTGTAGTTGGCCTGCGGGTCGCGCAGGTCCACGGGGCTCTTGCTGGCCCTAGCCAGGCGCGTTTCGATGCGCATGACCGTGGCCGCGTTAGCCGTGGCCGCCGCTTCGCTGTCGCCAAGGCGCTTGAAGGTATTTACCAGATAGGCCTGGTAAGCAGCCCGGATGGTTTTTGAGCGGGCATCCTCTTTCAGGTAGTAGTCGCGGTTGGGCAGCGAAAGGCCGCCTTGGTAAAACTGCACCGCGTACTGCGTGCTGATTTTCTCGTCCTGGCCCACGCCCGAATTAAACCACACGCTGCCAGCCTGAGCCTTGGGGTCGGCCAGGAATTTCTGCATTTCGGGCAGCGTCTTAATGGCCGCGATGCGGTCGAGGTAAGGCTTAAGGTAAGTCAGGCCGGCCTTTTCGATGGCTACCGTGTCCATCGCCGCCGCATAGAAATCGCCGACTTTCTGCGCATTCGAGCCCTTGGGCGCGGCGGCCGATTTGCGGGCCAAGTCTTCCAGAATAGCCTTTTGGGTGGCGTTGTTGTGGTCGGCCAGCTCGTTGAAGCTACCCCAGCGGCTTTCGGAGGCCGGCACCGGGTTGTTTTTTATCCAGTTGCCCGAGGCGAAGCGATAAAAATCGTCGCAGGGGCTCACCGTTTTATCGATGTTGGCGGGATTAATGCCCACGCCTTGCTGGGCGGTAGTTTGAGCCAGCGCCGGCGTGGCAGTAGCTAGCCCCAGCGCGGTCACGGCCAGGGCCGCGCCCCGCCGGTAACGAGAAATTTTTGACATGAAAAAGAAAAAGTGGATGGGTAGTAGTTCAGGATTAAGGTGCGCAAGTTAAGCGCCGGTTCCCAACGCGGTACTATCGCGGGTCAGGAAGGTACTTTTACTATTCGATTGCTATTTGGCCGGCGCCTGCCAGCTATTTTTCACCCATGCCCTTATACAATCGCCGCGCTGCCGCCAGCCCCCCGCCCGAGCCGGCCACCCCGCTCAGCCTGGGCGCGCTGCTGGCCCAGGTGCGGGCGGCCCTGCACCACCGCTTTCCCGACTCTTACTGGGTGGTGGCCGAAGTGGCCGAAATGACCCGCCCGCGCCAAGTAGGCGGCCACTGCTACCTCACCCTCACCGAGCCCGCCGCCGGGGCCGAGGCGCTAGGCTTCACGGCCCAGGCGCGGGCCACGCTCTGGGGCAGCCGCTACGCCCAGCTGGCGCCCGCCTTCGCCGAGGCCACCGGCCAGGAACTGCGCCCCGGCCTGCGCCTGCTGCTGCGCGTGAAGGTGACGTTTCACGAGCAATACGGCTTTTCGCTCGATGTGCTGGCCCTCGACCCCAGCTACACCGTGGGCGAGCTGGCCCGCCAGCGGCTGGCCACCCTGCGCAAGCTCCGGGAGAAGGATTTGCTGGAGCGCCAGCAGGAGCTATCGTTGCCGCTAGGCCCGCAGCGACTGGCCGTTATCTCCTCCCCTACCGCCGCGGGCTTCCAAGACTTTGTGCGTCAGCTCGAGGAGGCGCCGTATGACTTCGCGCTCACGCTTTTTCCGGCGCTCATGCAGGGCGAAGGGGCGCCCGAGAGTATCCGGGCGGCGCTCGACCAGGTGCGGGCGCGCCGGGGCCAGTTTGAAGTGGTTATCCTGATAAGAGGCGGCGGCTCGAAGACTGATTTGCTGGCCTTCGATGAGTATGGGCTGGCGGCGGCCGTGGCCTCGTTTCCGCTGCCCGTGCTCACCGGCATCGGCCACGAGCGCGATGAGGCGGTGGTGGACCTCGTGGCCCACCGCGCGCTCAAAACGCCCACCGCCGTGGCCGCCTTTCTGGTCGACCGGCTGGCGCGCCTCGAAAGCCTGCTGCTCGACCTGGCCGAGCGCGTGGCCGACCTCAGCCGCCAGCACCTGGCCAGCCGCCACCAGCACCTCCAGCGCCTGGCCGACCACTCGCGCGAAGCCGCTCGCCAGCAGCTGCGGCTAGCCCAGGCCGCCCTAGCCCAGCGCAGCCGCCAGGCCACCCAGGCACCGCGCCAGCACCTGCGCCAGCTCGGGCAGCATCTCGAAAGCTACCGCTACACGCTGCCGCAGGCCGCGCGCCGCGCCCTCGGCCACGAAGCGCAGGACCTGCGGCACCGCTCGCGCACGGTGCTGCGGCGCTTCGTGCGCCACCACCAGCGCAAGCGCGAAGAATTATTGAAGCAGCAGTTTGTAATGCAGCGTCAATTCGAATTAAAAATTACCGCTTATAAATTAAAAATAGCCGCTCTGGAAGCTGCGGGGCTGCGCAACGAAAATCAGCAATTGCGCCGCCTGCTGTAATTTTTATTACCGCTACAATCTGCGCTTAAATTCTCCTTATTTTTTAATTTTTCATTTATAATTTTTAATTCAAAAAACGTGACGTACAACGAAGCCATTCAGGAATTAGAAACCATATTGCGCAGCCTCGAAACTGACCAGGTAGACGTAGACGACCTCACGGCCCGCGCCGAGCGCTCGGCCGAATTAATTCGCCTGTGCCGCCACAAACTACGCCACGCCGAAGCCTCGCTCGACCGCGTTTTCGACTCACTCGACGAAGATGAGGAAGATCTTGACACAGAAGAAGATGAGGAGGCAGACGACGATGAAGAAGACAGCGATGAACCCAATGACTATCAGCCCGGCGGGCCGGGCCGACCGGCGCAACCCCGCCTGTTTTAACGTAAAAAAGAGGCCGCTGCACAAATGCAGCGGCCTCTTTTTTACGTTAAAACAGCTTATTTCCGTCGCACGTGAATTTGCACGCGCTCACCATCTTCGCTCGTGGTTGGTAGCACGTCGATGTGGTCGGCTTCGTCATAATAAACGGCCAGGCCGCGCACGATGCCCACGGCTAGCCCACCCATGCGGCGCGGCGATACATAATTAATCAGTAATTCGTTTTCGTTCAGGCGCTCGACTTTCAGCACGGGGGGCGAGTTTTCGGGATGCTCGCGGCGTACCTGGTAGTGCAGCGAATGCTCCGTATTTTCGAGCATTTCGAGGGTGCGCCAATCAGGGTTCACGTACTTCTGGTACATGTACATTAAATCGGGCACGAGGTATTCACCGAATTTTTCGTGCAGCTCGCCCGCCGAGAGTCCGGTCAGCTCAGCGGCCTGGCCCACCAGCGCATACATGTGCTCATCGGGATAGACATCCTTATGACTGAAATCGCCCGATTCGAGGCCGGCTAGCTGCACCAGCTTCAGCCACGTGCTATGGTCGTATTGTGTTTGAACGTAGCGTTTGAGCAATGTAAAAATGGTGCCGTGCATAGGGTAAGCGAACGCGTTTAGCCGATACAACGCACGGGCTTGCGGAAAGGTTAATGAGCCGGCATAAATAAGAAATCGTCTGCCGCACCCCGAAAGGCACGGCAGACGATTTCCGAAAACTCCGCTTATAACTACTTACATATTACCAATAACCGTCATAGTAGTGAGCGTGGGGCCGGCGCTGCCGCCGGTGGGCTCCACCGTCATGGCGAAGGTCTGGGCACTGGCGATGTCCTTCATTTGCTGAATACTATCGCCGGCGGCAGTAGTGGCGGCCAGCACCCCGGCATCGATGGGCTTGCCTTTGTCGAGGGCCCAGAGCTGGTACTGCTTGCCGGCGGCCAGGGCGGGCAGCTGCTGCACATCGAGGTATACGCGGTGCTCCCTGGCGCTGTAAAGCACCCGGGCGTGGGCGTCGCGGTGGGCGGGCGTGCCGGCCAGAGCCACCATTTTATACTCCTGAGGCGAGCGCAGCACGTGCAGCTGCTGCTGGGTAGAGGTGAGGCGGCGCTCCATCACCTGCGAGGTTTGGGCGAAGCGCGCCTGGCTGTTTTGGGCGGCCACAAGGTCGGTGCTAGCCTGCTGCCAGCGGCTGTACAGCAAGGCATTAGCCGCCAGGCTGAGCAGCAGCGCCACCGAGGCAGCGATGGCCCAGCCACTGCGCGAGCTGGCTACCGGCGCGGCGGCGTAGCTATCGGCAGGGCGCGGGTTAGAGGCCGATACGCGCATGGAAGGCACGGCTTCGGCTACTGGGGCGGCCACAGTGGGGGCGGCAGGCCCAGCCGCTACGGGGGCGCCGATTTCGGCCAGCACGCGGCTCAGCACGCGGTCGCGCAGGCCAGCGGGCGGCGCCACGGCGTGGGCTTCGGCATACACGCCGAGGCCGGTCAGCAGCTCGTCGAGCTCCTGGCGCACCTGCGGAAAGCGGGCGGCCCAGCTTTCTACTTCGGCCTGGCCGGCGGGGTCAAGGTCGCCTAACGCATATTGCTCGAGGCGGCCGGATTCGATATAATCTTGGAAATCTTCCACGGACGTAACTGGAATTAACGAATAAGTTTGGCCAGTATTTTCAAAGCAGTGCGGGCGCGGGTTTTCACCGTACCCAGCGGCAGGTTGAGTTCTTCGGCCGCTTCACTCTGGGTAAAGCCGCCGAAATAGAGCAGGTCGATAACTTGCCGCTGTTCGGGCACGAGCTTGCTGGTAATTTCCTGCAAGCCCACGTGCTCGGGGCGAAACGTATCCGGGGCGGCCTGGCGCTGGGCAGCCAGACTATCGTCGAGGCCCTGGGTGCGAGAACCTACGCGGTGCTGCCGCGAGCGGATTTTATCGATGGCTAAATTTCGGCTGATATTCACCACCCAGGTAAATAACCGCCCTTTGGAATTGTCGTAGCTGGCCATGCTGTGCCAGATTTTGACCAGCGCCTCCTGCAGCACGTCTTCGGCTTCGCCCTCATCTTTGACGATGCGGTTTATTACGCCGTAGAGCGCCGCCGAGTAACGGTCGTAGAACTCGGTCATGGCCGACTGGTCGCGGGACCTTAGTCGTTCGACCAGCGCCGCTTCGGCGGCGGGTGGGGTGGATATGAGGGATAGGTCGGACACGGGGATGTACAGAAGAGCAAAACCGACGGAGCCAGCCGAAACGTTCGGTAACTCAGGGCGAATGTAGGGTTATTTCAGATTTTAAACACAAGGGCGTGAACGCCTCGGACCCGCCGGCACAACCGCCGGGCGGCTGTCTGGTTTGTAACCAAGACCGGCGAACCGCTAGCCCCGCAAGCCTGATTCTTTGCTAATTGTTTATTTCCGCGTTATGCCCATTGCCTCCATCAACCCTTACACCGGCCGCACACTGCGGCGATTTACCGAGTTTTCGTGGGCTAAAACCGAGCGCCTGCTAGCCCAGGCGCACCGCGCGGCCGCGCAGTGGCGCGCTACCACCTTTGCCGAGCGCGCGGCGGGGCTGCGCCGGGCCGCCGCGCTGCTGCGCGAGCGCCAGGAGGAGCTAGCCCGCCTCATGGCCCTCGAAATGGGCAAGCCCCTGCGCGATGGCCGCGCCGAGGCCCAGAAGTGCGCCACCTGCTGCGAGTACTACGCCACGCACGCCGAGGCATTTTTGGCCGATGAGGAGGTGAAAACCGATGCCGGGCGCAGCTTCATCAGCTACGCGCCGCTCGGGGTGGTGCTGGCCATTATGCCCTGGAATTTTCCGCTCTGGCAGGTGGTGCGCTTTGCCGCGCCCGCCCTAATGGCTGGCAACGTGGGCTTGCTCAAGCACGCGCCCAACGTGCCGCAGTGCGCGCTGGCACTGGAAAATATTTTTCACGACGCAGGTTTGCCGCCGGCCGCCTTCCAGAATTTATTTATCAACAACGAAACCGTGGCCCGGCTGCTGGCCGACCCGCGCGTGGCGGCCGTCACGCTCACCGGCTCCGAGCGGGCGGGCGTGGCCGTGGGCACAGAAGCTGGCCGGCACCTCAAGAAAGCCGTGCTGGAGCTGGGTGGCTCCGACCCGTTTATCGTGCTGGCCGATGCCGACGTGCCGCTAGCCGCCAAAACCGCCGCCCAGGCCCGCATGATTAATGCCGGCCAGAGCTGCATCGCGGCCAAGCGCTTTATCGTCGAAAAATCGGTGAAGGCCGAATTCGTGCAACTCCTGAAAGGCCACCTGCAAGCCCTGCGCTACGGCGACCCGCTTGCTGAAGCCACTGACTACGGCCCGCTAGCCCGCCCCGACCTGGCCGACGAGCTAAGCCGCCAGGTAGCCGACTCCGTGGCCCAGGGTGCGAAGGTAGCCCTGGCCGGCGGCCAGCCCCGGCCCGGCGCCACACAGTTCGACCCTGTTATTCTGACCAATGTAAAGAAAGGCCAGCGCGCCTACCTCGAAGAGCTGTTTGGGCCGGTGGCGCTGGTACTCACGGCCCGCGACGCGGCCCAGGCCCTGGCCCTGGCCAACGACTCGCCCTTTGGCCTGGGCGCGGCCGTGTGGACGCGCGACGTGGCCAGGGCCGAGGCGATGGCCCGCCAGCTCGAAAGCGGCGCCGTTTTCATCAACGGCCTGGTAAAGTCAATGCCCGAGCTGCCGTTTGGCGGCGTCAAGCACTCGGGGCACGGCCGCGAGCTGTCTTACGTGGGCATTCGGGAGTTTGTCAACCAAAAATCGGTGTGGATTGCCAAGGCCGCCGAGCCCGACACCGTTAAGACGGAGTAAAAAAATTAGCAGCAGGAATTGCTACCAGGCCAAGCCACGAGCACCAATTCTTCCTTCTTCATTGTGAGCACTAAATTTTAGCAGTAGCCAGCCGCCTTATACACGAGCCAGCCCGACACTTCATGCAGCAGCAGGCTCCAGCAAATGAGGGCATTAGCATCGGGCAGCAGCCAGTAGTCGGGCGCCCAGCTGCGGTCACTAGTGCGAAAATCAGCCGGAAAGGCCTGCGCGCGCAGGCCCACGCGGGCAAAGCAGCCCAGCGCCCGCCGCTCGTGGAAGGCCGACGTCACCAGCACCAGCGACTTTATATCCGGATGCCGGGCTAGCAGCGCGTGGGTAAACAGCGCGTTTTCGCGGGTGTTGCGGCTGCGCTCTTCCAGCAGAATGGCCGAGTCGGGCACGCCCGCCAGCAGCAGCAGCGTGCGCAGGTTGCCGGCCTCGGTGCCCTGCGTGCGCAGCACCGCCCCCGAGCCACCGGAGATGATAATCTGCCGCACCCGCCCGGCCCGGTACAGCCACAGGGCATTGGTGAAGCGGTCGGCGCCCCGGCTCAGGTATACCCGGTCGTGGGGCGACTTATCCCCGATGGTGATGCCCGTGAGCAGCACGGCGGCATCGGCGGGGGCCACGGCGGCCAGCGGCACGGCCGGCACCTCCCAGGCCAGCAGCGCCTCGTTGATGAGCGCGTTGCTGGTGCTGATAAGGGTGACGAGCAGCGCCGCGCCCAGCCAGCGCCGCCGCGCGCGGCTGTCGGGCCGGGCTAGCCACGCCCCCAGCAGCAGGGCCACCAGCCACACGGCCGGCAGCAGCACAAAGTCAAGTAGCTTGGAGAGTAGAAAAAACAAAAGACGAGCTGCTTGCTGATTTTATAATTTTTTATTTGAACGTCATGCGGGGCTTGCCGAAGCGTCTCTGCCGCCTCGTTAACCGACTAGGCAAAGATGCTTCGGCAAGCTCCGCGTGACGTTCTCTAGCCAGGTTCTACTTAGCCCACGGCCGGCAAAAACTCGCGCAGGCGCTTGAGCTGGGCCACTACCTCCGCTTCCTCGGTGAGGGCGTCGCATTCGAGCAGGCGGCCCTGGCAATAGCTCACAAAGAAGGGCGCCACCTTCTCCTGCATCAGCTTCTTGGCCACCGGGTTCTCGTCCGCGTTGAGGCGCACGAACAGGATACCGATGTTCTCCGGGTCGTCCACAAACTTGGCGAAGGGCGGGGCTAGCGCCGCGCAGGCCGCGCAGTTTTCGGAGGTAAACTTGGCAAACACCTTGAGGTGTTCGTGGGTGAGGCGGCGCAGATGCTCGTCGTCGGTATCCACGACGTGCTGGCGGGCGTCTTCAGTCATAAAACAAAGCAAGTGAGAATAGCTGGTTAAACCGGCCGGCCAGGGCAAAGGTTCGGGGGCAAAGCTACTACCTAGCGGCGCAGCATCAGGTCGCGAATGTACTTGACCGGAGCCGAGCCGTAGCTCAGAAACTGCTCGTTGAAGTTCTTGAGGCTGAAGCTGCTGCCTTCGCGCTGCTTTACTTCATCGCGCAGGGCCACTATCTCGGTATAGCCCGTGAAATACGAGCTAAGCTGCACCTGGCTGAGCGTGGCGCGGTGCCACTTGTTGCGCGCCTCGGCTTCCTCCTGAAAGCCCGCGCCGGTGAGCAGCTTCACTACGTCGGCCTCGGTGGCATTCTGGGTCTGAATGAGGTTGTCGACCACCGCGTTCAGGGTCGAGCGCATGTTCCACTTGTCCCACAGCAGCCAGATTTCGTCGCTGTTGTTGCCGTAGCCGCTTTCCAGCATCATGCGCTCCGAGTACACGGCCCAGCCCTCAATCATGGCCCCGTTGCCGAAGATGCTCTTCACCAGCGAGGGCGACATATTGGCGTGCACCAGCTGCGTGTAGTGCCCCGGAATGGCCTCGTGGATGTTGAGAATCTGCAGGGTATAGTCGTTGTACTCGCGCAGGTAGCTTTCGGCCTGGGCGGCCGTCCAGGTGGCGGGCAGCGGCTCCACGTTGTAGTAGGTGTTGGCCTTTTTATCATACGGGCCGGGCGCCGATACGCTAGCCCCCGCCCCGCTGCCGCGCATGTAGAGCGGCGTTTCGCGCACCACCAGCGGCTTGCTGGGGTCCTGGGTCAGCAGGTCGTGGTCGTTGACGAACTTGGTAAGGGTCGGAATCTGGCGCTTCACCGCGTCCACGAAGCCCTCGCGCGGGGCGTGCTTCAGGGTCAGCTGGTCGATGACTTTCCGAATTAATTGCAGCGTATCGCTAGGCATCGTTTGCCCGGCGCAGTACTTCGGAAAGAGCCGCGCCGCCCGCCGGCCCATGTCGTGCAGCAGGTCGGCCTTGTGCTTCTGGGCTAGCCCGAATAACTCCTCAGCCGAGTAGCGCGACTGAATATCGAGGGCAAACTTCCGGTCAAAAAGCGCCTTACCGATGCGGAACGAGCGAAACTCCTTACCCGTAAGTACGTCCTTCTTCAGAAAGTCGAGGTAGCCGCGCACGGCGGCCTGCGCCCCGGCAATGCGCTGGCTCAGCAGTTGCTTTTCGGCCGCGCTCAGGCCCGAGCGACGCACCGAGTCGGCCAGGGCCGCCCCGAACACGGCTAGCCCGCCCTCGTTCTGCTGCACGGCCAGCTCGGCGTGCTCGCGGGTGGGCTGGTGAATGTTGGCCTTGGCGGCGGCGTAGTAGGCGCCGGCCTGGGCTATTTTGTCGGAGATAGTGCGCAGGCGGCGGTCGAGCTTGTAGTGGCGGCCGTTGAGCAGGTCGCCCACGCTGGCCCCCAGGTTATAGCTTGCCGGGTTCCACTGCCAGTTTTTGAGCGTGTCGGCGTACCAGCGTTGCGAGCGTAGCTCATTGACCAGCAAGTGATAGTCAATTTGATTATTCGGCGAGAGGCTGTCGAGCGTGAAGCCCCCGAGCGCGCCCAGGTTTTGGGTGATGAAGGCGGCATCGCGCTGGCGCTGCGCGTCGCTGGGTATCACCAGCAGCGAGTCGTACTTGTGAAAGCCCGCCGACGAAGCGTAGTCGGGATTCTGCCGCCACAAATCGAGGATAAACTGGTCTTTAAAGCGGTCGAAGCGCGCATCGGCGGGCGTGGCGGCCGTTTTATCGGCAGCGGTTTTGGTGGAGTTGCTGGTGCAGGCCGGCAGGGCTAGCGCGAGCAGGGGCAGGTAGCAGAGTTTCATGTAGAGGAATTGGTGGGCGAAGAAGCAACCCAAAGGAACGGTAAGCCGTGGAAAGTTGCGGCAACCTTGTTTGTAGGTGCTCGCCAGCCGTGGCGCTCTTTTTGTAGGCAGGCTAGCCGGCCGGAGCGCTTCACTAGCCCGCCACACGGCTGTATTACTTTCGCTAACCTGCAAAATGTCTTTTAGAATGGCTATTTCTGCCGCGTGCCGGCCTGTACTAGCGAGCCTGGGCCTAGCCCTGGCGCTGCTGCCCACCCACTTGCACGCCCAAACTACTGCCCCCACCGCCGCCACGCCAGCCGCGGTGGCCGCCCCCCGCCCCAGCCCCGAAGAAGTGACGGCCCAGGCCCAGGCCACGGTGGCGCTGCTCACGCGGCGCGTCGATAGCCTGCGCGTGGCCTACCGCCAGCAGCAGCGCCTGTACTCGGACCTGGGTGGCAAGTTTACGAGCTTTCTGGCCGGGCAGCAGCTGAGCCGCAGCACGCGCTTTGCCCTGACCAAAAACAACGTGCGCGCCACTGCCGACCTGCTGCTGGTGTGCCACAGCCGCCTTACCCAGCTGCGCGCCCTCACCCAGGCCCTGCGCAACGCCAACGAGCAGGCGGCCCTTTCTTCGCCCACTGAGAGCAACCCGCTCGGCATTTCGCTGGTCGATTACACCAAGTCGCTGGTCGCCACCAAGGCGGTGGATAAAAACCGGGGCCGCCGCCTCGTGGACTTGGCCGCCCACCTCACCCAAACCTCATTTGTGTCGGCCGTGCCCACGGTGGGGCCCATGCTCAACGCCGTGGGCCAGCTGCTCACCAGCGTGCGCGCCAACAGCCTCAGCAGCGACGGCTTCACGGCCGAACAAGTGCGGCTGATTGAAAACGGCCTGCGTCCGACGCTCAATTTCTTCGCGGCCCTCGATGCGGCTAGGGCCGACAACCAGGCCTCGCTGCTGACGCTGGATAATGAGCTTATGGTGCTGCAGCACCAGCTCAGCCAGCTTTACCGGCCCTACGCCCAGCTCGTGGCCTACCAAGATGATATTTCGGCCTACTACACCGCGCCGCCACCCGGCCAGCCGGCCACCAATGCGCTCGACGTGAGCAACATCAGCCGCATGAGCAACTACGTGGCCGCTAGCCTCAATCCGCGCTTCGCCTCGCTCGACCAGTCGTTTACTAGGGCCCAGAACCAGGGCGACATTCTGGACCCCGACAGCTACCTCACGCCGGCCAACAACTCGGCTGAGGCGGCCGTGCAGCTCGCCGCCCAGCTCCAGAGCCTCACCGACCGCCTGCCCGTCATCACGGCTCAGTACAGCGCCGCCATTCGGGCGGCCATCGCGCAGGGCCAGCAAGACGGTCTCATCAAGGCCGACCGCGCCACCAAGGTTATCGCCGACGAAACCGCCCGCGCCAAAGCCGCCGCCGAAACCTACCAGCAGGCTAGGGCCTCGGAGCGGTTTGGGGAGGTGCTGGGCAACGTGAAGCCGCTGTTTAAGCTGTACTAGGAGCACCTCCCCCCCGGCCGTTTAGTAAACAATCGGCCCCGCCCACTGCTTATCACCCCACACTATTTTCCTTTTCCATGAAATATAATTTGCTGGGCAATACCGGCCTCAAAGTATCGGAGCTGTGCCTGGGCACCATGACGTTTGGCACGCGCGGCGGGCGTTTCGGCGCCATTAGCGGCGTCGACCAGGCCGGAGCCGACGCGCTCACCAAGCGCGCCGTGGAGGCGGGCATCAACTTTATCGACACGGCCAACGTGTACACCGAGGGCCAGTCGGAGGAAATCACCGGCCAGGCCATCCGCAACCTGGGCCTGAAGCGCGACGACCTGGTGCTGGCCACCAAGGTGCGCGGCAAAATGGGCGACGGCCCCAACGACGCTGGCCTCACCCGCAAGCACATTATGGCCCAGGCCGAGGCCAGCCTGAAGCGCCTCGGCACCGACTACATCGACCTCTACCAGACCCACAGCTTTGACCCGCTCACGCCCTGGGAGGAAACGCTGCGCGCCCTCGACGACCTCGTGCGCCAGGGCAAGGTGCGCTACATCGGGGCCAGCAACGTGGCCGCCTGGCAGTTGCAAAAGGCCCTCGACACGTCGCACTACCAGCACCTCGAAAAGTACGCGTCGCTGCAAGCCTACTACACCCTGGCCGGCCGCGAGCTGGAGCGCGAGCTGGTGCCGCTGCTGCTGGCCGAAAAAGTGGGCCTCATGGTGTGGAGCCCGCTGGCCGGCGGCTTCCTCTCGGGCAAGTACACCCGCGAAAACGAGAAGGGCGAAGGCCGCCGCAGCAACTTCGACTTCCCGCCGGTGAACAAGGACCGCGCGTTTGACATCCTCGACAAGCTCAAGCCGATGGCCGAGGCCAAGGGCAGCACCGTAGCCGCGCTCGCCCTGGCCTGGCTGCTGCACCAGCCAGTGGTGAGCACCGCCATCATCGGGGCCAAGAAAATGGAGCAGCTCGACGACAACCTCACCGCGGTGGATGTGCAGTTTACCCCCGAAGAACTGAAAGCGCTGGATGAAGTAAGCAAGCTGCCCGCCGAGTACCCTGGCTGGATGCTGGAGTTCACCAAGGGCGACCGGCAGGCGTAGGAGGTAAACCCCGCACTCCGCACTCTGTCAAAAGTCCGTGGCTCGCAAGGCCACGGACTTTTTCTTACCCTGGCGGCTGCTACTTTCGCCCCATGCGTTTTTACACTTTACTGGTGCTGCCGGCCGTGCTAGCCTGCTCGCAGCCTGCAGCCGACTCCCAGCCTACCACCGCTAGCCCCGCCGGCCGCCGCCAGGCGCCGGCCGGCGCCTTCCCCGAAACCTTCGAAACCGGCAGCAAAGGCGCCTACGAGACGGCCGATGTGGCGCTGAGCACCGGGCCGTGGCTGTTCACCGAAGGCCTCATCGGCGGCACCGAGCAAGACCACAAGGACGGCGGGCACGCCGCGCGTCTGCGTGCCGGCGGCAAGCTCACCATGCAGTTTGACGCCCCGGCCGGGGTGCGCAAAATTACTATCCTGTCGGCCGCCTATGGCAACGACGGCCCCAGCACCTGGGAGCTGTGGGTGAGCCGCGACCACGGCCGCACCTGGCAGCGCAATGGCCTGCCCCAGACCGCCACCGGCCCCAGCCTGCGCCCGGCGCTGTTTGCGGGGCTAGCCAGCGAGCCGCTGCGCCTGGAAATCCGCAAGACCGACGCCACCAAAAACCGGCTCAATGTGGACGACATCAGCATTGAAACGGCCAGCGGCCCGGTTACGGCCACGCCCGCCAGCCGGCCCACGGCTAGCCCCGCTCCCAGCCCGGCCGACGATTATTTCAAGAACCGCAATACGGCTGGCGCCCCGGCCAGTCCTACCGCCACCCAGCCCACGCGCCAGGGGCCCGGCGCGGCCGCCGACAACGACAACCTGCTGCTCGGCAACCCTAGCGGCGCCACCTCGGACTCCAACAACCCGACCAATTACCTCTACACGCACCCGCAATACGTGACTGGTTATAACGCCCAGCGCGGCACGCCCATCTGGACGAGCTGGCACGTGGGCCGCACCGACATTACCAAGAACTTTCCGCGCCAGAACGACTTCCGGGCCGACCCCGGCCTGCCCCGGCAGTTCTACGCGGTGTCGCCGCAGAGCTACAGCGGCTCGGGCTTCGATAAAGGCCACAACTGCCCGAGCGGCGACCGCACGGCCACGCTCGACGACAACTCGGCCACCTTCCTAATGAGCAACATGGTGCCCCAGGCGCCCCAAAACAACCAGCAAACCTGGGCCCACCTCGAAGAATACACCCGCGCCCAGGTCGAAAACGGCCAGGAAGCCTACGTCATAATGGGCAGCTACGGCCGCGGCGGCACCGGCAAAAATGGCCCTGCCCAAACTCTCGACCAGGGCCGCGTAACCGTGCCCGCCCACATCTGGAAAGTGGTGGTCTTCCTGCCCGAAGGCGATAACGACCTCCAGCGCATCATCGCCGGCCAGGCCCGCGTGGTAGCTATCGACACGCCCAACGATAATAGTATCAGCCCGCAGTGGAATCAATACCTGACCTCGGTCGATGCCATTGAAGCCGCCTCGGGCCTCGATATTATGAGCGCGCTGCCAGCAACTACCCAGGCGCAGCTGCAAAAAGTGGTGGACAGCGGCCGGGCGGCCGAGCGGCGCTAGCCACTAATTTGCAAGTTGCAATGCCGACACCCCTCTACCGCGCGCTCACTTATTTCATTGCCTTGGTGTGGCTAGCCAACGGCCTGCTAGGCAAGGTGCTGAATTTAGTACCGCGCCACGCGGCCATTGTAGCACGCATCCTGGGGCCAGCCTACGCGGGGCCGCTCACGCGCCTCATTGGGCTAGCCGAAATCGGCATGGCGGTGTGGCTGCTGAGCGGCATCAGGCGGCGGTGGTGCGTGCTGGCCCAACTGGCACTAGTGACCACGATGAACGCGCTGGAATTTAGGCTGGCGCCCGACTTGCTGCTGTGGGGCCGCGCCAATGCCGTATTTGCCAGCCTGTTTGTGGGGCTGCTGTACTACTACGAGTTTCGGCTGCCTCACCCTAGTCCCGCCCGCTGATGCTAGCCTGGTTGAAAACCCATCCGTTTGCAGTAGAAGCGTTTTTTGAGCGCTCGCTGGTGCTCACCTTCGCCGCGCCGGCCGCCGAGGTGCAGGCCCTGCTGCCCGCGCCGCTGGTGGCCGATACCTGGCAAACTGAGTGGGCTTTGCTGGCCGTGGCGCTGGTGCAAACCCGCGCGCTACGGCCCCGAGGCTTCCCGGTCTGGCTAGGCCAGGATTTTTGTCTGGTGGGCTACCGGGCATTTGTGCGCTACGTCACGCCGGCCGGCAAGCGCCTGCGCGGGCTCTACATTCTGCGCTCCGAAACCGACCGCCGCCGCATGGCGCTGCTTGGCAATGTCTTCACGCACTACGGCTACGCCCCCATCGACCTGCGCCTGACCGAGGCCAAGGGCCACCTGGCAGCGGCATCGGCCCGCGGAGATTTCGACCTGCAAGTAACCTTGCCTACCCCCGGCGAAGCGGTGGCGCTGCCGGCCGGCTCGCCCTTCGGCACCTGGGCTGAGGCGCGGCGCTTTGCCGGGCCGCTGCCCTTCACCTTTGCAGTAGAGGCCGCCCGGCGGCGCGTCGTTATTGTGGAAGGCGTGCGCGAACAGTGGCAGCCGCAACCCGTGACCGTCGCGCGGGCGCACGCCGGTTTTCTGAAAAGCCTGCCACTTAGCCAGTTGGTACTAGCCAATGCCTTTGCGCTGCAAAATGTGCCCTACCATTGGAAAAAAGGCCGCACCGAGCTATGGCGCCCGTAAGAAAACCCTGGCAGGGCCTGCGCAACATTGTGCGGTTTAACTGGCACTTTTATGCCCTGGCCCTGGGACTAGCCGGCGTATTGAGCCTGCTACTAGCTTGGGGCCCGGCACTGCTAAGCCCCTACGCGGCCGGTGGACTGGTGCTGGTACTGGCGCCGCTGGTGGTATCGCTAGCCGTATCGGCCTACGTCTACGATGGCGCGGGCCTCTACGAGCTGGGCTGGCTGCCGATGGGCGTGGGGCCAGTAGCGGGCCAGATTCTGCTTACCGTGAGCGCCGGCTTCGACGAGGTAAGCCCGGTGTTGCGGCAGCGCTGGCCAGATGGGCAGTTGCTGGCCGTCGATTTTTACGACCCAGCCCGCCATACAGAAGTGTCTATCGGGCGGGCGCGGCGAGCCTACCCGCCCCCGGCCGACGCGCTGCCTGCCAGCACCCTGGCCCTGCCCCTGCCCGACCACGCTGCCGATGCCACGCTAGCCTTCTTGGCGGCGCACGAAATACGCGATGCCACGGAGCGTGCCACGTTCTTCCGCGAAATCCGCCGCGTGACGCGGCCCGGCGGACCCATCGTGGTGGTTGAGCACCTACGTGACCCGGCCAATTTCCTGGCCTATACTGTTGGCTTTTTCCATTTCCATTCGCGGCGGGCATGGCTAGCTACTTTCCGGGCTGCGGGGCTGCGGGTAGCCCGCGAGCTCAAAATCACCCCCTTTATTTCCGCTTTCATCTTGCACAGCGATGCAGCTTCAGCTTGAGTTTATTGGCGCCCTGCTGCTGGTGCTGGCGCTGCTGCACGCGGGCTTCGCGTGGTATTTCGATTGGCGGCGCGAGTTTGCCGTGGTCAGCCTCATCAACCGGCAGATGATGTACGTGCACACGTTTTTCATCGCCCTGGCGGTGGGACTGATAGGCCTGCTGTGCCTCACCTCAGCCGCCGAGCTGGTGGGCACGCCACTAGGCCGCCGGGTGGCGCTGGGCTTGGGCATATTCTGGCTGGCGCGGCTACTAACGCAGTTTTTTGGCTATTCGGCGGCCCTGTGGCGCGGCAAGCAGTTCGAGACGATTGTACATGTCCTATTTTCGCTGCTTTGGACTTATCTGGCTGTTGTTTTTTTTCGGGTAGGCCTGAGCGAGTTGGTTTCTTTCTAAAACCTATGCGCAGTACCTGTCCGCTAGCCCTTGCCAGCGGCCAGCAGGCGGCGCATGGCCTCTAGGCAGCGAGAGCTGGTTTCTTCTTCTACAAACGCCCCCATCGATTGCTGGTGGTCGCCGGGCACGGGCAGCACCTCGCGCTGCTGCCGGCGGCTAGCGGCGTGGGCCACGGCCAGGGTATCGGCCAGGGTCGTGGCCTGGTCGTCGGTGCCGCTGATGAAAAGCCAGGGGCATTTCACCTTGGGCGCTACGCGGCGGTAGGCGGCGGCATCGGCGGGCAACATAATGGGGCGCTCGGGGCGAATGCGCTGGTAGTAGGCCACCACGTTTTGGAGGCTAGCCACGTAGGCCACGGTCACCAGAAAATCGCAGCGCGTAGTAGCCGCCGCTTCCGAGCCCACCAGCGAACCCATCGAGAAGCCCACGAGCCCCACGCGCTGGCCGGGGCTGCGCCGCCGGGCTTCGGCCAGCGCTGTGCGCGTGTCGGTGGCAAACTCGGCATAGTAGAGGTAATCCTGATTGATGGCGAAGGCATCGCTGTGCCCAAAGCCGCGGTAGTCGAAGAGCAGCACCCGGTAGCCGGCCCCGGCCAGCGAGGCCGCCGTGTAGATATTGGAAGCCATGTTACCCGCGTCGCCGCCGGCCACTACTACGGTGGTGTGCTGGGTGGGTACGCCAGCCGTGGGCTCAATCAGCCAAGCGGCCAGGTGCACGTGGTCGGGCGTAGTGAGGGTGAGGTCCTGGTATTTCAAGCCCAGCGTGTCGGGCCGGGCCCAATACTTAGCAAAAGGCCTGATAGCGAAAGCGGGCCCAGCGGCCAGCAGCGCGAGGCAAAAGAGCAAGATGCGGACCATACGACTAGGGGTTAAAAAGCGAAAAGCCAGCGCACTATGCGCTGGCTTTTTATAGACTGCTGCCTGTTAGCAGCGTTGCACGCTAGACATTACTTGCCAAACCGTGCCCCGAAAAAGTCGCCTTTGTTCCAGCTCGGGCGCTGGCTAGCCTGCGCCACCTGGTAGCCGATGAGGAAGTTGAGCCGCGCGTACTGCGCGCCGGCCTGCCAGTCGAAGGTGCCGCCCGCGAAGTTATCCTGCGGCTTGTGGTAGGTCACGGCGCGCCATTTCTGCACCGTTTCGCTGAGGTTATTTTTGCCGTCGGCCGTGCGGTTGCCGTACTTGATGTGCAGCGCCGGAATGCCCTGCACCACAAAGCTGTACTGGTCGCTGCGGATAAAGCGGTTCTGCGTCGGCTCGGGGTCGGGCTCGATGGTCAGCTTCAGGTAATCAGCGGCCGCCCGCACCGGCTGCATCAGCGACGAATGGTCAGCCCCCAGCGGCACCACGCTCAGCAGCGGCGCGATAATCGTGGGCATGTCGGTATTGACATCGGCCACCAGCGCCGCTTTCGGCACGGTTGGGTATTTGGCGAAATACGTCGAGCCAATCAGGCCCATTTCCTCACCCGTCACCAGCACAAACAGCACCGAGCGCCGGGGCTTGGTTTTGAGGCTGGCATATAGCTTACTGATTTCGAGCACGCTCGCCACGCCAGTAGCGTTGTCGTGCGCGCCGTTGAAAATCGAGTCGCCGTTGATGGGCGCGCCCACGCCTAAGTGGTCGAGGTGGGCGCTGTGCACCACGTACTCACTCTTTAGCTTGGCATCCGAGCCGGTGATTTTGCCCACCACGTTGTAGCTGTCCACGTCCTGGTAGCGGCTGCGGTAGCGGGCGCTCAGGCGGCCGAGCAGGGCTAGCGGCGCGGCCTTACCACTGCGCAAGGCGTTGAATACTTGCCCGGTATCGCGGCTAGCCCCGGCAAACAGCCGCTGCAACGTGGCCGGGCTGATGCTGCCCACCAGCTGCGCCGAGCCCGGCGCGTAGCTGCGCGACACCCCCACCTGCCCCTCGGGCGTGAGGGCGCTCACCTGGCCATTCGGAAACTCGGGCAATTTGGCATCGGCGTGGGCGGCGGCCAGCAGCACGCCCACCGCGCCGTGGCGGGCGGCGGTTTCGAGCACCGTGCGCAGGTCGGCAAAGTATTGGCGCTCGTTATCGGCAAATTGCTTCGGCGCCTGGCGGGTGAGTACCACGACTTTACCCTTGGCATCGAGCCCGGCGTAATCATCGTACTTCAGCTCGGGCGCCGAAATGCCGTAGCCCGCAAACACCAGCGGCGCGTTGGCTACGCTCACCTCGGCCTGCCCAGGGTTGGGGTAAAACGTGATAGCTGAACCAACGGCCAGTGGCTGCGCGGCACCGCTGGCCGGCTGGCAGCTCGCACTCGCGCCCGCCTCCACGAAGGCGCGGCGCAGGCGCACGGCCTGGGTATAGCCGCCCTGGTCGCCGGCCGGCTGCACGCCGTTTTGCTTGAGCTGGCTGGTGACGTAATCAACGGCCAGCTGGTAGCCGGGCGTGCCGGGCAGGCGGCCGCGCAGGCGGTCGTCGGCCAGGTAGCGCACGTGGGCTTCGAGGGCGGCGGGCTGCACGGCAGGCAGCACCGCTAGGGCCGCCGGCTCGATAGTTTGGGCCAGCCCGGCTTGCGTGAGTAGCAGGCTAGCGACCAGGCCTAATGCACTTAAAAATTTCATGTAACTAACTGTCTTACCGTAAATCACTCTACCGCGCGCGCATTGGGGCTACGTAGTGGTCAGCACCGTTTTGAAGCCGGCCAGGCGGCCGGCCACGTCGCGGCCCAGGGCGTAGGCGTGCACCTGCGAGCCGGTGCCAATGCGGTACACCTGCGTGCCATCGAGCTCCTGCTTCAGGTACATTTGCAAGGCTTTGAAGCGGTTGGCTAGGGCCACGCTACCGGTCACGCCATTGTCGGCGGTGTGGTTGCTGAGGAACGGAATCAGGTCGATTTTCTCGACTTTGGCGCTGGCGGGCTCGCCCAGCACTTGCAGCAGCTGCTTGTCGGCGAGGTCGCCAGCCGGGGCGGCGTAGCTCACGGCTTCCAGCGGCGCATCCGACTCGCTGATGAAGTTCAGGCCCTGGGTCAGCTTTTGCAGCTGGGCCAGGGTGGCGTCGTGGGGGTCGGCAGGCGCGGCGGCGCTGGCGGCGGGCGCGTTGGGCAGGCCACTACCACCGGGCACCTGGGCCGCGATGGCGGTGGCTAGCTCCTGCAGCCGCGCATCGGCCACCTTGATTTTGGGATTGGCGAAATTCATATCCGCCACTTTATTCATCGGGATGAGGTGGATGTGCGCGTGCGGCACTTCCAGCCCAATTACGGCCACGCCGATGCGCTTGCAGGGCACGGCCGCCTGCACGCCCTTGGCCACGCGCTGGGCAAACACGTGCAGCGCCGCCAGCGCCTGCGGCGTCAGGTCAAAAATATAGTCAATTTCCTGCTTCGGAATCACCAGCGTGTGGCCTTCCACCAGGGGCGTAATGTCGAGAAACGCCAGGTGGTCAGCGTCTTCGGCCACTTTGTAGGCGGGCAGCTCGCCCGAAACGATGCGCGAGAATATGGAGGGCATTCTGATAGTGCTTGGGTGAGGGGGCTTGGTGCTCGGGGCAAATTAAGGCACGAACCTGGCAGCCGACTACCGCCCACAAAAAAGCAGCGCCGGCAGACGCTGCTTTTTTATTAAACCCAAGCGCCCGGCACCGGGCACCAACTACCAAGCCCTAGCGGCCCACTTCGAGAATCTCGAACTGGAGCTTGCCGGCGGGCACCGTGATTTCGGCCATGTCGCCGGCCGACTTGCCGAGCAGGCCCTTGCCGATGGGCGACTTCACCGAGATTTTGCCGGCGGCCAGGTTGGCTTCTTCCTCGGCCACGAGCACGTAGTTGAGGACCATGTTATTTTTCAGGTTTTTCAGCTTAACCTTGCTCATAATGAGCACTTTGCTGAAATCCATATTAGTCTCGTCGATGAGGCGGGCATTGCCCAGCACTTCTTCGAGCTTCGATATCTTGAGTTCGAGCAGGCCCTGGGCATCCTTGGCGGCGTCGTATTCGGCGTTCTCGCTCAGGTCGCCTTTATCGCGGGCTTCGCGCAGGTCTTCGGCCGCCTTGGCCCGGCCCCGGACTTTAAGGTCCTGAAGTTCGTCTTTCAGCTTTTGCAGGCCCTCGGCGGTGTAATAATTGATAGTAGCCATGAATGTAGGACTGTTTTCGCGTAGCGGGTGGGTCGGTAAAAAAGAAAGAGAACGGCTGGCACATCGGCCAGCCGTTCTCCCCTATCGGTACGACAAAGATACACCAAAACCGCCCGGCGTCAAGCTTTGGCGGCCGGCAAAAGCGGAGCGCGCCCGCGGGGCTAGCCAGACCGGCTGGTATCAGGCCGCCAGCCCCAGCGCCTCAATCTTGGCCACGAGCACCTCGTTGATGCGCTGGTAGCTCTGGTGCGTCCAGCCGCCGATGTGGGGCGAGAGCAGCACCTGGGGGGCAGCGCGCAGGTAGTCGAAGGTGGCCTGCTGGGCGGGCGTGAGGGTGGCGAGCTTTTCGTTGTCGAGCACGTCGAGCACGGCGCCGCGCACCATGCCGCTTTGCAGCCGCGCCACCAGGGCCGCCTGGTCCACGATTTCACCCCTGGCCGTGTTCACAAACCACAGCCGATGCGCAAAGCCCGCCAGCAGCTCCTCATTAACGTATTGATGATTAGCAGTTGAATACGGAAAATGCAGGCTCAGTACTTCGGCGCGGGCCTGCAACTCGGCCAGAGGCACCAGTTCGGCGTGGCCGTCGGTGGTCACGGCCGGGTCGGTGTCGTGGGCCAGCACGGTGCAGCCGAAGCCGCGCAGGCGCCGGGCAAAGGCGCGGCCCATGTGGCCGTAGCCGAGCAGGCCCACGGTTTTGGTGCCCAGCTCCTCGCCGCGGTTGGCCTCGCGGTGCCATTCGGCGCGGCGCACCTCAGCATCAGCCCGCACGGTGTGGCGCAGCAGTGCCAGCAGCTGGCCAGTGGCAAACTCGCCTACCGCATCGCGGTTGCCCTCGGGGGCGTTCACGAGCACCACGCCGGCCGCCGCCAGGGCCTCTTCGTCGATGTTATCGACGCCGGCGCCGGCGCGGGCCACGTAGCGCAGCTGCGGGCCGTGGGCCAGCAGGCTAGCCGTGATGCGCATTTTGCTGCGCACCATCAGGCCCACGTAGGGCCTGGCGGCGAGGGCGGCGGGCACGTCGGCCGGGGTGAGCTTGGGTTGGTAGTCGCCCTCCACGCCGATGCTCGTGAGCATGGGCAAAAGCGAGGGGTGCATATCGTCGATTATGAGGCAGAGGGACATAGTATGAAAAGCTACCGCGCGGGCGCGGTCGTGGTAAAGTCGGTGGTGGGCAGCACCATTGGCGTCACCGCGATGGCCTCCCGCGTGGCAGTTACGTCGTGCTGGGTATCGATGGTGATGGTGCGTAGCGGTAGCGCGCCATCAGTGGCTTGCAATAGCTGGTACCACCCGTACGACGGGCAGCGGCTGAACGCCCCGACGCGCACGCGCAACTCGGGCGCGTAAAAAACCAGGGTTGATATCCGGCCATCTGCCAGCCGCAGCAGGTGGCAGCGGTAGCCCAGAATGGTGGCCGTAGTGGGCAGGCAGGTGAGCACGGCCGGCGCTGGGCGGCGCGCGGTATCGGCCACTTGCCTGGCCTGCCCTTTGGCGAAGGTGTACAGCGCGTTAGTATCGCCAATGTACAGCTCGTTTAGCTGCTTATTACGGTCATAGAGCTTGTAGTTGTTGCCCTGAATGTAGAACCAGCTCTTTGGCTTCACGGCGTAGAACAGCGTTTCGCCGGCCAGCGTCTGGAACTCGTTTTCATACACGATGCAGCCGCCAAACTCCGCGCCCGACCCGGCCGGGGTGTCGGCTAGCAGCAGCAGGGCGCACAGAGGCGGCAGCTTAGTCATACGACGAGGGAAAAGGCTAGCTATGTGCGATTATCAGGGTTATAAACTCAGTAGGCATTGTACTATGACCTAAGCTTTAAGGAATCACCTGTTAGCTGAAATACTTTTTGGTTGCAAGTGGCCTCCGTAAAAGGACCTAGCCGAGTGCGACGGGCAGCTTCAGCGGTGGCGGCACCTACTTAGAACCGATAGCAACTATCATCACAAGAAGCCACATAGCTCTTTGCTACCCCAACTGCCTAAGGGGCACCTAGCTCCGTAGGCCCTAGCTGTGGGTCATCAAAATAAAGTCTTTCATCGCCGTCTTCTGTAGGCGCAGTATAATACCGGCCTGCTACTGGCGCTCGCTCCTGCGTGGCGCAGCTGCCCATTATACCCGTTAAAAGTGTAAGGCAGCCACTTGCCAACGCATTCCTCATTTTCATGCGGCCGCCACCAGCTTCGTCAGCAGCACAAAGTCGCTCACGCCCAGCTGCTCGGCGCGCTTGTCGAAAATCTCGGCGGCCATCGTTTCCGTGGACATGCCTAGCGGCTTGAGCGCGTTGCGCAGAGTTTTGCGGCGGGTCGAAAATGCCTGCTTTACCACGCGGAAGAATAATTTCTCGTCGCAATCCAGCTTCTGGGTGGCGTTTCGGGTGAGGCGCACCACGGCCGACTCGACTTTGGGCGGCGGCACAAACACGTGGGCCGGCACCGTAAACAGGTATTCGATGTCGTAATACGCCTGCAAGAGCACGCTCAGGATGCCGTAGGTTTTGGAGCCGGGCGGCTCGGCCAGGCGCTCGGCCACTTCTTTTTGCAGCATGCCTACCACCTCGCGCACCTGCTGCCGGCTAGCCAGCACTTGAAAAAATATCTGAGTGCTGATGTTGTAGGGGAAGTTGCCGATGATGGCCAGCGGCTGGCCCGGAAACATGGCCTCTAGGTCTTGCCGCAGAAAATCAGTGGCGTGAATGCGAGGGGCTAGCGCCGGATAATGCTCGGTGAGGTAAGCCACCGATTCAGTGTCAATCTCCACCACGCTGGTCTGGTACTCCTTGTGCTCCAGCAAGTATTGCGTGAGAACACCCATGCCGGGGCCGATTTCGAGCACCTCGCGCACGGCATCGGGCAGGCGCAGGCTCTCCACGATGCGGCGGGCAATATTAGGGTCGGCGAGGAAGTGTTGGCCGAGGTGTTTTTTGGGACGAACGGCGGGATAGGCCACGGGCTGAACGGGCTGCGGCGGCGCGCCGGAAACCAGGCTAGCGGCCAAGCCGCGCCGGCTCCCAGCTTGCCACCTGATGAGCAAATTACCCTGGCCGGGCGGCCAACGGTGCGTCAAATATCGGCAGCCTGGCCCGAAGCCCTCGCGTGCCGCTCGTCGGAATGGCCGCGCTAGCTTACTTCAAAGGCCAGAATAACGTAGGCCGTGCCAGTGAAAACCAGCTCCCCCACCGCTTCCAGCCCCAGCTTGTGGATGTGCACGTGCAGCGACGCCACATTTTCGGCCGCGATAAAAGCTACACCTACCTCGTAGCGCCCGGCTAGCGTGCGCCGGTTGGCTTCAAACAGCGCGCGCAGCAGGCCCTGCCCCCGGTAGGCGGGCTGCACCAGCACCGGACCGTAGAAAAACCAGCGGTAGTCGGCCAGCGGCCGCTGCCGGTACAGCAGCGTCGGCAGCAACGCGCTGATTTGCTGCACTAAAGGTGGGTAGCGCTCGGGGTCCAGGTGCGAGTTTACCACAAACCCGGCCAGCTCGCCCTGCCGGTAGGCCACCTGCCCCGGCACCGAGGCCAGCATGGCCTGGAGCGCGGGCACCGTGAATACTCCGGTCAAAAACCCGCCCCGCCGGTCGGCTTCCGACAGCTGCTGATAGGTGTGCTGATTGGCCAGCGCCGCGATGGCGGGCGCGTCGGCTTCGGTGGCTGTTAGGCAGACAAACTTGTGCATGTTGGGTCGGGCTAGCCTGTAGTGAACCAGCCAGCTACTTAGTCCATCAATACGCCCACGTAGTAGTTAAAGGTATCAACCTCCACGTTGTCTTTGGTGGCGCCGGGCAGGTCGAGCGCCGCCCATTTGGTAGTGGGTGTCACGAACTTATACTCGCCGCCTTTCGTGCGCAGGCGCACCGGCAGGTCGAAGTCCGGCACGCTAGCCACCCAGCGGCCCAGCAGTTGGCCTTTTTCGAGGCGCATTTCGAGCACTGGCAGCGGGCCGTGCTGCAAATACTGGGCGAATACCCTGCTGAAATCGTGGCCCGACTCGCGGTTGATGTAGTCGATAACCTGCTGGCCGGTTACGGTTTGGTGATAAAAAGTTTTGCCCAGGCCGCGCAGGATGCCGCGCCATTTGGTGTCGTCATTTATCGCCGTGCGCAGCATGTTGAGCAGGCTAGCGCCCTTGTCGTACATGTCGCCCGAGCCTTCCTTATTTACGCCGTAAGGGCCGATGATGGGGCCGTCGTTCTGAATGTTGCGGCGCTGGCCGTGCAGGTATTCCTGGCCAGCCTGCTTGCCGTACTGGGTTTCCACAAACAGGCCCTCCGAGTAGCAGGTGAAGCCTTCGTGCACCCACATATCGGCGATATCCTTGGTGGTGATGTTGTTGCCAAACCACTCGTGACCGCTTTCGTGGATGATGATAAAGTCGAACTTGTCGCCCCAGCCGGTATTGGAGCGGTCGCGGCCCAGGTAGCCGTTCTGATACTTGTTGCCGTAGGCCACGGCGCTCTGGTGCTCCATGCCCAGGTGCGGCGTTTCCACCAGCTTATAGCCGTCCTTGTACCACGGGTAGGGCCCAAACCAGTATTCCATACTCTTGAGCATGGGCTTTACGTTGGCTGCGAACTGCTTTTTAGCTTTCTCCAGGTTTTCGGGCAACACCCAATAGTCGAGCGTCAGCGGGCCACTTTCCCCTTGGTACACATCTGAGAAATGCGCGTAGTTGGCCACGTTCAGGGCCACATCGTAGTTGTTGATGGGGTTAGCCACGGCCCAGTCGTAGCGAGTGTAGCCGCCGGCTAGCTTCTTGGTGCCGCGCAGGCGGCCGTTGCTCACGTCTTTCAGGCCCTGCGGCACGGCAATGCTGATGAGCATTGAATCAACTTCGTCGGCCTGCTGGTCTTTGCAAGGCCACCAGATGCTGGCCCCCACGCCCTGGCAGGCCGTAGCCACGAACGGCTGACCGGCCGCATCCTGGGTAAAAACAAAACCGCCGTCCCAGGGCGCCCTTTTGGCGATGGTCGGTTGGCCCGAATAGGCCACCGTAAACTCGTCGCGGGCACCTTGCTTAATGGGTTCGGGGAACGTGAGGAACACGGCATTGGCCTCGCGGGTGAAGGCTAGCGGCCGGCCGTGGTACGTCACTTTATCCACCGAGAGGTTGGCAAACAGGTCGAATTGCAGCCGGGTAAAATCGCGGGTGGCCGTGAAGCGGAACAGGTTGGAGCCGCTGATGGCCTTGTTGGCCACGTCGAGCTTCACATCGAGGTGATAGTAGTTGATGTCGTAGCAGGTGCGGGCGGCCGGCTGCCCGCCGCGCAGCGAGTCGGCGCGGGTAAAGGCAGTTTTGAGCTGCATGAGCTGGGCCGAGGCGAGCAGCGAGGAGCAGAGCAGCGGCCCGAGCAGCCGCAGGGTTTTCCAAAGAATCATGGGGGTTGTAAAACGGCGTGGCACGACGCTTCTCCTAAGAGCAGACCAGATGCTAAAACGGAGTGCCACTCCGTTTTACAATACCTTCACGCCAAAGTTACGCCTCTCCTATCCCGACTATGTCCCTCACGCTCGCCCACGCCGCCACCGCGCCGGCCCAGTCTACCCAGGTTTTTGTGCTGCCGCTGGGCACCACCAGCCTCCCCGAGGCCGCCGCCACCGACCTGCCTGCCGAGGCCCGCCGCTACGTCGAAATCGCCCTGGCCGACGCGCAGAAGCTCGTCAGCCTCAACCACTTTTCGCACCAGCACTATTTCGTGGTGCTCGAAAAGAAGGTTAGCCCCGACCTCCAGTTCGAAGCGCTGCGCAAGGCCGGCCACCACTTGCAAGGCTTGCTGAAAAAAGAGAAAACGGCCACCGTTTTTGTGCATAATTTAAGCGGGGTGCCCGAGGCCGCGCTAGCCCTGGCCGAAGGATTATTCCTTTCTGCCTACCAGTTTGCAGGCTACAAAACGGATGAGAAGTCGCGCCAAGCCGCGCCGCTGACTACTATTAGCCTAGTAGGCGACGCCGCTACCGCGGCGCAGGTAACCGAGCTGCAACACGTGCTCGAAGGCGTCGCTTTCGCCCGCGACCTCGTCAATGCCCCGCTCAACAAGCTGAACGCCCAGCAGCTGGCCGACCGCCTGGCTGAGGCGGGCGACGAGGCCGGCTACCACACCGAAATCCTGGACTTCGCCAAAATCGAGAGCCTGCGCATGGGCGGCCTGCTGGCCGTGAACCTGGGCTCGCCCGAGCCGCCCACTTTCAGCATCTTGGAGTGGAAGCCCGAAAACGCGCAAAATGAGCACCCCTATGTGCTGGTTGGCAAAGGCGTGGTGTACGACACCGGCGGCCTCAGCCTCAAGCCCACGCCCAACAGCATGGACATGATGAAGTGCGACATGGCCGGCGGCGCGGCCGTGGGCGGCACGCTTTACGCGCTGGCTAAGAACAACGTACCGCTGCACGTTATCGGCCTGGTGCCGGCCACCGACAACCGCCCCGGCGGGCTAGCCTACGTGCCCGGCGACGTGCTCACCATGCACTCGGGCCTCACGGTCGAAGTGAAAAATACTGACGCCGAAGGCCGCCTGCTACTGGCCGACGCGCTGAGTTTTGCCAAGAAATACCACCCCGAGCTGGTGATTGACCTGGCCACGCTCACCGGCGCGGCCGTGCGCGCCATCGGCACCGAGGGCGCCGCCGTGATGGGCACCGCCGCCCCCAAAACTACCGCCCGGCTGCTAGCCGCCGCCCACCGCGTACACGAGCGCCTGGTCGAGTTTCCGCTCTGGGACGACTACGCCGACCACATGAAATCGGACATCGCCGACCTCTCCAACCTCGGCAAAGGCGACGCCGGCCACATCTCGGCCGCCAAGTTCTTGGAGCGCTTTATCGAGGGCACACCCTGGCTGCACCTCGACATTGCCGGCCCGGCCTTCCTCACGGCTGCCGACTCGTATCGCGGCAAGGGCGGCACTGGCACCGGCGTGCGCCTGCTCTATGAGTTTCTGACCAAGCAGCTAGCTTAATAATCGTTTGCCATGCTGACGAAGGAAGCATCTTATCACGGCTGTTTTCGTCAGGCTCTAAGTTATTCCGCAAGCTGTGCGAACGTGATAAGGTCCTTCGCTGTGCTCAGGATGACAGTTTAAAAAAATGCCCAAACACCTTCCCCGCCTCGGCTTTTCGGTAGGCGACCTGGCCGGCATCGGCCCCGAAATCATTTATAAAACGCTGCGCGACGAGCGCCTGCTGCAGCAGTGCACGCCCGTAGTGTACGGCACGGCTACCGCGCTTTTCGACGATTTTCCGGTCGAGAAAAATGCCGAGCCGCTTACCTTCCGCCAGCTGCGCGACGCGGCCGACATTGCGCCCGGCCGCCTCAATGCCGTGACGTGCTGGGACGAGGATTTCCACCTCACGCCCGGCCAGCCTTCGCCCGCCAGCGGCCAGGCTGCCCGCGAAAGCCTGCTCTGCGCCGCCCGCGACCTCAAAGCCGGCCTGCTCGACGCCATCGTGACGGCGCCCATCAGCAAGGAGAATACCCAGGCCGACGACTTCCGGTTTCCCGGCCACACCGAGTTCTTGGCCAGCTACTTCGGCGCCGCCGACAACCTCATGTTCCTCGTCGATGAGGACCAGCAGCTGCGCGTGGCCACCGCCACCGGCCACATTGCCCTCAAGGACGTGTCGACGCGCCTCACCAGCGACTTGCTGCGCACCAAGATTCGGCTGCTGCTCAAATCTTTGCAGCACGACTTCGGCATTCTTAAGCCTAAGATTGCCGTGCTGGGCCTCAACCCGCACGCCGGCGAAAACGGCCTGCTCGGCCGGGAGGAAGGCGACGTAGTATCACCCGTTATCCGCCAGTTTGAGCACGACGGGCACCTCGTGTTTGGCCCCTACCCGGCCGATGGTTACTTCGGCACCGGGCAGTTTCGGCAGTTCGACGCTACGCTCTCGCTCTACCACGACCAGGGGCTGATTCCATTCAAGCTCATGGCGTTCGAGCGCGGCGTCAATTTTACGGCCGGCCTCTCGGTAGTGCGTACCTCGCCCGACCACGGCACGGCCTACGGCATTGCGGGCAAGTTTCAGGCTGATGCGTCGTCGTTTCGGGCGGCGGTGTACCTGGCCTGCGATGTAGTGCGCGCCCGCCGGCTGGGCGCGGCCGACCCGCGCTCGGTGCGCTAGGCCCGGCTGCTGGCAAAAACCAGCTGAGACTGAACCGCTAGCCTCCGATTGGCTTGATAAAGCCAAGAAAAACCCGTACCTTTGCCCCCCGTTATTCGGCCAACTGTGAAAAAGGACCCGCAATTTGAGTTGCCCATCGCTAGGCTTTCGCTTAAGACGCACCACTTTGCGTTTGAGCTGGGCCGCGCTTTTTTCGAGGAGTTCGACCCGAAAGGTGAATTCATCGCCGATGGCAACCTGCACGCCGACGTAACGCTCGACAAAACCGAGCGCGTACTTACCATCGACTCGCACATCACGGGTACGGTGCGCCTCACTTGCGACCGCAGCCTCGACGAGTACGACCACCCGCTGGATATCAAGCACCAGCTGCTGGTGCGCTACGGCGACGAGCCCAAGGAGCTGGACGACGACGTGCTGCAAGTGACGCCCGAAACACTTTCGCTCAACATTGCCCAGCACCTCTACGACTACATCGGGCTAGCCCTGCCCATGAAAAAACTGCATCCCCGCTTCCAGAACGAGGCCGACGATGACCCCGACGCTACTACCAAGCTCATCTTCTCGACTCGCCCAGCGGGTGAAAATCCGGACGATGACGAGCCCGCCGACCCGCGTTGGGCGGCGCTCAAAAACCTGAATTAGGACCCTGTGCTAATTCATCATTCCTAATTCCTAACTCTTAATTTCCCCTTACCAAGACCATGGCACATCCTAAGCGCCGGACCTCCACCGCCACCCGCGACAAGCGTCGCAGCCACCACAAGCTGACTCCTAAGGCCGTGACCATCTGCCCCAACACGGGTGAGCTGCATCTGCGCCACAAAGCCTACGTGGTAGACGGCGACTTGTACCACAATGGCCAGCTAGCCATCAAAAATTACACCTCGGTAGCTGCTCCGGCTGCCGCTGGCGACACGGGCTCGGACGAAGAATAGCCGAAAGCGTTGTTATTTCGCGGTACCATCGGGCCGGACTGCTCTTTTGAGATTGGCAGTCCGGCCCGGTTTGGTTTCGCGCCCTGCGCTTTACTGGCTGACTCTCTACTTTATCCGCGTACATGAAAATTGCCCTCGACGCTATGGGCGGCGACTTTGCCCCCCAGGCCGCCGTGGCCGGTGCCGTGCTGGCCGCCCAGCGCCTGGCCGGCAAAGCCCAGGTTGTCCTTATCGGTCCCGAAGCTGAAATCCGCCCTTTGCTGCTCGAGCACGGCCCCAGCGCCACTACGCTCGAAATCGTGCCCGCCTCCCAGGTAATTGAGATGGGTGAGCACCCGACCAAAGCTTTCCAGCAAAAGCCGGACAGCAGCATTGCCGTGGGCTACCGCCTGCTGCACAGCGGCGAGGTCGATGCCTTTTGCTCGGCCGGCAATACCGGGGCCATGCTCGTGGGCGCCATGTTTACGGTGAAAGCCGTGCCCGGCGTGCTGCGCCCGGCCATCGCCAACTTCGTACCTAAGCTAGCCGGGGGCTACGGCATCCTGGTCGACGTGGGCGCCAATGCCGACTGCAAGCCCGAAATGCTGGAGCAGTTTGGCGAGCTGGGGTCGCTCTACGCGCAGTACGTGCTGGGCATCGAGCGGCCGAAAGTGGGCCTGATGAGCCTGGGCGAGGAAGAGGGCAAAGGCACGGTGACCACCCAGGCGGCGCACCAGCTGTTCAAAGTGAACCCGCACGTGCATTTTATCGGCAATATTGAGGGCCGCGACTTGTTTAATGACAAGGCCGACGTGATTGTGTGCGATGGCTACGTGGGCAACGTAATGCTGAAGATGGCCGAGTCGATGTACGATATCATGGTGGCCCGCAACCTCAACGACGAATTTTTTGAGAAAGTAAACTACGAAACCATTGGCGGCTCGCCCATCCTGGGTATCAACGACAACGCCATTATCGGCCACGGGGTAAGCACGCCCTTAGCCATTTGTAACATGCTGATGCAGGGCTACCAAATGGCGCAGTCGGGCATCGTGGACCAAATCAAAGACTCTTTCAAGTCCTGAGGCAAAAAGCCGGGCGTATGGCCGGGCTTTTTGCGTTTGGGTCGCACCTTTGCGCTCATGAAGATTACCGCCGCCATTACCGGAGTCGGAGGCTACGTGCCCGACTACGTGCTCACCAATCAGGAACTTACAACCCTGGTCGATACCACGGATGAATGGATTACTACGCGCACCGGCATCAAGGAGCGCCGCCTTTTGAAGGGCAAGGACCAGGGCTCGTCGGTAATGGGCATTAAGGCGGTGCAGCAGCTGCTGGAAAAAACCAACACCCGGCCTGAGGAGGTAGACCTGCTTATCTGCGCCACTGTAACGCCCGACATGCTGTTTCCGGCCACGGCCAATATCATTTCGGCGGGCTGCGGCATCACCAAGGCGTTCAGCTACGACATGAACGCGGCGTGCTCAAGCTTTCTGTATGCCCTAGCCACGGGCGCGCAGTTTATTCAGGGCGGAATGTATAAAAAGGTCGTTATCGTGGGCGCCGATAAGATGTCGGCCATCGTGGATTATACCGACCGGGCCAACTGCATCCTCTTCGGCGACGGCGCGGCGGCCGTGCTGCTGGAGCCCAACTACGAGGGCTTCGGGGTGCTCGACCAGGTGCTGTGCTCCGATGGTAGCGGCGAGGCCTTCCTGCACCAGAAAGCCGGCGGCAGCCGCCGCCCGCCCTCGGCCGAAACGATTGCCAACCGCGAGCACTTCATTTACCAGGAAGGCGCCACGGTGTTCAAATTTGCGGTAAAGAGCATGGCCGACGTGGCGGCGCAAGTAATGGCCCGCCAGCACCTTAGCCACGACGATATTGCCTGGCTGGTGCCCCACCAGGCCAACAAGCGCATCATCGATGCTACCGCCAACCGCATGGGCGTGGGTCCCGAAAAAGTAATGCTCAACATTCAGCGTTACGGCAACACCACCAGCGCCACCATTCCGCTCTGCCTCTGGGACTACGAAAAGCAGCTCCATAAAGGCGACAACCTGATTTTGGCGGCTTTCGGCGGCGGCTTCACCTGGGGCGCCATGCACGTAAAATGGGCGTACAATTCGTGAATTAAAAATGAGAAAATCAAAAATTACTGCATAAGTGATTTTTAATTTCCTCATTTTTAATTCTCTAGTTCTCTAATTTTTAACTCAACAAAATGGCTTCCACCGCCGACTTTCGCAACGGTCTCGTTCTCAACTACAACGGTGACCTGCACGTAATTACCGACTTTCAGCACGTAAAACCGGGCAAAGGCCCCGCCTTTGTGCGCACCAAGATGCGCAATATCAAGACGGGCCGCACCATCGACAACACCTTCAATGCGGGTGTGAAGGTCGAAACGGCCCGCGTGGAGCAGCGCCCGCACCAGTTTTTGTATAAGGACGACTACGGCTACACGTTCATGAATAAGGACGACTTTGAGCAGGTGGTGCTGCCCGAGGCTATGGTGCCCTTTGCCGACCTGATGAAAGAAGGCCAGGACGTAACCATCCTGTTCCACGCCGAAACCGAGCAGCCGCTCACCGCCGAGCTGCCTACTACTGTCGACCTGGTGGTGACCTACACCGAGCCCGGCCTGCGCGGCGATACCGCCACCAACACCCTGAAGCCGGCAACCGTAGAAACGGGTGCCCGCATCCAGGTGCCGCTATTTATCGACCAGGACACCAAAATCCGCATCAAGACCAGCGACTACTCCTACGTAGAGCGCGTGAAGTAAGAAAGCAGCGCGGGTTTATAGTTTGCCTATGGTACCTGTCTGTAGCCTACCCAGGCGCGGCCCCACTCAGCTCCCGCTACTTTATCAGCCCCGATGTCGAAAGAATCTCCCAAAAACCCGCCCAAAAAGGACGCTGCCATGAAAGCCAAAGAACTCCAGGAATTGCTCGACTTCATCGCCAAGTCGGGCCTCAATAAAGTAAATATTGAAACCGAAGAGTTTAAAATCTCGGTGCAGCGCGAGCCTTCGACCAAGCAGGTCGTGAGCATGGGTGCCCCCCTCGCGGCGCCCACGCCACAGCCCGTTGCGGCCCCGGTGGCTAGCCCAGCCCTGCCGCCCATTGCCCCGATGGCCACGGCCGGCGAAGCAGCCCCGGCGGCCAGCGCCGCCAGCCACACGCCCCTCAAGTCGCCGATGATTGGCACCTTTTACCGTAGCAGCGGCCCCGACTCGCCGGCCTTCGTGCAGGTGGGCGATACCGTGGAGAAAGGCCAGGTTATCTGCATTATCGAGGCCATGAAGCTATTCAATGAGATTGAGGCCGAGCAAGCTGGCCGCATCGTGAAAGTGCTCGTGGAAAACGCCACACCGGTGGAGTACGACCAGCCGTTGTTCCTGATTGAGTAGCGTTTTCTAAGTTTGTCTTACTCTTAAGCAGAACGTCATGCTGAGCTTGTCGAAGCATCTCTACCGCACCGCTTGTGGTTGTCTAACTAACAAAGCGGGAGAGATGCTTCGCCAAGCTCAGCATGACGTTCTTTTAGTTGCTTCCCACCTTCTCCTAGATTCCGCCACTCCTGGCTATGTTCAATAAAATCCTGATTGCCAACCGGGGCGAAATTGCCCTGCGCGTTATCCGTACCTGCCGCGAGATGGGCATCAAGACGGTGGCCGTGTACTCGACCGCCGATAAGGAAAGCCTGCACGTGCGCTTTGCCGACGAGGCCGTGTGCATCGGCCCCCCTAGCAGCCGCGACAGCTACCTCAACATTCCGACGCTCATCGCGGCGGCCGAGATTACCAACGCCGACGCCATTCACCCCGGCTACGGCTTCCTGAGCGAAAACGCGGAGTTCTCGCGCATTTGCGCCGAAAACGGCATCAAGTTTATCGGTGCTTCGCCCGAGATGATAAACCAGATGGGCGACAAGGCGACCGCCAAGGCCACCATGATTAAGGCCGGCGTGCCGGTGGTGCCCGGCTCGGTGGGGCTGCTGGAATCGGTGGAGCAGGGCAAGAAAATTGCCAATGAGATTAAGTACCCCGTTATTTTAAAAGCCACGGCTGGCGGCGGCGGGCGCGGCATGCGCATCATCAACGGCGACGACGAGTTTCAGAAAGCCTGGGACGACGCCCGCACCGAGTCGAAGGCTGCCTTCGGCAACGATGGCATGTACCTGGAGAAGTTTGTGGTGGAGCCCCGCCACATTGAAATCCAGATTTGCGGCGACCAGTTCGGCCACGTGTGCCACCTTTCGGAGCGCGACTGCTCCATCCAGCGCCGCCACCAGAAGCTCGTGGAGGAGGCCCCTAGCCCCTTCATGACCGACGACCTGCGCGAGCGCATGGGCGCGGCGGCCATCGCCGGCGCCTCGGCCATCGGCTACGAGGGCGTGGGCACCATCGAATTCCTGGTCGATGCCAACCGCGATTTCTACTTCATGGAAATGAATACCCGCATCCAGGTTGAGCACCCGGTAACTGAGGAAATTATTAATTATGACCTCATTAAGGAGCAAATTAAGGTAGCGGCAGGCATTCCGATTTCGGGCAAGAATTACTATCCCAAGATGCACGCCATGGAGTGCCGCATCAATGCCGAAGACCCGCGCAACGGCTTCCGCCCGGCGCCGGGCCGCATCACTACGCTGCACATCCCCGGCGGCCACGGCGTGCGCGTCGATACCCACGTGTACGCTGGCTACCAGATTCCGCCCAACTACGACTCCATGATTGCCAAGCTCATCACCGTGGCCCAAACCCGCGAGGAGTGCATCGTCAAAATGAAGCGTGCGTTAAGTGAATTCGTGGTCGAAGGCGTGAAAACGACCATCCCCTTCCACTTGGCCCTGATGGACAGTGAGGATTTCAAAGCCGGTAATTTCACGACCAAGTTTCTGGAGTCGTTTGATTTCTCGGTTGTGTAATTGACACGCTTTATTCACTCGGCCGTGCGCTCTTCTTTGGCTTACTGTTTTTTCGCTTTCATTACCGCATTGAGCGGCTGCTCGGCACCTTGCAATGGCCACATCGAGGCTTCGGTGCTGTATTTTAAACAGGCGCCGCAGGGCCAGTTGGCCTACGTGAATGTGCTGAACAAGCCCGACCTGGGTAGCCAGCAAACCTTGACGCGCGACGATAAGGAATACGGGACGTTTCCGCACGTTATCATTATCAACGACCCGGAAATGAAATTCAAGGGCCAGCGCACCATCTGCTTCGATGAGTTTTCCAAGCAGCCCTTGCCGCCCGATATTGACCTGCGGGAAAAAGACATTCCCCGCCTCCTGATTACCAAATAAAAAAGAAGCCCTAGCCGCTGACGCGGCTAGGGCTTCTTTTTTTGGGTTTGGGGCGGGCCTAGCGGCGGCCCATCATACCGCCCATGCCTTTCATGCCACCCATCATTTTGGCCATCTGGGCCATGCCGCCTTTGGTTTGGCTGAGCTTGTTCATCTGGCGCATCATTTTGCGCATGTCTTCAAACTGCTTCATTAGGGCATTTACCTGCTGAATATCAGTACCGGAACCGGCGGCCAGGCGGCGGCGGCGCGAACCGTTGATGAGGTCGGGCTGGGCGCGCTCCTGCTTGGTCATGCTCTTGATGATACTTTCTACGGGCTTGAAAGCGTCTTCGTCAATCTCCATGCCCTGCATCATTTTGGAGGCGCCCGGAATCATGCCTACCAGGTCCTTAAGGTTGCCCATTTTCTTGATTTGCTCAAGTTGGCCGAGGAAGTCGTTGAAGTCGAACTGGTTCTTGCGAATCTTGGCGTTGATGCGCTTGGCCTCGTCCTCGTCGAACTGCTGCTGGGCGCGCTCCACGAGCGAAATCACGTCGCCCATGCCCAAGATGCGCTGGGCCATCCGGTCGGGGTAGAAGAGGTCCAGCGCCTCCATTTTCTCGCCCGTTGAGATGAATTTGATAGGCTTTTCGACCACCGCCCGGATGCTGAGGGCCGCCCCGCCGCGGCTGTCGCCGTCGAGCTTGGTGAGCACCACGCCGTCGAAGTTGAGGCGGTCGTTGAAGGTTTTGGCGGTGTTGACGGCATCCTGGCCGGTCATCGAGTCCACCACAAACAGCGTTTCGCTAGGGTTGATGGCACGCTTCACGGCCTCGATTTCGCGCATCATCTGCTCGTCCACGGCCAGGCGGCCGGCGGTGTCGATGATGACTACTTTCTTGTTATTCTTCTTGGCGTAGGCAATGGCGTTCTGCGAAATCTCGACCGGGTTTTTGTTTTCCGGCTCCGAATACACTTCCACGCCAATCTGCTCGCCGAGTACCTTCAGCTGGTCGATGGCGGCGGGGCGGTACACGTCGCAGGCCACGAGCAGCACGGTGCGGTTCTGTTTCTTAATAAAGCTAGCCAGCTTGCCGGCGAAAGTCGTTTTGCCCGAGCCCTGCAGGCCCGAGAGCAGCACCACGGCCGGGTCGCCCTTAATGACGATGTCCTGCTTTTCGCCGCCCATGAGCTGGGTCAGCTCATCGTAGACGATTTTGACCATGAGCTGGCCGGGCGATACGGTCGTGAGCACGTCGCGGCCCATCGCCTCGTCCTTAATCTTGTCGGTTACTTCTTTGGCAACCTTGTAGTTAACGTCGGCATCGACCAGCGCCCGCCGGATTTCCTTGACGGTGGTGGCGACGTTGATTTCGGAGATAGAGCCCTGACCCTTGAGAGTCTTGATGGCTTTATCGAGCTTGGAGGAGAGGTTATCGAACATAAACCACAGATTAGCTTTGCTGAACTTCGTTTCAAACAGATTTAACGGATACGCCCGCTAACGCGGGCTGACTACGCGAGCGGGTTGAGCCCGTGGCCGTTGGCTATGGGGGCTTCCGATTGGCGGGCACCTGGCTAGCGGTATCCTAGCCTTCAAAGATACAACCGCGGCTGCCAAGGGCTTTGCGTAGCTTTGCCAACCCTCAAGCTGCCGTTTCCCGTGCCCCCAACTGCTCCGCCGCTCCGTCTGCTCGTCATCACCTATTACTGGCCGCCCTCGGGTGGGGCGGGCGTGCAGCGCTGCCTGAAATGGGTGAAGTATTTGCCCGAGCTAGGGGTCGAGCCGACCGTGATTACCGTCGATGCCGACCAGGCCACCTACCCGGTGCGCGACGAAAGCCTGCTGCGCGAGGTGCCGCCGGGCGTGCGCGTCATTCGCACGGCCACCCTGGAGCCGTTCGGGTCTTACCAGAAGCTCACCGGCCGCGCCGTGCCCCACGGCGGCTTTGCCAACGAAGGTACCCCTAGCCTTGCCCAGCAGGCCATGCGCTTCGTGCGGGGTAATTTATTTATTCCGGACCCGCGCCGGGGCTGGAATACCTATGCCCTGGCAGCGGTGGAAAAGCTGCTGGCGCAGGGCGAAAAATTCGACGCGGTGCTGACTTCGTCGCCGCCGCACTCAACCCAGCTCATGGGCTTGGAGCTACAAAAAAAGTACGGTCTGCACTGGCTAGCCGACCTGCGCGACCCCTGGACCGACATTTATTATACCAAGGACCTGCACCGCACGGCCGCCGCCGCCTGGCTCGATGCCCGCTACGAAAGCCAGGTGCTGCGCCGGGCCGATGCCGTGCTGGTGACTTCGCCCGAAACCGAGCGGCTGTTTCGCCGCAAGCTGCCCGACCTGGCCAAGGGCAAAATCGTGGTGCTGCCCAACGGCTACGATGAGCCTGATTTTCAAGGCGAATCGGCGCCGCCAGCCGACTGCCTGCGAATTACGCACACGGGTACTATCTCGGCGCGCTACCACATCTTACCCTTGCTGCAAGCCGTGGCCGACTGCGCCCGGCGCTACCCGGCCGTGCCGCTGCTGCTGCGCTTTGTGGGGCAGGTCGATGCCGGGGTGCGCGAGCAGGTGGCGGCCACCGGGCTAGCCGCAACTACGGAATTTATTCCGTTTGTACCGCACCAGGAATCGGTAGCTTATCTACTCAGCAGCAGCGTCTTGCTAATGGCCATCCCTGATGTGGCCCTGAACAAAGGTATTTTACCGGGGAAGGTATTTGAGTACCTGGCGGCCCGCAAGCCGGTGCTGTGCGTAGGGCCGGCCGGCTGCGATGCCGACGTAGTGCTGCGCGAAACCGGCGCCGGGCTAGCCCTGCCTTATGATGATTATGAGCTGATGCGCAGCACCTTGGAGGCGCTGGCGCAGCGCTGGCAGCGAAGCCCCAACCTCGACCTGCCCGCTAGCCCCGCGGTGGCCCGCTACTCGCGGCGCGGGCAAGCCACGCGGCTAGCCGAGCTGGTGCGGGCCGCCAGCCTGTTAAAAAGGTCTTAGTACTGCGCCAACGCGGTGAGACGTATTTTTGTGGTTTCAATCTGAAGTAGTTTCATGGCCCTCAACCTCAACGGCAAGTCTTTGCTCATCACCGGTGGCACCGGCTCGTTTGGTAAGCAGTTTGTGCGCACCATATTTAAGTTGTATCCGGGCGTGCGCCGGCTCATCGTATTCTCGCGCGACGAGCTGAAGCAGTACGAGATGAGCCAGGAATTTCCGCACAGCCAGTACCCGGCCATCCGGTTTTTTATCGGCGACGTGCGCGACAGCGAGCGCCTGCACCGCGCCTGCGAAGGTGTCGATATCATCATTCATGCCGCGGCGCTCAAACAGGTGCCCGCCGCCGAGTATAACCCGATGGAGTGCATCAAAACCAATATTTTCGGGGCCGAGAATGTGGTAAATGCGGCCCTCGACTGCGGCGTGAAAGACGTGGTGGCTTTGAGCACCGACAAGGCCGCCGCGCCCATCAACCTCTACGGCGCCACCAAGCTATGCTCGGACAAGCTGTTTGTGGCGGCCAATAACATGAAAGGGGCCCGGGACTTGCGCCTGTCGGTGGTGCGCTACGGCAACGTAATCGGCTCGCGCGGGTCGGTGGTGCCGTTTTTTTTGCAGCAGCGGCACACGGGCGTGCTGCCCATCACCCACCCCGACATGACGCGCTTCAACATCTCGCTCGAGGAAGGCGTGGATTTGGTACTGTACGCGCTGGAGCACTCGTGGGGCGGCGAGATTTTCGTACCCAAAATCCCGTCGTATAAAATCACGGAGGTGGCCCGCGCCATCGGGCCCGACTGCGAGCAGCGCATCGTGGGCATCCGGCCCGGCGAAAAGCTGCACGAGGAAATGATAACCCAGACCGACGCGATGAGCACGGTGGAGCTCGACCGCTACTACGTCATTCTGCCCACCACCTCGCCCGGCTGGCGCGAAGAAGAATTCATTAAGCATTTCAATGCCAAGCGGGTGGCTACCGATTTTCACTACGATTCGGCCAACAACAGTGAGTGGTTGAGCGCCGAGCAGATTCGAAAAGAAATCCGGCTGCACGTCGATGCCAATTTTGAAGTCTAGCAGCGTATTTGACCAATTTCGCTTTTGAGCGTGGAAAATCCTCCAACCCATCCGCTGCCCTATGGCCGCCAGCACATTACCGATGCCGACGTGGCGGCGGTAGTAGCCACGCTGCGCGCCGATTTTCTAACCCAGGGCCCGCGCGTGGCTGAGTTTGAGGCACAGTTTGCCGCCTATGTGGGGGCTAGCCACGCCGTGGCGGTGAGCAACGGCACGGCCGCCCTGCATCTGTGCGCGCTGGCCTTGGGCGTGCAGCCGGGCCAGCGGGTTATCACCACGCCCATCACGTTTGCGGCTTCGGCCAACTGCGTGCGCTACTGCGGCGGCGAAGTACACTTTGCTGATATCGACCCCGCAACGGGGCTGCTCGATTTAGTCAAAGTCAGGGAACTGCTCGAAGCCCATCCGAAAGGCTATTTCACGGGGCTGATTCCAGTTGATTTTGCCGGGCTGGCCGTCAATCTGGAAGAAGCCCGCGCGCTGGCCGACGAGTTTGGTCTCTGGATAATCGAGGATGCCTGCCACGCGCCGGGCGGCTATTTTGTGGATAAGCAAGGCGAAAAGCGTTTTTGCGGCAGTGGGCAGCTGGCGGAGCTGGCTATTTTCAGCTTTCACCCCGTCAAGCACATTGCCACCGGCGAGGGCGGCATGATAACCACCAACGACGAAGTACTGGCCCGCCACCTGCGCCGCCTGCGCACCCACGGCATCGAGCGCGAAGCCACCGGCCTGCTGCGCCAGGACGAGGGCGGCTGGTACATGGAAATGCAGGAGCTAGGCTACAACTACCGCATCTCCGACATTCTGTGCGCGCTGGGCAGCAGCCAGCTGGCTAGGGCCGATGAGGGCCTGGCCCGCCGCCGCCAGCTGGCGGCGCAGTACGATGATGCTTTTGCCACTACGCCGGGCGTGACGGTGCTAGCCCCCGGCCGGCTGGGTCACGCCTATCACTTGTACGTCATTCAGGTAGCCAATCGGCGGGGGCTGTACGAATTTTTGCGCACCAAAAACATTCTGGCGCAGGTTCATTACGTACCCGTGCACCGGATGCCTTATTACGAAAAGCTGGGCTGGCAGGCCGGCGACTTTCCGGCCGCCGAGGCCTATTACGCCCGCTGCCTGAGCCTGCCCCTCTACCCCACCCTCACCGATGCCGAGCAGGCCTACGTAGTGGGCTGCGTGCGGGAGTTCTTAACCCAGCCGGCCGCGTGAGCGCCGCTCACTCGCAGCCGGCCGCTTCGCCGGCCTTTAGCCAGCGCTTGGCATTGGGCACCGCACAATTTGGGCTAGCCTACGGCCTGAACAACGAGGCCGGCCAGCCCAGCCTGGCGGCCACGGCCGAGGTGCTGGCCGCGGCCCAGGCGGCCGGCCTCACGCTGCTCGACACGGCCGCCGCCTACGGCAACAGCGAGGCCCGGCTAGGCGAGCTAGTGGGCGGCAACCCGGCTTTCGAGCTGATAACCAAGCTGCCCGCCGGCCCGGCGGCGCAGGTGGCCCAGCACCTGGCCGAGGCGCTGGCCCGCCTGCGCCGCCCGCAGCTCTACGGGGTGCTGTTTCACGCCTTCGGGCCGCTGCAGGCCCAGCCCGATGCCTGGCGGGCGCTGCAAGCGGCGCGGGCGGCCGGGCAGGTGGCGCGCATTGGCGCGTCGCTCTATCATCCGCACGAGGCCGAGTGGCTGCTAGCCCAAGGCTGGGACCTGGACCTGGTGCAAGTACCCTACAACGTACTCGACCAGCGTTTTGCGGCGGTGCTGCCCCGGCTGGCGGCGCGCGGCGTGGAGGTGCACGTGCGCTCGGCCTTCTTACAAGGCCTGCTGCTACGCGAGCCCGCTAGCCTGCCTACGTTTTTTCAGCCGCTAGCCCCCAAAATCAAGCAGCTTCGCAACTTAACCGATGAGGCGGGCGTGCCGCTGCCGGCCGCGCTGCTACTGTTTGCGGCCTATGCGCCGGGCGTAGCAGGGGCAGTTATTGGCGTCGATTCAGTGGCCAATCTGCACGAAAACCTGGGTGCCGCCAGCTTTCTGGCTGCCGCCGAGAGCCTACGCCCGGCCCTGACCACGCTGGCCGAACCTACCGATACCTTTATTCTTCCCTACGCATGGCCGCCGCGCCCCTGACCGACGCTTTTTACCGCACCCTTTTCAACCTTTCCGGCCAGACCGTGCTGCTTACCGGCGGCTATGGGCACCTGGGCCAGGCTATCGCGGCGGGCCTGCTAGCCCACGGCGCCAGGGTGGTAGTACTGGGCCGCAGCCTGGAAAAATTCACCAAGATATTTGCTGAAAAACCTGATAACCTGCATTTTATTTTCTGCGACGTAGCTGAAACGGCTTCGGTGCAGGCGGCCTTTCGCCAGAGCTTCGACCTTTATGGGCCGCCCGGGGTGCTCATCAACAACGCTTTCTACAGCCGGGGCCAGCAGCCCGACGCACTGCCCGATGCCGACTTCGCGCTCGGCCTCGACGGCTCGGTAGGCACGGCCTACCGCTGCCTGCGCGAGGTGCTGCCCTACCTGCGGGCGGCGGGTGGCGGCAAAATCATTAACGTGGCCTCAATGTATGGCGTAGTAGCACCCGATTTTGGTGCCTATGCCGAAGCACCGCAGTTTCTCAATCCGCCGCACTACGGCGCCGGCAAGGCCGCCATGATTCAGCTAACCAAGTACTTCGCTTCGTACTTAGGCCCGGAAAATATTCAAGTAAACTGCGTGTCGCCGGGTGCTTTTCCCTCCGATAAAGTGCGCGAGCACGCCGGCTTTGAGGTTGAGCTGCGGCGGCGCATTCCGCTGGGCCGCGTGGGCGAGCCGCAGGACCTGGCGGGTGCGTTTGTATTCCTCAGTTCGGCCGCCTCAAATTTCGTAACCGGCCACAACCTCATAGTGGATGGCGGCTGGACCATTCGCTAAGTATCTTCTACCCAATGGTTTCTGCACCTGCGCGCGTAGTGGCGCTTATTCAGGCCCGGCTAGGGTCGTCGCGCCTGCCGGGCAAGTCGCGCCTGCCGCTGCCACTCGGCGCGACAGGCGACGAGCATACCTTGCTGGGCCACGTAGTGCGCCGGGCGCAGCGGGCCAGGTTGGTTAATGAAGTGCTATTGGCCACCTCTACGCAGGCCCCCGACAGTGAGCTAGCCGCGCTAGCCAGCCGGCTGGGCATCAGCGCTTTTCGGGGCGATGAGCACGACGTACTGGGCCGTTTTGCCGGGGCGCTTGCCCAGGCCGGGCCCGCCGACGTGGTAGTGCGCCTCACGGCCGACAATCCGGCCCTCGACCCGGTCTTTCTGGATGCGGCAGTGGCTCACCACCTAGCCACCGGGGCCGACTACACCCACACTACGGGCCTGCCGCTGGGTACCAATCTGGAAATTATCAGTGCCGAAGCGTTGCGCCGGGCCCACGCCGAAGCTACCCAGCCTGACGAGCGCGAGCACGTGACGCCCTACCTGCGCCGCCACCCCGCGCTGTTTCGGCTCGAAGCGCTACCGCTGGCCGTGGAGCCCGCCGTGGCTGCCCTGCGCCTCACCATCGACTACCCGAGCGACTACGCCCTGCTGAGCTTGTTATTCAGCACGCTAGGCCCCGATTTTTCGCTAACCGACCCGGCTGGGCTGCCCACACTGCTGGCCAGCCACCCGTGGCTGGCCGCCATTAACGGCGCCAACGTGCAGCGCTAGCTACCGCGCTGCACCTCAACCCAGCCCCGGTAGCGCTCGCCGGTAGCCTCGTTGCTAAGCAAATAGTAGTACATGCCGCCGGCCTGCCCGGTAGCGTTCCAGCCATTGTCGTAGCGTGCCTGGTCGTATACCTGCCTACCCCAACGGTCAAATACGCTCAGGTGCCAGTCGCTGGGCGTGAGGCCTTTGAGGGTGAAGAACTCGTTCTGCGCGTCGCCGTTGGGCGTGATGATGTTGGGGATAATAATAGGACAGCTAGCGGCGGTGGCTACCCGCGTGGCGCTGGTCGGGCAGCTGGTAGCGGTGGCCCGCACCTGCACCGAGTACTGGCCCGGCCCGTGGGCCAGGTAGGTAGGCGCCGTAGAGCCGTCTTGCCAGCTATAGAGCGTCCCAGCCGGCTGCGGAGTAGTACGCAGAATCCATACCGCATTGGGGCACACCAGGGTATCGGCGCCCAGGCTTACTACCGGCGGCTGCCCCAGCTGCACCCGGCTGGAGGCCGTGGCTGTGCAGCCCTGCGGCGTAGTTACGCGCACCGTATAGATACCGCTGGCCTGTGCCAGGTAAGTGGCGCTGGTGCTGCCATCCTGCCAGCGGTAAGTGCTGCCCGCAAGCTGGGTTCCCGGCCGCAGTAACACAGAAGCCGCGCACACGGCGGTATCAGCTGGCAAACGCGGCGTGAGCAACGCGTTGAGTATTACCCGTATCGAGTCAGCACTCGTACAGCCGGCCGCCGAGGTTACGGCTACCCGATAGCGGCCACTAGCCCGGGCCAGGTAAGTGGCACTCGTGCTTCCATCCTGCCAGCGATAGGTACTACCCGCGAGCTGGGCTCCTACGGACAATTGTAATTGAGTACCGCACAGCGTAGTATCGCGCCCCAAACGCACGGCAGGTAACGGGGCTACCGTCACGGCTTGGGTACTGGTAACAGGTGCGGTCAAACCAGCTATGCTCACCGAAAGCGTCACCTGATAGGTGCCGGGGCTTGTGTAGATATGACTTGGCGTAAAGCCCGACCCTGAGTTGGCACTGCCCGAAGCAGGGTCGCCAAAGTTCCAGGTTGCTACTGCGCTGCTCACGGCGGGCTGCACTGTCCCGGTAAAAGCTACGGCCGAGCCGACACAACTGGCATTGCTGGTGAAGGAGGCAACGTACGTTACGGGAATAGCTCGAATACTCTGATAGTTAGGCAAGCCTATCTGGCAGGCGGCGCCGTTTAGATTCACCCCATTGGCCCGAAAGCCGCAGCTAGGCCCCCGCACGTTCGGATTATCGATAACTGCCAGGTATGGGCTGTTAAATACCGAAACGTAGAGCTTGCCATCGGGACCGGTTTGAATAGCGCCCGCGTTGTTGGCCGTGGTAGCTATGCGCACGCCTGAGCTGGCAATGGCGGCTGCCGAGCCAGCCTGCAAGTCATACTGAAATACCCCCAGGCCATCGAGGTTAGTACCGTAGAGCAGGTGATTATCAGGCGAAAACTGTACGCCGTAGCTGCGATAAACCGATAAGAGCGGCACGTAATTAGACAGTTGCCCGGTAGCATTATCGAAGTCAAACAGTTCAAAATTCTGGTCCCGGATGCCTAAAGCAAGCTTCCGGTTGTCGGGCGACACGCGCATGTAGCCCACGGCATTCGCATTGTAGGTGGCCCCGCCGCCGCCGTTGTGCACGGCGCCAATAGAAGTCGCTACGGGCGTGGGCTGCAAGCCAGCCGCCGTCAGCAGATAGGCGTAAAATGTGTTGGTTTGCCAGCCGTGCACCAGCACCCAGGTATCGTGGCCGTTGGCATGGGGCACGGTAGTCAGCTTCTCGGTGAGGCGCACGGACGACACTTGTACCCGGCTCTGAATGGCTTCGCCCAGGCCGCCCTGGCGCGTCATATCCACTAGGCTGTATTTCAAGCCTCCTGCCAGCAGGTTTTCGGCCGCATCGAGTGAAAATACATAGTATTGCTGGGCATTGGCCTGGCTCTGCACAATCAGGGTACCTTGTGAGCACGAATTATGGCCACCGAGATTCGTGCCGTTTACCATCACCTGGTGATTGCTGTTCCAGAGGGTTTCGCTATTAGTATAGAATAACAGCCGGCCCGCCGCATCTGACACCGAAGCGCAGGCCTCATAGGTATTCATGGCACTGCCTCTGACAGCCACGGGCGCGCCCGTGGCAGGAAAATTTACTGCCGCGTTTGCGCCAAAATACCAGTTGGTGTTTTCCTTCTGGCCGAGGGCCGGTAAGTTTGCCCCCACCAACATCAGCAAGCTCAGAACTGAAAGTATTTGTTTTAGCATATGCTATAAGTAATAGTTCCGTCAAAGATAAAGCCTAGGTATTGAGCTAGCGATGCGTATTCCCAACCTATTTAAGGTCTATGGTTAATGACTGACTCCCGCTCCCGGCGCCTGGTTTTTCGAGCCGATGGCAACGCTACTATTGGCCTGGGGCATCTGGTACGCCTGCTGGCGCTGGCCGATATGCTGCGGGGCCTGGTCCCCGGCCTATTTATAGTGCGTGAGCCCACGGCGGCCGTGACTCAATTGGTTACGGAGGCCGGCTGGGCTATTCATGCCCTACCCGCCCAGGCTCTATCAGCCGAAGCTGATTGGCTAGCCACCAGCTTTTTATTACCCGGCGACGTGCTTGTACTCGATGGCTATGATTTTACCCTGGCTTATCAGCAGCGCCTGCGCCAGAGCGGCTGCGGCCTGGCCTACATCGACGACCTGCGAGCCTGGCCGGTGGTGGCCGATGTGCTCATCAACCACTCGCCGGGCGTGACGCCGGCCGACTACCAGGCCCCGGCTACCGCGCGGCTGTTGCTGGGGCCGGCCTTTTCGCTTCTGCGGCAGCCCTTTATAGCGGGCGCTGCGCTGCCCCAGGCTAGCGGCGACTTTACCAGTGCTCTGGTGTGCTTTGGCGGGGCCGACCCGCTGGGCCTAACGGCGCGCACCCTAGCGGCGCTACTTACGTTACCGCAGGTGCAGCGCATTGGGTTGCTAGTGGGGGCCGCGTTTGGGGGCGATGAGGCATTGCAAGTGGCAGCTCGCGCGCAGCCCGAGCGCGAAATCACCATCTACCGCAATCTTGGGGCGGCCGAATTAGTGGCCTTGCTGCAGGCGCACGCCGTGGCCGTAGTGCCGGCCAGCACAGTGCTTATTGAGGCGCTGGTACTGGGCCGGCCAGCCTTCACCGGCTATTACGCCGACAATCAACAGGCACTAGCTAGCTACGTGCACGCGCACCAACAGGCCTTTTCAGTAGGAAACTTTGCCGACCTTGCGCCTAGCCAGCTAGCGGTAGCCCTGCGCCAGGGACTAGCTTGGCTAGTTACGCAGCCCCGCCAGCCTTACGTAGCCCAGCTGCGGCCCGATTTGTTGCGAGCCGAAATCCAGCATTTACTCGCCCGCTAGCCTCCTTTATTTTCATTTTCCATGATTACCGACCTGCTCCGTCCCCTCGGCCCCGACGATTTAGAACTGGTGCGTACTTGGCGCAATTCGCCGGCCGTGGCGCAGTATATGTACACCGCCGACCCCATCTCCGCCGAGCAGCAGCAGGCCTGGTACGCCCGCATCAGCCAAGACCCAACGGTGCAATACTGGCTTATTTACTACCAGGACCGGCCGGTGGGCGTGGCTAACCTCTACGCTATCAGCCAGCGAAACCGCTCCTGTTATTGGGCTTTTTACCTGGGCGAGGAAAACCTGCACGGCAGCGGCATCGGGGCCAAAGTAGAGCTTGCCGTGCTAGAATACGTGTTTGAAGAGCTGAAGCTCAATAAATTGGCTTGTGAGGTTTTCGTGACCAACGAGAAGGTGGTGGCCATGCACGAGAAATTCGGCTTTCGGCGCGAGGCTTATTTCCGCCAGCATATTTACAAAGACAAGCAGTTTATCGATGTAGTGGGGCTAGCCATGCTGCGGCGCGAGTGGCAGCAGGTGCGCGATTCACTGCGCCCCCGCCCGCGTGGCTAGCCCTAACTTTACGGTATGCTTACGTTTTCCATCGGCGGCCGGCCCGTCGGTCCCGACTGCCTCCCGTTTATCATTGCCGAGATGTCGGGCAATCACAACCAGAGCCTCGACCGGGCGCTAGCCCTCGTGGATGCTGCCGCCCAGGCTGGTGTGCACGCCCTCAAGCTCCAGACCTACACCGCCGACACCATCAGCATGGATACCGGCTTCGTGATTCGCGAAGAAGGCCAGTCGCTATGGGAAGGCAAAGACTTATATCAGCTTTATAAAGAGGCCTATACACCCTGGGAGTGGCACGCCCCCATCTTCGAGCGGGCGCGCAAGCACGGCTTGCTCGCCTTCAGTTCGCCATTTGACGAAACGGCGGTAGACTTTCTGGAAAGCCTCGACGTACCAGCCTATAAAATTGCCTCGTTTGAGAATGCGCACTGGCCGCTGTTGCGCCGCGTGGCGGCCACCGGCAAGCCCGTGATAGTGAGCACCGGCGCCGCTACGCTCAGCGAAATCGACGAAGCCGTGCGTGTACTGCGCGCGGCCGGCTGCCGCGAGTTGGTGTTGCTTAAGTGCACCAGTACTTACCCAGCCTCGCCAGCTACTACCAATCTGCGCACTATTCCGGTGCTGGCCAGCGCTTTTGACTGCCCGGTGGGCCTCAGCGACCACACGATGGGCGTGGGCGCCAGCGTGGCGGCCGTAGCATTGGGAGCGTGCGTTATTGAGAAGCATTTTACGCTGCGCCGCGCCGACGGCGGCGTCGATTCAGCTTTTTCGCTAGAGCCCGAAGAATTAAAGCTATTGGTTGAAGAAACTATCCGCGCCCACCAGGCACTGGGCACTGTCCAGCTGTGCGTGCAGGCTAGCGAGGAGAAAAGCCGCGTTTTTAAGCGCAGCATTTACGTAGCGAAACCCGTGGCTGCTGGCGAGGAGTTAACCAGTGAAAATCTACGCATCATCCGCCCCGGCGACGGCCTGCTACCCCGCCATTGGGACGTGGTGCTGGGCCGCCGGGCTAGCCGGGCCTTGCAGCCGGGCACGCCCCTTACCTGGGATGCCCTGCTGGGCGAACCGGTAAGCCAGCCGTGAGCGCGCGCATTGCTCGCCTGCGCGATATATTACAACTGCGCTTCAGCGATTTATTCAGCGGGTTACCAGCCGCTGTGCTAGCCAGCATCTCGCCGGCTAGCCCCTGGCGGCGGCTGGCGCGCGTAGCAGGCTACGCCGGCCTGCGGCTGGTGGGCCACCTGTTTCAGCCCATTCGCAATCCCGACCAGCTTGCCGGCGCGGTGTGGCTTTACGTGGTGAGCGCCAATAATTACGAAGCGCTGAAATTTATTCAGGAGGCGCGGCCCGATGCGGTGCTGGTAGCGGGCCAGGGCAAGAACATCGGGCGCTACGGCGCGAGCGTCAACCGGCTTTCGCTGCGACGTAAAATCTTGTATTACTGGCAATACCCGAGCGCGCTGGTGGGCCTGTACCACCAGCTGGGCCAACGGGCGCTACGGTTTTTCGACCTCATTTTCTACGCCATCGGCTACTATGAGGTGTACCGGCTAGCCCTGCGTCATCACCAGCCGCGGGCCGTCATCTTCGCCAACGACCACAACGACGATGCCCGCGCCCTGCTGCTGGCCTGCCGCGCCGAGGGCGTGCCCACGGCCTACGTGCAGCACGCCAGCGTGAGCACCAATTTCCCCCCGCTAGGCTTCGACTTGAGCTTACTCGAAGGCCAGGACGCGCTCGATAAATACCGCCAGTGCGGCCCCGTGCGCGGGCGCGTCGAGCTGGTGGGCATGCCCAAGGCCGATGCCTTTCTGGCCCAACGCAACACCGCCTCGCGGGTGCGGCGCGTGGCCGTGGCCTGCAATCTGCTCGACGAGTTGCCCGCCGTAGCGGATACGCTAGCCTATTTGCTGCGCGAATTGCCCGACCTCGCCTTTACGCTGCGCCCCCACCCCAGCGACCGCCGCGACTTCACCGCCCTGCGCCAGGCCCTGCCCGCCTTGCAGTGGAGCAATCCGCAGCAGGAAAACGTATTCGAGTTTTTGCAAAATCACGATGCGCTGGTGGCCGCCGACACCAGCACCCACCTCGAAGCTACCCTGCTCAACGTGGCTAGCCTCTACTACCGCTTCACGCCCACGCCTACCCTGGCCGATTATTACGGCTACGCGGCCCACGGCCTCAGCGAGTGGGCGCACTCGCCGGCCAGGCTGGCGGCCGCGCTGCGCCGACTAGCCCAGCACAAGCCGCTCGCCCTCTACCGCCGCGCCGCTTACTACAATGCCACGCTGGGCACCCCCGATGAGGGCCACAGCCGCGCGCTGGCCGTGCGCCGGCTGGCCGAGTGGCTGGCCGACCCGGCCGGCGGGGCGTAATTTCGCGGCTGCCATGCCCGCTCCTACCCTAGCCCCTGCCGCCCCCGTTGCCGTTTCGGCTGAGGTGCGCCTGGCGTATGTGCTGCGTCACTTCCGGCTAGCCTACCCCGGCGCGCCAGCCATAGCTATCGGCTATGCGGAAAGCCAGCCGCAGGTAGAAATAGCTGAGAAGAGCGGTAGTTTCTTCGCTGAAAATAACCCTTACCCAGCCGCGCCCAACTGGCGCGAGTGGCTTGGCCGGCAGGTGCCGTTTTTCTTTGATAATGCGCTCGAAAAACCGCTGCTGATTTTTGATGAAAAACGGGTAATTATTTCGGCTGATATTATTTCCGCAGCATTTTATTTATTGAGCGGCTGGCAGGAATATTTTTCTATTGAACGTGACCGACACGGGCGTTTTCCCTACGCGGCGAGCGTGCAGCAAAAATGTAATTTTGTGACGCTACCGGTCGTTAATTATTATTTCGATGTACTGAAAACAGCCGTGGAGCACGTGGCCAGAATACCACTAAAACTACGCTGCTGGGGTAACCAGCAAGCCGAATTTGTGGCATTTATCTCGCATGATATTGATAATTTGCGTAGCGCCTGGAAAGCGCCGGCCAGAGCGGCATTGCAGCAGCGAAAATTTGGTCTGTTCGGAAAATTATTGTGGCGGCATCTGAATAATACAGACGCCTGGGACAATCTGGAAGCCGTAGCGGCACAAGTGGCGCAATACAGAGCAAAATCTACATTTTTTATATTGCCTACTACTAAGAAAGCAGCTAATGACACACCTAACGCCGACTATAAACTAACATTTGATTTGTGGCAGCGGCTACAGCAACTTAAGCAGCAGGGCTACGAACTAGCGCAGCACGGTAGCCTGGGAACAGCCATTGATACAAACCTTCTGGATACAGAATGGCTGGAGAAACTACAAGCCGAAGCTCAAGGGCTGCGCTTTCATTATTTAAGTTGGGAGCCGCGTCAAACGCCAAGTATAATTGACTGGGTAGGTATCCGGTACGATACTACACTGTGTTTTGCCGAACATTACGGTTTTCGTCACAGTTACTGCTTACCATTTTATCCATTTAATTTTAATAATGGTCTGGCAGCAGAGTTCCTTGAAATCCCGCTCAATATAATGGACACTACGCTGCATCATCCTAATTACTTGCAGCTAGCCCCAGCCGAAATTCTACCCGCGCTCGAACCGGTTTTCGCCGAAATAAAACGCTTTGGTGGTGTAGCTTCCGTGCTGTGGCACAACGAGAATTTTGACCCAGCCAACACGCAAAATGGCCCGCGAGAATTTCACGAAATAATGCGCCATTTGCAGCAGCAAGGCGCGGCCTTTCGCACCGGTCGCGAAATATGGGAGGAATTTACGGCCGAGTCCAATTTATAATTAACTATTCATAATTCATTTGGGTATCGTTCAGCGGCAGGGGCTGCGCAACACGTTTATTTCCTACGTCGGGCTGGGCATTGGCTTTGTCAATACCACGCTGGTGCTGCCGCGGCTACTGGCGCCAGCGCAGCTCGGCCTCACGTCGGTGCTGGTGTCGCTGGCTACAATGGGCGCGCTGGTGTCGGCACTCGGTTTTACTAATACTACGCTGCGGTATTTTCCCTATTTCCGCAACCGGGAGAATGGGCATTCGGGTTTTTTGCCGCTGCTGCTGGGGCTACCATTAGCCCTGTTTGGCGTGGTGGCGCTGGTGCTGTGGCTGGGCCGGCCGCTGGTGCTGCGCTGGTATGCGCACGATGCGGCGTTGCTAGGGCCGCACTACGGCGTGATGTTGGGGCTGGCGCTATGCATTCTGCTTTATAATCTGCTCGAAGCCTATACCAAGTCACTGTTTCACACGTCGTTCTCGTCATTTCTCACCGACGTGCTGCAACGCCTGCTCATCGTAGGGGCGGCGGTGCTTTATGGGTCGGGCTATTTATCATTCGATGGCTTTGTGCTGGCCTACATGGGCAGCTACGCGGCCATCGCAGCGCTGCTGCTAGGGTACCTTGCGGTCATTGGTGAGCTGCATTTGCGGCCCACGCGGGCGGTGCTGCGGGTGCGGCCGGTGGGCGAATTGCTGCGCTTCGGCAGCTTTGCGCTGCTGGGCAATATCTCGGGCACGCTGCTGGTCACCATCGACTCGCTGATGCTGGGCTCGCACAGCTTTGCCGATGCGGGTATTTATACCATTGCCCTTAACATCAGCACGGCGCTGGCGGTGCCGTTTCGGGCCTTGCTCAAAACGGCTTACCCGCTCATTGCCGAGTATTGGAAAGAAGGGGCTAGCGAGAAGCTGCTCGACTTTTACCGCCGCACTACCCGCCTCAACACGGCGCTGGGCGCCTACCTGGCGCTGGGCATCGGGCTCAATCTGCCGTTCATTTACTCTCTCATTCACCGGCCCGAGTACGCAGCCGGCACCGTGGCGGTGCTGCTGCTGCTGGCCGGCCGCCTCACCGACGGCATCACGGGTATCAATGGCATTATTGTGGTCACCTCGCCGCGCTACCGCTACGATTTGCTGTTCAACCTAGCCTTGTCGGTACTCATCATCGGGCTCAATGCGCTGCTTATTCCGCGCCTGGGCTTGCTGGGGGCCGCTATTTCCAACGCGGCGGCGCTGGCGGGCATCAACCTGGCGCGCACTTGGTTTGTGTGGCGCAGCTTCGGCTGGCAACCCTTCGACCGGCGCATTTTCTATATCCTGGGGCTAGCGGGCGGGGCAGCGCTGGTAGCCTGGCTGCTGCCCACGCTGCCCAATAGCTGGCTGACGCTGCTGCTGCGCGGCGGCGTGCTCACGGTACTCTACGGGGCCGGGCTGCTGCTGAGCGGCTGGGTGCCGGAGGTGTCGGCGCTGGCCCGGCGGCTGGGTATCGGGCGCTAGCTAGCGCCGCTGCTCCGGTAGCCGGGGCCTAAACAGGCGCAGGCTACCGGGGTAACAGCATTTTTACAAACTTATTACTCAATGCCTTACGCGGCTAGTTGCGCGGGCCGGCCGTGGCGCCCAGCTCGTGCAATTTCGCCTGGAGCTGCCGCACTTCGCGCTCCAACTCCAGGTTGCGGAAGGTCACTTTCACCTCCAGGTCCTAGTACGAGCGCGTGAGCTGCTCCTGTAGCTGGCGCATGGCCGTCACGTCGGTGATGGTGCCAATGAAGCGGTAAACCCGCGTGCCACCTTCGTCAAAAAACGCCCGGCCCGTGGCCCGGGCCCACAGCACGGGCTGGCCCGGCAGCTGCCAGCGGGTGCGGTACTCAATGTCGTAGCTGCCCGAGCCGGTGGGGTCAAAGGCATGCTCGACGGCGGCTATGGTGGCCGCCCGGTCATCGGGATGCACCAGCGCTACAAAGTCGGCGTAGGTAACCGATTGCTCGACCGGCACGCCGAATAGTTCTTTGCAACGGGGCGACCAGGTCAGCGTATCCGCGAGCAGGTCGTAGTCCCAGGTACCAACGCCGGCCGCGTCAACGGCTGTTTGCAGGCGCTCAAAGGCAGTGAAATCGGGAGTTATCACGTACTGTAAAACAGCTGATTAAGGATGAACCAAAAACAATTCCAGGCCCGACTGGAAGTACAGGACCAGCGTGCGGTATGCGCCGTCGGCCGAGCGGCGCAGGCGCGTTATCAGGGCGCTTACGCTTTCAGTGGCTAGCTGCAGCTGCAAGTAGGGGCGGCTCAGCAGGCTGTCGCGCTCTACCGACCACTGCCCGGTGGCCGGAGCCGTGGGCGTATCGAGCCGCAGGTAGCCTTCTTCTAAGTGCAAAAAGGTGGCCTGGGCCAGGGGGTCATCCGGGTCGGCCTGGCTCAGCACCCGGTCTACCACCCGCCAGCTGCCGTGCAAGTACGGGTCGGGTACTTGTTGCAGGTTAACATCGAGCAAAAGCTGATTCATAAAATAATGCCGCTCGTAGCCGCTGCACCAATGAGATTACGGATAAAAAATAAGGGTCCGTTGCACAAATTTACGGCGCCGCCCGCTTTGTTCTTTCCCGGCTGCCCTTGGCCATGACCGGCGCGGGCGGGCCCCGACAAGTGCCGCCCTTAGCGGCGGGCTGCTGCCTGCTGGCGCAATTTGCTGTGCTGCTTGCCGTAGCCGAAGTAAATGGCTAGCCCGATGGCCAGCCACACGGCCAGCCGCAACCAGGTTTCCCAGGGCAGGCTCACCATCATTAGTACGCAGGTGGCGATGCCCAGGATGGGCACCAGCGGCACCCACGGCGTGCGGAAGCTGCGCGGGGCGTCGGGGTTGGTGCGGCGCATGATGAGCACGCCCAGGCACACCATCACGAAGGCCAGCAGCGTGCCGATGCTCGTCATTTCGCCCACCACCGAGATAGGCACGAAGCCCGCGAACAGCGCGATAAATGCCCCCAGCAGTAGGTTGGACTGCACCGGCGTGCGGAACGTGGGGTGCACTTTGGCAAAAACCGGCGGCAGCAAGCCGTCCTTCGCCATCGAGAAAAACACCCGCGACTGCCCGAGCAAATCGACCAGAATAACCGAGGTGTAGCCAATGAGAATGGCCCCGATAATAGCCCCGCTGAGCCAGGCGTAGGGCGTTTTTTCGATGGCGATGGCCACCGGTGCGGCGCTGTCCTTAAACTCTTTGTAGTTGGCCAGCCCGGTCATGACGTAGCCGAAGAGCACAAATAAAATGGTGCACACCACCAGCGAGCCGATGATGCCGATGGGCATGTTGCGCTGCGGATTCTTGGTTTCCTGCGCCATGGTGGCCACGATGTCGAAGCCGATGAATACGAAGAACACCACGCCCGCCCCGCGCAACACGCCGCTCAGGCCAAACTCGCCAAACTTGCCGGTATTTTCGGGAATGTAGGGGTGATAATTGGCCGGGTTGATGTACTTCCAGCCTAGCACGATAAATATCAGCACCACTGACACTTTCAGGGCCACTACCAAGGCATTGAACCACGCCGAGCCCGACGTGCCCCGAATAATAACGGCCGTGATAACCAGCACAATGAGCATGGCCGGCAGGTTGACCAGCCCGTGCACCACCGAGCCATCGGCAAGTTTGGCCGGGGCATCGAAGGGCGAAAGCACGAGCTGCGCGGGCAAGTGCAGGCCGTATTTACTCAGAAACTTGAGCAGGTATTGCGACCAGCTGATGGCCACCGTGGCGGCGCCCACCGAGTATTCGAGCACGAGGTCCCAGCCGATAATCCAGGCAAATAATTCGCCCATCGTGGCGTAAGCGTAGGTGTAGGCCGAGCCGGCCACCGGCACCAGGGCCGCAAACTCGGCGTAGCACAACGCCGAAAAGGCACAGCCTACGGCCGCCACCACGAAGGAGAGCGTCACGGCCGGCCCCGCATTATTGGCCGCCGCAATGCCAGTGAGCGAAAACAAGCCCGCCCCAATGATAACCCCAATACCTAGCGCAATGAGGCTCACGCCGTTGAGGCTGCGCTTGAGGGTACCCGCGCCCGTCTCGGCCGCTTCCTGCCGCAGCAGGTCCAGTGATTTTGTCAGCATAAAATGATGTAGCCCGGCCTCCACAGCCGCACCCAAACGACTTGCCCAGCCCGTGCGCACCCGCGCCCGGCTAGCCTCAGTCAACTCCCTAAAAAATGAAAAACGATGGGACAGTCGCCGGTCGGCGACGCCCGCTACTCCTTACCAACAACAGCCAGCCGCGCAACGGCTAGCCCGCGCTAGCGCGCCGGAAATGGAGGAAGCAGAACTAATAAAAACAGCAGAAAGCACCACGGGCTTTTATAGGACCGCCATAGTTTAGCGGCCGGTCGGTTGGCACCGTTCCGCCAAGGGGCGGGGGTTGCCGGCGCGTCGCAGAGCCTATCTCTCAGCGCCTCTTTATAAAAACAAGCGGGCCCAAAAGACTGCTCGACTAGGGCAAAGATACGGCCGGATGGGCGCGCACATAAGGCTAAATTTGTCGGCTTGGCTTACTGCCACTTTGACAAATAATTAGCTAACACGTATTATTTACTGAATATCAGTTACTTATTACGTATTTTTCAACAACCTTCCCCATCTATGCGGAGCTTATTCCTGACAGCTGTTTTGCTGCTCAGCTTGCATTTTTTAAGCTTTTGCCAAGCCTACCAGCAGTTTACACTGAATGCAGGCGTGCAGGCCAGCGACTCGGCCAGCCGCGCTGCCCTAGCCACTTGGGATGCTTATTTGGGCGCCAAGGCAACAGACAAGGCTAGCTAGTGGGCCGCCGACGAGCGCACGCGCTACGCGGGTGGCGACTTGTTGCTACACGAGGGCTTTGTCCGGCCTAACATCTACGCCTTCACGACTCGCAAGGTCGTGCTAAGTCTATCCCGGCAGGGCGACGACCTTTACTTGTGCCGCACGCAGTTTTATTGGGAAATCGGCGCTGAGCCAGCACGGCAGCTACAGGTACTGGCTATAGTGAGCGTATATCTGCAACGGCAGCACGGCCACTGGTCATTACGCAACTACTTAACCTACAGCACCCAGCGCTGGCCTACGCACCAAGTAGGGCTGCTTACCTATCGGGTACCGCCGGGCTATCGTTTCCAACGGCGAAAAGCGCGGCAGGCAGCCAGCTTTCTGGCCGGTATATTCCGGGATTTTGGCTTTGCACCCGTGCCGGTCACGTATTACGTAGCGCCTGACTGTGATGCCATACAACACCTGAGAGGGTTTGAATACGTGCTAGGGTCAGGACTAGGGGGCAACCCGGTGTGCGGCTTTTACGACGAGGTCAACCACCTGGTGTATGCCGGGGGCCAAGGTGAAGCCTATCTACACGAACTGGCACACGTCATTAATCCATACTTTCCGCAGGCGCATCCGCTACTGCTCACGGGCTTTGCCGGTTTGAAAGGCGGTCATTACGGCCACAACCTACGCTACCACAAAGTTCGAGTCCAAGCATATCTCGCCAGCCACTCGGTAGACCTCACCGACCCGCTGAATTTTACTTTGCTCGACGCCGAAACCAATCCGCAATACGTGATAGGCGGTATTTTCTGCGAATTAGCTTTGCAGCAAGGTGGGCTACCCAAGCTGAAAGCCCTGCTAGGATACGGCACGAGCGACGCTGATTTTTACCGTGCGCTCGAGCACGAACTGCACCTGCGCCGGTCCGACCTACCAGCCGTTATTAAACAGCAATTGCTTGCGCCTTGAACAGGCGTTCAGTCCGGCAGCCCGCCCTGCTCCCAGGCCGCCAGTTCGGCCGCTAAATTGCGCCGGGCTGGCTCATCTAATTCTTCTTGCAAGGCTGGCGTGTGGAAGAGCACCGGCGCTTCGAGCAGCCTGGCCAGTACCTTGCGCCGGCCGGGGCGATAGAGCAGGTCGGGCACGAGGCGGTACTCACGGCGAACCTGGCGGGCGTAGTCCCAGTATGCGGCCTCGGGCGCGCCCAAAATGCTGAGGTCGGCATCCAGAAACAGCAGCAGGTCGGCATCGTCGGGCGGCTGGGGTTGGGTGTGGTCCTGGGTGCGGCGGATGAGGTCGGCCACGCGGGCCTGGCGGGCGGGCTCCAGGCTGGTTTCGGCCAGGAACGCCAGGGCCCACTCAGCACTTTTGGCCTCGTTATCGTGCCGCAGGGCCTCGTACACGGCATCGTGAAACCAGATGGCCAGCTCCATTGCCACCGCATCTTGCCGGGGAAAGGTAGCGCCCATTGTCAGCAGGTTTTCGATGTGCTGCAAGGTGTGGTAGTGGCGCTCGGGCGCTTCGTAGGCAGCGGCTAGCCGGCGCAATTCCGCTTCGCGGCGCGGGGCATCGGGCAGCAAGGGCGTGGTGAGAGTGTGCCAGCGGGTGGCAAGGACGGTAGTCATAGGCTAACTCGCGGGAGAATGGGACTGCCAAAATAACGCCGGCCGCTGGGCAGCCACCGCGGGCTAATGCACGCGCACATCGGCCGGCGCGAGGCCCGGCCGGCTCAGGCGCAACGAATCGAGGCCGTAGTAGGTGGCGGCCGACTGGTTGTAGCGGGCGCTGGCCCGGTCGCTCAGCGGCTCACCCAGAATGAGCACGTACTGCGGCACCAGGCCCACGAGCGGCGGCACGGCCACCTCGCGCTGCCCGGCGGCTCGCGCCGCCCGAATGGTGGCCTCGCGGGCGGCTAGCTGCCGCTGCCAGGCGGGACCATTGCCGAGCCACTCGCGCCAGGCCGCGCGCTCGGGGCCGCCCAGGGCCAGCAGCAACCCGTAGAGCAGCGCTGGGCGCCGTAGCCGCAGCGCCAGCCGGGTGGCCGGTCCTGGCGCATCCGGCAGAGCGGCCCACAGCACCAGCAGCCAGCTCGTGAGCAACCCAAACCACAGAAAATTAAGCACCCGCACGGCCGGGTAGCCCCAGGCCACGAAGCTCAGAAACAGCATTTGCAGGGCCACGCCGCCCACCACAAAGACCACGCCCGCCCCTAGCGGCAGCCGCAGGCCCGCCGGCCGCAGGTGGCGGTAGCAGTAGCCCAGCCGGGCCAGCACCAGGGGCAGCACCACGAGCGCCGTCACCTGCCGGGGCTCGGTCAGGAATACTATCGTTTGCAGCGCGGCCCGGCCGAGTATCTGCCACAGCGGGATGGCCGGGCCGGCGCCATCGTGGTGCAGGCGCACGAAATTACCCGGCGAGGCTACCACCACGGCCCCCGCCACTACGGCCAGCGCCGCCAGGCCCAGCCAGCGGCGCAGGGCCCGCGCATCGCCCTGCCGATAAGCTGAGTAGCAAAGCCAGGCCAGCGCCCAGCCCAGCAGCAGCAGGGCCAGCTCCAGCGAGCCGGCCATGCCCAGGACGCTCGCGGCCGCCAGCCCGTACCAGCCCGCGCGCACCCAGCGACTGCCAGCGCGCAAGGATTGCAGCACCGCCGCTGGCCACACCATTCCCACAATGGCCGGCACCTGATACACATTGGCGCTCGAAAACCAGTAGAAAGCCGCGTAAGGGCTGGGCATTGAAAAAAGCATCGCCAGTAGCAGCACCGCCGACCAGGCCGCCGCCGCCGCCCAGCTCACCTGCCGGCGCGTAAGCACCCGCACGGCCCACGCCTGGGCTAGCCAGGTAGCCCCCAGCCAGCCCAACGACAACACCCGCAGGCCAGCGGGCCAGCCGTGCCCCAGGGGGTTGAGCTGCGTAACCCAGATGGAAAAAAAGCGCCCGGTATGGTGGGTATATAAGTACTTGTAGGCCGCCCACTGGCTACCGAGCCGGGCTAGTAGCTCTACGTAGTCGTAGTCATCCCAGTAAGGCTGGGTGTAGAACGATAGCGCCAGGTAGGGCAGCAATAGCAGCGCGAGCCCGGCTCCGATAAGCAGGCGCCGCCGGGCCTGCCATTGGCGCGCCCAGTGCGACGACTCGGGGCGGCCAGAAGGGCTAGCGGAGGGCATAAATTCGCTCGATTATTTCCACTACTTTCAGGCCATCCAGCGCGTTGGTCGTGGCGGCGCTGCGCTGTTGCAGGGTAGCTACCACGTTGTCAATCACCTGCACATGGTTGGCGGCCGAGCCCTGGTAGGGACCGTAGTCGTTGGCGGGGTTGGTGGGCGGCAGCGGGGGCATTTCGTAGTCTTGCAGGTGGCAATACTCGACCTTGTCGAGGTACTGGCCGCCGATGCGCAGCGCGCCGCGCGCGGCCACCACCGTGAGCGAGCTTTCGAGGTTGCGGTCCCACACGGCGGTGCTGTAGCTGAGCGTGCCGCTGCCCCCGCGCACCAGGTCGAAGGTGACGAGGCCGCTATCCTCAAACTCGGTAATGCCCTGGTGCGTGAAGTCGCGAAAGCGCGCCGCAATATTGGTAATGTCGCCAAAAACCCAGTACAATAAATCCACGAAGTGGCTGAACTGCGTGAAGAGCGTGCCGCCATCCAGGGCCTGAGTGCCGCGCCAGCCGCCGGGCTGGTAGTAGCGTGCATCGCGGTTCCAGAAGCAGTTGAGCTGCACCAGAAACACCTCCCCCAGCCGGCCCTCGTCCACCACCTGCTTGAGCCAGGCGGCGGGCGGCGAGTAGCGGTTTTGCATCACCCCGAAGGCTAGCCGGCCGGTTTGCCGGGCCGTGTGCACGATAAGCTCGGCATCGGCGGTGTGCAGGGCAATGGGTTTTTCGATGACCACGTGCAGCCCGGCGCGCAAGCCCGCCACGGCTTGCGGCGCGTGCAGGCCGTTGGGCGTGGCCACGGTGAGCACGTCGGCGGCGGGGCCGCTTTGCAGGTATTCTCCTAAAGAAGCGTAGAAGGGCACCGCAGGAAATTCGGCCGCGAGGCTAGCCCGCAGCTCGGCGCGCACGTCGATGAGCGCCACCAGGCTAGCCCCGGCGTGGCGCGCCACCAGCGCCGCGTGGCGCCGGCCGATGTGGCCCACGCCGCAAATGGCGAAGCGAACGAGAGAAGTGCGTGTCACTTATGCCAAAAGCACACTCGCCGGAATGTGCAATTTTTGGTAAAAAAAGCGCGCCATAGCCAGGGTCAATGGCTTGCGCCGATTCAGAATAGCCGATACGTAGCTTTTACTGCCAATCTGGCCTACCAAGTCTTTGGGCTTCAATCCCTGCTCAGCCATTTTCAGCTGAATAGCGGCAATAGGGTCAGGCAATGGCACTGGATAGTGCTCATCCTCATAGGCTCGTACCAGCATTAGGGCTATTTGTACCTGCTCGCCGGCCGGCGAGTCGGGCAGTACCTGCTGGTCAAACTGCTCGTCCAGCCAGTGCAGCAATTCATCATATTGCTGTTCGGTTTTAAGCGGTCGCAGGGTCATGAATTAGGAAATTGAATGGTGGCTACTTCTACTTGGTCATACTCTTTATGCGTTCCAAACCATTTGACTTGCATGACTTTGTACGCGAATATTACCCGCACTACCAGGCGATACTTATTACCCATTATATCGAATACTACCCGGTCATCGCCTACCAAATTGGCCGAAGCATATACCGCCTTCAACTGATTAAAGGTGGCAAATTCCCTGTCGAGCATTTCGGCATACCATTGCTGCAACGCCACGGATGCAGCCGGATACTGCTTGCAATAAGCCAGCAGCGTTCGGCGAGCGATAATATTAAACACAGTGACAAGGCCGGAGTTCACTCATAGTGAACAAATATACGCGCTGTTTTAGAACGCGCTGACTACCGCCGCTACATACGCTACCTGCGCCTCCGATAGCTCCGGATGCACGGGCAGTGACAGCACCTGCCGGCACAGCCGCTCGGCCACCGGAAACTGGCCTAGCCGGTAGCCCAGGTACGCATACGCCGGCTGCGCGTGCACCGGCAGGGGGTAGTACACGGCGCTCGGCACGCCGTGCGCTTGCAGGTGCGCCTGCAAGGCATCGCGCCGGCCCGCGCCTTCCACCTTGATGGTGTACTGGTGAAACACGTGGCTGCTGCGCGGGTCGCGGGCCGGCAGGTGCAGGCCGGGCAGGCTAGCCAGCGCGGCATCGTAGCGGACGGCCACGGCCTGGCGGCGGTGCTGGGCGGCGGGCAGGTGGCGCAGCTTCACGCGCAGCAGGGCGGCTTGCAGGGTATCGAGGCGCGAGTTGAGGCCGATGCGCTGGTGCCGGTATTTCTGACTTTGGCCGTGGTTGGCGAGCTGACGCAGCAGGCTAGCGCAAGCCGCGTCGCGGGTAAACAAGGCGCCGCCATCGCCGAGGCAGCCCAGGTTTTTACTCGGAAAAAAGGACGTCGTGCCCACCTCGCCCACCGTGCCGGCGTAGGCCGTTGCGCCGCTGGCGAAAGAGAACGTGGCCCCGAGCGCCTGCGCATTATCCTCAATCAAGGCCACGCCGGCTGGCTGGCAAATTGCAGTCAACTCTTCTAAATCAGCGCATTGCCCGAATAAATGCACTACTACCACGGCCCCGGTACGCGGCGTGAGCGCCGCCCGCACCGCCGCCGGGTCCACGTTAAACGTGTCGGGCAACACATCCACCAAAACAGGCTTCAGGCCTAGCAAGGCCGCCGCCTCCAGCGTGGCCACGTAGGTGAAAGCCGGCACGATAACCTCGGTGCCGGGCGGCAGCCCCAGGCTCAGCAGGGCCAGGGTGAGGGCATCGGTACCATTGGCGCAGGGCACTACGTGCGCGCCGCCCAGGTGCGCGCCCAGCTCGGTAGCAAACTCGCCCACGGCCGGCCCCTGAATGAAGGCGGCCTGCTGCACGGTTTCGCGCCAGGCGGCATCCAGCTCGGCCTGGTAGGCGGCGTGCTCGGCCGCCAGGTCGAGCAGGTGAATGGGAAACAAATCGGGCAAGGCAGCGGGCAAACAACGGCGAGCCCCAAAGATACTGGCCGCTTCGGCGCAGCTACGCCATGGCTTGCAGCAGCCACAGCAGCTTCAGCGCATCGAGGGCGCGCAGGCGGGGGCCGGCGCCCAGCAGGTGGCGACGCAGCGCTGGCTCCAGAGCGGCCAGGGTGGCGCGGGCCGGGCCAGCAAGCCCGGCAGCGCGCAGCCGGGCCGCTGTGCGGGCTAGCCGGGTATCAGCCCGAGCCCCTCGGTGCGCAGCACCTGCGCCAGGTTGCGCACGGCCTGCTGGCTTTTTTCGAGAAAAACAGCGGCCGGCTCCAGGCCGTCGTGCAGCACCGGGTTGTTCAGGTGCTGCACAATTATTCCGGCTCTTACCAGCTCCAGGCCAAAGCGCGTGTCCTCGTGGCCGTAGCCACTCAAGCGCTCATCCAGTGGAAACTGTTGTAGTAACGTGCTTTTTAGCACTGCATTATTAATAGCAAGCTGGCCGCCGGGGTCGCGCTGGCGGGCAGCGGCGGGGCGCATCTCGCGGGCGCGGCCGTAGTGCCAGCGCAGGCGCAGGGCGGGGTCGGCGGGCGGCGTGGCCTCGTAGGTAGTGCCGCCAATGAAGCAGCCAGTGGCGGGCCACGTGTGCACCGCCCGGGCATAGCGGGCCAAAAACTGAGTATCGGGCAGCTGACTGTCATTGTCGAGCAGCAGCAGCCACTCGTGGCCAGCCCTGCCCGCCAACTGGTTGCGGATAGCCGCGCGGCCCACGTTGGCGGGCAGCTCGGCGTAGCGCACGCCGGGCAGGCTAGCCAGCGCGCGGTTTTTCAGCCGGTATTCGTCGGTCGATTTGTCATCCAGCAGCACGATTTCGACTGGCCCCGGCCAGTCGGCCGCCTGTGCGCGCAGCGCGCTCACCAAAGCCGCCACCTCGCGGTTAAACACCGGAATCAGGATAGACAGGCCGGAATGCATATGCCAATGCGCGCTAGGCCCGCGCCGAATCCAGCAGCTGCCCGTCCTTACACGTAAGCACGCGGTGCGGATATTTTTCCAGCAATTGAAAATTGTGCGTCGCCATTAGGATGGCCGTGCCTGCATGGTTGATTTCGGCAAACAGGGCCATGATGCCGTCGGCCACCTCGGGGTCGAGGTTGCCGGTAGGCTCGTCGGCCAGCAGCAATATGGGCTCATTCAAGAGCGCGCGCGCTATCACCACGCGCTGCTGCTCGCCGCCCGAGAGGCGGTGCGGCATGCGGCCCGCTACGCCGCTCAGGCCCACCTGGGTCAGCACTTCCTGCACGCGCTGCTGCCTGCGGGCCTTGCCGCGCCAGCCGGTGGCGTTGAGCACAAACAGCAGGTTTTCACCTACCGAGCGGTCGCTCAGGAGTTGAAAATCCTGAAATACGATGCCTAGCCGGCGCCTCAAATAAGGCACCTTGCCCACGGGCAGGCTAGCCAGGTCGAAGCCCGCTACCGTGCCCGCGCCCACCAGCAGCGGCAGGTCGGCATACAGGGTTTTGAGCAGCGACGACTTACCCGCGCCGGTACGCCCCACCAAATAGGCAAACTCGCTCTTTTCCAGCGCAAAAGAAACGTTTTCGAGCACCGCCCGCTCTTCCTGGGTGATGGTAGCTCCGCGCAGCTCAGCTATCGGCTCGGTCATGGCAGTTTCAGAGTTCGAGCTTGCGCAGCTTCCCAAATTCCAGCTCCGCAATAACGGCGGCCAGGGGCACTTCCTGGCCTTCGAGGCCGTAGCGGTGCAGGTCTTTGAGCGGCCGGTCGGCCCGGAAATAGGCAATCAGCACGAAATTCTCATCGCGCAGCTGGATATAATCCGGAATCTTGGCCTTGCCTTTTACTTTGATAATGTACACGTCTGTTGAATTATGAATTGAGAATTAGAAATTATGAATTGACAGGTTATGAATCGGCCGTACTCAATTCATAATTCCTAATTCTCAATTCATACTTACCCTAAGCGTTCACCTTTCTATGGTCGGCCAGGAAGGTGGCTAGGCCCTTGTCCGTCAGCGGGTGGTTGAGCAGGCCGGTAATCACGTTGAGCGGGCAGGTCACCACGTCGGCGCCCAGCTCGGCACACTGAATGAGGTGCGGCACGTGGCGCACGCTGGCGGCCAGCACCTCGGTGGCGTAGCCGTAGTTGGCAAAAATCTCAATAATCTGGGCAATCAAACCCAGGCCGTCGGCGCCAATATCATCGAGGCGACCTACGAAGGGCGACACGTAGGTGGCGCCAGCCTTGGCGGCCAGCAGCGCCTGCCCGGCCGAAAAAATGAGCGTGCAATTGGTGCGAATACCCTTGTCGCTGAAATACTTGATGGCTTTCACGCCCTCTTTAATCATGGGCACTTTCACCACAATGTTGGGGTGCAGGTCGGCCAGGGCCTCGCCCTCGCGGATGATGCCCTCGTAGTCGGTGGCAATGACTTCGGCCGATACGTCGCCGTCCACGATGTCGCAGATGGCGCGGTAGTGAGCCAGCACGGCATCGGTGCCCCGGATGCCTTCTTTGGCCATCAGCGAGGGATTGGTAGTGACGCCATCGAGCACGCCGAGGTCCACGGCCTCCTGAATTTCGGCCAGGTTGGCCGTATCAACGAAAAATTTCATTCTTAAGCTGTTAGCTATCAGCTGCTAGCTGCTAGCCGGTTGATTGGGAAACTATTCGGTAGCCAACAGCTTGCCCCTGTTAGCTAACAGCTTATAAAAAAGCCGGCTCAAAGCTACGCGCTGGCTACCTAAACTCGGCAGACGGGCGCGGCTCGGGGCCGGCTGGAAACCACAGGAAAAGACAAAAAAAAGCGAGCCAAAATCGCACCGCTCAACCACCTACCCTTGCTGCCTTCCGGCCCTGGGGGAGTTCAGTAGGAGCTGGTCGTTCTGACTCGCCGGGGCAAAGGTAAGCACAAAGTGAGGCAGATTGAATAGATTTCACAGATTGTGGGTCGGTGCGGCCTACTGGGCGATTGAGAATGAGTGTCTTTAAGGGAGATATTTTTTAGACTGCCCCGCTGTGGCCCGCAAAAATCTGCGCTTTAGCGCAGGCAAACGGCCAGATTAAAGGTAATTTTGCCCCACGGTTGGCCAGCGCCGCGCTGCTCAGAAGCCAGTTTGTTGGCATCCAAATCTGCGAAATCAGCTCATATCTGCGCCAATCTGCGATTTTATGCAGCAAATTCTCATTCTAGATTTCGGCTCGCAGTACACCCAGCTCATTGCCCGGCGCATTCGCGAGCTGCACGTGTTTTGCGAAATTCACCCCTATACCCACGCCTCCCAGCTGGCCGAGCGCATCAGTGCCGGCGACCTGCGGGGCGTTATTCTTTCGGGCTCGCCCTGCTCGGTGCGCGACGCCGACGCGCCCAACCCTGACTTGAGCGGGATACTGGGTAAGGTGCCGGTGCTGGGCATCTGCTACGGCGCGCAGCTGCTGGCCCAGCAGGGCGGCGGCGAGGTGCTGCCCGCCACCATCCGCGAATACGGCCGGGCGCGGCTCACGCGCCTCGACGAAGCGTCGCCGCTGCTGCGCGGGCTGCACGTCGATACGCAGGTGTGGATGTCGCACGGCGACACGATTAAGACGCTGCCGACTGATTATCAAACCATTGCCAGCACGCCCGAAGTGGCCGTGGCGGCCTATAAGCTGCCCGGCCAGGATACCTACGGCATTCAGTTTCACCCCGAGGTGACGCACTCGACCGAGGGCCGGCAGCTGCTCGAAAACTTCGTGGTGGGCATCTGCGGCTGCGACCAGAGCTGGACGCCCGAGCACTTCGTAGACTCGATGGTAGAGGCCCTGCAAACCACCGTCGGCCCCGACGACCAGGTGATACTGGGCCTCTCGGGCGGGGTGGATAGCAGCGTAGCGGCGCTGCTGCTGCACCGCGCCATCGGCCCGCGCCTGCACGGCATTTTTGTCGATAATGGCCTGCTGCGGCAGGATGAGTTTGCCTCCGTGCTGAAGGCCTATGAAGGTCTGGGCCTGAACGTGACCGGCGTGCGCGCCGCGCCGGAATTTTACAAGGCGCTCGAAGGGCTGAGCGACCCCGAGCAGAAGCGCAAGGCCATCGGCCGCACGTTTATCGAAGTATTCGACCGCGAGGCGCAGAAAGTGGAGGGCGCGCGCTGGCTAGCCCAGGGCACCATTTATCCCGACGTGATTGAGTCGGTATCGGTGCACGGCGGCCCGGCCGTGACCATTAAGAGCCACCACAACGTGGGCGGCCTGCCCGAGAAGATGAACCTCAAAATCGTGGAGCCGCTCCGCATGCTCTTCAAGGATGAGGTGCGCGAGGTGGGCGCCACGCTGGGCCTGCCCGGCGAGATTCTGAACCGCCACCCCTTCCCCGGCCCCGGCCTGGGCATCCGCATCCTGGGCGACATCACACCCGAGAAAGTGGACCTGCTCCAGCGCGCCGACGGCGTGTTTATCAACCTGTTGAAAGAGCGTGGCCTCTACGAGCAGGTGTGGCAGGCCGGTGCCATGCTGCTGCCCGTGCAGAGCGTGGGCGTGATGGGCGATGAGCGCACCTACGAGCGCGTGGTGGCCCTGCGCGCCGTAACCAGCGTGGACGGCATGACCGCCGACTGGGCCCACCTGCCCTACGATTTCCTGGCCGACGTGAGCAACCGCATCATCAACCAGGTACGCGGCATCAACCGCGTGGTGTACGATATCAGCAGCAAGCCGCCGGCTACCATTGAGTGGGAATAAATTTGCTGTAGCTGGCTAGCCATGCACCTTACTCATGCACCTTACTACTGAGTTGTATTTGGCCTCGCGGCAATTTTTACCGGTCGATGGGCAACACATTGTTGCCCATCAGACTGAAAATCAAGTGGTAGTTTACCAAGCGTATAACCCAGCTATCGCCCTGTTTGCAGTCGAAAACCAATACCTGGGTGGCCCCAGCTTTAGCTACAGCCGCATGTCGTGGATTAAGCCTAATTTCCTGTGGATGATGTACCGCTGCGGCTGGGCCAGCAAGGAAAACCAGGAACGCGTGCTAGCGCTTTGGCTCGATAAAGTGGCCTTTGAGAAAATCCTTAATCAAGCTGCGTTCTCGACTTTCAGCGCTGGCAACTATGAGTCGGAAGAGGCCTGGAAACAGGAGTTAGCCACCAAAAACGTGCGCCTGCAATGGGACCCGGACCACAGCCCCTACGGCGGCAAGCTCACGCGACGGGCCATGCAGCTAGGGCTCAAAAACGATACGCTGGAACAGTTTGGCAAGCAGCAGGTCAAGCGCATCGAAGACGTCACCGACTTTGTGCTACAGCAAAAAGTACACGTAGATAACCGGCAATTAGCGTATTTGCATGTGCCACAAGAGCGAGTGTACACGGTAGATAATGCCGCGCTGGCGCAAAAAATAGGTCTTTCTACTTGGGCTAGCTAGCCCTACTTCATGCGCTGGCACTGCCTCCAACACCTGCCCGACGAAGGCCCCGGCCACGCCGCCGCGTGGCTGGCCGCGCACGGCCACTCGCTCACATTTACGCGGCTATTCGAGCCCAATCCGACGTTTCCGACCCTAGCGGAATTTGATGGCCTGCTGATTTTGGGCGGCGCGATGAGCGTATATGACGAGGACGAATTTCCCTGGCTAGTCCCTGAAAAGGCATTTTTGCGCGAAGTGCTGCGAGCGGGCACAATCACCCTGGCCATCTGCCTGGGCGCGCAGCTGGTAGCGCAGACCCTAGGGGGCGAGGTGCGCCGCAACCCGGAGCCGGAAATAGGCTTCTGGACGGTGCGCTTCGCGGCCAAGGCGCTGGCGCACCCGCTGCTGCGCGGCTGGCCCGAGAAGGCCACCGTGCTGCACTGGCACGTCGATACCTTCACGGTGCCGCCGGGGGCGGTGCGGGTGGGCATGTCGGCGGGCTGCACGGCGCAGGGCTATCTGTGGGGCGATGGCATTATCGGCCTCCAGTTTCACCCCGAAATGACGGAGGACATGGTGGAGAAATTAATTCATTTCGAAAACCACGAAACGGCCGAGGAAGCCGAATTTATTCAAACCGCCGCGCAGATTCGCAGCAAATTAAAATTGGTGTGGAAAGGCCGGAAATTAATTGAGCAGCTGCTGGAAAATATGGTGGCGCTGCACGAAGAAGAGGTAGCTCCTGCATAAAGAAGAACGTCATGCTGACGAAGGAAGCATCTCGCCCGTGCCGCTAGCTCAACAATGCGAGCGAGATGCTTCCTTCGTCAGCATGACGTTCTATTTATTGGAAATTAACCGCTTAAAATCCTTTCGGCAGCTCAATTCCCTTTATCGTTTTATACAAGCTCAGCGCGTGCTGGTCGGTCATGCCGGCCACGTAGTCGGTGAGCAGCAGAATTTGCTCATAGGCCGAGGCGCCGGCCTGGTGGCCGGTGGCGCGGTATTGGGCGGGCAGCAGGTCGAGCAGCTTGCGCGAACGGTGGTTGTTTTTCGAGTCGAAGATGGCGCAGAGAAAGGCATCGAGCAGGCCGCCGAGTACCTCGAAGCCGGCGGCTTCGATTTCCAGCACCGGGCGCGAGCGGTAAAGTTTCTCAATGCTCAGGCGCTGAATCTCTTGTAGAAACTCGTAGCCGGTCAGCTCTTTCACCAGCGAGGCGTCGTAGGTGCCGGCCAGGATGGCGGGCGCGTGGTAGGCAAAGCGGGTGGCAGTTTCGTCCACGAGCTGGCCGATGAGGGTGGCGCGCAGGTAGCCCAGCTCCTCCTGCCAGTCGCGCCAGGTGAGGCCGCTGCTGCCAGCGCCCTTTGGGCGGGCACTAGGGGCAGCGGCGCGCAGCTCGCGCAGCAGCGCCAGCCCCCGCTCGTGGTCAATGAGGCCGAGCTTAAGGCCATCCTCAAAGTCGATGATGCGGTAGCAAATGTCATCGGCCGCTTCTACCAAAAAGGCTAGCGGGTGGCGGTGGTAAAAGCCAGCCGGGCCGTCTTTGGCTTGCAGGCCCAACTCTTCGGCTACCAGCTTAAAGCGCGGGTTTTCGGCCTGGAAGTGGCCGTATTTCTTTTCGCTAGCCCCGCCTTTTTGCTTCTCGGCGTCGATAACCGACGGGCGCGGATACTTGGTAAATGCCCCGAGCGTGGCATACGTTAGCCCCAAACCCGCCGAGCCGCTGCTGAGCGCCGGGTAGGTGTGGGTGAGAATGCGAAAGCCCGCGGCATTACCCTCAAAGTGCTGCAAGTCACTTTGCTGCGCGGCGCTGAGCCCGGTAATGAAGCGCTCGGCGGCGCGGCTGGCGAAGTAGGCCGAAATGGCATCTTCGCCCGAGTGGCCGAAGGGCGGGTTGCCAATGTCGTGGGCCAGGCAGGCGGCAGCCACGATATCGCCGCAGTCCTGGGCGAAGTCGGGCAGCTCGGCAGTTAGGCTGGGGTCGTTCTCGAGCACCCGGCGGGCCGAGAGGCGGCCGAGCGAGCGGCCCACGCAGGCGGTTTCGAGCGAGTGCGTGAGGCGGGTGTGCACGAAGTCGGTTTCGGGCAGCGGCATTACCTGGGTTTTGCGCTGCAAGCGCCGGAAGGCCGACGAGAATACTACGCGGTCGTAGTCGGCCAGGTAGGGCGAGCGGCCGGGCGTGGGCACCTCGGCGGGGCGGTCGGGGTAGCGGCGGGTGGAAAGCAGGCGGGACCAGGACATCAGAAAGTGAGCAGTAAATAGTGAGCAATTGCACAGAAAAGCTTCTGTCATTGCGAGCTTGCGCAGCAATCGTTCCTTGTCGCCAGCGGCGATACTAACCCAACGAAAGCGGCCGGCAAGAAACGATTGCTGCGCAAGCTCGCAATGACAAACGGGTTTACCGTTCACTGCTTACTGCTCACTATTCACTGCTCACTGAATTATGAAGCACCGCCTACCCCTGCTCTTCGCCCTTGTCAAGTTCATTGCGAGCCTGGCGCTGGCGGGCTACGGCACCTACGAGCTGCACCGCGACGAATACCTCTACCTCGACTACGGCCACCATTTAGCCTGGGGCTACATTGAGGTGCCGCCCCTCACCGCGCTGCAAAGCTGGGTAACGCTGGCGCTAGGCGGCGGCTTTTTCTGGGTAAAATTCTGGCCGCTGCTGTGGGGCAGCCTCACGATTTACGTGGTGGTGCGGCTGGCCCGGCGGCTGGGCGGCGGGCCGTGGGCGCAGGCGCTGGCCGGCGTGTGCTACCTCACCACGGCCTACGGCCGGCTCAATCTTCTTTTTCAGCCTAATGCCTTTGAGGTATTTAGTTTTACGCTGGGCACCTACCTGCTGGTGCGCCACGCGCAGCCCGATGGCCGGCCGCGCCACCTCTACTGGCTAGGGTTGGTGCTGGGCCTGGGCATCTTGAATAAGTACACCACGTTCTTTTTTGGGGCGGCCGTGCTGGTGGCATTGCTGCTCACGGCGCCGCGCACGCTGGGGCGGCGGCCGGCGTGGGTGGCGGCGGGTATTGCCTTGCTGGTGGCGGCGCCGACGCTGATTTGGCAGGTGGCGCATGGGCTGCCGTTTCGCCACCACATGGCCTTGCTGCACGACGAGCAGCTGGTGCATGTCACGGCTGCCGGGTTTTGGAAAGAGCAGCTGCTACTGTGCTTTGCGGCGCTGCTGGTGTGGGTGCCGGGGCTGGGAGCGGCGTTGCGCGGGCGGCCGCAGCCGGCGGCCCGGGTGGTGGGGCTGGTGTACGTGGTGGGGCTGCTGATTATAACCGTGCTGCACGGCAAAAGCTACTACGGCCTGGGCTACTACCCGGCGCTGTTTGCGGTGGGCGCGGTGTGGTGGCAGGCGCGGGTGGCGCGGCCGGGCCTGCGCGCGGTACTGCTCGGGCTGCCGCTGCTGCTGTGGGCGCCCGTCGTGCGCGATATTTTCCCGATTCTGCCGCCGGCCGCAATGGCGCGCCTCAGCCAGCGGCCGCTGCATCAAAAGCTGGGGCTCACCCGCTGGGAAGACGGCGAGGCGCACCCTTTGCCCCAGGATTTTGCCGACATGCTGGGCTGGCGCGAGCTAGCCGACAAAACCTGGCTAGCCTACCGGGCTTTGCCCGCCTCAACCCGGGCCCGCACCCTCATCAAGTGCGACAACTACGGCGAGGCCGGCGCCATCAATTACTACAACCGCGACCGGGCTATGCCCGCCGCCACGAGCTTCAATGGCAGCTATTTGTATTGGTTTCCGCCGTGGCCGGCGCGGCCCTACCACCATTTATTGCTCATTGGCGAAGGCCGCCCTGGCGAGTTGGTGCCCTACTTCGAGCGCTTTGAGAAAGTGGGCGAAATCACCAATCCCTACGCCCGCGAGCGGGGCCTCACCATTTACCTGGGCACTGGCCCTAGCCCGGCGCTGCTGGCCCGCGCCGCCGCCGAGCACCGCGCCGGGCTAGCCGCCTGGGAGGGCAACTTGCAATGAGAAAAAGCAGGTTTCGGGCGGTTAGTGCGTGCCCCGGCAAATGCCTCATTTCTCCTTCCTGACTCCTAATTTCTGGTGCTGGCCCAGCAGGCGCACGGTAGCGTAGGCGATGAGCAAAAACGCCCAGAACACCACCGTTACGCCCCAGGTTTGCCAGTTGTGAAAGGGGTGCAAGAACCGCTGCACGATGTCGTAGGCCAGCGTGAAGGGGTTGTCGAGAATATCCCAGGAGTTGTAGCGCAGGTAGCGGCCCAGGTACACACCGAAGGCGCTCAGGCCTAGCGCTACCGTTACGAAGCCCCAGCCGGCCCAGAAGCCCAGGCGCTGGCGCACCAGCCCGTGCATATCGAGCAGCGAGGCGAAGGCCAGCATCAGCCCGTTCCAGGCGCACGACATGATGAGCGCCAGGTCGTACCAATACGGCACGCCCGCGTGCGGCACCAGGTGAAAAAGGTCGGTAACGAGGTAGGGCGCATTGGGAAAAAACAGCAGCCACACCGCGCCCACCGGCAGCAGCAGCCGCGCCTGGGGCGGCCGGGCAGCCAAGGACAGGGCCGCGCTCAGGGCAAACGGGATGGCGGCCAGAAACAAATTCCAAAGCAGAAACAGGAATAGCGGCCGCCCGGTAATGAGCACACGGGCGGCGATGAGCACGAAGCTCAGGGCCAGCGACAACCCCAGCACAAACAGCAGCGGCAGGCGGCGGTGCAGGGCAGGCAACGACATAGGCATGGTCAGGTACATCGGCGGGATGAGGTAAGAAGTAAACGGGGCGGGGCAAGCCTGAGCCCTGGCTTTTCTGGCGCGGCCGGGCGCCGGAACCTTCGCCAGGGCTTTTGCCGGCCGGTACTAAGGTAGGCAAGGCCGGCGCGCGGGTTGCTTTTCGGGCCCTCCCCGGCCGGGCGTACCTTTGCGGGGGCCAACCTTGGCTTTCTTTCACGCATGACCTACTTGTACCGCGTCGTTGCCCACTTGCCGTGGCAGCGGCTGCTTGTGTTGCCGCTGCTGCTGCTGAGCCTGGGCGCCGCCGCTCAGGGCCAGCTTACCCGCTACCGCGCCGGCAAAACCCAGCTCGACCAGGGCCACTACGCCGTGGCCATGCAGGAGCTGGAGCCGCTGGCGCAGCCCATCAATCACTTTACCCAGGCCGCCGACGCGGGCTACCTCTACGCCGTGGCCGCCACCCGGCTGGGCCAGTGGGCCGAGGCCGAGCAGATGCTCAACCTCATCCGCAACCAGTACCCGACCTACGCCAGCCTCAACGAGGTGCTGTATCTGCAAGGCCAGGTGTCGTTTGAGCAGGGCGACTACGACACGGCCCTGCGCACGCTGGGCCAGCTGCCCGCCGAGCAGTACGCCGCCCCCGCGAGGCCATGCAAGCCAGCTATTTAGCGAAGCTGAAAGACCGCGCCACCTGGCAGCGCCTCCAGAAGCGCTACCCGCAAAGCAAGCTCATCGGCCGCTATTATGCTGACTACCTGCTTGGTAGTGGCACCCTCGCCGACGCCGACCGCCAGCAGCTCGATGCCCTCGTGACGCAGTTTAAGCTCGACCGCAGCCGCTACGCCCCGGCGCTAGCCCCGGCGGCGCCAGCCGCGCCCAGGGCCCAGCCGCGCAAAGGCACCTACAACATTGGGGTGCTGCTACCCTTTGAGCTGCAAGATAATAGCTGGCAAACCCAGCGCCGCAACCAGTTCGTGACCGACCTCTACGCCGGCCTGCGCCTAGCCCAGGACTCGCTCCAGCGCGCCGGCCACCCAGTGCAGCTATTTGCCTACGATACCGGCGCCGACACCCTCACGCTCAAAGGCGTGCTCGCCCTGCCCGAGCTGGCGGGCCTGGACCTGCTCATCGGGCCGGTGTATAAGTCGGGCGCCAGGCTGCTGGCCCGCTACGCCCGCGAGCACCAGATTATCTGCATCAACCCGCTGTCGCAAGATGCTGATTTAGTGGCCGATAACCCGTATCATTACCTCTATTCGCCCAGCGCCGCTACCCAGGCGCGGGCGGCGGCGCAGTTTGCGGCCGTGTCGTTTGGCACCGGCCGCCCGGCCGTGCTGCTGCACGAAGACAGCAAGGACGAGAATGACTTTGCCGCTGCCTACCAGGCCGCCTACGAGGCCGCCGGCGGCCACATCACGGCCAGCCACGCCTTTCGGCCCGACGACCCGGCTAGCCTAAGCGCCGCCTTTTTGCCCGCCGAGCTGACGGGGGCTAGCCACGTCGTGGTGGCCTCCGACAACCGCAAGGCCGGCCCGGCTGCCTTCACGGCGCTCGGCACCGTGCCCGCCGCCAGCCGCCCCGCCCTGCTGGTGCCCGGCACCTGGCTCGACAATCCCAGCCTGGGCGTGGGCCAGCTCGGCAGCGCGGGCGTGTATTACTACCACCCCAAGTATTTTGATAAGAATGGCCTGGGCTACCGGCGCTTCCGGCAGCTCTACCTGGCCAAGCAAAACCTGCCGCCGTCGGTGTTTGCCAGCCAGGGCTTCGAGCTGCTGCTGTTTTTTGGCAATGCCTTGCAGCAGTATGGCCCAGCTTTCCAGGGTGGGCTAGCCAGCGCGCCGGTTCAGCCGGGCGCCATCTTCGAAGGTCTCTCCTACCCCGGCGGCGCCCACGACAACCAGGCCGTGCCGCTGCTCAAGCTCAGCAACTTGGAGCCGCAACTACTGCGGTAGGCAGCTGCTTTTTTGCCCTTGTCATTGCTAGCGCAACGCGACAACCGATTAACAATCAGCGATTATCACTCAAACAATGACTATTTCCGAATCTCTTTTCGCCCGTGCCCAGGAGCTTATACCGGGTGGCGTGAACTCGCCGGTACGGGCTTTCCGCTCGGTGGGCGGCGCGCCCGTGTTTATGCAAGCCGCCCAAGGCGCCTGGCTCACCGATGTCGATGGTAACCAGTACGTTGATTTCATCAACTCGTGGGGGCCGATGATACTCGGCCACGCCTTCGCGCCGGTGCAGGAGGCCCTGGCCAAGGCCCTGCCCGACTCGTTTTCGTTCGGCGCGCCCACCCGGCGCGAGGTCGAGATGGCCGAGCTGCTCATCGAGATGGTGCCCAGCCTGGAAAAAGTACGCCTGGTAAACTCCGGCACCGAGGCCACGATGTCGGCCATTCGGGTGGCGCGCGGCTACACGGGCCGCAACAAAATCCTCAAGTTTGAGGGCTGCTACCACGGCCACGGCGACTCGTTTCTGATTGCCGCCGGCTCGGGCGCGCTCACGCTCGGGGCCCCCGACTCGCCGGGCGTGACGCAGGGCGTGGCCCAGGATACCCTCACGGTGCCCTACAACGACCTGGCCGCCGTAGAGGCCGCCATCGCCGCCAACCCCGGCCAGATTGCCACCATCATCATCGAGCCGGTGGTGGGCAACATGGGCCTGGTAGCGCCGGCCCGCGGCTTCCTGGCCGGCCTGCGCGGGCTGTGCACTCAGCACGGCATTGTGCTGCTATTCGACGAAGTAATGACGGGCTTCCGGCTAGCCCCCGGTGGCGCGCAGGAGCGCTTTGGCGTGACGCCGGATATGACGACGCTCGGCAAAATCATCGGCGGCGGCCTGCCGGTGGGCGCCTACGGCGGCCGGGCCGACATTATGAACCAGGTTGCGCCGGCCGGCAAAGTGTACCAGGCAGGCACGCTCTCGGGCAACCCCCTGGCCACCGCCGCCGGGCTGGCCCAGCTCCGCTACCTGCACGAGCACCCCGAGGTGTACCAGCAGCTCGAAGCCACCAGCACCCGCCTGGCCGACGGCACCCGCCAGATTGCCAAAGAGTTAGGCCTGAACTACACCGTCAATCAGGTGGGCTCGATGTTCAGCTTGTTTTTCACGCCTGAGCCGGTGACTAATCTGGAAGACGCCAAAAAAGCGGATTTGCCGGCCTTTGGCCGCTACTTCCACGCTATGCTGCAGCGCGGCATCTACCTGGCGCCGTCGCAGTTCGAGGCGCTGTTCATCTCCACCGCCATCACCGACGAGCTAGTCGAGAAGTACCTCACGGCCTGCCGCGCGTCGCTTATCGAGGCGCACGCCTAATTTCTTAGCGCCAACTTTGCGAAACTTCGCGCTACATTTTCTCATGCGTTATCTGCTCAAGCTGCTTTTCTTTCTGCCGTTGTTGGCCCAGGCCCAGACGCCCGCCGAAGCCAACAAGCAGCTCTTCGACCGCACCATCGACGAGTTGAATTTTCGCACCTTCGAGACGGTGTACGACAAGCACTTCACGCGCCAGAAATACCCCGCTAGCCTGCGCACCGCCGCCGCCCGCCGGCAGTTTGCCAACTTCGAGAACAACGCCGAGCTACAAAAGCTCTTTCTCAACTACAACGGCGTGGCCGAGCGCTACAAGACGCATTTTGGCACCGGCCCGCTCACGCAGGCCGAGTTTGAGAAGCAGCTCAACTCGGTGCTGCGCGACCGCAATTTTGAGTTTTTCATCCGGGGCCTGCCGCGCGATGAAAAGTCGGCGCTCATTCGCACCGAGCAGCGCACCATCAAGCAGGCCGTGGCGCAGTTCAACGCCAGTGGCGCTACCGCTGCTAAGCCCGCCCCCCAGCCCGAAGAGCCCCTGGCCGCGGCTGCGCCGCTCACCACCAACGGCCCCGCCCCCGGCGACGCCGAGCCCGCCGCCACCGCCACGCCCGAACCCGAAGTTCGGGCCACCGCTCGCCCCGCGCTTAGCGAGGCCGAGCCCACCAGCGCCGGCCCCGGCTGGGTCGGCTACTTCACCCTGCTGCTGAGCCTGGGCTCGTTTGGTCTGCTGCTCTACACCGTGGCTAGCCTGCTGCCCGAGCTGCGCCGCCTGCGGCGCCGCGTGCGCGACCTCGAAGCCGAGCAAGCCTACTACGCCGCGCCTGACGGCGGCGAAGCGGCCGACGAGCCCACGCCGCCCGCCGGGCGCGGCCCCGGCTTTTTCGACCGCTTCCGCCCGCAAGCCACCGGTGAGTTGCCCGCCGACAGCTATGACGACCAAGACGATGAGCACAATTGATTACGAATTATTATGGCTGTTTACTTATTTACAAGCAATATTTCACAATAAACAAGCCACCATCAACCTTTACTAATCTCTGATTTCGTGATTCTGACCGACCAGCAAATTCGCGCCGAAATGGAGCGCGGTACCATCGTGGTGCAGCCCTACGACCCTAGCTGCCTGGGTACCAACTCCTACGACGTGCACCTGGGCCGCTACCTGGCTACCTACGACGACGCGGTGCTCGACGCCCGCCGCCACAACAAGATTACGACTTTCGAAATGTCGGCCGACGAAGGCTACGTGCTGCAGCCGGGCATTCTTTATCTCGGTGTAACCGCAGAATACACCGAAACCCACGCCCATGTGCCTTTCCTCGAAGGCAAGAGCAGCGTGGGCCGGCTAGGCATCGATATTCACGCCACCGCCGGCAAGGGCGACGTGGGGTTCTGCAACCACTGGACGCTGGAAATCAGCGTGTCGATGCCCGTGCGGGTCTACCCCGGCATGCCCATTGGCCAGCTCATTTATTTCTCGCTGCAAGGCGACGTGCAAACGTTTTACAACCGCAAGCAGTCGGCCAAGTACAACGACCGCACCGACCGCCCGGTGGAAAGCATGATGTGGAAAAACCAGTTTTAGGGCCTGGCTAGGCCCGCTAAACCACTCAACCCGGCCAGCGGCATCTGCGTTAAGAAGGCTAGCCAGCTAGCGTGCTACCCAGTTTTGCTGGCACGCTAGTTGGCTAGCCTTTTTCCTACCTCACGTTTTGCCCGCCAATGAAATCTGCTTTTGCTCTGCTACTGCTGGCTGCTACGCTTACGGCCCGTGCCCAGCAGGTGGCGCCCGACCAAGGCCCGTCGGCGCCCATACCTCAGGATAAAACCCAGCCCAGCCCCCGCCTCAACGCCGCCGTGAGCGACCGCGCCGAGCACCTAAGCGACCAGATGACCCGCGACCTGCGCCTCAACGGTTACCAGGCCGCCCGCCTGCGCACCATCAACGCCGATAAAATCACTAAACTAGAAGCTGCTGAGCGCCAATACGCTAAAGACCCTAGCCAGCTTGATAAGCAGTCGAAAGCCATTGGCCGCGAGCGCGACGCCGAGCTGCAAGCCGTGCTCACCACCGACCAGTATACCGACTATTTCGACGCCCGCAAGCGCTACGCCCAGGCCGACCACGACTACGCTCACAATGCCTCGGCCGCCATCCTGGTGAACTCGGTGCAAAACCCTAGCCCGGTGCGCGCCAACAATGCTACTATTGTGCCCACCAAAACCAAGGATACGCGCCGCGCCGGCGAGCCCTTTGGCCGCACCCTCCGGCAGCAGCCCTAGCCAAGCTTGCAAACCAGCCTGCAAAAAAGCCGCCTTCCCAATCTGCCAGGCAGGTTAGGAAGGCGGCTTTTTTTATTACTACCTGACGGCGCGGGGCTCTGCCCCGCGCCGTCAATGCCCATTTGGCTACCCCTTACTTGCTCGACACTTCCAGGCCCCAGTTGCGGCCTTTTTCCACGGCCGGCACGCCCGTGGAGAGCCACACCGGCGCCGGCGCGCCCTTCAGGTAGTGGTCAAAAAACTGCAGCTCGCGGATGGAAATATCCTTGCGGTTTTCGCGCTTTACCAGGTTGTGGGCCTCGCCGTTGTATTGCAGCAGCCACACGGGCTTGCCCAGGCGGCGCAGGTCGGTAAACATCTCGATGCCCTGGTACCACGGCACGGCGCCGTCGGCATCGTTCGACATGATGACCACCGGCGTCTGCACCTTAGGCAGCGAGAACAGCGGCGAGTTGCGGATATATAGCTCGGGCTTTTCCCACAGCGTGCCGCCGATGCGGCTCTGGGTGCGCTCGTACTGAAACTGCCGGCTCTGGCCCGATTCCCAGCGGATGCCGCCGTAGGCCGAGGTCATGTTCACGACCGGCGCGCCGGCCCAGGCCGCGGCGTACATATTGGTTTGGGTGATGAGGTAGGCCACCTGGTAGCCGCCCCAGCTCTGGCCCTGAATGCCGATGTGCGCGCCATCGACCCAGGCGTTTTTCTTCAGCTCCTCCACGCCCGAGTTCACGTATTCAGCCGCCGACGGGCCGGGCTCGCCCACAGTGTAGCTAATGTCGGGCATAAAAATGAGGTAACCATTGCTGGCAAATAAGGCCGGGTTTACCGTGGAGGCACTCGGGGCGGGCGCCACGTAGCGGTAGAGATTGTCCGAAAGCTTCTCGTAGAAGTACGCTACCAGCGGGTACTTCTTGCTCGGGTCAAAATTCTCGGGCTTGTAGAGCACGCCGGTGGCGGCGTGGCCCTTCGGCGTGGTCCAGTGCACGAGCTCGGCGGTGAGCCAGTTGTAGTCCTTTTGCTGCGGGTTGATGGCGCTGAGCCGGGTTTCGTGCTGCAAATCGGTGCTCACGTACAGGTCGGCCGGCTGGCTCACGCTCGACTTGGTGTAGAGGTAGCGGCGCGCGTGCCGGGCCTGCTCCACGTTCGAATACGTCATCGGGGCCATGGCCAGCCGCACGGGCGCCTTGGTGCTGGCGATGGGCTTGCGGTAGTAGCCCCAGGTTTTGTCTACGTCGTTCTGCGTTAGCAGCAGTAGCTCCTCGTTGGGCTCGATAAACTTCTGCTTCTCCACCGGCAAATGGTAGCGGAAGCGCAGCTTCTGCTGGCGGCCCAGGCCGTTGGTGAAGTTGGTGGCTCGCCCTGTTTTGGGGTTGATTTTCCAGATATCGTAGCGGTCGTAAAGCAGCACGGCCTCGTCGTTCCTGGTCCAGGCCGCTACGCCGTAGGCCTCCGGGTCGGTGGGCAGGTCGTTTTCCTCATCGGCGAAGGAAACGCCGGTTTTCTGGGTCAGATTTACGGTCTGCCGGCTAGCCACCGAGTAGGCAAACCAGGCCTTGGCCGCGTCGTCGTACCACACGGCGTAGTTGCCCTGCGGCGAAATCTGAAACCGGCTCTTCGACGCCTTCGGGTTGATGGCCAGGCGCTGGCCGGTGCGCGTCGATACCAGGTAAGCCTGCTTGCGCGTGCTGCCCTCCCACTGCATCGAAATGCGCTTGGCGGTATCGGTCACGGCCAGCACGTATTCGGCGTTGTTGTTATCGGCCAGGTACGAATCGCGCAGGTATTCGTCTTCGAGCTGAAAAAACTTATTGCCCTGCTTGGGATAGATGACCGCCTGGTAGTTGCGCTGCAAATCCTTCTTCAGGTTTTTGAGCTGCATGGGTTGCAGGTAGTCATCCTTATAGTTCCAGATATCGACCTTGGCGTGCTCAAAATCGACCAGCGTCGTATCCTGCGGAATGGGGTCGGGCGCGGTGCCAAAAAACAGCTTCTCGCCGTTATCACTGAACGTGAGCTTGCCAAACCCGCTCGGCGACCAGCCCGGCTTCAGCACGCTGGCGCTCGGGGCGAGCAGCACACGGGCACTGTCGCGGCCAAAATCGGAGTAATACAGGCTGAATGGCTTTATCAGGGCCTTCTCGGGGTACTTCTCGGCGGTGAAGGCCAGTTGCTGACCGGCTTCGTCGAAAGCCAGATTCTTGTACACCCCCTTACCTTTGCTCAACTGGCGCAGCTCATTGCTAGCCAAGTCGTACACAAACAGCCCCGAGCGCAGCGTCTTGTTGTTTTTTGGCGCCGAAACGGCGAAGGCTACCTTATTACCCGCTTTGCTGAGCTGGTAGTCGGTCACCGATTCGAAGCTACGTTTCTGGCCAGTGGCTAGGTTCATCACCGTGAGCGGCGCGCCTTCCTTCTTGGTTTCGAGCAGCCGGTCGGTGATTTTCTTGATGGTATCAACGGGCGCCTTTTTCAGCGAGTCCTTGATAGCCGGCTTTACAGCCAGGAAAGTCAGCACCGGCGCCTTTTCGGCCAACTGAAACGACTTCACGTCGGCATATTTCGTGAGCTTGCCCGTGGCCAGGGTATACACGCCGAGCGAATCCTTGGGCATCTGCTCAGGCTTTTTCTTCTTAATGCGGGCCTGGCGCACGTCCTGAAAGCGCGGCTTAATGGCGAACACCGCAAACCGGGAATCGGCCGTAAACAGCGCCGAGTCGCCGCGGCTTACCTGGCGCAGCAGCTGGTTTTCAGCCGTTTTGAGGTAGAGCACGGCGTCGCCCTGCTGCGGCCGCACCTGGTACAGCACGTACTTGCCGTTGTCGCTGATGCGCTGGCGCGCCACGCTCTGCCACTGGTCGTACACCGAGTGGTCAAGGGGCTTTTTAGGCGCTTGCTGGGCTAGCGCCGGCAGGCTAGCCCAGCCGGTGAATAAGAGTAAATACTTGTGCATTCGAGCAAGAGCGTAGCCACACGGGCCAGAAGTGAAATCCGAAGTTAAGCCAGCGGGCAGTTGATGCCAAAGGTGGGGCTAGTACCAACGAGGCTGCGTAAATCTTAGAAAAGAAAAAGCCTTTCTACGAATAGTAGAAAGGCTTTTTGCGGCAACTTCGGACAGGAAGAGAATTTGCCGGCCGGCGCTCACTTTATTGGTTGGTGGCGCCCTGCTCGTCGATATAGTCGCTGAGGTCTTTGCAGAGCTTGCGCATCATCTCGGCCATTTTTTTGTCGCCGGTGGCCGTCTGGATAGTTTCGGCCATCGAGCCGATGTTATCGACCACAAAATACTTCATGGCATCGGTGGGCATGTCCTTGGTCCAGAGGTCGATTTTCATCGTCGCATCCGCATTGCGGTCCCAAATAGCGACATTGATAGCCTTAGCAAATTGAATATCGGGGCCCGCATCGGTGGCCTGCCAGCTGATGGCCTCGGGCACCTTCTGGTCATCGAGAGCAATGCTAAAACGGATTTCTGATTTTTTAATCACAGATTTTGCAGATTAGGCAGATGTCGCAGATTCGGATGTCAGCAAGCAGCTTCATTGCTCAGGTTAGTATACTTGATAAGCCAATAAGGCCCAAGAATACATTTGCACCCGTTTGAATCTGCGGCATCTGCCTAATCTGCAAAATCTGCGATTACACGTAGTTATTGAGCATCACCGGCATTACCAGCATTAGGATGCTCTCGTTTTCGTCGGCCTGGGCGGGCATCAGCAGGCCAGCGCGGTTGGGCGTACTCAGCTCCAGCGTGATTTCTTCCGAGTCGATGTTCGACAGCATTTCAAGCAGGAAGCGGGCGTTGAAACCGATTTCCATATCCTCGCCGTCGTACTGGCAAGCCAGCGTTTCCTTGGCTTCGTTGCTGAAATCCAGGTCTTCGGCCGAAATTATCAGCTCCGAGCCCGTGAGGCGCAGGCGTACCTGGTGGGTAGTTTTATTAGAGTAGATGCTGATGCGGCGCACCGAGTTCAGCAGCTCCTGCCGGTTGATAGTCAGCTTATTGGGGTTGCTGACCGGGATTACGTTCTCGTAGTCGGGGTAGCGCTCGTCGATGAGGCGGCACACCAGCCGCATCTGGTTGAACGAGAAAAACGCGTTGCTCTGGTTGAACTCGACGCGCACCGGGGTGGCCTCGCTGGGCAGCGAGCTTTTCAGCAGGTTAAACGCCTTGCGCGGGATAATGAGGTTGGCGGTTTGGCCGGCGCCCACGTCCTGGCGGCGGTAGCGCAGCAGGCGGTGGCCGTCGGTGGCTACGAAGGTCACCTGCGCCTCGCCCAGCTGCACCAGGATGCCGGTCATGGCGGGGCGCAGCTCGTCGGTGCTCACGGCAAAAATGGTTTTATTGATGGCGCGCGCCAGCGACGACGACGGGATTTCGACCGGCGCCGAGCCCTTCACCACCGGCACGCGGGGGAAGTCGGCGGCGTTTTCGCCGGCTAGCTTGTAGCGGCCGTTGGCCGAGCTGATTTCGATGGTGTAGGTTTCCTCGTCCAGGGTGAAGGTCACGGGCTGGTCGGGCAGGTTCTTGAGGGTATCGAGCAGGATGCGGGCCGGCGCGGCAATGCGGCCCGACTCACGCGACTCAATAGGCAGCTCGGTTATCATGCTCGTCTCCAGGTCGGAGGCGGTGATGGTGAGCTTGCCGGGCTCAATCTCAAACAGGAAGTTCTCGAGGATGGGCACCACGGGGTTGTTCGTGACCACGCCGTTGATGCTCTGGAGCTGCTTGAGCAGGGCCGAGGACGAAACAATGAACTTCATAGAGTTGGTGGGGTTGGGCTAGGTTTTGGCAGGGGGCAAAGATACGTTGGGGGCGCGGGGTTTTGGAAAGCGCCAGCCGGCAAATCTGGCTGGTGCGGCCGCTAGGGTACGTACCCCTTCGTTACCGTTAGGCCGACAGGTTGATTGCCAACTGGCTGCCTTGCGCCGAGTAAAGCAAAACCTCCACGGCTGGCGCGTGAACCAGCGACAGCGAGCCGCCATAGACGGTGGATATTTCGGTGCGAGTCAGCCCGCCTTCACCTTTCAGGTTTTGCAAAATATCCAGTGGTAAGAATCCAGCGATTTTTGTAAAATCCATCCAGTCATCGAAATCCTTACCGTTTAGTACAGTCACTTCTACATCTCCTATTACTGCAGAACCTAGTTCATATTCAGTGAACTCCTGAAATGAACAAAACACCTTTTGAAACCTGAGAATCAGAAACGGCCAATCTTCTAGGTTATGGCAAAAGTCTTTATTCCAGATAGCGTCAAGTTGAATTATTAACATCCAGCTATTCTGTTTATCCAGAAAAGTCTTGTAATATCCTGAGTCGTGTAGTGTAATGTTGTCCAGCAGTTCCTGCATGGAAGTAGTAATTGCATTCGTCCAGTCAAAAGAAGTAAATACTCTATCGGCTAGCCAAGCTGGATATTTTTCGTCCTCCATTTTTTAGTATGTTCAAAACAAAAGCCCCAGCCACTACTGGCTAGGGCTTCCAAGATACTGCGAGCGGCTACCTAAAACAGCCCCTGGGCAAACTGGTATAAATCGTGCCGCCACACGGGCCACGTGTGGCCGCCGGGGTACTCGCTGTACACGTACTTGATGCCCAGCTCGTCAAATTTGGCGCGCATCACTTTGTTGTTGGCGTAGGCAATATCGGCCGGGCCGCCCATCGAGAGCCAGAGCTGCTTCAGGTTGGTGTTGATGGTGCCCGCATTGGCTTTCATGAAGGCGTATTGCGGGTCGGACAAGGCCGCGTTATTGGCAAAAAAGCCCGAGCTGAACACGCCCAGGTACTGAAACATGCTGGTGTTGCGCACACCGGCGTAGAGCGTTTGCAGGCCCCCTAGCGACAAGCCCGCCAGGGCGCGGTTGCTAGCGCCGGGCGCCACGCGGTAGCTGCTTTCCACTACGGGCAGCACGGCTTGCTTCAGCTCATTCTCAAAGCGTTGCAGCGCGCCTTCGTTGAAGCTGGCCAGGCCGCCGGGGCCGCTCAGGTTGCCGTCGAGCATCACCACGAGCATGGGCTTGGCCTTTTTAGCGGCCAGGAGGTTGTCGAGAATCAGGTCGGCTTTGCCTTGCTTGGCCCAGCCGGTTTCGTCTTCGCCGTCGCCGTGCAGCAGGTACAGCACCGGGTACTTGACGGAGGCGTTGGCGTCGTAGCCTGGTGGCGTGTACACGTACATTTCCCGCCACGAATTAGTGACCTTCGAGTAATAGCGCTTCGCCCGCACCTCGCCGTGAGGCACATCCTGGAGGGCGTAGAAACCTCCATTCCGGCTGGGTATTTCGATGCCGCTGGCCATGCGCCCCATGCCGTAGAAGGTGTCGCTGGCGGGGTCGGCCACGGCTAGGCCATCGAGCAGCAGCGAGTAGTAGTGCAGGCCTTGGCTCAGCGTGTCGGTGGTCACGGTCCAGGTGCCGCTGCTGTCTTTGGCCATATCGTATTTGCGGCCCAGGTCCAGTTGGGCGCGCTGCACGCCGGGCGCTTTTAGGCGGAATACGGCGCGGTTATCGGGCAAAATCTGGGGGTATTTTGCGTTGCGCACGTTGGTGGCAGCCGGGGCCCCTAGTACGGTGTAGGTGGGCAGCGCGGCCGTATCAACGGGCTTGAACAGGAACTGCGAGAACATATACAGCCCGTTTTTCCAGACTTTGAAATCGTGCCCGCCCGCCTCCAGGTAGTACACGTGCGGCACGCCGTGCTGGTAGAGGTAGTCGTGGGTGCGCTGGCTCACCGGCAGCAGGCCATCCTGGTCGCCGCACGAAATCCAGAGCAGCTTGAGCTGCTTTTTGGCCAGCGCGGGGTCGGGCACCAGCTGCTCGGGCAGCTTAGTGTTGGGGGCCGACGAAAAGCCGCCCACCCAGGCAAACTTATCCAGGTGGCCCAGCCCGAAATTCAGCGACTGGCCGCCGCCCATCGATAAGCCGGCCAGCGCCCGGTTTTCGCGGGTGGTGAGGGCCGGGTAGTGCTTTTCGACGTACGGGATGAGGTCGGTGAGCAGGTCCTGCTCGAAGTTGGCGAAGGCCGCCACCTTATCGGGGCCGTAGATATTGCCTACGGCCCGGTCGTCCTTCATCGCCCGGCCGTTGGGCATCACTACCAGCATGGGCTTGAGCTTGCCCGCCGCGTAGAGGTTATCCAGAATCACCTGCGGGCGCCCACCGCGCAGCCACTCCTTCTCATCGCCCCCGATGCCGTGCAGCAGGTACAGCACCGGATATTTCTTCTTCTTAGAATACCCCGGCGGCTTGTACACCAGCGCCTTGCGCACCGTGCCCACGGTTTTGGAGGCGTAGCTGATGCTGTCCAGGCTGCCGGTGGCAATGCCGGCGGTAGGTTGGTCGAAGCCCTTGGGCGCTTCCAGCGGCGCTATTCTTTGCGCAAACGCGTTACCCGCGCTCAGCAGGGCAATGCCCAAGGCGAGGGGAAATAGGTTTTTCATAGGTTAAAAAATACCTTTTGAACCAGGCAAGGGTTAGCAAAAGGCGGTTGGGTGGGAAAGCAGCCGCTAGCCTGATGCCAGCAAGATAAGCCCCTGTTTTGGCCAAATTTCTGCGCTGGCCTTACACTTTATCCCGTTAGCCGTCAGCAGCAAAAGCAGCGTCACCTATCAAATCGTTTGCGCCCATGCGGCAGCCCAGAGTCGATTTATTTTTCATAGTGCTAACGCAAAAAGCCCCGGCCGTTACCGGCCGGGGCTTCCCCAATGCAGCTAGCGGGGCTAGCTACACGTTAAAGCGGAAGTGCATGATGTCGCCATCCTGCACCACGTAGTCTTTGCCTTCGACGGCCATTTTGCCGGCTTCCTTGATTTTTACCTCGGTTTTGTATTCCTGGTAGTCGGCTAGCTTGATAACCTCGGCGCGGATGAACCCCTTCTCGAAATCGGAGTGGATGACGCCGGCGGCGGCGGGCGCCTTATCGCCGCGGTGCACCGTCCAGGCGCGCACTTCCTGCACGCCGGCCGTGAAATAGGTGATGAGGTTCAGCAGCTCGTAGCTGGCGCGGATGAGCTTGTTCAGGCCCGACTCGGTGAGGCCGTACTCGCCCAGGAACATTTCCTTTTCCTCGGGGTCTTCCATGTCGGCAATCTGGGCCTCGATGGCGGCCGATACGAGCACGACCTGCGCGCCTTCGGCTTTCACGTGCTCGCGCAGGGCCTCCACGTGCTTGTTGCCGTTGGTGGCGATGCTGGCCTCGTCCACGTTGGCCACGTAGATAACGGGCTTGATGGTGAGCAGCTGCAAGTCGGCCACGGCGGCCAGGTCATCTTCGGTAGCCTGTACGGCGCGGGCATTCTCGCCGGCTTCGAGGGCCTGCTTGAATTTCTGGAGGCTAGCCACTTCCTTCTTGGCTACGGCGTCGCCGGCCTTGGCGCTGCGCTCGCTCTTCACCAGCTTCTTATCAACGCTTTCGAGGTCTTTCAGTTGCAGCTCGGTATCGATAACGTCTTTGTCAAACACCGGGTCAACCCCACCGGCCACGTGCACGATGTTGGGGTCGTCGAAGCAGCGCACTACGTGGATAATGGCATCGACCTCGCGGATGTTGGCCAGAAATTTATTGCCCAGGCCCTCGCCCTTGCTGGCGCCTTTCACGAGGCCGGCAATGTCGACAAACTCGATGATGGTGGGTAGCACGCGCTTGGGGTTCACCAGCGCTTCCAGAATCTGGAGGCGCTCGTCGGGCACGGTAATCACGCCCACGTTGGGCTCGATAGTGCAGAAAGGATAGTTGGCCGATTCGGCCTTGGCGTTGGATAACGCGTTGAAAAGCGTGGATTTGCCGACGTTCGGCAGGCCGACAATACCGCAGCGGAGGCCCATTATCTTGAGTGTTGAGTTGTGAGTATTGAATTATGAGTTGCCCACAATTCCAGCGCAAAGGTACGGCAGGCGGCGGCGCTAGCCCCCAACGCAAAGCGCCGCTGCTCTTTCTCAGAACAGCGGCGCGGCTACTACTATTTCTCCCCCTCTTACAGTCGATATGTGCTTAGTAGGTGCTCTCGCCCAGGTCGGAGGCCGGGCCGTCGGGCGACTGGCCATCGGCCGGGTAGCTGCTGGGGCGCGGCTGCTCGCTGTCGTGGGCCGGGCGCGGGCGGTCAAGCTCAGCCACTTCTTCCTCGGTCAGCAGCTCGTCGCGCACAAAGTCCACGGCGTCGTGCAGGGCGTCGATAAACTTGTTGAAGTCCTCTTTGTAGAGAAAAATCTTGTGCTTCTCGTAGCTGGCCGGGCCATCGGGGTCGGCGCCGGGGCGGCGCTTGCTTTCGGTGATGGTAAGATAATAATCCTGGCCACGGGTAGCTTTCACGTCGAAGAAATACGTGCGCTTCCCCGCCTTCATGCGGTGCGAGTAAATTTCTTCTTGGTCTTTTGAATAACGGTCGTCCACAGACTGGGAGGGGAAAATAGGTGGGGGTTTGCTTATTAGCGCGCTAAACTTGTATCGGCTTAGACAAAGATAAAGCTGGAATAGCTTACCTGAATTAGGCCTACTTACGGACGAAACTCACCGGGTGGTTGTCTTGTCTATCAGGAAGTAAGATTATTTCATCATACGTTGGCGTCCAGACTAATTTGCTCAGTTTGATAAACGCCGCCCTAGATTGATGTAGCTACTTGATTCCTAATAGCGTACTATTTTTTTTCGTTTCTCACTCATGCCCTCGCTCGACCTCGCCGCCATTCGTTCTTTCGAAAACCTGGAGCTGCTGGCCCGGCAGCTGGTCGATGGCTTCATTACCGGCCTGCACCAGTCGCCCTACCACGGCTTCTCGGTCGAGTTTAGCGAGCACCGCCTCTACAACCCCGGCGACAGCACCCGGCACGTCGATTGGAAAGTATTTGCCCGCACCGACAAGCTCTTCGTGAAGCGCTACGAGGAAGAAACCAACTTGCGCGCCCACCTGCTGCTCGACGTGAGCCCGAGCATGTATTACCCCGCGCCGGGCCACGACAAGCTCAAGTTCTCGGTGCTGGCCGCCGCCGCCCTCACCACGCTCTTGCAGCGCCAGCGCGACGCCGTGGGCCTCGTCACCTTCGCCGAAACCGTGGAGCTGCAAACGCCGGTGCGCTCCACCAGCAGCCACCGCCACACGCTGCTGCTAGCCCTGCAACAACTGTTGGAGCGGCCCGCGCCGGCCGCAGCCACGCGCCGCGCCGCCGCGCACACCGACGTGGCCGGCGTGCTGCACACCATCGCCCAGCAAATTCCGAAGCGCTCGCTCGTCGTCGTGTTCAGCGACATGCTGGGGCGCGGCGCCCAGGAGCAGGAGGCCGCGCTAGCCGCCTTGCAGCACCTGCGCCACCAGCACCACGAGGTGCTGCTGTTTCACGTGCTCGACCGGGCTACCGAGTCGAATTTTGACTTTCAGGACCGGCCCTACATCTTTGAGGATGTCGAAACGGGCCAGGAAATCCGCCTCCAGCCGGCGCAGGTGCGCGAGCAGTACCGCACGGCCATGCGGCAGTTTGAGGAAGACCTGGCGCTGCGCTGCGGGCAGCTGAAAATTGATTTTGTGCCCGTCGACGTGCGCGAGCCGTTTGATAAGGTGCTGCACGCCTACCTGGTGAAGCGCGGCAAAGCCCGCTAGCCCCCTTTTTATGCTCTTTTACCTGCTCCCCTACCTGCTGCTGTATTTGCTCAATGTGCCGCTGGCGCTCATCACGGGCTACATCGCGTACTCGCACGGGCAGCGGTTTTCGCTATGGCTGCTTATTGGGTTGCTGCTGCCGTTCGTGTCTGTTTTTCTGGCGATTGCGGTGGCCATCCGGCACAAGCGGCAGGTGGAGGCTGCTAGGGGTGGCGCGCCGGCCCCGGTGCCGGCACCCGGCGAATTTGAGTAAAGCGCGGCCTTGCCCGTAGCTTCGCGGCAGTTTTTCACTGGCCGGGCTGCCCGGCGCATTCGCTCTCTGTATGTACCAAATTCTTCTGCTTCTGCATTCCTGGCTGCGCTGGTTTGTGCTGGGCGCCGGCCTGCTGGCCGTCGTGCGCGCCTACGCGGGCTGGACGGGCCGCCGGCCTTTCACCAAAGGCGACAACGGCATTTCGGCTGCGTTTTCGGGCTTCATGTGGTTGCAAGTCATTATTGGCCTGGGCCTTTACTTCGGCCTGAGCCCTTACGGCCTCAAGGCCATGAAAGTGGCCGGCGCTATGAAAGACCCCACCGCCCGCTTCTTCGGCATGGAGCACATTGCCGTGATGATACTGGCCGCCATCCTGGCCCAGGTGGGCCGCATCGCCCTCAAAAACGCCCCTAGCGACACGCTGAAGCACAAGAAAGCCTTCACCTACTTCGCCATCGCGCTGGCGCTGGTACTGCTCATGATTCCGTGGGGCATCTGGAATCCGGCTAGGCCGCTATTTCGGTTTTAATGCATGAAAAAGCTTTTAGGGCCCATGTTTTTATGCTTTGCTATAAGCAGCTCTTATGCACAGCAGACAAGCAAAGCACTTGTTAAAAAAGCAACATTTACCGACGATAATGGCCAGCGCATTGCCTTTGAATTACCGCAAACCTGGAAATTCGATGGGAGTGTTATTCTAAGCGATAATGGCAAAAAAGTCGGTGAGTTTATGCCCGGAACAGTAGCCGATTGCAAATACCAGTCTGGCGCAGAATATTTAAAAGAACTGCGAGTAGGTTATCCAGATGATATGGGAAGCCCGCGTTTTGTCGGCTCCCGCACTTTGGTGATTGGCAAAACTACTTGGACTGAAGGAGTGCGCAATGTGCCAGCGTGGGATGGCAAAAGCAATACGGGTAGATGGTATGCCCACAGCTTCTTCGCATTGTTGAACAAACACTGCTTTGTAATCAACTTTTATAGCCCTCAACGACAATTACCAGAAGAGGCTAAGATGGAAAACATTCTTGCTTCTATTAAAATCCTCTAATTCATATTACCCACAACTGCACTAACAAAACCCTGCCTTCCGATTCGCGGAAAGCAGGGTTTTCTGTTTTAACAAGGCTAGCCCCTACTTATACATTCATCCCACCCGACGCCTCGATGCGCTGGGCGTTTATCCAGCGGGCTTCGTCGGTGCAGAGGAAGGCCACGAGGGGACCGATGTCTTCGGGCTCGCCCACGCGGCCCAGGGCCGTAGCGCCGGCCACGGCCGCGTTTACCTGGGGGTTGTCGCGCACCATGCCGCCGCTAAAATCGGTAGCGATGGCGCCGGGGGCCACCACGTTGGCCGCAATGCCGCGCGCGCCGAGCTCTTTGGCCTGGTAGCGGGTCAGCACTTCGATGGCGCCCTTCACGGCCGCGTAGGCCGAGGAGCCGGGGTAGCTAAAGCGGGCTAGCCCCGACGAAATATTGATGATGCGGCCACCATCGGCCAGCAAAGGCAGCGCCTTCTGAGTCAAGAAAAAGGGACCTTTCAGGTGCACATTCACCACCTCGTCAAACTGCGCCTCGGTGGTGTCGGCGAAGGCGGCGTGTAAGCTGGTGCCGGCGTTATTGACGAGAAAATTGAATTTTTCGGCCTGGAAGGTATCGTGCAGGCGGGCCTTTACCTGCTCGAAAAAAGCGTCGAACGAGCCCGTGTTGCCGGCGTCGAGCTGCAAGGCGGCGGCCTGGCGGCCCAGCGCTTTTATCTCGGCCACTACGCCGTCGGCTTCGGCCTGCTGACTGTGGTAGGTCAGGATGACATCGATGCCTTTTTTGGCCAGGTTAAGGGCCATGCTTTTGCCGAGGCCGCGGCTGCCGCCGGTGACGAGGGCGATTTTGGAATTGCTCATGAGCGGTTTGTAAGTGGGGTAATGGAACACGGCAAAGGTCCGGCTTCCGGGTAGCCTGTTTATGGTGAGTAGCTAAGATTAACTGGTGAGTAGTTCCGAATTTTCAACGCGCCGCGCGGCCCACTCCTGCTCGCGGTACTGCCTGGGCGTGAGGCCCGTGAAGCGCTTGAAGAACTTCGTGAAGTTGGATGGGTCGTAGGTGAGGCTAGCGGCGATGTCGGTTATCGAGCGAGTGGTATCGCGCAGCAGGCCCTGGGCCACGGCCAGGATTTCGGCCTCAAAAAAATAGCATGCCGGCTGGCCCGTAGCTAGCTTGATGGTATTGCTGAGGTGGGTGGGATGGATGCAGAGCTGGCTGGCGAAGTCGCGAATTTCGAGCATTTCAGTGGCGCGGCCGGCCGCCACGTCGGCCACGTGCGCGGTTATCAGGCGGCGGTAATTGGCCGTGATTTCGTGCTGGCGGGCCAGGATTTTCTTGGGGATGGGAGTCGAAGCCATAATAAGCTAACAAGCGGGGGAGCTACTATTCTTTTGGCGCTGCGGAGTAAGTCAGACGAAGCACCGGCTTATTTACTTTTAATTCTCCTCCGCCCGGCAGTGCTTCTTTGCCGCGCTCACTGCGCTGACAGAGGCTAGCCAGCCCCAGCCGCTAGAGATTAAATCCGCATTAATTGTCGGCCAGCGCTGCAATAAGCTGCGCTATGGTGCGTCTCTACGGGTACCTATCCTCTTCCTTCACACCCGTAGCTATGCTTTACCTGTTTGGCCGCCTCGCGCTGAGCGACTCGCTCGATTATCACGAAAACTTTCAGGACGACGACTTTCGGCCGGGCATTCTACCCGAGCGCCCCATCTCCCCCGAACCCGACGCGCGGGCTACCGCCGATTGCCGGCTCCGCCGTAGTACTCACCTCCCGCCGGCCGACCGGGCTGGCGCTGGCTGCCCCGGCAAGTAACCCCGGCCCAAGACCCTAGCCACTGGGCCAGGCAAGAAATTAACCCAAAAAGCCCGCCCCTGACGCACAGGAGCGGGCTTTCGAATTGCCTGGCGGGGCCTATTACTGCCCCAGCACGATGGCAAAAATCAGCGGGGCCACGATAGTCGCGTCGCTCTCGATGATGAATTTCGGGGTTTTCTCGCCCAGCTTGCCCCAGGTGATTTTCTCGTTGGGCACGGCGCCCGAGTAGCTGCCGTAGCTGGTGGTAGAATCCGAAATCTGGCAGAAATAGCCCCACAGCGGCACCGAGTGGCGCTGTAAATCCTGGTGCAGCATGGGCACCACGCAAATGGGGAAGTCGCCGGCAATGCCGCCGCCAATCTGGAAGAAGCCCACTTTGCTTTCCTCCGTGGCCTGGCTAGTGTACCAGTCGGCCAGGTAAATCATGTACTGAATGCCCGTGCGCATGGTGTGCACGTTCTTGATGTCGCCCGAAATGACGTGGCCGGCGTAGATGTTGCCGAGTGTTGAGTCTTCCCAGCCGGGGCAGATAATGGGCAGGTTTTTCTCGGCGGCGGCCAGCATCCACGAATCTTTGGGGTCAATCTGGTAGTACTGCTCCAGCTCGCCGCTCAGCAGAATCTGGTAGAAAAACTCGTGGGGGAAGTAGGCTTTACCCTCTTTATCAGCCTTCTCCCAGAATTTCAAAACTGTATGCTCCAGGCGGCGCATGGCCTCTTCTTCGGGGATGCAGGTGTCGGTGACGCGGTTCATGTGGCGCTCCAGCAGGGCCTGCTCGTCGGCGGGCGTGAGGTCGCGGTAGTGCGGCACGCGCACGTAGAAGTCGTGGGCCACCAGATTGAAAATATCCTCTTCCAGGTTGGCACCGGTGCAGCTGATAATCTGCACTTTATCCTGGCGAATAAGCTCGGCCAGCTGAATGCCCATTTCGGCGGTGCTCATGGCGCCGGCCAGGGTAATCATCATTTTGCCGCCTTCGGCGAGGTGCTTGTTGTAGCCATCGGCCGCGTCGATGAGAGCAGCGGCGTTGAAGTGGCGGTAGTGGTGCTTGAGGAAGTTGGTAATGTGCATGGTGGGGTCGTTATCATGCTGACGAAGGAAGCATCTTGTCAGACACGGCTTTATGGGGTTCATCCTGACAAGATGCTTCCTTCGTCAGCATGACCCTAAAAGAAGGAATTACGCCGGCTCGGCGATAATCAGGTTGTGGTTGGTGTAAATGCAGATATCGGCCGCGATGTGCAGGGCGTCTTCCACCATCTGGCGGGCGGTGAGGTGCGGGGCGTGCTTTTTGAGGGCTAGCGCGGCGGCCTGGGCGTACATGGCGCCGCTGCCGATGGCGGCCACGTCCATATCGGGCTCCAGCACGTCGCCGGTGCCGCTCACTATCAATAGCTCGTCTTTGTCGCACACCACCATCATGGCTTCGAGCTTGCGCAGGTACTGGTCTTTGCGCCAGTCCTTGGCTAGCTCGATGGCGGCGCGCTTGAGGTTGTTGCCGTAGGCGGCGAGCTTTTCCTCGAAGCGGTCGAGCAGCATAAAGGCATCGGCCGTGGAGCCGGCGAAGCCGGTCACGACCTTGCCATCGTTTAGCTGGCGCACTTTGCGCACGTTGTTTTTGGCCACGTGTTTGTCCATCGTGGCCTGGCCATCGGCCCCGAGGGCAATCTGGCCGTTGTGGCGCACACCGAGCACGGTGGTGGAGCGAATTTTTGGGAGCATGGGGCAAAAATACGCCGGCCCACACGGGAAATGAGTTGACACAAAAAGAACGTCATGCTGAGCTTGTCGAAGCATCTCTACCGCGCCAGTAGGATTAGTACCCTAGCGGCGCGGTAGAGATGCTTCGACAAGCTCAGCATGACGTATTTATGTGTTCGTTCTCCTGAATTTACTTTAGCCGACGCCTTAAAACCGCGCTTGCAGCTTGGCGAAGAGGAAGCGGCCGTTGCTGCCCATTTGCACGGGGTCCCAGGCGCCGCCGGTTTCGGTGGCCTGAGGATTGAAGAAATTGGGGTATTTGTTGAACAGGTTGGAGCTGCCCAGCGACAGGCGCAGCTGGTTGGTGAGGGCGTAGCTCAGGGCCACGTCGGTGGTGAGGCGCGGGTCGTAGTTTTCGGGGTCGCCGTTGTAGTCAATCAGCTTCACGCCGCCAAACTCCACGAAGCGCACCAGCGCCCCGAAGCGACCTACGTTGTAGTCGAAAGTCAGGTTGACTTTGAAGGGCGGGGCCGAGGCCTTCACAAACGCCTGCTCGCGCGGGCCGAAGAAAATATCTTCCTTGCCGGCCAGCTTGGGCGTGGTTTGCACGCTGGTCACATTCAGGCGGTTGAGGTTGCCGGCCAGCGTGGTGGTGAGGCGGCCGCTGCCCACCCCTTGCGTGTTGGCCACCACGGCGTCGAGGCCCCAGGTGGTGGTAGAGGCCGCATTGGCGAAGAATTGCGCCTGGCCCACGTTGAGGCTAGCCAGCGTGGCCCCGATGGCACTGTCGGTCTGGTCGAAGGTGCCCGTGAGCACGATACGGTCTTGAATGTGAATGTAGTAGCCATCCACCGTGAAGCTCAGCAGCGAGCCGACGCGCCCCGTGAAGCCGACGCTGGCCGAGCGCGACAGCTCGCGGGTGAGCGGCGGAATGCCCACGGCCGTGGTCACGGGGCCGTTGTTGCGGTCGAGCAAAATGTCAATCGGCTTGCCGCCCACCACGTTGGTAAACACGGTGTTGAAGTTAATCTGGGCTAGCGAGGGGGCCCGAAAGCCGGTGCTCAGCGTGCCGCGCAGCGAGAAGTTGTCGCCCAGCTTGTAGCGGGTGGCTAGCTTGCCGGTCACGTTGCTGCCAAAGTCGGAGTAGTTTTCGAAGCGCACGGCGCCTTCCACCAGCCAGGCCTTGGTCACGTCGAGCTCGGCATCGGCATACAAGCCGATGTTGTTGCGGCTCGCCTTCAGCTCGTTGCGCGGCTGAAAGCCCGGAAAACCCTGCGCCCCGCCGGGTACGCCCGCATTGGGCGTGTAGTTGGTGTAGGAGGCAGCTTCGCCGGCAAAAATCTGGTACCACTCGCGGCGGTATTCACTGCCGAAAGCCAGGTTCAGCCCCTGCGCAACGGTCTTGAAATTGCGGCTGATATTGAGGTCCACCACATCCTGCTGCAGCTGGAAGCCACCCGCGTCGAAGCTCGTGGGCGACGTGGCGCCGAGGGTGGCATTAAGGGTGTTGCGCACGCCGTAGTGAAAACGATTCGAGCCGAATGTATTGCTCAAATCCACGTCCCAGCCGCCGAAGGTGCCGCGCACGCCCGCCGCGCCCTGGCCGTCGAAAATGGCGCTCGTGATGATGGGGTCGAAGCCGTTGGGATACAGCGTGGCGTTGCTGCGCGGGTTCGGAATGGGGTTGCCGAGGCTGTCGCTGATGGTCGGGAAGCGGGTGTAGGCGTAGGCGTCGCCCCGGCGCACGTTGATGCCGCCAAACACGTAGGCGTAGATGTTCTCGCTCAGGGGCAGCTTGCTGTTGAGGTAGGCCGAGGTATTATACATCTGCGGGTCGCCGTACTGGCGGCGCTGAATACCGTCGGGGGCCGGCACGTTGGCCCGCTGGGTGTGCTGGCGCTGGTTGAAATCGGCCGTCACGTTCACGAAGCCGCCCTTGCCCACGCCCACACCGTAGTTGGCATTCACGTTGAGATTGCCGCCGTCAAGCTTCTGGTCATCGAAGCGATACTTGGCCGTATAAGCGCCATAGTTTACGTTGGCCGTCAATTCTTTAACGGAAGTCTTGAGTACGATATTGATAACGCCCGCAATGGCATCCGAGCCGTACTGGGCCGAGGCGCCATCGCGCAAAATCTCGATGCGCTCGATGCTGGCGGCCGGAATCGTGTTCAGGTCGGTGCCGGTGTTGCCCCGCCCGCGCGAGCCAAACAGATTCACGAGCGATGATTGGTGCCAGCGCTTGCCATTCACGAGCACCAGGGTCTGGTCGGGGCCTAGCCCGCGCAGGCTGGCCGGGTCCACGTGGTCGGCGCCGTCGGCGCCGGTCTGGCGGTTCGAGTTGAAGGAAGGGGCCACGAATTGCAGCAGCTGGTTCACGTCGAGTTGGCCGGTTTTGGCCGTCACCTCGCGCACGTCGATAATATCGACCGGCGAGGGCGAGTCCGTCACCGACCGGTTCACGCTGCGCGAGCCCACTACCTGCACGTCGGCCAGGGCGGTGGTGCTGGCGGCCAGCCGCACGGTCAGGGGGCCATCGCCGGCGGCCACTTCCTGCGCCGTGTAGCCCAGGCCGCTGATGAGTAGCCGGGGCTGGGCCGTGCGCGCCCGCAGCACAAAGCGCCCGCCCGGGTCGGTGCCGGTACCGTTGTTGGTGCCCTTTTCGACCACCGTGGCTCCAATTACGGGCTTGCCGTCGGCATCCAGCACCTGCCCGGTCAGGGTGCGGGTTTGGGCGTGGGCCTGGCTGGCCACTACGAGCAAGGGCAACAAGAGTAGTTTATTTCTCATGCATCTGGCTGTTATAAGGTAAAAGCCAAATGTACACGAGCTTTTCGCCTGTCACCTATGCGCTGAAGGTCTCAGCCTTATTTTAAACAGAAAAACCAGCCCGACGGGGCTGGTTTTTAAGGTCATTTTGACAAAAAACAGCGAATTAATCCGCCGCTAGCCTCAGATGAGCATCCGCATGGGGTCTTCCAGCAAGCCCTTGAGGGTCTGGAGGAAGGCCGCGCCGGTGGCGCCATCTACCACGCGGTGGTCGCAGCTCAGCGTCACCTTCATGATGTTGCCGATGGCCAGCTCGCCATTTTTCACCACGGCGGTTTGCTTGATGCCCCCCACGGCCAAGATGCAGGCATCGGGTGGGTTGATGATGGCCGTGAATTCGTCGATGCCGAACATGCCCAGGTTTGAGATGGTGAAGGTGCTGCCTTCCCACTCGGCCGGCTGGAGCTTCTTGGTTTTGGCCTTGCCGGCCAGTTCCTTCACCTCGGTGGCAATCTGCGACAGGCCCTTGCCATCCGCATTGCGGATAACCGGCACGAGCAAGCCCTCATCGACAGCCACGGCCACGCCGATGTTGATTTGCTTGTTCTGGCGAATTTTATCGCCGAGCCACGACGAGTTGATAACCGGGTGCTGGCGCAGGGCCACGGCCGACGCCTTGATAACCATGTCATTAAACGACAGCTTCACCGGCGACAGCTCGTTCATGCGCACGCGGGTTTCCATCGCCTTGTCCATGAGAATTTCCATCGTGAGATAGAAATGCGGAGCTGTGAACAGGCTCTCGGACAGGCGCTTGGCAATCACCTTGCGCATCTGCGACACCGGCGTATCGGTGTAGGTGCCGTCGGCCGCAGCCGGGGCGGGCGCGGCGGCCGGCTTGGCAGCGGCCGGCTGCTCGGGCAGGGCAGCCTGAATGTACTCGCTGGGAGCCGAGGCCGGCGCGGCGGCCGGACTTGCTGTCGGCGCGCCGGCCTGGGGCTGCGCGTTTTCGAGGTCGCGGGCCACAATGCGGCCGTTTTCACCACTGCCTTTAATCTGGCGCAGGTCTACGCCCTTGTCTTTGGCAATGCTCTTGGCCAGCGGCGAGGCTAGCAGGCGGCCGGTGCTTTCGGCCGGCGCGGCAGCGGCCACGGCGGGTACGGCGGCGGCCGGGGCAGCGGGCACCGGGGCGGCCCCGCCGCTCTGGCCACCCAGCAGGGCCTGAATATCAGCACCTTCCTCGCCAATAATGGCCAGCACGCCATCGACGGCTACGGCCTCACCCTCCTTGGGGCCGGTGTAGAGCAGGGTGCCATCTTCGTAGTTTTCGAGCTCCATCGTCGCCTTGTCGGTTTCGACTTCGGCCAGCACGTCGCCAGATTTCACTTTATCGCCTACTTTCTTGAGCCAGGCCGCGATGGTGCCTTCGGTCATCGTGTCGCTCATCTTGGGCATGCGCACCACGGTGGCCTTCTTGCCATTGGCGGGCGCAGCGGGGGCAGCCGGAGCGGCGGCCTGGGGCGCCGGCGCCGGGGCCGCTACGGGGGCGGGGGCAGCGGCCGGCTGGGGGGCGCTAGCCCCACCCTGGCCATTGAGCAGGCCCGAAATGTCTTCGCCTTCCTTGCCCACGATGGCCAGCACGCCATCAACCGGCACGGAGTCTTTCTCTTTGGGGCCGATGTAGAGCAGGGTGCCGTCTTCGTAGTTTTCGAGCTCCATCGTCGCCTTGTCGGTTTCGACTTCGGCCAGGATGTCGCCCGACTTCACTTTATCGCCTACTTTCTTGAGCCAAGCCGCGATGGTCCCTTCGGTCATCGTGTCGCTCATTTTCGGCATTTTTATAATTTCGGCCATCGGAGTTGCAGGTTGGGATTGGAGGTCAAAATTAGCCGCCAAAACGTGGGGAAACAATTGGCCGTGCGGCCAGTAGGGAGCCGAAGTTAGCGCGCGCCCGTCAAGTGGCTAACGTCCAAAAAATTGCGAATGGTATAGTACCCGCCCGTGCGGTGCAGCTTGTAGAGGCAGAGGTTCTGGTGCTCAAAGCCATCCATGTAGCGCAGCGGGTAGCCGAGCAGCTGGCACAGCAGCACGCGCAGGGCGCGGCCGTGCAGGCACACCAGCACGATTTCATCGGCGGGGCGGCTTTCGAGCAGCTCAATAAACGGGCGCTGGCGGGCGGCTACCTCGGCCGGGCTTTCGCCGCCGGGCAGGCGGGCATGGTCGTCGCCGGCCTGCCAGGCGGCTAGCACGCGGGCATATTCGGCGTCTTCCTCGGGTGTGATGCGGGTGCCCTCGCGGGTGCCCCAGCTTATTTCGTTGAGGCCGGCGTGCTCCTCGTGCGGCAGGCCAGTCTCGATGAACTGCTGCACCGACTGCCGCGTGCGCCTGAGCTTAGACGTATAAACGCGGGCAAAGGGCATAGCCTGGTAGGCCGCCCAGAACTGCGCGGCCTGCTGGCGGCCGCGGTCGTTGAGGTCGGAGTCGATGCCGCTGCCCTGCACAATATTCTGCACGTTGAAGTCGGTCTGGCCGTGGCGAAGAAGGTAAAGCTGCTGAACTGGCACGGGCGGGGGCGGAGTAGTTTTGCCGAACAATGCCGTAAAGTACGGGTTGGCTACTGCGTTGTTTGCTTTTGGCGGCAGGGTAAAAGTCGTTTGTCCCTGCGAGCCTGCGAACCGAAGGTCGGCCTAGCCAAGCAAGAACGCACGAGCGTAGCTTACTAAACTTAGATAATGACTCTCGACGACGTAAAAACCTGGGTGGCCCACCGCCCTACCCTAGCCGACGCGCTGGGCATTGAGCTGACCGCCATTACTGCCGACTACCTCGAAGGCCGCATGCCCGTGGATGGCCGCACGCACCAGCCGATGGGCCTGCTGCACGGCGGCGCCTCGGTGGCCCTGGCCGAAACGCTGGGCAGCATCGGCGCCGCCACCCGCATCGACGTGACGCGCCAGGCCTGCGTGGGCCTCGAAATCAATGCCAACCACATTAAAGGCGTGCGCGATGGCTGGGTGCGCGGCCGGGCCACGGCCCTGCACGTGGGCCGCAGCACCCAGGTGTGGGAAATTCGCATCACGCACGAAGAAACCGGCGCGCTGGTGTGCATCAGCCGCATCACGATGGCCGTGATTGACCTGCCGGCCACCAAGGAAAAACAGGCTTAACGACGCATGGCAGAACCCCGGCTCCTTTCCTGGCCCGCAGTGGCTAGCCCCGAGGCGTGGGCCCGGCTGCGCCACCTGGCGGCGGGCGCCCTGCGCACGGGTCGGCCGCTGGCCATTTGGCGCGAGCCGGGGGCTAGCCACCCGCGCCTGCTGGTGGCGCGCGCGCTCGAAGCGTCGTATACCGGGCTGCCACCGGCGCTCGATGCCCAGGCGCCGGCCGGCTTCGCGTTCTTCCCGTTTCGCGACTCGGACCACAACCCGGCGCTTTTTTTGCCCGCCGATGTGCAGTATGACCTGGCCCGGCCCGATGCGGTTAGCATTGCGCCCGCCGCCCGCGCGCTGGTGCCCAACATCACGGCCTGGCTAGCCCTGCCCACGCCGCCCGCGCTGGCCTGGCACTACAGCCAGCAGCCCAGCCCGCCGGCCGCCACCGAGGCCGAGTACGCCCAGCTGGTACGCACCGGCGTGGCCGCCATTGAGGCCAAAGAGGTGGTCAAAGTGGTGACCTCGCGGGTGGCGCACCGGCCGCTGCCGCCGGGCTTCGACCCGCTAGCCGCCTTCCAGGAGCTGAGCCAGCACAACCCGCGCGCCTTCGTGTCGCTGGTGAGCGTGCCGGGCGTGGGCACCTGGCTGGGCGTATCGCCCGAGGTGCTGGCCGAGGTCACGGCCGATGGTTTTTTTCATACCATGGCCCTGGCGGGCACGCAGCCGCTGGTGCCCGGCCGCTCGCCGCAGGAGGCCATCTGGCGGCAGAAGGAGATTGAGGAGCAGGCGCTGGTGGCGCGCTACATCGTGAGCTGCTTCAAGCAATTGCGCCTGCGCGAGTACCACGAGGCGGGGCCGCGCACGGCCGTGGCGGGCCAGCTCTTGCACCTGCGCACCGACTTTGAGGTCGATTTGAAAAACGTGCTCTCGCCCGCCTCGCTCGGCACCGATATGCTGCGGCTGCTGCACCCCACCTCGGCCGTGGGCGGCATGCCTAAGGTAGCGGCCCTAGCCTTTCTGCACCGCTACGAAGGCTACGACCGCGCCTACTACAGCGGCTTTCTAGGGCCAGTAAACGTGGCTAGCCCCGGCGTGTCGCGCCTCTACGTAAATCTGCGCTGCCTGCAACTGCGGCCCACCGAGGCCATCCTTTACGCCGGCACCGGCCTCACCGTGGATTCGGACCCTAGCCGCGAGTGGCAGGAAACCGAGCTGAAGCTGCAAACCGTGGCCGCCGTGTTGGGGTAGGCGTAGGAAATGGGGCCGCATGGGGCCTCTATATTACTGTGGTATAGTCAAAGCGTATTGAAAGAACATTGTAAAATAGGACGTCATGCTCATCTGGCGTTTTAGTCTCCCCAAAAGCTAAACCTTTTCCAACTCCTCCGCCGATGCGCCTGCTTCCGCTACTTTTATTTTTAAGCAGCTGCTGGGCAGCCGCGGCCCAGGCGCCGCTACCGGCCTTGCTGCAAGCCTACGCGCGCACCAGCGCCGTGACCGGGCGCGAGGCAGCAGCCAGCCAGTTTATCGAGCGGTTATTTAAGGCCGGCACGCTGCGGCACGACCGGCTCGGCAACCTCGTGCTGGTGCTGGGCAGCGGGAGTCCGCGCCGCCTGCTGGTGGCCCCGCTCGACGAGCCGGGCTACGTGGTGAGCCAGATTCAGGCCAATGGCTACCTGCGGGTGGCCCCGGTGGGTGGTGGCGCGGCGGGCCCGTTGTTTCACCAGTTTTTGGAAGGGCATGATGTCCGTATCGGTACGGCTAGCGGGCCGCGCAACGCCATTTCGGGCGTGCCGTCGTCGCACTACGACAACCTGCGGGCGACGCCCGAGCGCACCCTCCCCCCCTTTTCCTGGCAAGCTGCTTACCTGGATGTGGGCGCCGGCTCGGCGGCAGCCGTGGCCCAGCAGGGCATTCACTTGCTCGACCCCGTGACGCTGGAAAAGAAGCCGGCGCTGGTGGCCCAGCAGTGGGTAGCCGCCCCGGCCATGCGCGAAAAGGCGGCCGCCGTGGCCCTGGCCACCGCCGCCCAGGCGCTGCTGGCCGCGCCGCCCGCCGGCACCACCGTCATCGCCTGGACGACCCTCGACCTGCTCAACGGCAAGGGGTTTGAGGCAGTGGCCAATCAGTATGGCCCTTTTAATGAGGTGTACCGCTTCGACCGCAATTTGGAAGCCGAGGCCCCCGGCACGGGCCAGTTTCTAGCTGACCAGGAATTTACGTCCCTACCCGGCCAAACACTGGCGCAGCCCACCCGGCCGGCCCGCAAGCCCGTGCTGCCCAATGCGCAGCTCGCCAACGCCCACACCTACCTGCTGGGCCTGCCCGCCCGCTACGCCCACACGCCCGTCGAGGCCGTGGCCGTGGCCGACGTGCAGCCGCTCATTCGGGCGTGGCTGGCGGCGGCGGGTGCGCCGGCTACCACTGCCGCCACCGTACCTAGCCCACCCACCTTGCCAAATCTGCCCGCGCCTGCGTCTACGCCCGCAGCCCAGCTGCTGGCGGGCCTAGTGGGCCAGTACGGCGTGAGCACCGCCGAAGCGCCCGTACGCGAGTTTATCGCCCGGCAGCTGCCTAGCTGGGCCAAGCCGACTACCGACCAGGCCGGCAACCTCACGCTCAGCTTTGGCCAGGGCAAAAAGCACCTCGTATTCGTGGCCCACATGGACGAGGTGGGCTTCGTAGTTGATTCCATCCGGCCCGATGGGCGGTTGGTGCTCAGCATGAAGGGCGGCGCGTTTCCGTGGCTGTGGGAGGCGCAGCCGGCCCTGCTGCACCGGCCGGGCCAGGCGGCGCTGCCGGCCGTGTTTGAGCCGCGCCCGCAGTACCTGAGCGCTGCCAAGCGGCTAGCCGCCGGGTCGCTGACGGTGTTTGCGGGCTTCGCGTCGGCGCAGCAGGCACGAGTGGCCGGCATTGAGCCGGGCCGCACCACCGTAACCATGCCCAAGGCGCTGCGGCCACTGGGCCCCAACCGCGCCGCCGCCCGCGGCCTCGACGACCGCGTGGGCTGCGCGGCGCTGCTGCTCAGCTTGCGGCAGCTCAACCCCGCTAGGCTGCCCTGCCGCGTCACCTACGTGTGGTCGACGGGCGAGGAAATCGGCCTGCTGGGCTCGGCCTTTGCGGCCCAGAGCCTGCGCGACGCCGACGTAGTGTACCCGATTGATACGTTTGTATCGTCGGACGCGCCGCAGGAATCGCCCGCGTTTGGCAACTGCCCGCTCGGCCAGGGCGCCGTCATTCGGGTAGTGGAGAGCATCAACTTTGCGCGGCGCGACCTGGTGCAGCACGTGCACACCCTGGCCGACCGCCAGCACATTGCCATTCAGGAAGGCATGACGGTGGGCGGCACCGACGGCCTGGAATTTATGAACTACGGCATTCCATCGGTGCCGCTGTCGTGGCCCGGCCGCTATTCGCACTCGCCCGTAGAAGTGCTCGACTACCGCGATATAGCTAGCCTGGTGCGCCTGCTCGGGGCCCTGCAAACGGAGGCCCCGGCCACCAAGTCCGCTCGCCCTCCCAGACTTTAATCGACTGCATGAATTCCATCCAAGCCGTTTTCAACATCGCCGAAATCTGCGCCCGGCACGGGATTACCGACGTTATTCTGTCGCCGGGCTCGCGCTCGGCGCCGCTCACGCTGGCCTTTGCGCGGCACCCGGCCTACCGGGGCAAGCTGCGCGTGGTGCCCGACGAGCGGGCCGCCGCCTTCATCGGGCTCGGCATTGCGCAGGCCACGCGGCGGCCGGTGGTGCTGGTATGCACCAGCGGCACGGCCGGCCTCAACTACGCGCCGGCCGTGGCCGAGGCGTTTTTTCAGCAGATTCCGCTGCTCGTGCTTACCGCTGACCGCCCGCCCGAGTGGATAGACCAGCTTGATGGCCAAACTATCCGGCAGCGTAACTTGTACGGCGCGCACGCCAAAGGCACGTTTGATTTCCCCGCCGACACCTCGCACACCGACGCCAAATGGCACGGTGAGCGCCTCCTCAATGAGGCCATCAACCTGACCCTGGCGGGCCCGGCCGGACCGGTGCACGTGAATGTGCCGCTGCGTGAGCCCTTTTACCCGCAGGCGGGCGAGGAAGTCGGCTACGAAGCGGATGTGAAAATCATTCGTGAAGACCACTCGAATACCATTCTGCCGCCGGCCGAAATCCTGGACCTGCGCCGCCAGCTGCGCGATGCGGGCCGGGTGCTGGTGGTGGCCGGCCAGCAGGCCGACAGCCCTAGCCTGGCGGCCGCGCTCTACGAGTTTGCCCAGGCGCGGCAAGTAGCGGTGGTGGCCGACAGCATTGCCAACCTGAGCGAGGTGCCCGCCGTGCGGCACCACGACGTTTTTCTGGCGGGCCTCGCGCCCGCGCAAAAAGCCGACCTGCAACCTGACCTGCTCATCACCTTCGGCCAGTCGCTGATTTCCAAGAGCCTGAAGCTGTTTTTGCGCGATGCTGCGCCCGCCCAGCACTGGCATCTGCAGGCCGCCGGCGAGGCGGCCGATACTTTCCGCAGCCTCACGCGGATTATTCGGGTGCAGCCGGCCGTGTTTTTTCAGCAGCTGGCGGTGTATGAAACCAAGGATTATAACCGGGCGGCCAGCTCGCATCCGGCCGCTTTTCTCAGCTTGCGCGAGGCTCAAAAAGTCACGGCTGATGCGGACCCCACTGAGGCAACCGACTCGCTGCCCACGCTTGATTCGACGCTCCTTATAGCTCCCGATTCGCTGCCCCCGGCTGGCTCGATTACCAGCGAGCCTACGGCGGCCGGCTTTACCTGGCAGCACGCCGAAACGGCGGCAGCAAATTTTTTAAGTCGATTTTTCGCGTCTAAAGACCAGCCGTTCAACGAGTTTTCGGCCTTCCGCCGGGCGCTGGCTAGCCTGCCCGACGACACGGCGCTGCACCTGGCCAACAGCATGGCCGTGCGCTACGCCAATATTCTGGGCTTGCCCGAAGACCAGCAAATCGACGTGTTTGCCAACCGGGGCACCAGCGGCATCGATGGCTGCACCAGCACGGCCGTGGGCGCGGCGCTCGCCCAGCCCGCGCGGCCGGTGGTGCTGCTCACCGGCGACGTGGCGTTTTTCTACGACCGCAACGCGTTCTGGCACAACTACCCCGCGCCCAACCTCCGGGTGGTGCTTTTTAACAACCACGGCGGCGGCATCTTCCGGCTCATCGACGGGCCGCGCCAGCAGCCCGAGCTCGACGAGTTTTTTGAAACCCACCAGGCCCTCACGGCCGAAAACCTGTGCCGAGATTTTAGCCTGCGCTATTTGCCGGTGTCGTCGTTCGACGAACTCAATGCCGCGCTGCCGGTTTTCTTTGCAGCCGAAAGCGGCGCGGCGGTGCTGGAAATCTTCACCGATTCTAAAACCAACGCGGCCTTTTTTGAAGAATACCGCAAGGCCGTGAAAGCGGCTTTTTAGCGCAAAGTTTCGCTAGGTTAAAAGAGGTTTCGCAATCCTATTTTAACCTAGCGAAACTTTGCGAAACTTCTTTTAACCTAGCGAAACTTTGCGCTCATGACTGAATCCATCGCGTGGACCCCGATTAAGGAGTTCCAAGAAATTCTTTTCTCCCAGCACGGGGGTATTGCCAAAATCAGCATCAACCGGCCGCAGGTGCACAACGCCTTCACGCCGCTTACGGTGCAGGAAATGATTGAGGCCATGGACATTTGCCGCAACCGCACCGACATCGGCGTCATCATTCTTACCGGCGAGGGTGGCAAGGCCTTCTGCTCGGGCGGCGACCAGAGTGTGCGCGGCCACGGCGGCTACGTGGGGGCCGACACGGTGCCCCGCCTCAACGTGCTCGATTTGCAGAAGATGATTCGCAGCATCCCGAAGCCCGTAATTGCGATGGTTGCCGGCTGGGCCATCGGCGGCGGCCACGTGCTGCACGTGGTGTGCGACTTGACCGTGGCGGCCGACAACGCCCGCTTTGGCCAGACCGGCCCCAAGGTGGGCTCGTTCGACGGTGGTTTTGGGGCTAGCTACCTGGCGCGCATCGTGGGCCAGAAAAAAGCCCGCGAAATCTGGTTTCTCTGCGACCAGTACGACGCCCAGGAAGCCCTCGATATGGGCCTCGTTAACAAAGTAGTACCGCTAGCCCAGCTCGAAGAAACTACCGTGGCCTGGTGCCACAAGATTCTGCAAAAGAGCCCCCTAGCCCTGCGCATGCTAAAATCGTCGTTCAACGCCGAGCTCGATGGCCAGGCTGGTATTCAGGAGCTCGCCGGTAATGCCACGCTGCTGTATTACCTGAGCGAGGAAGCTAAAGAAGGCAAAAATGCCTTCCTGGAAAAGCGGCAGCCTGACTTCTCGAAGTTTCCAAAATTTCCGTAGGGAACCGTGTAGCTTTTGCTAGCCAAACGTACAGAACTTCTGCCAAGGCAGGAATTCTGTACGTTTTTTATTTCTCGAGTATAATATTGCCAGCCAAATAGTTAGCCAATAATACTGCCCCCATAAGCAGGAGCTAAAAATTACGACTGGCTTCCAAAAAGCCGTAACCCTCTGCCAGCTTGGGCGTTGAGTATAGCATCTGTACCTAGCTTAATTTCCGCCCATGCAACAGAATATGCCGCACAACCACTACCCCAAGTTCTTTCTGATGCTTGGCGTATCGTTCCTCACTATGTATGTGGTGATGTACCTTAACACTTACGAGTGGGACCATGTGTATTTCAGCCTGATGCGCTTCTACATGACGTGCCTCATGATTTTACCGATGGGCCTGATAATGATGGCATTTATGTCTTCAATGTATCCCCGGCGCGAACTCAATCTGATTATTGCCGGCGCGGTCACACTGCTGTTCGTGGTGATATTTTTTATTATGCGCACCCAAACTTTCGTGAATGATACGCGGTGGATGGAAGCCATGATTCCGCACCACTCCATTGCCATTCTCACCAGCGAGCGCGCTAATATCCAAGACCCTGAAGTACGTAAGCTAGCCGACAGCATTATTAGCGCTCAAAAACGCGAAATCGGCGAAATGAAGCAACTGATAAAACGACTGAAGAAATGATAGCCACCTATGCAAAAGACCCGCTAGTTAAGCGGGTCTTTTGCATAGGTGGCTATTAGTCAATCAGAAGCTGAAGCCTAGCGCGTGCAGGCAAGCGCACCAGCCAAAAAAGAGCCGCTTATTTTCGTGTTTACGCAATTTTTTCAACGCTTTGGCGCGGGTTTTAACGGCGGCCAGGATGGGGCAGCGTGCTACTGTTGCATCGGGAGCGCTTCCGGTAGCTGGTACCGATTCGGGGCTGTAAGTTGGGTGGGCATCCATAGCAGAAACAGCTTTTGTGCGCGGTAAGTATACAATATTTTTTGTGAAAAAGCAAGTACTCACTCACCTTATTTCAGCAAATAGCGGCTCCGGCAGGTAGTTACTTTGTACTTTCTGCTTCTTTCCTACTGCCATGAAAAAACCCTTGCTTTTGGCTTTGCTCAGCCTTTGCTGCTTGTCCCAGGCTTTTGCGCAGCCCGCGTCTTCTACGGGCCCCAGCCCCGCCCCAGTTGCTCACCCGGCCTGGATAATGCAGGGCAATATCTACGAGGTAAACGTGCGCCAGTACACACCAGAGGGCACGCTCACTGCCTTTGCCAAGCACCTCGACCGGCTGCAAAAGATGGGCGTGGAAACGCTGTGGTTTATGCCCCTCAACCCCATCAGCAAGGTAGCCCGCAAGGGCAGCTTGGGTAGCTACTACGCCGTGGCCGACTACACCAAGCTCAATCCTGAGTTTGGCACCATGGCCGACTGGCAGCAAATGGTGCGGGCCGCCCACGCCAGGGGCATGAAAGTGATTATCGACTGGGTGCCCAACCACACCGGCGCCGACAACCGCTGGCTGACGCAGCACCCCAATTTCTTCGTGAAGAATAAGGAAGGCCAGCCAGCCGTGGCCTTCGACTGGGACGATACCAAGCAGCTCGACTATAAAAACCCCGAAATGCAGGACAGCATGATTGCGGCCATGCGCTACTGGGTGAAAACCAGCGACATCGACGGCTTTCGCTGCGACGTGGCCTGGAACGTGCCGGCTAGCTTCTGGCGGCGCGCCATCCCGACGCTGCGCCAGAGCAAAAGCCTGTTTATGCTGGCCGAGGGCGACAGCGCCTACCTGCCCCGCAGCGGCTTCGACGCGGTATATCCGTGGCACATGTTTCACGCCATGGAGAAGGTAGCCGCTGGCCAGCGCCCCGCCACGGCGCTCGACAGCGTGTACCGGGGCTAGCAGGGCAGGTATCCGAAGGGCACGATTGAGCTGTACTTCACCAGCAACCACGACGAAAACAGCTGGAACAAAGCTGATTATGGCTCCTTTCCCGGCCGGGTGCACGCGCCCTTTGCCGTATTTACCCAAACGATGGCCAACGGCGTGCCGCTCATCTACAGCGGGCAGGAGGAGCCGGTGCTGCGCCCGCTCAAATTCTTCGACAAGGACCCGATGACCTTTGGTAAGTACGAGCGGGCCAAATTTTACCAGACGCTGCTAGCCCTGCGCAAGCGCAACCCGGCCCTGGCGGCCGATGCGTCCTTTCGCAAGGTGAGCGTGGGCGACGACCGCGCGGTGTACGCCTACGTGCGCGAAAAAGCCGGCAAGAAGGTGCTGGTTATTCTGAATCTGTCGAATAAGGAGCAGACTATCAGCGTCAAGGAAAAAGCCTTGCAGGGCCGGCCGTACAACCTGTTTATGTACACCAACGAGCTACTGACTACTAAGCCGTGGAAAGTGGAGCCGTGGGGCTACGTGGTGTATGAGTATGGGCGGTAAATAATGTAAAGGCTAACGCACAGCTTTAGCTAATAGATAGCAAGTACACCGTACCTCATGGCGCTCGACCTTACACTTTGCCTTGTTCCTAAGCAAATTGAGGCACTTTTTTCTAAAGCCTTGCTTAGTAAGCCTTATGCGGAATGGATGGAGTTTATTCCGGGCCTGCTAAGGGGAAAAGATTTCGCCGACATCCAAGATAACGGCCTTGCCGAGCTTACAAAAGATGTGGAGGCGCTTAGCCACTTTTTTCACTTTACCGAAGATTATTACTTCTATGATGTCAACAGGAGTTTCTCCACGGTTGATTATCTATTCAACGAATACATAAAGGCAAATTCTCTGCCTATACAACCCGATATATTATGGGAAGGCGGCAACGCCTTTTCTACTATAGTTGCCACGCAGGGAATGCCTATTAGGCTCTATGACGAAACGCAAGTGCGCGCTATAGCGCTCTTGCTGATTAACCTTGAATTCGCTGATTTGCTGAAGTATTATGAGTATGATAAAATGCTGGAAGCAGGAGTTTACAAATTGAATTCCCTCGAAAGACGAGAGTCGTTAAAAGACACGTTTTACACTGTTAAGTATCTTTTTTTAGCAGCTTTTAGCGAAGGGCTATTGGTATTCAAGGCAATTGATTAATAAATGGCCGCTGAGTAGCTGGGCGGCCAGCTGCTTATCGTGGCAGGCCTAATTTTGCCCCATGCCCAGCCCCAACCTCCCTACCTCGCTCCTGCTCAACGGCCGCGAGTTCACCTACGACAGTATTCAGCAGACGCCCAACCCGCACACCAGCCTCAATGGCTACGAGGCCAAGGTGCTGGAGCTGCTGCGCCAGTGGCTCACGGGTGCCCAGGAGTTTGGGTTGCGCACCTCGGGCAGCACCGGGCAGCCGCAACTTATCACCCTGAAGCGGCGGCAGCTGGCCGCCTCAGCCGCGCGCACCGGCGACTACTTCGACCTGGGCCCCGGCGACCGGGCGCTGGTGTGCCTGAACTGCGATTTTATCGGCGGCAAGATGATGCTGGTGCGCGGCCTGGAGCGCCACATGCGCCTGACCGTGGTAGAGCCCCACGCCGACCCGTTCGACTTCGTGCCGGCCGACGCGGAGTTTGATTTTGCGGCTTTCGTGCCCCTGCAAATGCGGGCCGTGCTGGCCGCCGGGCGGGCTAGCCGGCTCAATAAAATGCGGGCCATCTTGGTGGGCGGCGCGCCGGTAGAACCCAGCTTGCTGCGCGAGATTCAGAAGCTGAAAGTACCGGTTTACCTGACCTACGGCATGACCGAAACGGCCTCGCACATGGCTTTGCGCCGCCTCAACGGCCCGCCGGCCAGCCCCTACTACCACGTGCTGCCGGGCCTGCACCTGGGCCAGGACGAGCGCGGCTGCCTCACGGTGCGCGGCGACGTGACCGATGATAAACTCATCGTCACCAACGACCGCATCGAGCTCATCGACAAGCACACTTTCGACTGGCTGGGCCGGGTCGATTTTGTGATAAACTCGGGCGGCGTGAAGGTGCAGGCCGAGAAGGTGGAGCTGGTGCTCGACGTGGCCCTGGCCGAGCTGGGGCAGACGCGCCGCACCTTTGTGGCCGGCCGGCCCGACGAGCGTCTCGGCCAGGCCGTGACGGCCTACGTGGAGGGCGAGCCCCTGGCGAGCCCCCTCGAAAAGCGCCTGCTGGGCCTGCTCACCGCCCGCCTCGGCAAGTACGAGCTGCCCAAGGCCGTGGTGTACGTGCCCGCTTTCAAGGCCACGGCCTCGGGCAAGCTCGACCGGGCGGCCACGCTGCGCGGGGCGGATGCACCACGCCGCTAACGCTACTCTTTGGGCCTGAAGGTATTAACGACAGTTTTTACTGGTTGCGCTAACTGGCAGCCGTGGGCACGCGGCCGCAGGAAGCCGCCCGCTCAACGCTAACCGCACGGTGGGCTTTATGCACTCAATTCGCAAGTAATCAATAGCTTAATTACCATATGAGCGCTGCCGCAGGCGGCTGTCCACCCCGTGAATACGCAGGTCTTTCTGCGAAAACAGCGGCTCGTGGTTACGCCTGATGCGCAGCAGGGGCGCAATCAGAATTTTGGCCCGCAGGTAAAAAATGGGGCCGCTGATTTCGCGGCGCACCACGGGGTCAACAAACAGGGGCTGCCGCCAGCCCGCGCCCGCGCCCAGACTGGCCCAGGCAAACAGGCGCATCTCGGCCGCTACCGAGGGCTCGACGAGGGCAATAAAGTCGCGCGGCGTGCGCGAGCGCGTGCCCGGCACGTTGTCGTCATTGTACTCGACGCGCACCGCGCCCATGCCGGTTTGCAGGTTGGCATCGAGTTCCCAGCGCGGGTTTTCGAGCACCACGTATTCGCTGTAGAGCGCCACGTTGTAGAAGCGCAGGGTCGCATCGGGCTCGTCGGCGGCATTGTCGGGCGGCGCGAGGCGGGTGGGAATGCGGCTGCTGAGGAAGTAAAACGCCGCGCCGGTACGCACCCGCCCGCGCCACTCCAGGCCCAGCTTCAGGCCGTTGATAATGGAGAAGTGGCTGTTGATAATGGAGTAGCGCGAGTCGATTTGGAGCACCAGCCGGCGCTTAGCAAACACCGGCGAGGGCCTGGACGAGTCGGGTGGGGCAATGGGCGCCGCGCGGGCGCCGCTGGCCAGGCTCACCGCTAGCAGTAACGCCCACAACCCGCTGCCGCCAGCCTTCCCAACCCGCCAAACTACTTGATTAGCAAACACAAACACCTATAGTAATACCTGTAGCAGGGTACGCGCCGCGCACCCGTTCCGTTATAATGAAGCTAGTATGTAGAAAACCCAGAGGCACTTAACCGGCACTCCGGCCTAAGGTTTCAATGCCTGCTCCAGGGCGTTGTCGATGGCGGGGCTGGTAGAAGGCCGGGGCGGATTGTTGGCCCGGATGCGGCCATCGCGCCCAATGAGCCAATAGCTGGGAATGGCCTGCACGTTAAAGGCTTTGGGAGCCGCGCCATTAAACGCGCCACCGTCGTGCAGCTGCACGGCGTTGGGGCTAGCCACCTGCTTGGTAGCCAAGTAGTTTTGCCAGTCGGCAGCCTGGCCATCGAGCGATACGTAGAGAAAAACCACGTCGCGGCCGGCAAATTTCTTGCGTAATTCGAGGCTGGCTGGCATCTCAGCCAGGCAGGGCGCGCACCAGGTAGCCCAAAAATCGAGGTACACCACCTTGCCCCGCAGGCTGCTGAGCGACACTTTTTTGCCGCTGGCGTCGGCCAGGGTAAAATCGGGCGCGGGCTGGCCAGTGGCCAGGGCCAGGTGGGCCCGCACGGCCTGGCGCACGGCGCGGGCAATGGTCGAGTCGTGGTTGTGGGCCCGGAAATCGGGCAGCAGCGGGCGGATGTCGGTGTGCGCGCTCTCGACCCTGCCCAGTAGGTACTGGCCCACGGCCACGTCGCGCACGCGGCCATCGCCGAGCACATCGGTTGCCTTCTGGTAGAGGCGGCGGCCCGCATCGCGGCCGGTGGGCAGGTTGCCGTCCTCATCATTGAGTTGGGTGAAGCCGTAGGTCATCAGTAAGCTCTGAAAAGCACTCTGGGCCAGAGCCGAATCCTGGCGTTCGAGCTGCATTTCGCGCAGAAAATCGTAGTAGCCCACCGGCAGCGTGGCGTAGCCACCCTGCCGCCGCTCGGCCGACTGCCGCGAGGTGTAGCTGAGCAGCGAGCTGGCCCACTCAGCGTCGATGGCCTGGCGCTGCTGATGCACGAAGGCGGCGGGCAGCGGCTTGGCCGCCGCGTAGGCCGTGAGGGCGGCCAGCCGCTGCTGGCGGTAGCCATCGGCCACGCGGCGCAGCTCGGCGGCACTGAGGCGGCCGGCGCGGGCATCAGGGGTGCGGCCGGCTTCGTCGTCTTGGCTGGTAGCCAGCGCACTCTGGGTCAAGTAGTTGTTGGCATTGGCGCCGCGCCCGGCAAAGGCCAGGGTGCGCTCGAAGCGGCTGGGTTCGAAGGTGAGGCGCAGGGCATCGCCGGGCGTGAGGTAGAGCGTGGCGTAGGTGTTATCATACCCTAGCCGGGCCTCGGTGGGTGCGGCCAGGCCGGCCAGCACCAGCCGAAAATCACCGGCCGGGCTCAGCTTCGCTTCTACCGTTTGGGTGAGGTGGCCGCGCCAGTCGGGGCCGTAGCTAAGGCTGATGGTGCGGGTAGTAGGCTGGTCGACGTGGCCGCTCACGGTGGTGCCGCCCGCCACCGGCGCGGGCGCCGCCTCCCGAAATGCCGGGGCTTTAAATGGCAGCGGGGCCGGGCGCTGGGCCCACCCAGCCAGCGGCAGCCCGGCTAGCAGCAGCAACGGCAACTGTCGATAAATAAAGGCGTGCCCAAAGGTCCGAATACGTAGCATAGCACCCATAACGAAACGGGCAATAGCCCTAGCTATACAAAGATAGCCGGGGCTAGGCCCCTGGTACTGGCTAGTTTTTGAGCGCGGCCTCGATGGCGGCCACGGTTTTGGGGCCGTCGGAAGGACGCGGGGCGTGCGTATCAACGATGCGGCCATCGCGGCCGATAAGCCAGTAAGTCGGGTAGACATTTACTTGGTAATCAGTAGCTACCTGCCGCGATTCGCGTGGCTCGCGCAGGTGCACGCTGTTGGCGCTGGTAAATTGCTTGTCAAGCAGCGTTTGCTTCCAGCGGTCCTCGGGGTCGCCCATCGACACGTAGAGAAACACCACTTCGCGGCCCTCAAACTGCTTTTTCAGCGCGGGGGCCGACTCAGTCATTTCCTGCATGCAGGGGCCGCACCAGGTACCCCAGAAGTCGAGGTACACCACTTTGCCCTTAAAATCGCTGAGCGATACGGCTTTGCCCGTGGTATCGCGCAGCGTGAAGGCGGGGGCAAGTTTGCCAGGACTCAGGTTTTGCTTTTTGGCCATGCTCAGGCGCAGGTCGCGGGCCAGGGTCGAGTCGGCATTGTGCTGCTTAAATGTGCGGTAGAATACCTGGGCACCAGCTACGTCGGCGTCTATCTTCCAGCCCATTAGCATTTGCATGGCCATGTTGAGAATTTTGCCCTCGCCCAGCTCCTGGGTGGCCAGCTTGTAGAGGCGCGGGCCTTCGGCGGGGTCGGTGCTGAGCTTGCCGCTGGGCACCAGGCGGTCTTGGTAGGCGTAGAGAAACTGCGCCACAGCCGTGTTTTCATCGAGGCCGCGCATGTGCTGGCCCAGCTCGCGCAGCGGCAGCTGCGGCACAAAGCTGAAATACGCCGGGTTCACGGGCTGATTGGGCCCCGACTCCGCCGTATTCTGGGCCCGGCTGAACCCCAGGTAGTCGAGCAGCTGCGTGCCCCAGGCCAGGTCGATGCCAAACTCGGCATCGCGGCGGAAGGCGGCCGGCAGCGGGTGCGCCTTGGCATATTCGGCCAGGAAGGCCCGCCGGCGCTGCCGAAACGCGTCGGCATTGCGGCGCATTTCGGCGGGCGTCATGCGGGGATTTTGCTTCAGCCGGTCCAGCGGCCGCAGGTCGTCGCCGGGCGGGCTGTACTCAAATTTCCTCTGCGACTGCGCCAGGTAGTTGTTCACGTCGGAGCCTTGCCCACTATACACCAGGCTCTTATCGAAGTCTTTGAAATCGAGCGTCATCCGCAGCTGGTCGCCGGGCATGAGGTAGAGGCGCGTGCTTTGGCCGGCGTAGGTAAAATGCACCGGCGTAGTGCCTGGCAGGTCCTTAAACTCAAACTGGAAGTCGCCGCCAGGGCCGAGCGGGGCTTTCACGCGCCGCTCGCCCACAAACAGGCGCACCGTGTCGCCAGCCGGCGCGTGCTCAAGGTGCCCGCCGAAGCGGGTGACGGGCGGGGCGGGCGCCGGCGCCGCCAGCAGGTGGAGCGTGGTGCTCAGCGCGAGGGCAGGCAGGAGGGGCAGCATAGGCGATAACGGCTTGGGGTGGAAACAGGTACGGCAATATAAGAGCCTGCGCATTAGCAAGTGGCTGCTTCACCCCGGCCCTTGGCGGCTTGGCCGGCCGGCTAGGGTGCCTCACCCGGTTTGGGCTGGCAGTGGGCGCGGCAAGCACGTAGTTTTGATGCAGTTAGCACTTCTCTTTTAGTTCAATGCTCACCCCCGATTTCCTGTTTTCCGTGGCCAACCCGCTCGCGCTGCTGGGCTGGGCGCTGCTGGTGCTGGCTCCGCGCTGGCGCTTTACCAAAATACTGGTAGTCAGCGGGGTGTGGCCTTTGGGGCTGGCCCTAGCCTACGCGGTGCTTATTGCCACGCACTACCTGGGGCCGCACGGCAGCGAAGGCGGCTTTGGGTCGCTGGCGCAGGTAGCGGCGCTGTTTCAAGACCCCTGGGCGCTGCTGGCGGGCTGGGTACATTACCTGTGCTTCGACCTCTTTACCGGGGCCTGGGAAGTGCGCGATGCCCAGCGGCGCGGCGTGCCGCACTGGGCGCTGGTGCCGGCGCTGGGGCTCACATTTTTGTTTGGGCCGGTGGGGCTGCTGGTGTATTTCGGCGCGCGCCGCCTGTTCGGACAAGATGCTTTTTCTCAATCTCTTACCAATCAAACCCATGAAAACGCTCTCACTCGCTAATTTCGGCTCGGCCGCCCCTAGCCCGGCCACCGCGCCCAGCCTAACCCAGCGCCTGGCCGACGCCCTGCGCACGCTGCACCGCGTGAACCCCGCCCTGAGCTACACGGGCTGGCTCAATGTAGGCCTGGCCGGGCTGGCGCTAGCCTTGCTGCCCCTCGACCACCGCCACGTCACCGGGGTGCTGGTGTGGATAAAGCCGCTGAAGTTTTCGCTTTCCATCGTGGCCTATGCCTGGACGCTGGGCTGGCTGCTGGCCGACCTGCCCGCCCCGGCGCAGCGGGCGGTGCGCCGCCTCAGCGCCGGCGTGGCCCTGAGCATGGTGGTGGAGCAGGCCGTTATTTTCATCCAGGCCGGGCGCGGCACTACCTCGCACTACAACGTCAGCAGCCCGCTCAATGGGGTGTTGTTTGGGCTGATGGGCGTTTTCATTGCCGTTAATACGGTGATGACCATCTGGGCCGGGTACCTGGCCTGGCGCTACCGGCCGCACGGCCCGGCCGGCTACGTGTGGGGCCTGCGGCTCGGGCTGCTAGTGTTCCTTATCGGCTCGGTGCTGGGCGGGTTTATGATTCACAATCAGCAGCATACGGTGGGCGCGCCCGACGGCGGCCCCGGCCTGCCGGGCCTGGGCTGGAGCACCGTGGCCGGCGACCTGCGCATTGCGCACTTCCTGGGTATGCACGCCTTGCAGGCGCTGCCGCTGCTGGGCTGGGCGCTCAGCCGCCGGGTGCCGCGCCGGGCGGCCGTGCTTACGTGGGTGGGCACGGGCTTGTATGCGGCGGCGGTGGCGGGGCTGCTGCTGGGCGCGCTGGCCGGGCGGCCGCTGCTGTAGCCGCCGGCTAGCCCCTTAGTACCGACCTTCGCCTGCATGAACGACCGGCGCTTTCTGCTCTTTGGTATCCCTTTGCTGGCCGCACTTGAACTGGTGCCCCGCGGCGGCTACAGCCAGCCGCTGGGGTGGCACTGGCTGGTCGACTACGGCGTGGCCTTGGTGTTTACCGTCACGCTTTGGCTCGGCAACCGCGCACTGTGGCGGCGGTTGCTGCGCCGCTGGCCGCTGCCCGCCGCTACGGCACGGCGCCTGTGGTGCCTGGCCGCCGCCGGCGTGGCCTACACCGTGGCGGCCTCGCTGGCGCTGGCCGTGCTGCTGGCCGCGCTGCAAGGCTACCACCTGCGCCCGGCCGCCGAGCTGCGCGAAATCAGCCTGAACCTGGTATCGACGTTTATTGTGCTGCTGCTCTACGAAAGCCGGCACCTGTTTGAGCAGTGGGAAGCCAACCTGCGCCGCGCCGACCAGCTGGCGCAGGCCGGCACCCAGGCCCAGCTCGATGCCCTGGCCCAGCAGCTCGACCCGCATTTTCTCTTCAACTCCCTCAACACCCTGGCCGCCCTCATCGAGCCCGGCAATGAGCCCGCCCAGCACTACGTGGAGGGGCTAGCCGACGTGTACCGCTACGTGCTGCTGAGCCGCGAGCGCCCCACCGTGCCGCTGGCCGAGGAGCTGGCTTTTGTGCAAACCTACGTGGCGCTGCAAAAAGTACGCTTTCGCGACAACGTGCAGGTGCACTATGAGGTGGCCGAGGCCGCGCTGGCCCGGCGCGTGGCCCCGCTCAGCGTGCAGGTGCTGGTCGAGAATGCGCTCAAGCACAACGAGGCCTCGCGGGCCCGCCCACTGCACCTGCGCCTGGTGGCCGATGCCGCCGGCCTGCGCGTCGAAAACACCTGGCAGCCCCGCGCCGCCGGGCTAGCCCCCGGCACCGGCACGGGGCTAGCCAACGTGCGCCAGCGCTATGCCCTGCTCGGGGCTAGCCAGCCCGTGCGGGTGCAGCAGGCGGGCGGCATCTTTGCCGTAACCTTGCCGCTGCTGCCTGCCTAGCCTGCCATGTCCCCGCTCCGCATTCTCATTCTCGAAGATGAATACCCCGCCGCCGAGCGCCTGCGCCGCCTGCTAACCCAGGCCGCGCCCGAGGCCGAGGTACTGGCCGTGCTCGACACCGTGGCGGGGGCCGTGGCCTGGCTAGCCACCCAGCCCGCGCCCGACCTTATTCTCAGCGATATCCAGTTGGCCGACGGGCTCAGCCTCGACGTGTTTGCCCAAACGGTGGTGCGCAGCCCGGTCATCTTCACCACCGCCTACGACCAGTACGCGCTGCAAGCCTTCCGGGCCAATGGCATCGACTACCTGCTCAAGCCGCTCAAGCTGCAGGAGCTGCAAGCGGCCCTGGCCAAGTTTTTTGGGCTAAAAGCGACCAGCAGCGAGGTGGAAACTAAGCCTCCCGCTGCGCTGGCATCAGTCTTCGACTCCCAGCTTTCGGCTGTGAACTTCCCGCTTGAGCGCCTGCTCGATGCGCTGCCCCAGCCGCGGCGGCCCTACAAAACGCGGTTTCTGGTGCGGCAGGGCGAGAGCCTGCTGCCGCTGCCCACCACCGAGGTGGCCTGGTGCTGGAGCCGCCACGAAACCGTGACGCTGGCCACCCACGACGGCCGCCGCTTCGTGGTCGACTACACCCTGGAGCAGCTCGAAGGCCTGCTCGACCCTAGCCAGTTTTTTCGGCTCAACCGCCAGCTTATTGCCCAGCTGCCGGCCGTGCGCCGACTGGTGCCGCACTTCGGCGGCAAGCTGCTGGTAGAGCTGGCCCCCGCCCCGAGCGATGAGATAGTGGTGAGCAAAGAAAAAGCCAGCGCCGTAAAGAGCTGGCTCGAAGGCTAGTAAAGCCCCTGCTGGTAGTGCAGCCAGTCCAGGGCCGCCTCTTCGCTGGCAAAGAAATAAGGGTACACGTCGTGCCGGGCGCAGGCGCGCTGTATGGCCTGCGAGCGGGCACTTTCGGCCGCAGTCTGGTGGCGGGCACTGAGCAGGCAGGCAATAAATACCGGCTGGCCCAGCGCCGCCCGCACCGGCGCCGCAAACTCGGCGCTAAACCAAGCTCCAAAACTGGGCATGTGCCAATTGCGCTGGCGCATATCGAGCAGCCAGTAGCGGCAACCGGCGTGCGCCTGAGCCTGGGCCAGCAGCTCGGCGTAGTGGCCGCGCAGGTCAGCATCGAGCACCGGGGTTGGCCAGCGGCCCCGCAGCAGCTGCGTCGCCGCGTCGTAGTGCAGGTAAAAGGTAGCCGGCTCGGTAAGCGTAAGGGTTGCTGGCATAGCCAAGGGAAAGAATACTGGACAACAGACACGGGCCGGCATCCAAAAAATTCCCAATAATTTTCTATTTCAATTTTTCTTAAAAAGCTGTTTGAGTTGGCTCCGGGCGCGGGTGCGGCCACCCCAAGTAATTTATCAGCGGTCGAGCCAGCTTTTGAAGACGCCGACTTTGTCGCGGCTTACCAGCACGGGGCCTTCGCTCTCGGGCGGCGCCGGCTTCAGAATGGTTTGCAGCCGCGAGTTGGTGTAGTGAATAATATCGTGAATAGCGGCCTGCCGGGCCAGGTAAGCGCGGTTGAGCCGAAAAAACTGGCCCGGGTCGAGCAGACCTTCGAGCTGCTCCAGGGTGTAGTCGACCACGTACTTGCGGCCGTCGGTGCTTTGGAGCAGGGTAGTTTTTTCGAGGCTGAAGAAATACGCTACCTGCTCCACGGGCACCACCTTGAGATGCTCGCCCACGCGCACCACAAACTGGCTCTTGTAGCTGGCCGGCGGTTGCCGCAACTGCTGCACCAGGGCCGCCAGGGTAGCCGCATCGAGCACCGGCGCCGCTGTTTTTGTACTGGAAACCGAACTTTTTATACTATCCCATTTCCTATCTTCTTCATTCTTAGATTTATCAGCAGGACCCAGCCGTTGCTGCAGCTTAGCTACGGCCGCGCGTAGCTCCTCCTCATCAATGGGCTTGAGCAGGTAATCGACGCTGTTGACTTTGAAAGCCCGCACGGCATACTGGTCGTAGGCCGTGGTGAAGATGACCGGGCAGGTCACGCGCACCTGCTCAAACAGCTCGAAGCTGAGGCCGTCGGCCAGGTGAATATCCAGAAACAGCACGTCGGGCGCGGGGCCGGCTTGCAGCAGCGCCACGGCCTGCGCCACCGACTCGGCGGGGCCGAGTATTTCAAAGGGCACGGCCTGCTTGCCGAGCAGGCTAGCCAGGCGGCGGGCCGCCAGGGGTTCATCTTCAACGAGTAGGGCTCGGAGCATCGCAAGAAAAAGGAAAAGGAGCGGACCCTAGCGGCGGGCCGCCAGGCTGTCGCGCAGCTGCCAGATGCGCTTGCTCAGGGCCGCCGCGTGGTAGAAATAATTAGTTTGGGCCAGCTGCGCCACCTCGCCTTCGGCCGAGGTAGCTAGCCGAAACGTGATGGTGCGGCTGTGCAGGTGCTGCGCGGCGGCTAGCCCCGGCTGCAGGCGCACTTGCAACGTAGCCTCGAGCAGCGGCTCAAAATTGGGGGCCAGCACCACCGGCCGCAGCTGCTGCAAGGCGGGCAGCAGCGGCCGCAACGCCGCCGGCGCCCGCACCTCAAACGGGCGACTCTGGCCCGGCTGCAGCGGATACACGGTAATGCTTTCTATATCGGCGGGCTGGGCGTGGCGCAAGGCCTGCGCCACGGCCACCCGGTCGTTGGGCGTCGCGCCGTTGCGCACCAGCAGCCACCCGATGCCGGTGGCCACCGCGCCGCACAGCACCAACAGTAGTTCCGGATAGCCACGTTTTAGCATGTTTCAAAAAAGCTGGGCCTAGCCTTGTGTCGCGCCCTACAAAGCCAGCAGCGGCAAAGTAACCACGAACTCCTCGCCCACCGGCCCGGCGGCCACCGGGCGCGGCGTGAGGAAGGCGTAACGGGCGCGCAGGTTGGCCAGGCCCCGGCCCGAAGCCTCATCGGCGGGCAGGCGGCGGGGGCGCCGGGTGTTGCGCACGGTGAGAGTAGCGGCAGCCACATCCACGGCCACGCGCAGGTGCAATGGGCTGGCCTGGTAGGCGGTATTGTGCTTGAGGGCGTTTTCGAGCAAGAGCTGCAAGGCTAGCGGCGGCAGGAAGAGGCTGGCCAGCGCGGCGGCGGGCGGCCGGTCGAACTCAACTTGCAGGGCCTCGTCGAGCCGGGTCTTTTGCAGAAAAACGTAGGCCTCGGCAAAGGCCAGCTCGTCGGCGAGCGGCACCAGCTCTTGGCTCTGGCTGTCGAGCACGTAGCGGTACACGCTGCTGAGCTGCCGGATGAAGCGCACGGCGCGCTGCGGCTCCTCCTCCACCAGGCTGGTGAGGGCATTGAGCGAGTTGAAAAGAAAGTGCGGGTCGACCTGCCGGCGCAGCGAGTCGAGCCGGGCCACGGCCGATTCTTTTTCGAGGCGCTCGGCCCGCACGGTGGCTTCGCGCCAGGAGAGCAGAAAAGAGCGCGAGTGCATAAAGAGCGACACCACGACGGTAGTGGCCAGCGGAAAAGCCGAGCGCTCCCAGAAGCCGTGCCGCAGCGTGTAGCCCAGCGGCCGGTGGTAGAGCACCAGCACCGTGAATTCGCCCATCACTACCAGCACCAGCAGCGAGGCCAGCAGCGACACCCCCACCGTGAGCAGCAGCCGCCGCATGGGCTGCTCGCTCCAGCCGGTGCGCAGGTTGAGGGCATCGGCGGTGTAGGCATTGGCAAACCAGAGCCCGACCGAGTAGCAAAACGAGATGCCCAGCGATAGGGCGTAGCCCCGGGGGTCGCGCCAGGGCGGCGGCGAAAACAGCAGCGCGGTGCCGGCGCACACCAGCACTAGCCACTTCAGCACCCGGCCGAAGGCGCGCACGTTAGGGCGCGCCACTGCGGTTACCCAGGGCGTGCCAGCGGGGGCCTCAGCGGCGTAGGGAGGGCGGGCAGGCGCGGGCGGCAGCAGCGTGGGCATGGCACTAGGGAAAGAAAACGAACTAAAAGTAGCCCCGCCCGGCCTACTACCGGGCGGGCCAAGCCGCGGGCGCCCGTGGCCTAGCGGGTGGGCTGGCCGGCGGCGGCGGCGTAGGCTTTGAGCCGGGCCTGCACCTGGCTTTGGCCCCAGCTGGGGGCTAGCGGGCCAGCCGGCCGGAAGGCGGCAAACCGGGCCCTGGCTGCCTCATAGAGCGGCTGGGCGGCTGCCGGCCCGCCGCCGAAGTTGACGGGCGTGTAGTACAGGTTATTGGCCCCGATGAGGTAAGGACGCGGGTTGGCGGGGTTGATGGCCTGGGCCTGGTCGGCGGCTTCCTGCGCCTTGGCCGAGTACTCCTGCGCCCGCACCCCGGGCTCGACGCTGAGCCGGGCCTGGTAGAGGTAGGCGTGCAGGGCCAGCAGCTCCGACTCGTCGCCGTGCAGGCGCTGGGCCTGGGCCAGGGCGGCCTCGGCCTGGTCGAGGGCGTTGTCTTTGGCCGCGCCACCTTCTTTACCCGTGAAGGCGCTGACGACTAAGGCGTAGGCCTGGTAGTAGCGGGGCAGCCAGTCGGCCGGGGCCACGGCGGCGGCGCGCTCCAGCTTGGCGGCCAGGGCCTGCAGCTCGGCAGCATCACCGGTAGTCATCACCTGCGCGATGGTGGCACCAAGCTGCTCGGTGTAGCCGGCGGGGGCAGCAGTGGCTTTGGCGGCCGGGGCCGCCGTGGTTTGGGCAGTGGCGCCGAGGCTAGCGGCGGCGAGGACGAGGGTAAGCAGCAGCTTTTTCATGACTCAGAAAGGGGAAAAGGTGAGGTGAGCGGGTTGGTGCTTCAAAGGTGGCTAGCCCCTGCTGCCCCCTAAAATGCGCGTTGCCGAAGCACCCAAAGCCACCCCCCAAACCGCCCGAAACCGGGAAGAAGCGTTGGCCCGATGGAAGTGCGCCAGCCAAGCGCCGGCGCGCCAGTACTTTCGCCAGGCGCGGGCCGGCGGCTAGCGCCCCAGGCAGCACCGCCGCTTCTTTACCTTGAATTCTCTCATGCAAGCTCAACTACTGCCAGCAGCACAACCCACTGCCCTGAGCACGAAGCCGCACTACGCCATTCTGGACGGCCTGCGGGGCGTGGCCGCGCTCACGGTGGTGGCGTTTCACTTGTGCGAAGCGCACGCCACCAGCTACCTCGACCAGGTCATCAACCACGGCTACCTGGCCGTCGATTTCTTCTTTCTGCTCTCGGGCTTCGTCATCGGCTACGCCTACGACGACCGCTGGGGCCGCCTCACGCTGACGGATTTTTTCAAAGCCCGGCTCGTGCGCCTGCAGCCGATGGTGGTGATGGGGATGCTGGTCGGGGCGCTGGGCTTCTACTTCCAGGCCTCACCGCTGTGGCCGGGCATCGCCCAGGTGCCGGGGTGGAAAGTGCTGCTGCTCCTGGTTATCGGCTCTACGCTGCTGCCGGTGCCCCTTGCGCTGGATATCCGGGGCTGGCAGGAAATGCACCCGCTCAATGGCCCCGGCTGGTCGCTGTTTTACGAGTACATCGCCAACCTGCTCTACGCCTTGGGCGCGCGCAAGCTGCCTAATGCGGCGCTGGGGGTGCTGGTGGCGCTGGCCGGCGCGGCGCTGGTGCACCTGGCCGTGACGAGCCCGGCGGGCGACGTGGTAGGCGGCTGGGCGCCCGACCTCACCGGGCTGCGCTTTGGCCTCACGCGCATGCTGTTTCCGTTTTTTGCCGGGCTGCTGCTTTCGCGCACGGCTAGCCTCACGCGCCTGCCCAACGCTTTTTTGTGGTGCAGCCTGCTGCTACTGGCGGTGCTGGCCCTGCCGCGCGTGGGCGGCCCTAGCCGCTTGTGGCTGAATGGCTTGTATGAGTCGTTCAGCATCATCGCGGTTTTCCCGCTCCTTGTGTGGCTCGGGGCGGGCGGGCAGCTGGCGAGTGCCGGCGCTACGCGGCTGTGCAAATTCTTCGGCGACATTTCGTATCCGCTCTACATCACGCACTACCCGCTCATTTACATTTACACGGCCTGGGTAAGCCGGCACAAGGTGCCGCTGGCGCAGGGCCTGCCGTGGATGGTTTTCACGTTTGCCGCCGCCGTGGGGCTAGCCTACGCCTGCCTCAAATTCTACGACGAGCCCGTGCGCCGCTGGCTGCGCCACAAGGTATTGGCTGCGTAGCTAGCCGCCATAAAAAGAAGGCGCCGGGCAAAGCCCAGCGCCTTCCCGGCATCCTTTTCCGCACAGGGCTTTCCCTAGTACCAAGCTGCTGATGCCGGCGGCGGGCTTTTTCGCCACGCGGTGGAATGATTTATTTTTAGGCAATTAAAAACAGCTGTCATTGCGAGCACCGCGAAGCAATGACAAACAATTATTACTTCATTATCTCCTCTCCTTTTTTACCCCATTACTTACTAGTCGGGCGCTACCGACGTATCGCCGGGGCTCTTCTTATTAATCGAGATGAGCAGGGCGGCCACCACCAGCTGGGGGGCTAGCTGGCGCACGGGCACGGCGGCGTACTGGCCGCTGGCATCGGGCGCGGTGGCGTAGCGGTAGCCAAAAATATTATCGCGGCCCAGCACGTTGGTGGCGCTCAGGTGCACGATGGTGAACTGGCCGGCCAGGTGCGTGAGGTAGCTCAGGCTCAGGTCGAGGCTCTGGAAGCTGGGGGTGCGGCCCTGGTTGTAGCCCGGCTGGTTGGGGTCGAAGTAGGCGCGCGGGCTGCCGTAGGCCAGCGTGCCGCTGAGCTGGGTGTGCAGCCTGCCCAGCCAGTACTTGCCCACCATGCTCAGGCTGTGGGTGGCGGCGAAGGTGGGCACAGCCCCGGCCAGGTCGGCGCGGGCCTGGCGGCGGGTGTCGAGCAGGCCGTAGCTCACCCAGAAGTCGATTTTCTTAAACGTCTGGTAGCGGTCGCGGAAGAACACGTCGAGCCCGCGGGCGTAGCCCTGGCCGGTGCTGGCGTAGCGGCTGGCATCGAGCACGTTGTAAGCATCAAAGCGGGCGAGCTGTTGGTAGTCTTTATAATACAGCTCGGCGCGCAGCGTGCGGCTAGCGGTGCTGCGCTGATAGCTCAGAATGTAGTGCGCGGCCCGCTCAAAGCCCAGCGCGGGCTGCACGCGCAGCAGGTCGTTGGTAGGCGTTTGATAAAATAACCCGCCCGCCGCCGACAGCTGGCTGCCGGCCCCCAGCTGCCAGGCCAGGGCCAGGCGCGGCGCCAGGTTGGCCCTATTCAGCAGGGCCGAATATTCGCCCCGCACGCCCACCCGGCCAGAAAGACGCGGCGCCAAGCTCAGGTCGCTTTCGCCAAACCCGGCGGTGCGCTGCTCCGCGAAGCCGGGCGTATAGACCGGCGCATCGGGCGTGGCGTGGTAGCGCAGGTCGTAGCGCTGCGTGGTAGCCTCGGTGCCCAGCTTGAGATTATACCAGGTGCTGGCCGAGTCGTTGGTGAGCACGAGGCGGGCGGTGGCGGTCTGCTCGGTTTCGTCGATGAGCTGCGGCTCGGGGCGCACGGCGTTGTGCTCGCGGCCCAGGGCTAGCCCGGTATTCAGGCTCCAGCCGCGGCGCAGGGCCGCGCGGTAGGTGGCGTTGAGGTAGTAGTTGTCGTTGCGCAGGGCCGTGAGGCGGCCGGCCAGGGCAAAGGCGGCCTCGGGGTCGGGCTGGCGGGTGGCTACCTGCTGGCTGGCGTAAGTAGCGTAGATTTTCAGCATCCCGGTTTCGCCGGTGCGGTGGGCCAGCCGCAGGGCGCCGCCCAGCCGCTGCGGGGCCTGCTCCCAGCGCTGGTCGGGCGCGGTGAGGCCGTAGTAGGGCGTCAGGTTGGTATAATCTACGTTGGCCGAGGCAGCAGTGCGCTCCCAGCGCCGGGTGCGGCTGAGGGCGCCGCCCACGCTCAGCAGCGAGATACCGGTCTGGGTTTCGGGGTCGAGGTCTATCGAATTGAGGCTCACCACCGCGCTCAGCGCCTGCCCGTACTCGGCCGAGTAGCCGCCGGTGCTGAAGAGCGTGCCTTTAAACAGCGTGGGCGAAAACCGCCCCCGGGCCGGCACGCCGCTCACGGCCCCGCCGTAGGGGCTGGCCACGGGCAGGCCGTCGAGGTAGGTGCGGGTTTCGGAAGCCGCCCCGCCGCGCACGAAGAGCTTGCCCTCCTCGCCCACCCGGGTGGTGCCGGGCAGGGTAGTAAGGGCCGAGGCGATGTCGGCATTGGCGCCGGCCGTGGTCAGAATATCGAGCGGCTTGAGCACGGCGGCGCGCCGGGCATCGCTGGCCTCGAAGGCGCCGGCCAGCACCACCACGTCGCCCAAGGCGGCACGACTTGCGCGCAAGTGGCAGGTGGGCAGGGCTAGCGGGCCGCCCCCGGCCGGCAGGGCCAGGGGCGTTTCCTGCCATTCGTAGCCCACCAGCGTAATTACCAGCGGCAGCGTGCCCGCGGCTGAAGTAGTGAAGCTGAACCGCCCGAGCGAGTCGGTGGTGGCACCATCGAAGGTCGTTTTCAGAAATACGTTGGCGCCCGGCAGCGGGCGGGCGGCCGCGTCGAGCACCGTGCCGCTGAGGCGGGTGAGGGCGCGGGCGGCGGGGCTAGCCAGCGGGCGGCTTTGGGCCAAGGCCAGGGCCGGGGCACACGTGAGCAGAGCGGCAAGTAAAGCAGTTTTCATGGGGCCGGCGGAGAAGGCGAATGACTAACCCAAAGGTGCCGGCCCGGCCCGGCGGCTTTCAACTAAAAGCTACTGAGCCAGCAAAAGGGCGCGCCGAACCGTTGGCCGCGCCGGTTGAGCGGGGCGCCGCAACGCAGGCGGTGGCTAGCCGTTCAAATGAGCAGCATGCTTACCTTTCGCCCCGCTCTCAGCTTTCCTACCCTTATGCCCGCCCCTGCGCTCCCCGTCGATTACCAGAAGGTTTTTCATTCGCTGCCCGAAAATTTTCTGCTCATCGCCCCCAACCCGGAGGCTACCATCCTGGACAATACCGACAGCCACGTAGCGGTGTCGCTCAAGAGCCGCGAGGAGGCGGTGGGCAAGCCTTTTTTTGAAGCCTACCCGGCCAGCGACGAAAGCGGCGCGGCCCAGATTCGGGAGTCGCACGAGCACGTGCGGCGCTACCTCGAGCCGCACACCATGCCGCTCATTCGCTACGACCTGGCCCGCCCCGCCGAGCAGGGCGGCGGCCTGGAAGAGTTTTACTGGCAGGCCACGCACTACCCCATCGTCGATGCCCAGGGCCAGCTGCAATACATTTTGCAGCGCACCCAGAACGTGACCGAGCAGCTGCGCGCCGCCCGCGCCGCCGCCGAAACCCAGCAGAAGCTGGCCGAAGAGCAGGAGCGCACCCGCTTCATCCTCGAAAACCTGCCGGTACTCATCTGGACGGCCACGCCCGACGGCCGGCGCGACTACTTTAACCCGCGCTGGCTAGCCTTCACGGGCCGCGAAATGAGCCAGGAGCTGGGTGAGCAGTGGCTCGACAACCTGCACCCCGACGACCGCCAGCGCGTGTACACCCAGTGGATGCAGTCGGTGGCGGCCGGCACCCCCTACCAGGTCGAGTACCGCCTGCGCCGCCACGACGGCCAGTACCGCTGGATACTGAGCCGCGCCCACCCCCGCCGCGATGCCGAAGGCCAGATTAACCTGTGGGTGGGCGGCGCCACCGACATCCACGACCAGAAGATGATGGTGCAGGAAATTCTGGAAGCCAACGAGCAGCAGGCCAACCTGGCCGAGCAGGCCTACCAGAACTACCAGCTGGCCCAGCAGCAGCGCCAGTCGCTCTACGCGTTGTTTACCAACGCGCCAGCCCAGATTGGCATCGTGCGCGGGCCCGACTTCCGCTACGAGTTTGCCAATGCCAGCTACCAGGCCGCCATGGGCGGGCGCGAGCTGGTGGGCCGCACCGTGGCCGAGGCCGTGCCCGAAATAGCCCAGCTTGGCCTGCTCGACACCCTCAACGAGGTGTATCGCACCGGCCAGCCCTACGAAGCTCACGAAGTGCCCCTCGATTTTCGCCAGGAAGACGGCCAAATGCGGCCAGCCTACTTCACCTACATCATCCAGCGCTTCGAGGAAAACGGCCAGCCCGCCGGCCTCACCTCCTACGCCTACGAGGTAACCGAGCTGGTGCGGGCCCGCCAGGCCCTGGAGCACTTGCAACGCCCAGCAGACGGCGCGGCTCCTACTGTCGCAACCACGCCCCCGCCGCAGCCGTAATTCGGGTAGTTTGGCTGTTAATTTGCTAGGCGGCAGGCACAGCGCCCGAGACTCGTCTATTCTCTTCGCTAAACCACCCTAGCTAAGCAATTGGCCACCAGGCTGCTGCTCACTCCTCATTTCTGCCGCCTGTCTTTTTTCTCCCCTCTATGGAGCTTACCGCCCTCGACTTTCAGCAAGCCCGCGTGAAGCAGGTATTGTTTAAGTCGCGTTTGCGCTCGGTACTCTACGGGGTCCGCGAGGCCGAGCCCAGTTTGTTTACGCTGCAAGAAAACCCGCTGGGCCAGTGGGTCAATATGGTACTCAAGCCGCAGTATGGCCAGCGGCCCGAAGTAGCCGGCATCGAGCGCCTGCTGCGCCAAACTCTCGATACGGGCCAGTCGCTGGTGCGCCAGCACCAGCGCGGCGAAATGGAGCAGGCCCGCGCCGGCCTCGAACAAATCGAGCGGCTAGCCAGCCAAATCGACCAGCTGCTGACCTCCGTAGAGCACGGCGCATAGTTTTTCTTACCTCCTACAGAAAAAGCCCGGCTTTCCACAGCTGGGCTTTTTGGTGCTACCGGCCCATTTCGCCTAGCGAGATTAGCGGCAGGTAATCGCTGAGGCCGCTGGGCCGGTCGAAGACGTGGATGAACAGGATGGCTTCGTCGCCCCGGCTGCGCCACACTTCGGCGTAGAACGTTTCGATGGCAAACAGGCACAGGTCAAAGCTATCCTCGGTGCGCACGGCCAGGGGCTGGCCGTGCCGGGCCAGGTGCGCGGCCTGGTGGCGCTGGTGCAGGTTTTTGAAAGCGGCAATCGTCATAAGGCTATCCCGAAGATACACCCGAAGGGCTACCCGGCTAGCGGCTAGCCCGGCTGGCTGGCCCCGCGTGGGTCGGGCGGCGCAACTTTGTGGCATGAAGTCGTTTCGCTTTCCGCACCCGCTGGTGCTGCTCACGCTGTTTATTATCCTGGCCGCCGCCCTCAGCTACGTGCTGCCGGCCGGGCAGTTTGCCCGCCGCCCCAATGCCGCCACCGGCCGCGAGGTGGTGGTACCCGGCTCGTACCAGCGCCGGCCGAGCACGCCCGTGAGCCCGCTGCAAGTAGCCGTATCGGTGCCCAAAGGGCTAGCCGACGCGGGCGCGGTGGTATTCCTGATTTTTCTGGCCGGCGGCGCTTTCACCGTGGTTGACCAGACGGGCGCGCTGCGCTACGGTGTCGATTGGCTGCTGCGCCACGCGCAGGGGCGCGAGGTGGCCATTATTCCGCTCGTATCGCTGCTGTTTGCCACAATGGGCGCCCTCGAAAATATGGGCGAGGAAATAATTGCCCTCGTGCCGGTGCTGCTGGTGCTGATGCGCCGGCTCGGCTACCCGGTGCTCACGGCGGTGGCGGCTAGCCTGGGGGCGGCTATCGTGGGCGCGGCGTTCAGCCCCATCAATCCCTTTCAGGTGGGCATCGCCCAGCAACTGGCGCAGCTGCCGCTGCTGTCGGCGGCGGGCTACCGGCTGGGGTTTCTGGCCGTGGCCCTGCTTATCTGGACCGGCGGCACCCTGCGCCACGCGGCCCGCTACCGCACCGTGCCCGACGCAACCGCGCCGGATGCGGCCGCCGACGCGGCGGGGGCGGGCCGGCACGGACTGGTGCTGCTGCTACTGCTGGCGGCCTTCAGCTTTTTTGCCTACGGCGTGGTGCGCCTGGGCTGGGATTTCGACCAGATGTCGGCGCTGTTTCTGGTGCTGGGCATCGGGGCGGGGCTGCTGGGCGGGCTAGGCCTCACGGGCACGGCCGAGGGCTTCGTGGCGGGCTTCCGCGACATTGCGTTTTCGGCTATTCTCATTGGGTTTGCGCGGGCCATTTTCGTGGTGCTGGCGCAGGGGCACATCGTCGATACCATTGTGCAGGGGCTAGCCGCGCCGCTGGCTCACCTGCCCGTGGCGCTGGCGGCCCTGGGTATGCTGGGCGTGCAGGGTGCCCTGCACCTGCCGGTGCCCAGTGTGAGCGGCCAGGCGGTGCTCACCATGCCGCTGCTGGTGCCTCTCTCCGACCTCATTGGCCTGCCCCGGCAAGTCACGGTGCTGGCCTACCAGTACGGCGCTGGCCTCACCGAGCTGCTCACGCCCACCAACGGCGCGCTCATGGCTATGCTGGCCGCCTGCGGCGTGCGCTACGACCAGTGGCTGCGCTTTGCCGGGCCGCTTTATGGCCTGCTGCTGGCGCTGGGGGCGGCCGGCGTGCTGCTGGGCATCTGGCTACGGTTGGCCTAGCTGAGTGGCTGAGTGGCCGCCCCTGGCTAGCTTGCCATTGTAAATTGCTTTTCTCATTCGCAATCCAAATCCAGCAGGCTAGCCCCTGCTTCCTGCTCCATGCCTGCTCCCGACCTCGACCCGCTGCGCTACCCCGTGGGCCTGCCGCAGCTGCCTACCGCGCCCCTCACGCCCGCCGAGCGGGCGCCCTACCTCCAGCAGCTGGGCGGGCTGCCCGCCCAGCTTACGGCCGCCGCCCGCCGCGTGGGCGGCGAGCGCCTGCAGCTGCCCTACCGCCCCGGCGGCTGGACCGGCCGCCAGGTCATCCACCACGTGGCCGATTCGCACCTCAATGCCTACACGCGCTTTCGGCTCGCCCTCACCGAGGATAATCCTACTATCCGGCCCTACGACGAGGCTGCCTGGGCCGAGCTTCCCGATGTGGCGGCCACGCCCATTACCGTGTCGCTAGCCTTGCTCGAGAGCCTGCATAGCCGCTGGGGCACGCTATTGCACCACCTCAGCGAGGCCCAGTGGCAGCGTACCTTCTACCATCCCGGTAACCATAAGACCTCTACGCTCGACCAAACGCTGGTGCTCTATGCCTGGCACGGCCGGCATCACCTGGCCCACCTCGAGCTGCTAGCCCACTAGGCTGCGCCAACGCAGAAGCAGGCCGCCTGGCTATTAGTCGGCCGGCCTGCTTCAGGCAGGAATAAACACAAGCGCGGCTACTTTTTGGTGGGCCGCACCATGCTGCTGCCTTTGCCGTAGCGGCGCAGGCTTTTTTCGGCTTCCGGGTTCAGCTTGGCAGCTTTTTCCAGGTCTTTGCGCGCCTCTTTCATGCGGTCGAAGCTGGCGTAGCTGATGCCCCGGTACTCGATGGCATCGGCGTAGAGCGAGTCGAGGGCGATGGCGCGGGTAAAGTCGGCCACGGCCGGCTTATACTGGTACATCTGCATCTTGGCCACCCCCCGGCCAAAGAAGGCTTCCTTGTCATCGGGCCGAAACTTAACGGCACCGCTAAAATCATTGGCGGCTGCCTTATACTCTCTCAGCATCAGCTCGTTCACGCCCTTGTTGTAGTACACGTCGGGGTTGCCGCGCATGGTGCGCAGGGCGGCCACGTAGTCGGATTTGGCTTCTTTATAATTCTTGAGATTGGAATACGCCCTGGCCCGCTCGAAGTGGGCGCGGGCATCCTTGGGTCTGGTCTGGAGCACGAGGTTGGCGCGGGCCAGCTGGTAGCGGTAGTCGGCGGTGCTCATCTTGCGCTCAGCAGCGCGCTCGGCCGAGGCGGCGGCGGCCGACAGCGCGGTGGGGTCGGCCACGGCCGTGGCCGCCTCAGGCGAAGGAGCATCGAGCGCTTCGGCCGCTACGGCCGGGGCCGCACCGGCGGCAGCCGGGTCGGGCGTGGGCAGGGAGGTAACGTCGGTAGCCGGCGCGGTGGTCGTAGCGGCAGTGGGGGTGCTGCGCGTAGCGGCTGCGGCCGAAGAGCCAGCCACTGGCCGGTCGGTCTCGGTGGTGGTGGCGCAGCCGCTGGCTAGGGCCAGCAGCACAAGCGCGGCCGGAGCATAAGTAGTAGAAAACGACTTCATTAGCGAAAAAAGTAAGCAGGCCGGCCGGCTAGCTCGCCGGCACTTCGCCCCTTCTACGGAAAAGCCCGGCTAGGGTAACGCCCAAAAGGAAGCGCCGCCCCAAAAAGTCGGCCGAACCGCCAGCCCGGCGTCGGGGTTATCTTTGCCGGCCCCGGCCCGGCTGGTGGCCTTTTCTATTTCATTCCTCCGTTTAAGTTAACCTCATGGCATTGCAATTTGACCTGGTAGTAATTGGCTCAGGGCCCGGTGGGTACGTGGCCGCCATCCGCGCCGCGCAGCTGGGGCTGAAAGTAGGCGTGGTGGAGCGCGAAAGCCTCGGTGGCATCTGCCTCAACTGGGGCTGCATCCCCACTAAAGCCCTGCTCAAAACCGCCCAGGTGTACGAGTACCTCCTGCACGCGCAGGACTACGGCCTCAGCGTGGGCCAGCCGGGCTTCGACTTCGGGGCCATCATCAAGCGCAGCCGGGGCGTGGCCGACGGCATGAGCAAGGGCATCAACTTCCTGTTTAAAAAGAATAAAATCGAGGTCGTAAACGGAACCGGCAAGCTGCTGGCCCCCGGCAAGGTGGAAGTGACCAAGGCCGATGGCACCACCGAAACCGTGGAGGCCAAGAGCATTATCCTGGCTACCGGTGCCCGCGCCCGCCAGCTGCCCAACCTGCCCATTGATGACAAAAAAATAATCGGCTACCGCAAGGCCATGACCCCCGACAGCCTGCCCAAAAGCATGGTGGTGGTGGGCTCGGGCGCCATCGGCGTCGAGTTTGCCTACTTCTACCGCTCGCTCGGCACCGAGGTCACCATCGTGGAGTACCTGCCGCGCATCGTGCCCGTCGAGGACGAGGAAGTATCGCGCCAGATGGAGAAATCTTACCGCAAGCTGGGCATCAACATCCTCACCAGCGCCGAGGTAACGAAAGTGGACACCAGCGGAGCGGGCTGCAATGTCTTTATCAAAACGGCCAAGGGCGAGCAGCAGATTGCCTGCGACGTGGTGCTGAGCGCAGTGGGCGTGCAAACCAACCTCGAAAATATCGGTCTCGAAGAACTCGGCATCAAGACCGAGAAGGGCCGCGTGCTGGTCGATAACTTCTACCAGACCAGCGTGCCCGGCATCTACGCCATCGGCGACATCATTCCGGGCCCGGCGCTCGCCCACGTGGCCTCGGCCGAGGGTATTATCTGCGTCGAGAAAATCACGGGCCACAATCCCGAGCCGCTCAACTACCAGAACATTCCCGGCTGCACCTACGCCCAGCCCGAAATTGCCAGCGTGGGCCTCACCGAGGCCGAAGCCAAAGCCAAGGGCTACGACATCCGGGTCGGCAAATTTCCCTTCTCGGCCTCGGGCAAAGCCTCGGCCGCCGGCGCCAAAGACGGCTTCGTGAAGGTGATTTTCGATAAGAAATACGGCGAGTGGCTAGGGGCCCATATGATTGGGGCCAACGTGACCGAGATGATTGCCGAAGTGGTAGTAGCCCGCAAGCTCGAAACCACCGGCCACGAGATTATTAAGTCGGTGCACCCCCACCCCACCATGAGCGAGGCCATCATGGAGGCCGCCGCCGCCGCCTACGATGAGGTAATTCACTTATAAAAAGTTGTAATCTTCGCTGAAAAGCCGGCCTACTGCGTAGGCCGGCTTTTTTTACATCTATATTTGAAAGCCACTTTTCATCTTTATCCGTTTTCCATATGCAAAAAGTAGTTACTCGTTCGTTAGCCCTGGGCCTGATGGCTAGCACCTTACTAGGCAGCGGCTGCGCGGGGTCGTACACGCCCATCCGCCCTGACCGGATGGCAACCTTTCAGTCATCGCCAGCCAATGCGCCCTTGCAGCTCGGCTATCAATTTGATGCGCTGCGACTGCATGGCCACAATAAGAAGTACGCCAAGAAAGAGCAGAAGAAGGGCTACCACGTGGTGGCCGTGCAAGTCAAAAACACCACCGGCAGCGACGTTAATTTCTCGCGCGATGCCGTGCTGTACTACGGCGACCGCCCGGTAATACCCGTGGCCGCCGACCTGGCCGCCCACGACATGAAGCAGGGCGTGGCCATTTACCTGCTTTATGTGTTGCTCAACCCAACTTTCACGAAAACGACCACAACCAATGGATATGTTACTTCATCCGACGGCACTACCTTCTACATCGGCCCGTTCATCGCGGGTGGCAACATGCTAGGAGCCTCGCTGGCCAATAAAAACTTCCGCCGCGAGCTGGAGCAATACGACCTCACCAACCGCACTATTCACCCCGGCGAAACAGTGTATGGCCTGCTCTGCCTGCGCGAAGCTGCCGTAGCCCCGCTGCGCCTAGAGCTGCGCACCGTGGCGAGCACTCCTATGCCCAGCGCCCCGGCCCCGGCCGCCGCCCCGGCTCTGCCGCCCGCCAGCTCGCCGATACCGGGTGGCAACAACAACTAACTAGCGGTACGTAGCCTTGCGCTAGCCCCATTGACCAAAAAAAGGCCCCGCAGCGTGCGGGGCCTTTCTTATTTAAAGACTGGCTAGCCAGGCACTAGCCTTGCTTGGCTACTACGTTGAACGTCAGGTCGAACGTGTCGTAGATGGCTTTGTCGCCGATGCTGTCGAAGAAGGTTTTCGAGCCGTACTTCAGACCGAATTTGGTGCGGTCGATGGTCACTTTACCGGTGGCGGCGGCTACGCCGTTTTTCACGCCTACTTTGGCCGGAAAGCTGATTTGCTGCGTCACCCCCTTGATGGTCAGGTCGCCGGTGATGGTGGCGTTGTCGGCGTTGGCGGCAGCGCCGGCAATCGGCTTCACGCTGGTGATTTTGAACGTCGAAGTGGGGTATTTCTCCACGCCGAAGAAGTCATCGCTGCTCATGTGGCCCACAAACTTGGTGTGGTTGGCCGGGTCGGTGATGTCGGTGGCTTTCATCGACTTCATATCCACGGTTACGGTGCCGCCCACTATCTGGCTGCCGTTTACTTGCAGCTCGCCGCCCGTAAACTGCATGGTGCCCACGTGGCCGTGCGTCACGGCTTTGCCTTCCCAGCCCAGGGTGCTGAGCTGCGGCTGTACTTTGTAAGGTACTACCTTGGCGGTCTCACTGGCCGGCGCCGAGGGGGCCGTCAGGGCAAACGTGGCGGGGGCAGCGAGCAGGGCAGCGCCGAGCATAGCGGGCATTAAAATCTTTTTCATGACTTGGGGTAAAAGAAAAAAGGGTAGGTAGTAGTTACTAAAAAACGGCCGTCGTGCAGGCCGCTAGGCCGTTAGTCAATTTTCAGGCCCGAAGCTTATCGAGCAGGTTATTCAGTTGCCGAAGCTCCTCATCGCTCAGCGCCTCGGGGCCGTGCTGGCGAAAAGCAGTCAGGCCACTTTCGTCAATCTCGTGCAGCAGGGCTAGCCCCGCCTCGGTAATGCGAATGTCCACGGCGCGGCGGTTGGCCGGGCACACGGTGCGCGTCACGAGCTTTTTTTCCTCCAGCTTGTCCACGATGCGTGAGGCGTTACTGGTCTTATCCAGCATGCGGTCGATGAGCAAAGCCACGGTGGCCGGCTTGGGATGCTGGCCACGCAAGATGCGCAGCACATTAAATTGCGGCAGCGTAAGGCCATAGGGCCGGAAGGCGGCCGCCTGGCGCAGCGACAGCCAGCCCGACGTGAACAGAATATTCAGGTAAGCTTTTTGGCCTTCACTTTGGAAAGAGGGTTGCTTTATTTCGTCTTCGAGGCGCACAAGGTTTTGTATTTACAGCTGCAAATTTAATGTACATACATCAAATGTAGCAACATTGTTCCGTCTTTTTACCATTTTTTTTTTGCTGCGTAGAAGGCTCTACCCTTTAACCAAGCTTCACTCCTTCTCCTTCCAACACCTCATGCGCTTTTCTTCTTACCTCGCTGCCACCCTGCTAGGGGCCGCTTTATCGCTAACCACGCTCAGCAGCCGGGCGCAATCGGGCGGCACGCCCATTCGCCCTAACCGCAACGCGCAGTTTGTGTTTCGCAATGGGGAGGTGGTGCAGCGCCTGGGCACTCAAATAACGCCCCTGGCCCAGAATATCCGGCTGCCCAACGGCACGAAAATCAACGTCAAGAGTGGCATTGTGGAGTTTCCGGGCGGCAAGATTACCAGCCTGCACGAAAACGACTATATCAACGCCGAGGGCGGCATCGTATTCAGCACACCGCAGAGCGCGGCGGCCGCACGCGGCGATAACTCAGTGGATGCCAACGCCAAATACGACAAGTACGTGCAGGTAGGCACCGCGCCTACTACCATCACGGCCGACGCGCCCAACGAGCGCGAGCAACTACTGATGCAGAAGATAGAGCTGCTCAACCGCAAGGTGACACTCTTGCAGCAAACTCATCCCAACCCGCCCAGCACCGACGCCGTGGACCGGCAACTGCAAGACCTAGATGCGAAAATCAAAGCCATGAAATAGAGGCTAACGATGGCCTTTAGCGAACGGCAGCTGCCTTACCTAAGGCGGCTGCCGTTTTCGTTTTCCAGCAGCTCGCCGTTTTCTTCGCGCACCAGGTGGAAGGGCTCATCGCGCACCACCAGGATGCCATCAAGGTCGTGCACATCGGCCAGGGCGCTCACTTGCAGCGCCGACCAGATGCCGAGCGAGGTTTCGACCATGCAGCCCAGCATGGGCAGCAAGCCGTGGGCGCGCGTCTGGCGCAGCAGCTCGATACCGCGCTGGTAGCCACCGGCCTTCATCAGCTTCACGTTGACGCCGTGAAACTGCCGGGCTATCTCTTCAAAATCAGCCTCATCAGTTACCGACTCGTCAGCCAGCAGCGGCAGGCCCACGCGCGGGTAGAGGTAGCGGTAGTCGTCGGCGCAGGCGGCGGGCAGCGGCTGCTCGAGCAATTGCATGCGCAGGCCAGGCACGGCGGCGGCCTGCTCCAGAAAGCGCAGCAGGCTATCGGCATCGGGCCAAGCCTCGTTGCCATCCACGAGCAGCGCGCGATTGGGCACGGCGGCGGCCACGGCGCGCAGCAGGTCGAGGCCGCCGGCCTGGTCCACCTTCACTTTCAGCAGCCGAAAGCGCTCGGCGCGGTGCTCGGCAATGAAGCCCGCCACCTCGCCCGGCGCCATAATGGGCAGCGTAAATGCCGTGGCTACCCGGCGGCCGGGCGCCGGCACCCCTAGCCACTGCCACACCGGCTGCCCGGCGCGGGCGGCCAGGCAGTGCGTGAGGGCCGACTCGAGCGCGAAGCGCAGGGCGTGGGCCACGGGCCGGGCCGCTAGCAGCGCCGTGAGGTCGGGCAAGGTGTCGGCCTGCGCCAGGCCGTGGGCCAGCAGGTCCTCAAACTGGGCTTGCAGCAGGGCCGGCGACTCGCCGTAGCGCACGTTGGGGGCCGCCTCGCCCTGGCCGCTGGTGCCGGCCTGGGTGGCTTGCAGCACGAGGTTGGTTTTGGTAGTAGAGGCATTGCGGGAGATTTTCCACACGTAGTTCAGCGGCAGCTCGTGGGTAGTCAGGGTCCAGGTGGTCATAAGAAGCGGCGGGTAGCTAGCGACGGCAAAGGTGGCACTTGCGCGCGCACAAACCTGGAGTTGTGGTGGCTGGGCCGCCAGCAGCCCAGCCTGGCGGCCGGGTTTCGGCGCGGCGTGCCGTACTTTGATGCCTGTTTTCAGTTTGCTTTCATTTAGTGCATGAAGTTTTCCCGCTCGGCCGCGCTGGCCGGTTTGCTTATTTTATTAGCCGCCGCGCTCACGTATTGGGCGATTACTCAGGCACCACCCGTAGGGATGCCTGCGCGTAGCCAAGTGGGTCAAGGAGCTGATACCCTAGCCACGGCCGCCCGCTGGCTCGCCCTAGGGGCATTGGCCTGGGTCGTGGCCCCGCGCCGCTCGCTCACCGGCTGGATAGTGCTGGCTATGCTGGTCGGCATCGAGCTGGGCCACGATGCCCCGGCCGTGGCCCTGAACCTGAAAGTGCTGAGCGACGCCTTTTTGCGCCTCGTCAAAACGATTATCGCCCCGCTGGTATTTGCGACGCTAGTAGTGGGCATTGCGGGCCACGCCAACCTCAAGCAGGTAGGCCGCATGGGCCTTAAGGCGTTGGTTTACTTTGAGGTAGTGACTACCTTTGCGCTGTTTATCGGGCTAGCGGCCATCAACTTTACCAAGGCCGGCGTAGGCATCAAGCACACCGCCATTGCCGAGAAGGCCGACGCGCTGGCCGTGGCCGCGCCCCAGACGGTGGCCGACATCATCCTGCACATCTTCCCCGAAAACATTGCCAAGTCGGTAGCCGAGGGGCAGGTGCTGCAAGTGGTGGTGTTCGCCATCATTTTCGCTATCGGCCTGGCGCTCACGCCCGAAAAGCCCCGCCGCGTGATGCTGGCCTTCTGCGAAAGTCTGTCGGAGGTAATGTTCAAGTTCACCAACGTGGTCATGTACTTCGCGCCGCTAGGGGTAGGCGGGGCAATGGCCTACACCGTAGCCAAGCTGGGCTTCGGGCCGCTGCTCAACGCGTTTCAGCTGCTGCTCACGCTGTACGGCGCGCTCATCGGCTTTGTGCTGCTGGTGCTGCTGCCGGTGGCGCTGCTCATGCGCATTCCGCTGCGGCGCTTTGTGGCGGCGGTGGCCGAGCCGGTGAGCATTGCGTTTGCCACCACCAGCAGCGAGGCCGCCCTGCCCCGCGCCATGGAGGCGATGGAAAGCATCGGGGTGCCGCGCCGCATCGTGGCCTTCGTGATGCCCACGGGCTACTCGTTTAACCTCGATGGCACGACACTCTACCTGTCGCTGGCGGCGGTGTTTGTGGCGCAGGCGGCGGGCGTGCACCTGTCGTTTGGCGACCAGATGCTGCTCGTGTTCACGCTCATGCTCACCAGCAAAGGCGTGGCGGGCGTGCCCCGCGCCTCGCTCGTTATCCTGCTCGCTACCTTGCCGTCGTTTAATCTGCCGGCCTGGCCGGTGTTCATCATCCTGGGCATCGACGCGCTCATGGACATGGCCCGCACGGCCGTGAACGTGCTCGGCAACTGCCTGGCCTCGGCCGTGGTAGCGCGCTGGGAGGGCGAGTTTATCGACAACTACGAGGCGCCGACTGAGTTGCTAGCCCCCGAGCCGGCCGGGCCAGCCGGCCACTAGCCTACCTCCAAAGTAGTATTTTTTCGGACCAGCCAAACAAAAATGTCCCCTTGCTTTTTCCCTAGCGAAAGTCAGCAGCACGTGGCAGTAATTGGGTCCGACTCTTTAACTTAGCTCTCCGATTTACCTTTCCCATCGATTCCCTTTCCGATATCTAATAGCGTCTTGGCATAGTTCAACTGCCATTCTACGTCTGCTTCGCTTATGAAATTTTTTTCTCCCGCTAGCCGCGCACTTTGGCTGACAACTTTCGCGCTAGCTGGCCTTGGGGCCTGCAAGTCGGTGAAGGGCACCTTTTCGTCCGTACCCACGGCCACTATTTCCAAGCGCCTGCCTCCGCTGGAAATTACCGCCGACCCCGGCCCGCTGGCCATGAACGACGGCGCCCTGCCCGAAGACCCGCTGCGCATGTTCAAGGCCGAGATGCAGCGCAACGTGGTAGAGCCCACCGACACCGCCACGTTTGGCTACGCCCGCCTGGTAGTAACCAAAGTAAAAACCGTGCGCACCGGCCGCAGCCTGCAAGCTGCCCAGGTTATCACCTTCTTGATACCCAGCATTTTCGGGGCCCCGCTCGAATGGTACAAAACCGATATTCAAGCTGAGGTGCAGATGATGAACGCCAGCGGTGAGCTGCTGGGCACTTACACTGGCAAGGGCACCTCCAACGTGAAAGTAGCCATGTACAGCGGCTACTCGCAAACCGAGGCCCCGCGCCTGGCCGACGTGCTGGCCCTGAAAGAAGCCTTGGCCCAGATTCGGCCGCAGCTCGATACGGCCGCGACGCGCCTGCGCCCGCTCATGCTCACGGGCGGCTCGGTCAACAATCCCACGCTACCCGGCAGCAGCAGCAAACAGTAATTTTGAAGGGCGGCCCGGCCGCCCTGGTGTAGCCCGGCTTCGGCAAGGTGCCAGTTGGGGCACTGCCGGGGCCGGGTTTTGCGTTACCCTAGCCATGAATCTTTTTCTTCGCGGCGCGGCCTGCGCGCCTTTGCTAGCCCTGGTGGCCGGCTGCTGCGCCAACAGCCCTAATACCTGCGACGACCTGTACGCCGACTCGCTGTATTTTCAGTTCGATACCGGCCCCAACGGTTTCACCAAGGCCGAGCTGGATACGGTGTATTTGCAGCGCTACACGCCGGCCCGGGCTGCCATCCCGGCCAACGGCGCGACGCCCGCAGTGGCGGCCACCGCCGCCTCATATTCCGACCCCATTAACATCATCCGGGCCAAGCAGGGCGCTGGCCTCACCAGTGGCCTGCGGGCCCGGCTAAAAAAAGCCAGCCTTGGTGACAGCACCTTGGTTATCAGCAATAATTCTCCTTTTTCGCCGAGTGTTTCGGGGGGCAAGCTCACGGCCTACCGCTACCTGCTAACGGTGCAGAACAAGCCGGTGCGGCCCGGCCATACGTATCAGTTTGCCGTGGACTCCATTCAACTCAAAGGCCGCTACAATGCCGATGGCTGCACGACCTGTTACGAGAACACGTTCAAGTACTTTCAGATTAATTCTAAGAGTACCAATAAAGTAGCGCGCGACGTAACTGAGAAGAACGGAGAATCCATCACTGCTCAAGACGGCAGCTCCGTTGCTACCGTACTAAGCAAAAGCAATGCGGTAGTCAAGTAGGGCCAGCCCGCGTTTCGCTCACCGCTTTTTACCTTCTGCCATGCCTGCTTCTGCACCTGTTCTTTCGCCAGCCGCCGCCGAAGCCCTGGCCCCGCCGCCCGGTACCGAGCCAGCGCCGGTAGCTGCGGGACCGGCGGGCTTTCCGTTTGCCACGCGCCTAAGCCTGGAGCCGCTCATTGCCTACTGGCAGACCCGCGAGCAGGATGCCAACCCCGGCGTGGCGCACCTGGCCCGCGCCGTGATGGCGCAGGTGCAGAACATGCCCTGCGGCCGCGGCCCGCTCGATGATATTCAAACGCTTGCAGGCTGCACCGAAGCCGTTGATACGCTCATGACGGCCGTGTTTCCGCCGGCTACGCGGGCTACGGCCATCAGTGGGGCGGTGGCGCCGTTTCAGCGCCAGAGCTTTTACTATACGTCGCGCTTTGCGGAGGTACTGCTCAGCCGCGACCACATCATTAAGCAGCCGCTCAACGTGGACCTGGCCACGCTGGAAATGCAGCTGACGCGCATGGCCTACCTGCTCATCCTGGTGCGCGAATACGGGGCCGAAGTGCCTGAGCAGGGGGCATTTATCTTTACGGTGCCCGACTACCGCATCGGCCTCTATCGGCACTACGGGCTGAGCTTCGACGCGTCGTTTGTGCACGTGCTGGTGGTGGGCGACAAGCCCGTGCTTACGCCCGAGCAGGTGCAGGAGCTGGTGCGCAACCGCCACCGCCTCGACTTGTGGCGCACCCTGCTGCCGCCTGAACACTTTGTGTTTGAAGGCTTTCAGGTGCTGCAACTGGTAGATGTAACGACCCAGGAAATTCTTTCGGAGCTCAAGTACGACCTGCTGGAGCGCGACGTGCTGCAGGCCTCCGACCGCTTGGAGCAGATTCAGGAAAAGCTGCGGGTGCTGTTTGCCCGGCCGGCGCTGCAGCTGGGCATCGCGGCCTACGACGAGCGCAAGAAGGCCTTCGTGGACTTCGGCCGCAAAATCAACCACAGCTTTCTGACCAAGCAGCTCCAAAGCTCGCAGCTCGAAGCCGAATTTCGGCAGCTCTACAATCGCTTGCTGCGCGAGCGCCGCCCGCTGGTGCTCGAAGACGTGGCCACCGAGCCCGACATCCCGGAAGGCCTGCGCCAGCAGATTTTGCGCATGGGCATCAACTCGGCCATTCTGGCGCTGCTGCCCTACGGCCCCGACACGGTGGGCTTGCTCGAAATCGGCTCGCCCGAAGCCAATAGCCTGGATGAATTTGACCTAGAGCTGGTTAATCAGTTCGTGCCGCTGTTTGCGGTGGCCGTAAAGCGCAACGCCGAGGACCTGGAAACCCGCATTCAATCTATTATCAAGGAGAAGTTTACGGCCATCCACCCCACCATGGAGTGGCGCTTCAACGACGCCGCCCGGCGCCTGCTGGCCAAGCAGGAAGACGGCAACCGCACCGCCGAGATGGAGCCCATTGTGTTTGAGGACGTGTACCCGTTGCACGGCTCGTGCGACATCAGGGGCAGCAGCGTAGCCCGCAACGAGGCTGTGCAGGGCGACCTTATCGAGCACCTGACCCTAGCCAACCGGGTACTCAAAAAGGCGTCCGACTTTCAGCAGCTTCCCATCCTGGACGAGCTCAAGTTCTACGTTACCAAGAACCTGCGCCGGCTGCGCCAGGGTATTATCAGCGGCGACGAGGTGAGCATCTACGACTCGCTGCGCACCGAGGTAGAGCCGCTGTTTGAGTACCTGGCGCAGAATAACGTGGAGCTGCGCCCGACCATCGCGGCCTACTGGCAGCAGATAGACCCGCGCCTGGGCATTCTGTACCACCGCCGCCGCGACTTTGAGGAAAGCGTGACGCGCCTCAACGACACCATCAGCGACTACCTCGACGAGGAGGAGGAAAAGGCCCAGCAGATGTTTCCGCACTACTTCCAGCGGCTGAAAACCGACGGCGTGGAGCACAATATCTACGTGGGCGGCAGCCTGGTGCAGGACAAGCCTTTCGACCTGGTGTTTCTGAAGAATCTGCGCCTGTGGCAGCTGCTGGTGATGGTCGAAATCACGCGCCGCACCCACGCCATCAAGGCCGAGCTGCCGGTGCCGCTCGACACGACCCAGCTCATCCTCATTCACTCGCAGCCCCTGAGCATCCGCTTCCGGCAGGACGAGCGGCAATTCGACGTAGATGGCGCGTATAACATTCGCTACGAGATAATTAAAAAGCGCATCGACAAAGCCACGGTGCTTGGCACCGGCGAGCGCCTGACTCAACCCGGCCAGCTGGCCCTGGTGTATGCCCAGCCCCGCGAGGCTACCGAGTATATCGAATATATTGACTACCTGCAAGACCGTAACCTGCTGGTGCCTGGGGTAGAAGAGCTGGAGCTGGAAGAGCTGCAGGGCGTGAAAGGCCTGCTAGCCCTGCGCGTGACGGTGAAGCTGTAATTACCAGCGAATGTTATCCGGCTCGCATTATAAATTTATTAATCTAAAAGTACAATTTCAAAAACAAATTAATCTTATAGCATTCAATCCGCACTAACAGCTTTTAACAAGCATAAAACGGCTAATTACTTGTAATTTTTCAAGTAATCAGCCGTTTTATTTTTTATTCTTCTCAGCTCTTACTAGCTTCGCAATACAATTTATTCCTATCCTATTCTCGTCGTTTTATTTACTCGGTTTAATCAGCTAGCCTTATAGGTAAGCCTACCGGCGGCCCCAGTGGCCGCCGGCTTTAGGCGGCTGAACCCAATGTACAGAGTATGCCCGACTGCTTACGTTTTTTGCTGGCTTTAGAGGCTAGCCAGCAGCACGTTGCGAGCGGCTCCCGCGCCGCGCTCACCTTTACTACTTCCCTGGCCGTCGGATGAGAGGGCCTACCGTTTGGTGGTTGCTTTGCTGCTGGTTGGCGGCAGGTAGCCTGCGTGCGCAATCGGGGAGCTGGGCACCCACCGGGGCCGACCTGACTTACCCGCGTATTCTTTTAAAAGCCAGTAGTTTGGCACAGGTGCGAGAAAGCCTGGGCATCCCTGGCAACCAGGCGCTCTACGCGGGGCTGTATGCCGATGTGCAGGGCCGCCCAACCAGCGACAACACCTCTGCGAATGGGCGGCGGGCGCGGGCCGCTTTTGCCAAGAATGCGGCTTTTGTGGTGCTACTCGGCCAGCAGCCGACGGGCACGGCGCCAGCCCCGCTGGCCGCTGGCCAGCGGGCCAGCCTCTTGGCGACTACCCGGGCGCTGCTGGAGAGCAGCAATACCGACGTGGAGGTATTTGCGACCCGGATGGGCACCACGCCCTACACCGAGTGGCAGTGGCGCTCGAAAGAGCTGATTGACTACCTGATAGCCTACGACCTGCTGCGCGGCGCCGGCGAAACCCCAGCTTCGCTGGCCGCTAGCCAGGCGCGCTTGCAGGTGTTTGCCGGCAACCTGTACCGGCAGGCAACTACGCCGTTTATGGGTTTTACCTTCTTCGGCACCATCAAGAACAATCATACCCTGATGACCGCCGCGGCCCTGGGCATGGCGGCCGTAGTGCTGAGCGAGGCGAGCAGTTCCGACAACACCCAGCAGCCGGCCACCTGGGCCGGCGCGGGCCTCTACCACATCGACAACGTGCTGTGGCGCGATGCCCAGCGGCAGTCAGACTCGACCCAGGTAGCGGGCTACGCCGAGGGGCCGTATTACTGCAAATACGCGCTGCTCAACTGCCTGCCGTTTTTTCGGGCGCTGGGTAATTTTCTGCCCGATGCGCGCCAGACTTACACGTTCGGCACCAGCACGCGCTCGATTCAAAATCCCTACTTCGACCCCAAGTACGCGCGGCTCTACGACTGGCTCACGGCCATTATGCTGCCCGATGGCCGCCTGCCGGCGCTGGAAGATTCTTACGTGGATATGGCCATGCCCGAGCTGGCCCTCACCGGCCAGGCCCGGTACGTGCGACCGCTAGCCCTGAGTGGCCTCACGGGCAGCCCCATGAATTCGCTCACGGCCCAGCTTCGCGACGCTACCGTGGACATGCGCGCCGCCTACCTGGCGGCAGCCCTACCCCCGGCGCCGGCCAGCGGCCCGGCCCTCACGGTGCTGCCGGGCAGCGGCAACCTGGTGTTTCGGTCGGGCAGCGACTCGGCGGCTACTTACCTGCATCTCTACGGCCGGGGCGGGCTAGCCCAGGCCAATGCCGGCGGCCACAGCCAGGGCGATGCGGGCAGCTTTTTGCTATACGCCCACGGCCAGCTGCTGGCCCTCGACCCCGGCTACCTCAGCTACGCCCGCCGGGCCGAGGTGGGCCAGGCTACCAACCACAACCTCGTGCTGGTCGATGGCGCCGGGCCGGCCATCGGCACACCCGGCGCCGCCAGCCCGGCCCAAAGCACCCTTGGCTACGCGCTGCAAACGCCGCAGCTCACCTACGGCGAGGTGCAAACCGCCTATCAGGGGGCTAGCCTGGGGCGAAAAGCGCTGTTTGTGCGTAATGCGTATTTTCTGCTGGCCGACGATGTGCGGGCCGCCGCGCCGCACACCTACACCTGGCAGCTGCACGGCGCGGGCCTGGCAGGCGGTCCGGCCAGCACCGGCACCTTCGCCGATAGCCTGGCCCAGCACGAGGGTACCTGGCAGAAAAGCGGGGCTAGCCTGCTGGCCCACGTCACGGCCACGGGCGGCGCCCCGACCTACACCAGCGCCACCAACGTTCACGAAACCACCTATAACACCGCCGAAAACCACACCACCCTGCTCGTGCAGCAACGTGGCCGCGCCCAAACGCAGTTTCTTGCGGCGCTGTACCCGTATGCCACTGGCGCCCGCCGCCCCCGCTTTCGCACCACCAGCGGGGCGGCCACGGCGGCGCTGGCCGGCACCGGGGGCGCATATATCGATGTGGCTTTTGCCCAGGCCGATACGCTGCTGCAAGCCGATGCCAGCGGCCTGCTGCCGCAAGTGGTGCGCGCCGACGGCCAGCTAAACTTTTACTCGGCCGACAGCACCGGCCAGTTTGCCCAGCTTTTCATGGCGCAGGGCACCGCGCTCTACCTCGATACCACGGCGCTGGTGCGGGCCACGCGCCGCACCACGCTCAGCTGGCAGAAAAGCAGCCCCACCCGCTTCGAAGGCTCGGTGAGCGGCGCCACCAGCCTCGTGCTGGCCCTGGCGAGCGCGCCCGCCAGCGTGGCCGGCCCGGGCCTGGCCAGCAGCCGCTACGACGCGGCCCGGCAGCAGCTGCACCTCAGCTTTGGCCAGGCCACGGCTTTTGCGGTGCAGCTGGCCGCCCCGGCGCCTCTGCCCGTGGTGCTGACGGCTTTTACGGCCCGGCGCCGGGCGGGCGGCGCCGTGGCGCTAGCCTGGCAAACGGCCTCCGAGCAGGCTAGCCGGGGCTTTGCGGTGCAGCGGCAGCGCCAGCCGGGCGCGGCGTTCGAAACCCTGGGCTTCGTGCCCAGCCAGGGCCGGCCCCAGCAGCCGGCCAGCTACGCGTTTCAGGATAATGCGGCTCCCAGTGCGCTCACGTATTACCGCCTTCAGCAACTAGATGCGGATGGGGCGCAAACTTACTCGCCAATGGTAGCGGTAGCTGCCGCGCCGACCGCCGCCACGCTGCTTGCCTGGCCCCAGCCGGCGCAGCGCAGGCTATGGGTGCAGTTTGCTGACCCGCAGGCCGTTGTGAGCCTGCGCCTGCTCGATGCCACCGGCCGCGTAGTAAGCCAAACCCACTTCCAGCAGCAAACCGAGCTCGATGTGCGCGCGCTCGGGCCGGGCCTCTACTACCTGCAAGCGCAGGATGGGGCCGGCCAGCCCCTGGGCAGCCAAAAAGTATTGCTGGTGCCCTAGCTCCCTAGCCCGGCCGGGCTAGGGCTGCGCCGGCGGCTCGTCGGCCGCGCGCTGGTTTATCTTTTTTTCCTCCGTCCAGAACAGGCGCAGGCCTGTGCGCAGCAGCACCAGCCACGCCGTACCGCCCGCAAAGCCGGCCACCACATCGGTGGGGTAGTGCACGTGCAGATACATGCGCGAGCAGCCAATGAGCAGCGCCCACAGCACCAGCAAGCTGGCCCAGCCCCAGCGCCCGCCGTGCTGCACCGCCAGCCAGGCCAGGCAGCCGTAAAAGGCCATACTCATCATGGCGTGGCCGCTCGGAAAGCTAAGGCCGTACTGGTAGATGAAGGCCGTGGTGGGCCGGTCGCGGTGAAACCACACCTTCAGCAACTCGTTGAGGATGAACGAGCCGCCCATCGACAGCAGCAGCTCGATAGCGTAGCGGGTGTAGCCGCGCCGGTAGAGCACCAGCGGCACCAGCAGGCTAGCCGGCACAAAAAATAGGACCGAGCCGAAGAACGTGAGCCGGAAAACCCACGGCGTCAGCCACGGGTGGGCGGCCCGCAGGGCGTCCATCTGGGCAAAGCCCCAGTTGTCGAACACCTGCGAGTGCTCGCGAAAAACTACCCGCGTGAGGTAAAAAAACAACCCGAACGCCAGCAAAAACAGCGCCCCACCTACCAGCACCTCCGCCGTGAGCAACCCCGCTAGCCCGGCCGCGCGCGAAGACGAAGCAGCAGGAGAATCGGGCGGCGCGACGGGAGCAGGCATGGCGGGCAGAAAAGCAGAAAAGTACGTTGAACGGAATTTTCGCAGCATTGGCTACCCCCGCCCGCACCGTCCGCCGCAACAACAAAAAAGCCAGCCGTTTTCGGGCTGGCTTTTCGTACTTAAATCGTGCGCTCGGAGAGACTCGAACTCTCACACCTTGCGGAACTGCCGCCTGAAGACAGCGCGTCTACCAATTTCGCCACAAGCGCAAACGACGCCCAGCAGCGGGGCCACTCGGTCGGTGGTTGCTGTTGGTGGTGCAAAGATAGCGGGCACCGGCGGCTTCACGCAAGCGCACTGCCGCATTTTTGGCGGGGCTACTCCTAGCCAACGCCTCGAAAAATTGTTTTTCAGCTACTTGCGCCCGCATTTTTTTATTTAAAACGGCGCTTTTGGAGTACAATACGCCCGCTCTACTGCCTTTACCCCACTCTTTTTCGCTTTCAATGACTGTTTCCTCCCCTTCTGCCTCGCCTGCCAGCCCTGCCGGGGCTGACTTCGGACCCGTTGCCTGGTTTTATGATGCGCTGGCGGGGCTAGTATTTGGCGGGGCGCTGCGACGGGCGCAGCGGGCTACCCTGGCCGCCGGGCTACCGGCCGGCCCGGCACCGCGCGTGCTGGTGCTGGGCGGCGGCGCCGGCTGGGTGCTGGGCGAAATCTGGCGGCAGCGCCCCCAGGCCCAGGTGCTGTACCTGGAAGTATCGGCGGCTATGCTGGCCCGCACCCGCGCCCGGCTGCGCCGGCACCCGGCCCCGCCCGGCGCCACCGTGGAGCTGCGCCAGGGCACCGAGGCCAGCCTGCGGCCCGGCGAGCAGTTCGAGGTAATCGTTACTTTTTTTGTGCTCGACTGCTTTACCGAGGTAGCCCTGCCGGGTGCGCTAGCCCGGCTGCAGGCGGCCCGCTGCCCCGGCGCGCCGTGGCTGGTAACCGACTTTCGGCCGGCGCGGCGCGGCTGGCGGCATTGGCTACTGCGGGCGATGTACTGGTTTTTTGGCTTTACGGTGGGGCTGCGGGTGCAGCAGCTGCCTCCCTGGCCCACCGAGCTAGCCGCGCTGGGTCTAAATCCTAATTGGGTACAACTTTTTTTTGGTAACGCCATAACCGGGATAGTCCTAAAATAACCTGAAAATAAAAACCTATGAAATAGGTTGAAAAACCGCTCAGCAGTGCTTATTTCCTATTTACTTTGCATCGGCTAAAACTACGCTAGCCCCACTATCAATACAATTTAGTATTATTCAACTGGTTTTTATGAAAAAACTTCTGCGCACGAAAGGTTTGGCTGGCATGGCACTGGTTGGGCTGCCTGGCCTGGCGCTCGCCCAGGCTCCTGGCACTATGCTGCTGGCCAGCATTACGGTACCTACTACTGCTCGAAAACCAACCCCTAGCCTGCCTGTCAAACCCAAACCTACCATACCTACCAAGCTGGCCGCCGGCCCGGTAGCTAAGCCCCTGGCCCCGGCAGTCCAGCCTGCCGCGCGCCCGGTAGCCGCCCCAGCAGCTAAGCCAGTAGCCGCCTCAGCAGCCAAGCCAGCAGTGGCAGCGGCCACCAAGTCGGCTAAGCCGGCCGCTGCTCCGGCGGCTCGACCAGTGGCCGCGCCGCTACCTAAAACTGCTGCTGAGGCAGCTCCGCCAGCGGCTAGTGCCCAGCCAGCAGCAGTGCCGGCCGCTAAGCCGACGCCTAACGCGGCCCCCCGGCAGGTAGCCTCGGTAAAGGCCGATGGCCCGGCCGTGCGCTACGCGGTTTCATTTCCGAATGCCGTGCACCACGAGGTGCGCGTGGCAGCTACGTTTGCGGGCCTGCCCCCCGGCCAGAAGCTGGTAGTACGCATGGCGCGTTCGTCGCCGGGGCGCTACGCGCTGCACGATTTTGTGAAGAACGTGTACTACACCATCGCTACCGATGGCACGGGCAAACTATTGGCTATCAACCGGCCCGACCCCTACTCTTGGGAAATAGCGCCGGGCGCCGACGGCACGGTACAGTTTAACTATACCGTGTACGGCGACCGCTCGGACGGCACGTTTGCCGGCATCGACCAGCAGCACGCGCACCTGAATATGCCAGCCGTGTTCTGCTACGCGCAGGGCATGGAAACCCGGCCGGCCGAGGTGAAATTTGACTTGCCGGCCAACTGGAAGGTGGCCACCCAGCTACGGGCGGCCGGCGAGGATAAAACGACCTTTACGGCCCCTAACCTCCAGTATTTTATGGACAGCCCCACGGTGCTGGGGTCGTCGCAGTTTCTGCACACCTGGCAGGATGGCGGGCGCAACTTCGAGATGGCAACCTATTACCCCGGCACGGCCGGCGAGGTCGATGCCTTCGTGAAGAAAACCCAGAAAGTGGTGCGTGAGGCGGCCGGCGTGTACGGCGGCGAGTACCCGCAGTTTGATTTCGGCCGCTACACCTTCCTGGCCGACTACCTGCCCCAGGCCACCGGCGACGGCATGGAGCACCGCAACTCGACCTCGCTTACCTCGCCGCAGCCGCTGCGCGAGGAAGGCGCCCTGCACAACCTGGGCACCGTGGCGCACGAGTTTTTCCACTCCTACAACACCGAGCGCATCCGCTCGCAGGGCCTGGAGCCGTTTGATTTTCAGCGCACTAATATGAGCGACGCGCTCTGGTTCGGGGAGGGCTTTACGCAGTACTACGGCGAGCTGATTCTGCGCCGGGCGGGCTTCTACGATGATGAGCAGTTTTTTGAGCGCGTCAGCTCGTGGGTGAATGCGCGCCTCAACTCGCCCGGCGCCCGCTACGCCTCGCCCATCGAGATGAGCCGGCAGGCGGCTTTCACCGACGCGGCCGTGTCGCTCGACCCCACCAACCGCAGCAACACCTACCTCTCGTACTACATCCAGGGTGCGGGGCTAGCCCTGTGCCTCGACTTGCAGCTGCGCCAGCGCTACCACACCTCGCTCGACAAGTACATGCAGGCCATGTGGCTGGAGTTTGGCAAGCCCCAAACGGCGGCGCTAGCCCCCGCCAAATCCTTTACTGTGAAAGACTTGCAGCGCGTGCTGGGCACCGTAGCCAAGGATACGGCGTTTGCGGGCTCGTTCTTCCGCCGCTACATCTACGGGCATGAGGCGCCGCGCTTCAACGAAAACCTGGCCACGATGGGCCTGGCCGTGGTGCCGGTGAAGGCACTGGCCGCCGCCCTGCCCCGCCAGGTCGAGTTTGACGAGGAAGGCCGCTGCATCCTGAACCGCAATACCACCATCGGCTCGGGCCTCTACAAAGCCGGCATCGACCGGGGCGACCAGATTGTGACCCTCGACGGCGAGAAAATTGACAACATGGCTACCCTCGAAAGCATCATGCGCCGCCACACGCCCGCCGACCTCGTGCCGGTGAAGGTGCGCAACCGCGCCGGCATTGAGCGCAGCGTGCAGGTAGTGCTCACCGAAGATACCAACGTGCAGGTTCAGCCCATGGAAAGCGTGGAAAAAATGACCGCCACCGCCGCCCAGAAAGAGCAGCGCGCCGCCTGGCTAGCCAGCGCTGCCAAGTAAGCGGCCGCTAGCCCATTAAACAGCAAAAAGCCCCGGCCGAAGATTTCGGCCGGGGCTTTTGCGTTGTGCTGACTACCAGAGCCTAGCGGCGACGGCCGAAGAAGCGCAGTAAAAACAGGAACAGGTTGACGAAGTCCAGATACAGCATGAGCGCGCCCAGAATGGAGGCCTTGTCGTGCATCTCCTCGCCTTCCGTCACGCCCAGGAAGGCTAGCTGCTTGAGCTTCTGCGTGTCGTAGGCGGCCAGGGCCGTGAAGAGGATAACGCCGATGAAGGAAGCCACCAGGTTGAGCGTGGAGTTGTGCAGGAACATATTCACTACCAAGGCGATGAACAGGCCAATAATAGCCATGCTCAGCATCTTTCCCCAGCCCGACAAGTCGGATTTGGTGAAGTAGCCAAAGGCACTCATCACCCCAAACATGATGGCCGTGGTGAAAAAAGTCGAAGCAATCGAATCGGCCGTGTAGGCTAGGAATAGTACGCTCAGCGTGAGGCCGTTGAGCAGCGCGTAGCCAATAAAGGCGGCCTGCGCCTGGCCCCGGCTCCACTGAAAAACGCGGGCCGACAGAAAGCCGACCAGCACCAGCTCGGCAATAATAAGGCCGATGAATACGAAGCGCGTGCCGAAAACAAACTCCAGCACAGCCGGCGTGCCGGCGGCAAACAGCGCGACGCCGCCCGTGAGGGCCAGGCCGGCGGCCATCCAGCCGTAGACCTGGGCAAAGAACTGCGCCTGAATGCGGGCGGCCTCTTCGGCCGAAAGCTGGTGGGCGACGGACCGGTCGCGGTCGGGCAAAAATTGATTGTCGCTCATGAAAAAAGGTGGTAAAACGGGTGAATGGGATTGCGACGGCCAACTCACGAACTTTGGCCGCTGCTTCCGGTACTATAACAACTTTGCGGCCGATTTGTACCGTTTGTTTTGCCTGCCCTTATGTCTGCTTCCGTTCAGTATCGCCGCAATGAGGCGCTCCGTACCATTCGCCCCGGCTACGTAGGCAACAAGCTCATTGGCAATGAGTTTTGCAATGGCGAAGCGCTCTTCGAGCCTTCCTTCGGCACAGCGCTACGCTGGCAGCTCACGGCCAATCCGCAGAAGGAAGAGAAGAAAAAGGACACCTGGGCGCCCGCCGTGGTGCCCTGCGCCGAGGCTTTTTTCTCGACCGAGGACATGCTGGTGTGGCTGGGGCACGCGTGTTTCCTGCTGCGCATCAGAGGCGTGAGCCTGCTGTTTGACCCGGTGCTGTTTTCGTCGCTGGGGCTGCGGCACCGCCACGCGCTGCCCTGCCGGCCCGAAGACGTGCGCAACCTCGACTACCTGCTGCTCTCGCACGGCCACCGCGACCACCTGGATGAAAAGTCCGTCAAGCAGCTGGCTAGCCAGAACCCGCAGTTGAAGGTACTCTCGTCGCTGGGCATGGCTAGCCTGCTGCGCGGCATGGCCCCCAACCTGCCGGTGCAGGAAGCCGGCTGGTGGCAGCAGTACGACCTAGGCCCCGAGGCGCCTTTTGAAATCTACTACCTGCCGGCTAGCCACTGGCATCGGCGTGGCCTCACCGACCTCAATAAAGTATTGTGGGGCAGTTTTTTAATTAAAACCGACGACCGCCTCATCTACTTCGCGGGCGATACGAGCTACGGCGACCACTTCGAGCAGATTGAGCAAACGTTTGGCCCCTTGGACATTGTACTCATGCCCATCGGCGCCTACAAGCCGCCGTTTATGATGCACTTGAGCCACGTGAACCCCCACGAGGCCGCCAAGGCAGCCAACGTGCTGCGCGCCGGCCACGTGGTGCCCATGCACTACGGCACCTTCGACCTGAGCGACGAGCCCGCTTCCGAGCCGCTGCGCCTGCTCACTGAAGTAGCGGCCGGCGGGCTGCTGCGCGGCGCGCTGCACGCGCCCGCCGTGGGCGAAATCATGCGCTGGCCAGCCTGGGAATAGTCCGTTTGTCGGGCTCATCTGACGCCCGCCTGCAAAGCAGCTTTTCAAGTTCGCACGACTCCTTCAGGCGCGGCAAGCTGCTTGCTGCGGGCCGCCAGATGGGCATGGCGGGGCCGTACCTTTGCCGCCTATGTCGCCGACCCTTATTTTAAGTCTGATTGCAGGCTACTTCGCCGTACTGATTCTCATTGCGGTACTCACTTCGCGCAAGGCCACGAGCGAGAGCTTCTTCATCGCTAACCGCAACGCGCCGTGGTACATGGTGGCCTTCGCCATGATTGGCACCTCGCTTTCGGGCGTCACGTTTATCTCGGTGCCGGGCAACGTGCAGGGCAAAAGCTGGAGCTACCTGGCCGTAGCGCTGGGCTTCGTGGCGGGCTACCTGGTTATTGGTACGGTGCTGCTGCCGCTCTACTACCGCTTGCAGTTGGTCAGCATTTATTCCTATCTGGAGCAGCGGTTTGGCTACTGGAGCTACAAAACGGGCGCGCTGTTTTTCCTGATTTCGCGCTCGCTAGGGTCGGCCCTGCGGCTCTACCTGGTGGCGGGCGTGCTGCAGCTGGCCGTGTTCGATGCTATGGGCGTACCTTTTTCTATTACGGTCGTAGTCAGTATCTTATTTATCTATCTCTACACCTTTAAGGGCGGGCTCAAGACCATTCTCTGGACCGATACCTTCCAGACCCTAGCCATGCTGAGCTGCGTGGCGCTGAGCATCTACTTCATGTCGGATGCGCTGAACTACTCCTTCAAGCAGCTCATCTCGACGGTGCGCACCAGCCCGATGTCGCAGGTGTATTTCGACAATTTTCGCGACGATAAATTCTTCTGGAAGCAATTCGCCTCCGGCATGTTCATTACCATCGTAATGACGGGCCTCGACCAGGACTTAATGCAAAAAAACCTGAGCTGCCGCAGCCTCGGCGAGGCCCAGAAAAACCTGTTTTGGTTTACGCCGGTCATCGTGAGCGTCAATGTGCTGTTTCTTACGCTCGGGGTGCTGCTCTACAAATACGCCGCCGCCAGGGGCCTCGACCTGGCCCATATGCCGCAGCTGCTCACTGCCAAGGGCACGCTCGATACCGACAAGGTTTTTCCGTATCTGGCCACCACGCAGTTTTCGCTGGCGGCGGGCATCATCTTCATTCTGGGCATTATCGCCGTCACCTATGCCTCGGCCGACTCGGCGCTCACGGCACTTACCACTTCGTTTTGCGTTGATTTTCTGAATATTAAGCAGTACCCCGAGGCCCGGCAAACGCGGCTGCGGCAAGCTACGCACCTAGGCTGGTCGGTGGTGCTGATTATCATCATCCTCATCTTCCGCGCCCTCAACGAGCAGAGCCTGATTGATGCCGTGTACAAGGCGGCCGGCTTCACCTACGGGCCGCTGCTGGGGCTGTTTGCGTTTGGCATTTTCACCACGCGGCAGCTGCGCGATGGGCTGGTGCTGCCCACCTGCGTGGCCGGCGTGGCCCTCACGCTGCTCATCGTGACGCACTCGGTGGAATGGCTGAACGGCTACAAATTCGGCTTCGAAATTCTGCTACTTAATGGCGCGCTCATCTACCTGGGGCTGCTGCTGATTTCGCGGCCCGCCGACCGAACCGAAGCCGTCCCACAGTTGTCCTAATACGTGGCGCGGCCAGTGGGTATCTTTACTAATCGCTAGGCTTTTTCTGCGTCGTTTTTTACGTTCTATGCGCGCTTACTTCTTCGCTATTCTCCTGGCTGCCCCCTGGCGGCGCTGGCCCAAGTCAAGCCGGCTCCGACCAAAGCGCCCATCGTGCTCACGCCCGGCAATATGCAATTGCAAGCCGGCGGCGGCGCCGAAAACCGGCCCGACCACCCACCCGCCTTCCCCGGCGGGGAAGAGGCAATGGGCGAGTTTTTCAGCCAGAACGTGCAAATTCCGGTGAAAGCCAAGCAGGCCCGCGTGACCGGCGACGTAGTGATAGCGGCTACTATCGGCACCGATGGCAAGCTCCTTAACCCCAAAGTAGCCAAGGGCCTCTCGCCCGAATGCAACGCCGAGGCGCTGCGCGTGGTGCAGGCTATGCCGGCCTGGCAGCCCGCCACCCGGCGCGGCGTGCCGGTGCCCGTGCTGGTGCAGGTGCCCGTACCCTTCGACAACGCGGGCGTGACGCAATTCGAAATCAACCGCAAAGTACCCCGCTCGGCCAAGGACGCGCCGGGCCTAAATTAAATTTTAGCCCTGCTTGGTAAATAGCTTCCCAGAACGGTCATGCTGAACGCAGTGAAGCATCTCGCGTGAATCGTTGAACGAAGCGGGCGAGATGCTTTACTGCGTTCAGCATGACCGTTCATTTATGAATTTTTAAGCGAACAGCTCAAAGCAATTAGCGTGAGTTCGCGTCTACTAAAATAAGTAGGCCGGCCCCTAGCCGGCCCCGTTGAATTATGGCCCGTAGTGGATTGAATACCAGCGGCGGCGACGCTACCGCCGACCTACCCAAACCGAAAGTAAACAAGGAATCACTGAAGCGCAGCCTACGCATTTTCAAGTTTGTGCTGCCCTACCGGGCCAAGTTTATCGTGGGTCTGCTGATGCTGGTGCTGAGCAGCAGCACGTTTATGGCTTTTCCGTGGGTGGCTGGCAAGCTCGTCGATGCCGCTAACCACAAGCCGGTGCTGCTGCCCGGCGGCCTCTCGCTCGACATCAATCGGATTGCGCTGCTGCTGTTCGTCGTCATTGTGTGCCAGGGATTTTTCTCATTTGGACGCATCTGGTTTTTCACGCAGGTGAGCGAGTTTACGGTGCGCGACATCCGGCAGGCACTCTACGCCAAGTTTGTGCAGCTGCCCATCCCGTTTTTCGAGCAAAACCGCGTGGGCGCTATCACCTCGCGCATTACCAGCGACGTGGCTCAGATTCAGGACACGTTTTCGCTCACGCTGGCCGAGCTATTCCGGCAGGTGTTTACGCTGCTGGGCGGTATCACCTTTATTATGCTGGTGTCGGTGAAATTATCGTTGTTTATGCTGGTTACCTTCCCGCCCATCGTGCTGGCGGCGGGGCTTTTCGGGCGCAAAATCCGCACCCTAGCCAAGACCACGCAGCAGGAGCTAGCCCACACCAATACCATCGTGGAGGAAACCTTGCAGGCCATCAACTCGGTGAAGGCGTTTACGAACGAGCAGTTTGAAACCCGACGCTATACCGTATCGCTGGGCAAGGTGGTGCGGGCCGCACTGCAAAGCAACCTGTACCGGGGCGGCTTCGTGTCATTCGTGATTATCGGCCTGTTTGGCGGCATCATTCTGGTGCTGTGGCGCGGCGCTACGCTGGTGTACACGGCCGGCCCTGGCCACCTCGAAATCGGACAATTGGTGTCGTTTATCATCTATACGGCCTTCATCGGGGCTTCCGTAGCCGGCCTGGGCGAGCTCTACGGCAAGGTGCAGAGCACGCTGGGGGCTAGCGAGCGCATTCTCGAAATTCTGGACGAAACGCCCGAGCCGACCCTGCGTGAGCCGGCCACCGGCCTCGTACCCGCCCAGATACGAGGCGACATTCGCTACGAGCACGTGGCGTTCCGCTACCCTACCCGGCCCGATGTACCGGTGCTGCAAGACATTGATTTTCACATCGCGGCGGGCGAGAAAATTGCGCTCGTCGGCCCCAGCGGCGCGGGCAAAAGTACCATTGCGGGCCTGCTGATGCAGTTCTACCCGCTCAGCGGCGGCCGCATCCTGGTCGATGGCCACGACGTGCAGGACTACGACCTCACCAGCCTGCGCCGCCACATTGGCATTGTGCCGCAGGAAACGCTGCTTTTCGGCGGCACCATTCGCGAAAATATTGCCTACGGCAAGCCCAACGCTAGCGACCAGGAAATTATCGAAGCCGCCCGCCGCGCCAATGCCTGGCAGTTTATCAGCGCCTTCCCCGAGGCGCTCGATACGGTGGTGGGCGACCGGGGCATCAAGCTCTCGGGCGGGCAGCGCCAGCGCGTGGCCATTGCCCGCGCCATCCTCAAAAATCCGGCGGTCCTCATCCTCGACGAGGCCACCTCGTCGCTCGACAGCGAGAGCGAAAAGCTCGTGCAAGGTGCCCTTGACGAGTTGATGCAGAACCGTACCAGCCTCATCATCGCCCACCGCCTCAGCACCATCCGCAAGGTGGACAAAATCCTGGTTATCGACGGCGGCCGCATCGTGGAAGCCGGCACCCACGAGGAATTAAGCGACCGGGCGGGCGGGCTGTATGCCAATTTACTGCGCTTGCAGTTTGAGTTGGCCTAAGTAACGGTGTGGATTTTTTTTGCGGTCGGCATCAAGTGATTATACTTCACTTGACCATTGGCAATGAAACGCACAATCCGGCATCGGCTGCCATGCTTGGGGCGGCCCGAAGTGGCCCCGTTCGCGGGGCTATTTTTGGTTATATGCTATTTTTTTATGCTTGCTGGCACCCTGAAGGAGCCAGCTAAAGGGCTGGTTGCACTGGAAGAAACGCCGTACATAACGGGCTACGCATGCCTATTTGCACCAGAACATAATTACATTTACATTTCTTTGACTACCAGCGGATATTTTTCGTTTTCAGTTTCCGAGCCTGCCCTGCAACAGGCCGTTTTGGAGCAGGTCAGCAAAAAATTTGGTGTGCATTTTCCAGCTGCGCTGCAATCGAAGGCCTTTGTAGCAGTCAGGCCTGAATTGTTGCCCAGCCTATCAGCTACCTCTCCGTCAGTGCCTACCCGTCAGCAAATCAATACTAGCGTTACGCTTACGCAAGCCCAACTACTGGACTGCATCGAGGCTGCCCGGGCACTTTCACCAAGACTAACCCACATGCCATCAGCAGTTTATTTGTCTATTAATACCCAAACTAAGGCTTCGCTGGTGATGCGATTGGTTAAGCAACTTCAGCACCGTAAACTTAACCAACTATATCTGCTGACACATCGCTACTCCTAAGCACGCGCTAGCATACGCCCACGCATTAGTGCCCGATGCACTCCACCCGCCACGAAAAAGCTGCCGAACCAGGCATAGTTATGCACCTCCAGTAGCCAGGGCCATACGGCAGCTTTGTTGCGCACGCCAATGGCAGCTAAAAAACCGGGCACGCAGGGCAAAATACCTGGCTAGCCGGTGCCCTACTGCGCTTCCTCAAAAATACCGAGCCAGTCGGGCGCGTCCAGGCAGCCGCGCTTGTCGCTTTTGGCCCGGTCGCAGCTAGCGCTGATGTCGGGCTGCACCACGGTAGTTATCTGGGCGTCGCCGTTGCCGGTACCGCGCAGCGGGCGCACATCGAAAGGCACCGAAAAGACCCGGCAGGGCTGCCGACGCAGGCAGTTCCAGCTAACGCCGTGGAAGTTAGACGCAAGTTGCTGGTGCGCCGAAGTGGGCGCCGGCATCTTGCGAAGAATCCTGCCCTTGATAAACGCCACGTATTCCGTGAAGCGTTAGCACAGGTAGTCGGCGAAGGTATAGCGCTGGCTAGGGTCGAGCTGCGAAATATCGGTGATTGGCGGCGTGATGCTGAAATATACGGCTGACTACCTGACGCTCGTGAGGAACTGACGCAGCCCATCGGCCAGCTTTCTATCGTTGCCCAGGCGCGGCACCTTATTCTGCCCGCCCAGCTTGCCCACGCTTTTCATGTAGCGCTGAAACGCGCCGGCCGGCAGCGGCGTGAGCTGCAATGGCACCAGGATACTGCCCTGGCGCAGGTCGTCGTAATAGGTATTGCGGTGGCGTAGCGCCGTATCGAGCGCGGCGGCGAAGCTAGCGGCATCGCGTGGCGGCTGGGCAAACTCGACCAGCCACTCGTGGCGCGAGGGCTGGCCAGGGTCGCCGCTCACCAAGGGCGCCACGGTAAATTCGGTGACTTCGGTTTCGGGATGCTGGCGCACGGCTTCACGCAGAGCGGCTTCCACTTCTTCGCCGATAACGTGCTCGCCGAAAGCCGAGAGAAAATGCTTGATGCGCCCCGTGACCACCACCCGGTGCGGGTACAAATCGACAAAGCGCACGGTATCGCCGAGCGAGTAGGCCCAGAGGCCGGCATTGGAAGTCAGCACGACGGCGTATTGCTGCCCCAGCTCTACCTCGGCGATGGTGAGGCGGGGCGGATTTGCCTCAAAAAACCGCTCGGCAGGCACAAACTCGAAGAAGATGCCGCTGGCCAGCCGCAGCAGCAGGCCGGGGTTGCCGGGCTGGTCCTGAAAGGCCAAAAAGCCCTCGGAGGCCGGAAACAGCTCGATGCTATCGACCGGCCGGCCGATGCTTTCGAGCAGGCGGGCGCGGTAGGGCTCCATGCTCACGCCGCCCGATACGAAGAGGTCGAAGTTCGGAAACACCTCTCCCACCGGCCGGCCGGTGCGGGCCGTGAGGCGGTCGAAATACATCTGCACCCAGGGTGGAATGCCGGAAATGAGCGTCATGGGCTGCCCCAGCGTTTCGCGCACAATGGCATCGAGCTTGGCTTCCCAGTCCTCGATACAGTTGGTGGCATAGCTAGGCAGCTGGTTACGACGCAGATAGGCCGGCACGTGGTGGTTGACGATGCCCGAGAGCCGGCCCGTCGGGATGCCGCCCACGCGCTCCAGCTCGGGCGAGCCGGACAGGAAAATCAGCTTGCCATCAAGAAAGCGCGCGCGGCCAGTGGCGGCCACGTAGTGCAGCAGCGCGTCCTTGGCCCCGTTGATGTGGTTGCCGATGCTGGCCCGCGTAATCGGAATGTACTTGGCGCCGCTAGTGGTACCGCTGGTTTTGGCCAGGTACAGCGGCCGGCCGGGCCAGAGAATAGCAGGCGCACCGGCTTTTACGCGGTCGAAATAGGACTTGAGGGCCTCGTAGTCGCGGATGGGCACGCGGGCCGCAAAGTCGGCGGGCGTTTGGATGACCCCGAAGTCGTGCGCCTGGCCAAAGGCCGTGCCGGCCGCCGTGCGCGTCAGCGTGCGCAGCAGGGCTAGCTGCGTGGCAACGGGCTGGCGCTGCCACTGCCGGTAGCGGTGCACGGTATAGGCCGCCAGGGGGCGGCTTAAGGCGGCTTTTATTCCCATAGAAGCGTAAAAATCGGGCTTATGCAGCAAAGGTGCTTACGATACCGCTGGCTAGCTGCCATTCCGTACCTACGCCGTACCAAAGGCAGCTACTTGGCTTTCTTGCGCTTAAGTGGCATAGCTGACTTTTGATTGTTTTTTGTTTAATAAAATATCTAACAAACTTCAACAAAACTCAAGGCCACCCGTTATTCGTATGACAGTTGCCGGTATTGGCCGGTCCTCACTCCTTATTTCTTTTTAGTTACTCCTATGATTAACCAGTTTGGCAAAGCCCAGTGGACGGGCGACATGAAAGGTCACGGCACCATCACTACCAAGAGCGGCACGGTAGAAGCCCCGTACTCGGTAGGCGCGCGCTTTGAAGGGCAGAAAGGTACCAACCCCGAAGAGCTGATTGGCGCGGCGCACGCCGGCTGCTACACCATGTTCTTGGCCATCGTGCTTTCGCAGCACGGCCACACTGTGGAGGACTTACAAACTACATCGACCGTGACGCTTGACCCAGCTCAGCAGCCGCCCGTTATCACCAAAATCGCGGTGAGCGTGCAAGGCAAAGTAACCGGCGGCAACATTACGCCCGAAGATTTTCAGAAGCACGCCGACTTTGCCAAGGCCAACTGCCCGGTATCGAAGGCGCTCGGCGCCGTGGGCGAAATGACCCTGGAAGCCAAGCTTTCGTAGAAGTACGAGTTAAAAATTATGGGTTATGAGTTGGTAGTCAAGCGTATGTGCGCCTGGCTACCAACTCATAACCCATAATTTTTAACTCATAGCTACTTTTGCCCCATGCCCACCGGTACCACCCGCATTCGCTTACGCCCCGCCAACTCATCGCGCCTCTCGTTTGGGGTGCAGGTTTCACTGGCGCTTTTTGCCATTATTTACGCCGTATTAATGCTGCGCAACTCGCCTGCCACGCAGGATTTTCACTGGCTGAGCTACGTATTTCTGGCGGGCTGCGTGGTGTATCTGGGGTTCATTCTGGTGCACAATGCGCCGGTTTTCGGCACCCAGAGCTACTTTGAGTTTGCGCCCGGCTACCTGGTGCACAAGGCCGGCTTGTTTCGGGCCAAGCAGGTTTTTGCGGCCGAAAGCATGAGTTTGCTTGAGCTGATGCCCCGCCAGCTGCGGGTGCGCCTCAAAGACGGCGACATACATGTGCTGAACATGCGCGAGGTGCGCGGCACCCGCCGCCGTGCCGTGCTGCGCGGCCAGCTCGAAGGCTTTGCCAAGCGCTACGGCGTGGAGCTGCGCGAGGAAACCGCCACAGCTAAGTGAGCTAAGCGCACCATGCCGGCTAGCCCCAACTTCGCCGCCCTCCCCTCGTAGAGCAATACCTGCCAAAGACGCCCGCCGGCGTCTTTACTTTTGTTCGACATCGCCTCTCCTAACTCTTCTTCCCATGCCCCTCTCCTCCGACGTTCAGCAGCGCATCAACACCTGGCTCACACCCGCCTACGATGCTGACACCCAGGCCGAAATCAAACACCTCGTTGATACGCACCAGGACGACCAGCTCAACGATGCTTTTTACCGTAGCCTGGAGTTTGGCACCGGCGGCCTGCGCGGCATCATGGGCGCGGGCTCGAACCGCATGAACCGCTACACGCTGGGCATGGCCACGCAGGGCTTGTGCAACTACTTGAAGATGAGTTTCCCGAACCAGGAAATCAAGGTGGCTATCGCGCACGACTCGCGCAACAACTCGCGCTTTTTTGCCGAAACGGTGGCTGGCATTTTTGCGGGCAACGGCATCACGGCCTACCTGTTTGAGAGCCTGCGGCCCACGCCCGAGCTGTCGTTTGCCATTCGGCACCTGGGCTGCCAGAGCGGCTGCGTCATCACGGCCTCGCACAACCCCAAGGAGTATAACGGCTACAAGGTGTACTGGAACGACGGCTCGCAGGTAGTGGCCCCGCACGACACCAATATTATTGCGGAGGTGAATAAAATCACCAGCCCCGAGGAGGTGCGTTTCAACGGTGACCCTAGCCGCATTCATAGTATCGGCCAGGAAGTGGACGCCGCCTATCTGGCCGAGGTTAAGAAGCTGAGCATCAATCCTGCCGCTATTCAGCAGCAGCACGATTTGGGCATCGTGTACACGCCGCTGCACGGCTCGGGCATCAAGCTGGTGCCACCGGCTCTGGCCGAGTTCGGGTTTACCAACGTGAGCGTGGTGCCCGGACAGGCCGAGCCCGATGGCAACTTCCCCACGGTGCAGTCGCCTAATCCGGAAGAGAAATCGGCCATGCAAATGGCCCTCGACCAAGCCAAAGCGCAAAACGCCGACATCGTGCTAGCCACCGACCCCGACGCCGACCGCGTGGGCGTGGGCGTGAAAAACGACAAGGGCGAGTGGGTTTTGCTCAACGGCAACCAGACGGCCGCGCTCCTCACGCACTACATTTTGTCGGCGCGCCAGAAAGCCGGCAAATCATTGCCTAATGATTTTATCGTGTACACCATCGTGACGAGCGAAATCCTGGGCGATATTGCGCACCACTACGGCGTAAAATACTACCGCACGCTCACCGGCTTCAAGTACATTGCCGGCCTCATCCGCGAGCTTACGGGCGTTGAAACTTACATCTGCGGCGGCGAGGAAAGCTACGGCTTTCTCATCGGCGACTTCGTGCGCGACAAAGATGCCGTGACGGCCTGCGCCCTCGTGGCCGAAATGGCCGCCGTGGCCAAAGGCCAGGGCCGTACCCTCTACCAGGAAATGCAGCAGATGTACGCTCAGTACGGCCTCTACGTCGAAGACCTTATCTCCCTGACCAAGAAGGGCCAGCGCGGCGCCGAGGAAATTCAGGAGATGATGGTGGAGCTGCGCAAAAACCCACCCAAGACCCTAGCCGGCTCGCCAGTGGTGGAAATCCGCGATTACCAGACCGGCAAAATTCAGCACCTGGCCTCGGGCCAGGAAGAAAGCACCGGCGTAGAAAGCTCCAACGTGCTGCAATTCATCACTGCGGCCGGCGACAAAATCTCGGCCCGCCCGAGTGGCACCGAGCCCAAAATCAAGTTTTACTTCAGCGTGAAGGAGCCGCTAGCCTCCATTGCCGATTACGAGCAGACGCACAAAAAGGCGGAGGAGAAAATTAAGCATATTATTGAGGAGATGCAGCTGAAGTAGATAAGCTAGCCAGAAAGAAAAAACGCCTGTCGTGTTGAGCAAGCTCAGCATGACAGGCGTTTTGCTTGGCTGGCCTACCCTACACCCGCTGCAATTGTAGCTGCTTCACCTGCTGCGTGAGGTCGAGCACCATGCTAGCCAGGTGCTCCAGCGATACGCCGCCGATGGGAAAAGCGCTGCTGATGTAGCTTTTGGCTTCCCAAATTTCGAGCACGTCTTCGGCCTTCACATCGTAGGGCGAGTAAAGCGGGTTATCCGATTGCAGGGCAAACATGGCGCTCTGCTTCAGCTTGTTATACACGCGCTTGAATACGATACCATCCTTCTGGCTCACCACGATGCAGGGCGTGCCGTCTTTGATATTTGCCCAGTCGTCGACGTAGCGGCCCACAATGGTGGTGCCGCTGGCCAGCGGTAGCATCGAGTCGCCAGCGATTTCGAAGGCGCGGTAAGTGCCGGTGCTAGCCAGCATGGGCAAGCGGAAACGCGGCAGTTCTTCGATAAACTCGCGGTCGGCGTAGCCGTTGAGGTAGCCGGCGGCGGCTTTCAGGGGTACCAGCTCAATATTTTCTTTATCGTCGAGCCCCACCGTGAAGGCCAGCACGCGCAGCGGCTTGTCTTCGGGCAGCGTATCGGTGAGTGGGCCGGCCTCGCGCAGGGCGGCAGCCGTTTTGGCGTTTTTGCGCTTCGTAAAGTCGGTAGTAGCCAGCGAGTCGAGCGGAATATTGAACAGCCGGGCCATGTTGACGAGCGTAGCCAGGCGCGGCTCGGCGCGGCCTTCCTCGTAAGCACCTACTAGCGAGCGCTTAATATTCAGTTTGTCAGCCAATTGCGCTTGCGTGAGCCCTAGCTCGCGGCGCCAGAACTTGAGGTTGGTATTAATCATAACGGTAGGGAAGACAGGGAAAGGAAAACCCAACGCGGAGGGCACGCGACGCACAAAACCGGCAACACCGGCCGCAAGTTACTAATTCCATTAGACTTGCCAACGCTAACGGGATGGGAATTGTTGGGGGAGACGAAATTTTGGGTGGCCGGATATAAAAACAGCCGCCTTCTGGGCGGCTGTTGCGGTGGGCACTAGCTACGGTAACGTATTACTTTCCCCGCTGCGCCCGGATGCCAGCCAGCCGCAGCTGGAAATAGTCGTATTTCTCGCGCAGGTGGTCGAAGAGGTCGCGCAGGCCCGCGCCGGGGCCTAGCTGGGCGCGGGCAGCGGCAATGGCCGCCAGGTCGGAATCGCTCAGAAACTCGTGCAGGCGCAGGGCCTGGCCTTTGGCGTAGGCGCGCTCCAGGTGGCCCTGCACGGTGCTCAAGGCTAGCCCGCGCTGCTGGGCTATCTGCGTCAGGTTGAGGCCCTGGCGGTGCAGCTCAATCGTGGCTTCTTCCGTGGCACCCTTAGCCGGGGCGCTTTTTTCTTTTGCAGGCCCGAAGTCGTCGGTGAAGGGCGGCCGACTGGGCAGGTCGTCGGCCTCGTCCTCGGCGGGCACGGCGCGCGGCGGGCCGTGCTGGATAATAGCTTCGATAAAGGCCTCGCCGTAGGTTTCAAACTTCTTCATGCCCACGCCCGAGATACTGAGCATAGCCACCCGGCTGGTGGGCTGCTCGCGCGCCATCTCCTGCAAGGTGGCGTCGCTGAACACCACGTAGGGCGGCACGCCCTGCTCGTCGGCAATGCGCTTGCGCAGCTGGCGCAGGCGCTCGAAGAGCCGGGCCTCGGGCGAGCCGGCAGCCACGGCCGCCGCTTCGGCAGCGGCTTTTTTGCCGGCGCGGGTGGGCTTCTCGGTCTTTTCGGCTACCTGAAATTTCTTGAGCGACACCGGCAGCTGGCCTTTCAGCACCTGCTGGCCGCGCTCGGTGATTTTCAGGGCGTAGCCTTCCTCGTAGGCGATGTAGAACAGGCCATCGTTGAGCATCTGGTGCACGTAGCTGTACCAATCGAGGTAGGGCAAATCCTGGCCCGCGCCGTAGGTTTTGAGCTGGTCGTAGCCGCCTTGCAGCACGGCTTGGTTGCGCATGCCGCGCAGAATATCAATCAATAAATTAATAGCCACGCGCTGCTGAGCGCGGGCGCTGGCCGAGAGTGCCTTCTGGGCTAGCAGCGTGCCGTCGAAGGTGGTGGGTGGGTTGCGGCAGATGTCGCAGTTGCCGCAGTCGCGGCCCAGGTCTTCGGAGAAATAGTGCAGCAGGATGCGGCGGCGGCAGCTGGCAGCCTCGGCAAACTGCTGCATACGCTCCAGCTTGGCGGTGTTGAGCTGGGCCTGACGGGCGGGCACGTCCTTGGTCACCATCTCGCGCATCGAGAGCACATCGGCGAAGCTGTAGAACAAGATGGCCGTGGCGGGCGCCCCGTCGCGGCCGGCGCGACCGATTTCCTGGTAGTAGCCCTCGATATTTTTAGGTAGATTATAGTGCATCACCCAGCGCACGTTGCTCTTGTCGATGCCCATGCCGAAAGCAATGGTGGCCACGATGACCTGCAAGTCGTCCTGCAAAAAGGCCTCCTGCACGCTGCCGCGCTGGTTGGGCGTCATGCCGGCGTGGTAGTAGCCGGCCTTAATTCCCTTTTGCTGCAGCTTTTGGGCGATAGTTTCGCAGCTCTTGCGCGAGAGGCAATAAATAATGCCCGCATCGTTGGGGTGGCGCCCGATGTAGTCGAGCACCTGCCCGATGCGGTCCTGGCCGGGGCGCACGAGCAGGTTGATATTGGGCCGGTCGAAGCTCGACAAAAACACTTTCGGCTCGTGCAGTTTGAGCTGGGTGATGATGTCGCGCTTGGTGAGGCGGTCGGCCGTGGCCGTAAGGGCAATGATGGGCGTACTCGGAAAGTGCTGCCGCAACGTGCCCAGCTGGGTGTATTCGGGCCGGAAATCGTGGCCCCAGCTCGAAATGCAGTGCGCCTCGTCAATAGCGAAAATACTGACATTGACCCGCGTCAGAAATTGCAAGAAGCCGTCGCTCAGTAGCTTTTCGGGGCTCACGTAGAGCAGCTTGAGGTGGCCGCTCACGGCGGCGCGGGCGATGTCGTTGGCCTCGCTCTGGCCCACGCTGCTGTTGAGGTAGGCCGCCACGATACCGTTGGCTTTCAGCGCCTCCACCTGGTCTTTCATCAGGGCAATGAGCGGCGATACCACTACGCACACGCCCTCGCTCACCACGGCCGGAATCTGGAAGCAGACCGACTTGCCGCCGCCCGTGGGCATGAGCACCACCGTATCCTGGCCGCCCAGGATGCTCTGGATAATATCGCCCTGCATGGGCCGAAAATTATCGTAGCCGTAGTAGCGTTTGAGCGCCTGGCGGGCGGCCGTGAGAGAAACAGCAGTGGCAGCGGTAGTGGGCATATCATTCGGGCGGGGCACCTCACCCCCCGGCTCCCGCTCTAAGAAAGAGGGAAAGCCAGACGATGCTGCTCCTGCTAGGCTGGTAGTAGTTTGTAAGTACTGCCGGATGGTGGCCAGAACCTGGTCCATCCGGTGCAGTACTTGGTCGTTGGAGAAACGAAGTTCGTGAAAACCTAATTCCGTTAGCACGAAGGTCCGACCGGAATCGTATTCGGCCTGCTCAGGCGCTTGGTGTATTTCGCCATCTACCTCAATCAGCAGCTTGTGGCTGAGGCAAACAAAATCAACAATAAAAAACTCAATAGCATGCTGCCGGCGAAATTTAGCCCCCAATTGAGCAGCCCGCAACTGCTGTCACAGGGCATTTTCGGCGGCTGTCGGTGCTTTGCGGTTTTCGCGGGCGTGGGCTTTAGCCTTGTCCCAGGGGCGAGCGTCGGTAGTATAAATATGCTCATGCGGGCCGCCCTGCGTGGAAGGTTCGTGCATGGCAAAGCAAGGCAATTCCGTTCGGGGCACCTCACCCCCGGCCCCGCTCCCCAAAAGAGGGGGAGCCCCGGCAGAATTAGCAAGTGATTCAAACAAAAAAGCTCTCAGCAGTTGCTGAGAGCTTTTTTGTTTTGACTAAATCATTAGGCTCCCCCTCTTTTGGGGAGCGGGGACCGGGGATAAGGTGCCTTTTACTTCAGCGCGCTTTTCAGCTCACCGCTAGCCAGGGCCTGGGCCTGCTTGGCCTCGGGCACCACGGCGGCCATGCCGAAAAACTCGTGCGTGACGCCATCATAGTTCTGATATTTTACCGTCACACCGGCTTTCTGGAGGTTGTCGGCGAGCATCTTGCCTTCGCTCATCAGCGGGTCATATTGGTCGGTGATGAGCGTAGTGGGCGGCAGGCCTTTCAGGTTGGCGTGCACGAGGTCAATCAGCGGGTTTTTACCATCGGCGGGCGTGCGCAGGTAGTGCTGGAAGAACCACGCCATCAAGTCTTTATTGAGCGGCTTGGTCTGAGTATTAGCCTGGTACGAAGGCGTATTCAGGTCATAGCCGGCAATGGGATACACGAGCAGCTGGTGCTTCGGCAATTGCACTTTCTTGTCGCGGGCCATCATGCTCACGGCGCAGGCCAGGTTGCCGCCGGCGCTTTCGCCGGCCACGGCTACCCTAGCCGGGTCACCCTTGAGGCTGGCGGCGTTTTTGAGCGTCCACTGGTAGGCGGCAAAGCTGTCGTTGTGGGCCGTGGGGAATTTATGCTCGGGCGCCTGGCGGTAGGCCACCGATACGATAACGGCGCCCGTTTGCTCGCACAGGGCGCGCACCGAGGGGTCGTAGGTATTGAGGTTGGCAATAACCCAGCCGCCGCCGTGGTAATACACAATAACCGGGAACGGTGCCGTGCCCGACTTGGGCGTGTAGATGCGCGCCTTCACGCCGGGGGCCACCTCGCGGCTCATGGTGTCGGCGGTAACGGGCGGCGTGGGGATATTGAACTTCTGCATCACGGCCATCGTGGCGTCGGTGGGGCTGGGGGCCTTGCGGGCCTGGGGCACGGGCAGCTTATTGAGCGGCGTGGGGCCACTCATGGCCGTGAGCTGCTCAATCACGGTCTGCATCTCGGGGTGCAGGCCGGAAACCCAGGCGGGCTTGGGGCCGCTGGGCTTCACGGCCATAGCCCGGCCAGCAGCCGACGAGTCGGTAGCCGGCTTGGCGGCCGTAGCCGTCGAGTCGCGGGCCGTGGCTGAGGTGGTGGTTTCGGTGGTTTGGCTGTTGCTGCACGCGGCCAGCAGGCCCAGGGCAGCTAGCGGCGCGGCCCAGCGGGCCGAGGCGCTTTTCCAGGAAGAAAGCATGTAGAGAAGGTGTTTAAGTGGTGAACTCACTTACGGCTAGTTCACCTGTCGGGATGCAAAAACCTTGTTCCTAATCAGTTAACGGCTAGCTTTCAGCAGCTTTTTTTCACCTGGCAGCTCCACTTATTCCCGTGCCCATCCGCCTTGTGCCTAGCCACTTATCGTTCACCAGCTGGTGCTACGCGCCGTGAGCCGCGATATAGCTCATATTTCAGCAGGCGGCAGTCAATCGGCCCGTTAAAGAGTGGTATGCGCCGCGACACTTTCAATCCAATGCACTTGGCGGCCTCCAAATTGCCGGTAAAGATGAACGCCTCGTAGCCCTGAAAATTGGTTTTGAGCGCATCGCCGATGGTTTTGTAAAGGGCGTCCATCTGGGCTTCTTCCCCTATCCGCTCGCCGTAGGGCGGGTTGGTGATGACCAGGCCGGGCGCCTGCCCCTGCGGCGGCTGGGCGTCGCGCACGTCGCGCACGCTCAGCCGGATGCACTCGTCGAGGCCGGCCGCTTCGATATTAGCCGCCGCGTCGCGGATAACTTTGGGGTCGAGGTCGGAGCCGGCCAGGTAGGCCTGGGGCTCTTCGATGCGCTGGGCCTCGGCCTCCTGGCGCAGCTGCGCCCACAGCGCGGCGTCGAAGTCGGGCCAGTTTTCAAAGCCGAATTTGCCCTGGTGAAACAGCCCCGGCGCAATGCGCTGGGCGAGCAGGCCGGCCTCGGTGAGGATGGTGGCCGAGCCGCACATTGGGTCAATGAGCGGGCTTTTCCGGTCCCAGCCGCTGAGCAGCACCAAGCCGGCGGCCAGCACCTCGTTGAGCGGGGCCTCGTTGGTGCCCTGGCGGTAGCCGCGGCGGTGCAGCGAGTCGCCGGCCGCGTCGAGGCTCAGAATCACGTCGTTTTCGAGCATGCGCAGGTGAATGCGGATGTCGGGGTTGCGGGTGTCGATGCTGGGCCGCTCGCCGGTACGCTCGCGGAACTGGTCCACGATGGCGTCCTTGGTAAGCTGGGCCACATACAAGGAATGCTCGAAGCTCGACTTATTGACGACGGCCGTGATGGCAAACGTCTGGCCGGGGCGGATGAAGCGGCTCCAGTCAATCTGGAACACCTCGTCGTAGAGGCCGCGCTCGTCGGGGGCGTAGAAATCGGCGAAGGGGCGCAGCAGGCGCATGGCCGTGCGGCTCCAGAGGATGGTGTTGTAGAGCAGCTTCTTGTCGCCGCTAAACTCGACGGCGCGGCTGCCTACGTAGTCGATGGTGGCGCCGAGCTGGCGCAGCTCGTCGGCCAGTACGTCTTCGAGGCCAAACTGGGTGGTGGCGGTAAGGTGCATGGCGCAAAGGTCGGGGCTAGCAGGCGGTTGGGCATAGCCGGGCGTCAAGCAAAAGCTGCTGCTATCTTGCGGCATCGCTTACCTGATACCTGAGCCATGACCCTAGCCAGCATTTTGCACGAGCTTGAAAAGCTCCCTCTGGCAGATAGAATTTTCGTTGTCGAACAGGCTTCGGCATCAATTGAAGCTGAAAAAGCGCGAGGCATCCGTAGCGCAGTTGATATCTTATTCGAAGATTACAGAACCGACCATGATTTGGCTGCACTTACACAACTCGACGAAGAGGCTTTCGTAGAGACTGCGCCCGAAACCGCAATGCATGACAAGATTATGACAGGCTTGCACCTCGCTTACGAGCGGATGTTGGAATTTAAGCGGCAGAAGAACAGCGAAGTCGTGGTAATGCGCGATGGAAAGATTGCGTGGATAAAACCATAATATTCACTTAAGCACATTAAATTTTAACATTAATCGCATTAAAATATGAGCTTTTCAAAAAGAATGGGCATTGTTTCATCTGTCAAAATGATGCAACTTGAAGCAATCGATGCGGAGCTAAGAAATGGGTTATGGAATGGATTGAAAATCTTTCTACTTGATTACTTGGACAAGAATAATCGCTATAGCCAACAGACTTCATTCGATGTATTATGTCAATTATTATGGCTGCATTTCTATAAACTTCCAATTGATACAATACCCAGCAATACTTATCGAGCCGAAGAAGTAATTAGAGAGAAGTATTTTAAATCAAAATGGTTTGAAGTTTACGATTTATTAGAATTTATCATAAATCTTAATCAAGAAGTTATTCGCTTTAACGCTGAAGAATTTAAAGCGTTTTGCAATTTCACCTTAGAAAGCGAAAATTCCGGTTATAGGTTTGTAGACAATAGAATAGCACCTATCACGAATACCACAGAAACATCTGAGATTGAAGAGGCAATCAACAGCGTCGGAAATTTCACCGCTTTAAAAGGTGCTAATACTCATCTCAGGGCTGCATTGGATATGTTATCAGATAAGAAAAATCCTGATTACAGAAATTCTATAAAAGAATCTATATCGGCAGTTGAAAGCGTTACTAAAAGAATATCGGATAACAAAAACGATACTTTAGGCGGTGCACTCGACAAAATCAAGGGCAAACTTAAAATTCATCCTTCTCTAGAAAGAGGATTCAAACAAATATACGGCTACACTAGTGACGCTGATGGTATCCGACATGCAATAATAGAGGATGCGAATTGCGATTTTGAAGACGCAAAATTGATGCTTGTTTCGTGCAGCGCTTTTATAAACTACTTAATTAGCCGAGCGAATAAAATAGGGGTTGATTTTAATTGAGGGAATTGAAATTTAAGACCCACACAAACAACTAGCCGGCCCCACAGCCGGCTTTTTTTGTACCTTCCGCCCCGTATGGCTACTCCCGTTACTTCTCCCCTCCGCTCCAATTCGGACACCGTTACGCGCTCCTACGCGGGGCCGATGGTGCTCATGACGCTGCTGTTTCTGCTCTTCGGGGCGGTTACCAATTTCAACGACGTGCTCATGCCCTACCTCAAGGATGTGTGCCAGCTCACTGATTTACAGTCATCGGCGGTGCAGTCGGCGTTTTTTGGGGCGTATTTTCTCATGTCGCTGCCGGCCGGCAAGCTGCTCGAAAAGCTGGGCTACCAGCGCGGCATCGTGGTGGGGCTGCTCGTGATGGCGGGCGGGGCGCTGCTCTTCGTGCCGGCGGCCAATACGCGGGCGTTTCCGCTGTTTCTGACGGCGCTGGCGGTGCTGGGGGCGGGCATTACGCTGCTGCAAGTGGCGGCCAACCCCTACGTGAGCGTGCTGGGGCCGGCGCGGCGGGCGGCCTCGCGGGTGAGCATCGTGGGCGTGGCCAACAACTTCGGCGGGGCCATTTCGCCGCTGGTGGGCGGGCTGCTGCTATTCGGCGGCTCGGTGGCGCTGAAGGCGCAGCTGGCGGCGCTGCCCCTGGCCCAGCGCCTCACGCAGGAAGCCCAGCTCGTGAAGGCGCCCTACCTGGGGCTGGCCGGCTTTCTGGCGGTGCTGGCGGGCATTTTCTTCCTGCTGCGCCTGCCCGATATCGACGCTCTGCCCGAGGAAGCAGTGTTGGAGCATCAAGCGGTGGCGGCCGGCCGCCGCTCGGCGCTCGCTTACCGGCACTTGGTGCTGGGCATAGCGGCCATTTTTGTGTACGTGGGGGTGGAAGTAGGGCTAGGGTCGTTCCTTATTCGCTACGGCGAAAGCCAAGGTATTCGGGCGCTGTCGCCCTTTACCCAAAACCTGGTGCGCGGCCTGAACGTGGCCACTAATTTCGCGGGCGAGTTATTCGGGCAAAGCCCGGCACCGATTGATACCACGGCAGGCTTTACCAAGGCTGTCGGGGCCGTGCTGGTGTCGTCGTACTGGTTTGGCTCGCTGGTGGGGCGGGTGGTGGGCATCCCGCTGCTGCTGCGGTTTCACAACCGCGTGCTGCTGGTGGCGGTGTGCGCGGCGGGCGTGGCGCTGGTGGGCGCCTCGGTGCTGAGCCAGGGCGAAACGGCGCTGTGGCTCATCGTGCTGTGCGGGCTAATGAACTCAATTATGTGGCCCGTTATCTTCCCGCTGGCCATTACCGGGCTCGGGCCATTTACCAAGCAGGGTTCGTCGTATCTGATAATGGCCATCGTGGGCGGGGCTATTATTCCGCCGCTTATGGGCTTTATCTCGACGCACGGCGGCGGGCTGCGCGTGGCCATGCTGGTGCCGGCGCTATGCTACGCCTACCTCCTGTTCTATGCGCTGAGCGGCTACCGCGTGCGGTAAAAACTACCGCGCCGCGCACTTTATTACCAGTAATGGGCGTTTGATGGCCGCCTTCTAACCTTTAACTTCTGCCTTACCAGCAGCTTCTTTTTTTCTGCATGAAAAATTTTCAGTCTAAAGCTCTCGCTCTGTTACTGTTGCTACCTGTCTTGCTGCTGGGCGCCAGCAGCTGCCAGAAAATAGCCGACCTGCTTTCCTTCAAGGTCAACGACTCGACCAACTTCACCATTCCGGCCACGGGCCTGCTGGCGGGCGCGGCCCTCAACTTGCCGGGTATTACGGTCAGCTCGAACTCATCGAGTACCTACGCGGGCAATAATACCACCGCTGATTACGTGCAGGATGTGACCCTCGACAAGCTCACGCTCACCACCACCGACCCGGCTACCCAGACGTTCGATTTCCTGAAAAGCATCAGCATCTACATCGCCACCGATGCGGCCGGCACCAATAAGGTGCTGCTAGCCTCGCTCAGCCCCGTGCCCACCGGCCAGACTTCCATTAGCCTCACCCCTAGCGGCACCAAGCTCGATACCTACCTGCGCAGTGGCAATTACACCCTCTTCACCTCGGCCGAGCTAGCCAAGGCCCTGCCGCAGGACACGAAGGTGCGCGCTGATTCGCAATTCAATGTGAAGGCGAACCTCAAATAGTACTAGCGCCTTTGCGCAGCCTCAGCGGCCCTGCTTCGTGCTACGAGGCAGGGCCGTTGGGTTATTGGGCTTCGCGCACGTAATGGGGCGGCACGGCCTCGATGAGCCACACGCCGTTGCCCGATTTATAAAACACGCCGCCCGCCGCGTGCAGCGCCGCCGCATCAATGGCTAGTAGCACGGGGCGGCCCCGGCGCTGGCCTACGCGCCGGGCGGTAGCTTCGTCGGCGGTGAGGTGCACATGGTGGCGGCTCATCTTCTGCAAGCCCTCGCGCTGGATGGCGGGCAGCGCGGCCGGCGCGGTGCCGTGGTAGAGCACGGCGGGCGGCGCGGCGGGGGCTAGCTGCAAGTCAACCGCTACGCTGTGGCCCTGCTGCGCCCGCAGGCGCTGGCCGGTTTCGTCAAAGGCAAAGCGCTGTTTGTCGTTGTCTTCAACCAAGTCTTCCAGCTCGTCGCGGGTGAGCGGGTGGCTGTGGGCGGCGCAGGCGGCCAGCAGGTCGGCCACGGCCACCCAGCCGCCAGCTTCCAGGCGCAGGCCAATGGCGGCGGGCGCATGCCGCAGGTGCTGGCTGAGAAATTTGCTGAGCCGGGTAGCTTGCTTGGGGTCCATTGCCCTAAATGTAGCGCGGACTTTGTAGTCCGCGCCCAGCGCCACCGGTACCAAACGCGAACTGCAAAGTCCGCGCTACTGCCCGACCTTTGCGGCTATGCAGCTTGAAGAAAACGTTTCGCTCCGCCCCTACAACACCTTTGGCCTCGATGTGCAGGCCCGCTATTTTGCCCGCTTTGCCTCGGTAGAAGCGCTGCGCCAGCTGCTGGCTAGCCCCCAGGCGCAGGCCGGGCCGCTACTCATTCTGGGCGGAGGCTCCAATTTGCTGCTGACGCAGAACTTCGAGGGTGTAGTTTTGAAGAATGAGCTTAAAGGCCTCGAAATCATTTCAGAAGATACTGACACCCACACGGCCCTGCTGCGCGCCGGCGCCGGCGAAAGCTGGCACGGGCTGGTAGAATACGCGCTCGACCAAGCCTTGAGCGGCGTTGAAAACCTATCGCTCATCCCCGGCACGGTGGGCGCGGCCCCGCTCCAGAACATCGGGGCCTACGGCGCCGAGCTGCAAGACACTTTTGAGCGGCTGGAGGCCCTAGCCATCGCTACCGGCGAGCTGCGCGTGTTTTCCAAGGAAGAATGCGGCTTCGGCTACCGCGAAAGCGTATTTAAGGGACCGCTAAAGGGCCAGTTTGTGGTTACGGCCGTGGTGCTGCGCCTGCACCGCGCCGAGGCCCGGCGGCCCATCGATAGCAGCTACGGCGCCATCCAGGAAACGCTGGCCGAGCTAGGCATTGAGGCCGAGCCCACCCCGCGCGATGTAAGCCAGGCGGTGGTGCACATCCGGCGCTCGAAGCTGCCCGACCCGGCCGAAATCGGCAACGCGGGCTCATTTTTCAAGAATCCCGAAGTATCGCCAGCCAAGTTTGACGAGCTCAAAAGCCGCTACCCTGGCCTGCCGGGCTACCCAGTGCCGGGCGCGGTGAAAGTACCCGCCGGCTGGCTTATCGAGCAGGCCGGCTTCAAAGGAATGCGGCGCGGTGCCGGCGCGGGCACCCACGGCGTGCACGAGCGCCAGGCGCTGGTGCTCGTGAACCACGGCGGCGCCACCGGCCAGGAGCTGCGCGAGCTAGCCGAGGAAATTATCCGCACCGTGCGCGCGCAGTTCGGCATCGAGCTGCATCCCGAAGTGAATATTTTGTGAGCCAGCAATTTAGCCGCAACGGCTCAGTGCTTAGCCCTGGCTTATTCTTAGTACAGCGCTTTGCCCCCGAATATACCACGCTCTCCCCCGGCGCTACGCGCCTGAGCTTTAGCTTTCCAGCCACTGAGCGCGTCGAAGAAGGATTACTTTGTGATAAACTGCACCATGCCGCAACTCGTTTATCTGATGATGAGCGGGCTACTTGTTATTACGGGCTGCACAGACAGCTTCGTTAGCTATTGCTTGGTCTTTTAGCGATTAATTTGCAGTTTCTGCTCTTTTGCTCAGCCGCACTTTCTGCCTTGCTTTCCTCACCTGCCACCGCGCCCATCCTGGCCCGCCTGCGCGCCGAAACCCGCCCCTACCACGATGCCGTAGAAGCGAACGAGTTTAATCAGGCGCTGGCGGCCGGCACCCCTAGCGAAGCGACTACGGCCCGGTTTCTGGCCAAGATGTACGGCTTTCTGGTGCCTTACGAGGTGGCGCTGCTCGGCCACGCCGCCGCGCTGGGGCCGGCCTGGGAAGTACCCGAGCGCCGGCGCGCCCACCTTATCCTGGAAGACCTGCACGCCGCGCCGGACCAGCTGCCGCTGTGCCCGGCCCTGCCGCCGCTGGCCACCGTGCCGCAGGTGCTGGGTGCCATGTACGTGCTCGAAGGCTCGACGCTGGGCGGCCAGGTGCTGGCCCGGCAGCTGGCCAAAGCCGGCAGCGACCTGCGCCGTTACTTTACCGGCTACGGCGAGCGAACCGGCCCGCGCTGGAAAGCGTTTGGCCAGCTGCTGGCCCAGGCGACTACCGACGCCAACGAGGAAGAGATTGTGCAGTCGGCCATTCATACGTTTCAACAATTAGCCGCCTGGCTAGCCCGCCCGTGAGCTTACCCGACGAAAACCTGCTCGACCAGCCCGTTACGCTTACTAACTGCGACCGCGAGCCCATTCACATTCCGGGCTCTATTCAGCCCTACGGCTTTGTGCTGTGCCTCGATGAGATATCGCACCAAGTAGCCTATGCCAGCGAAAACACCCAGGCCCTGCTCGGCATTGCGCCCACCGAGCTGGTGGGCGCGGGCCTGGGCCGCCTGCTGGCCCCCGAACGGGCGGCGGAGATTGCCAAGAGCTTTGCCACCCTCACCGAGGCGCACCAGCTGCTGGGCGTGCGCCTCGAGCAGGTGGCGGGCTGGCCCTACTACAAGCTCATCATGCACCGCTACGACCGGCTGCTGTGGCTGGAGTTTGAGCCGGTAGCGGAAACGGCCCCGGCTAGCCTCGATTTGCCGTTTCTAAACGCAGCCCTGAGCCAGATGCTGAGTGCCGGCTCGGTCACCGAATTTTGCCGGTATGCCGTGGAGCAGGTGCGCGGCATCACGGGCTTCGACCGGGTGGCCATCTACCGCTTTGCGGCCGACGAGAGCGGCGAAATTATTGCCGAGGCCACCCGGCCCGACCTAGCGCCCTGGCTAGGCCTGCGCTACCCGGCTTCCGATATTCCGCAGCAGGCGCGGGCAATGTACCTCAAAAACTGGCTGCGCTTCATCCCCGACGCTAGCTACGTGCCGGCCCGGCTGGTGCCGCTGCGGCCACCCCGCGCCAGCCGCCCGCCCGACATGACTTATGCCGTGCTGCGCAGCGTGTCGCCCATTCACATCCAGTATTTGCATAATATGGGCTCGGCGGCCACGATGACGATTTCGCTCATCCAGGACGACCAGCTGTGGGGCATGATAACCTGCCACCACCTCACGCCGCGCCTCGTGAGCTACGAGCTGCGCGACCTGTGCCAGTTTATTGCCAAGACGTTTTCGGCCCTGCTCAGCTCCAAGGAAAAGCAGGACGAACAGGCCTACCTGCTCCAGGTGCGCGAGCGGCAGGTGCGGCTGTTTGAGCACGTCTCGAATACGCCCCACTTTGTGGAAGGCCTGTACCAGAAAACGCCCACGCTGATGGACGTATTTGACTGCGCTGGGGCCGCCATCTGTTTTGACGATGAGCTAATTACCATCGGCCTCACCCCTAGCCGCCCCCAGATTGAGGAGCTACTGGCCTGGCTGCAGGCCAACGTGCCGCAGGACATTTTTCACACCGATTCTTACGCCGCCCTCAACCCGGCGGGGCTGGCCCTGCGCGGCACGGCCAGCGGCTTTATTGCGGCTTCGCTGGCCGAGGCGCCCGGCAACTACCTGCTCTGGTTTCGGCCCGAAGTGGTGCAAACCGTGACCTGGGCTGGCCAGAACGAAAAGCCCCGGCGGCTCGAAGATGGCCAGCTTTTCTTATCGCCGCGCCAGTCGTTTGAAGCCTGGAAGCAGCTCGTCGAAAACACCTCCGCTCCCTGGAAGCCGCTCGAAATTCAGGCCGCCCAGGAAATCCGGCTGCACATCTCTGATGTGCGCCTCAAGGTTTTCAACGAGCTGCACGCCCGCGCCCAGGCCCTGGGCCGCCTTAACACCGAGCTGGAGCGCAGCAACGACGAGCTCGATTCGTTTGCCTACGTGGCCTCGCACGACCTGAAGGAGCCGCTGCGCGGCATTCATAACTACTCGCTCTTTTTGCTGGAAGACTACGCCGACAAGCTCGATGATGATGGAGTAAATAAGCTTCAGACGCTGGTGCGCCTGAGCCAGCGCATGGAAGGCTTGATTGAGGGCCTGCTCCAGCTTTCGCGCGTGGGCCGCCAGGACCTGACGCCCACCACCGTAGACCTGAACGAGCTGCTGGCCGAGGTGCTTGAGCTCCTGCAGCCCCGCCTTGAGCAAACGCACACTACCGTGGAGATTGACGGTCCGCTGCCCACCATGCAGGCCGACCGCGTGCGCGTGCAGGAAGTATTCAGCAACCTGCTCACCAACGCCATCAAGTACAGCGACCAGCCCACCAAAACCGTGGTAGTGGGCCTGGCCCCGGCTAGCATCAGCGTGCCGGGCGCCGCCGATTCATCCGCCTATCATGTCTTTTACGTACAGGATTTTGGGATTGGGATTGACCCCAAGCACCACGAAAATATCTTTAAGCTCTTTAAGCGCCTGCACGCCCAAGAAAAGTACGGGGGAGGTACCGGTGCTGGGCTAGCCATTGCCAAAAAAATGGTGGAAAAACATGGTGGCCGCCTGTGGGTTGCTTCCGCACTAGGCCACGGCGCTACGTTTTATTTTGCCTTGCCAAAAGAACTATCCGCTTTATAAAAACTATCAATCCTATGATTACCACTTCCTTAAAGCCTGTTTTGGTAGTAGAGGACAGCGCCGAGGACTTCACGGCGCTGGGACGCGCCTTTCGCAAGCACGCGCTCCAGAACCCTGTGCTGCGCTGTGAGGATGGCGACCAGGCCCTAAGCTACCTGCAGGGCTACGGCAAAGCCGTGGGCTGGCCCGCTACGCTACCCGCTATTGTGCTGCTCGACCTCAACCTGCCCGGCACCGATGGCCGGGCCGTGCTCAAGGCGCTCAAAAACGACCCCCTGCTACACTCTATTCCGGTAATTATTTTCAGTACTTCCTCGAGCGTGCGTGATATTGAGGACTGCTACCGGCTGGGCGCCAACAGCTACCTCACCAAGCCCATTGAATACACGGCGCTGGAAGAAAAAATCCGACTAACTATTAATTACTGGCTGGGCACCTCGGAACTGCCCCCGTTGAATTGAGCTGCACCGCGTGAAGAAAATTCTTCTGATTGATGACAATGAGCAGGACCGGCAGCTGTACCGGCGTTTTTTGGGTAAGCAGCTGGGGCATGAAAGCGTAACCATTGAGGAAGCCGCTTCGGGCGAGGAAGCAGTGGCCCAGTTTATGAAGCTGCAGCCCGACTGCGTGCTGCTCGATTATAACTTGCCCGATACCGATGGGCTCGACTTGCTGCTGAAGCTAAAAGAGCTGGCCCCAGCCAACAGCCTGTGCGTGATAATGATAACGGGGGGCGGCAACGAAGCGCTGGCCGTACGGGCCCTCAACACCGGTGCTCTGGACTACTTGGTCAAGCAGCAGTTTGACCCCGAGCTGCTAAATAAAACCGTGCGCCACGCCATCGAAAAAAACGAGTGGCGTCAGTACGAGTCGCGCTACCACCAGGAGGTGCAGGCTATGAACCAGCAGCTGCGCGACTCACTCGAGATGGTAGAGGAAACGCGGCGCGCCCTGAGTGCCAAAAATGAGGAATTGACTTACGCCAACCAGCAGCTGGCCCGCACCAACGCCGACCTCGACAACTTTGTGTACGCGGCTTCGCACGACCTCAAGCAGCCGGTGAATAACCTGCGGGGCTTGTTTGAGGAGCTGCGCGCATCGGCGACCTTTCAGGACCCTGCTGCCCCGCACATGTGGCGCCTGGCCGACGACTCGCTGCGCGTGCTGGCCACTACCATCGCCGACCTGGCCACCGTGGTGCAGGAAGAGCGGCGCCCCGTGCGCGAGCAGGCCGAAGAAGTGACCCTAGCCGACGTAGTGGCCGAGGCCACGCAGACCCTGCATACGCAGATAGCCGATACTAAAGCTGTTATTACCAGCGATTTTGCAGCGATGCCCACGGTGCGCAGCGTGCCGCGCACGCTACGCACCATCTTGCTCAATCTGCTGGCCAATGCGCTAAAATACCGGCACCCTGACCGGCCGCCGCAAGTGTGCCTGCGCACCCGGCTGGCCGCCGGCCACCCCGTACTGGAGGTTCAGGATAACGGCCTGGGCATTGACCTCGACCAGCACGGGGAAGAATTGTTCCAGCTTTTTCGGCGCTTCCATCCCGAGGCGGCGTCAGGCACGGGCGTGGGCTTATTTCTGGTTAACCGGCTGGTGCAGGCCCAGGGCGGCCACATCGAAGTGGCCAGCCAGCCGGGCTGCGGCACTACCTTCAGCGTGTTTTTGTAGCCGGACTACCCACGCGGTACTTTAGACTAAACGCTGACTATCGTAGCAGTTAAGTAATTCATCCTCATTCAGGGCAGAAAATCAAATCAGTTAGCCAAGCAAATTAAGGGGCCGCCTGTTGTAAGACCTTACCGGGCTAGCCGGTCTCTTTCAAGCTCATGCTTTCTGAACCTACCTACCTGGCTGCCCGCATGGTAGCCCCCACGCTCGCCAGTCATTTTGCCCAGCACCTGGCCGGCGCGGCGTATCTGGGGAAAACGGCGCTGCCCCCGCCCCCACCGGCCGCGCTGCTCGAAGCCATTATCGACGTGGCGTTCTGGGCTAGCCTGCGGCGCGAGGAGGGCCGGCCCCCGCGCATTTCGCTGGCCCTGCTTGAGCCCGAGGCGGCGGGGCAGCCGCTGCTGTTTGGGCACCGGCTGCGCCTCACGCCGCAGGTGCTTATCAAGCTGGCGCCCGCCGTTGAGCACCCCGGCATTCACCTCGGGGTGGGGTTTGATGACGAAGGCCTCTATGTGTGGGGCACGGCGAGCCAGGTGCCGCCGGTGTGCTTTGTGCTGGAGGTGGTAGAGCCGGGCCTGCTGGTAGCCAAGCACCGCCGGGCCGATGGCTTCGGCAAGTTTGTGAACGTGGCCGTGTTGCGCGGCGACCAGATACGGGTGGTGGATGAGGAAACCCAGGGGCTGGCCGACTACCCGGTGCTGCGCCGGTCGCTGCCGCCCATCCCCTGCCCCGGCTCCCCAGCCCCCGACGACCCCAGGGTGGATGTGCTGCTCGAGCTGGCCCGCGCTATGCGGGCGCACGGGCGCGGCGGCCTGTTGCTGCTGGTGCCGCCTGGCACCGAAGACTGGCGCGCTTCGGTGGTGCAGCCGCTAGGCTACCCGGTGGCCCCGGCCTTTGGCAGCATCGGGGCGCTGCTCACCCAAGCCGACCGCAGCCACCGCGACTGGCAGGAAAACCTGCTGGATGCCATTGAGATAGTGGGCGGCTTTACGGCCGTAGATGGGGCTACCGTGCTCACCCGCAAGTATGAATTGCTGACTTTCGGAGCTAAGGTGACGCGCCGCACCGATGGCACCCAGGTTGAGCAACTGGTGCTCACCGAGCCGGTAGTGGGCAGTAGTGCTACCCTGCTGCACCCGGCCAAAAACGGCGGTACCCGCCACCTAGCCGCCGCGCAGTTTGTGCACGACCAGCACGAGGCGGTGGCCCTGGTGGCTTCGCAAGATGGCAATTTCACCGTTTTTTCGTGGTCCGAAGCCTTGCAGCTTGTGCACGCCCACCGCATCGACGTGCTGCTGCTCTGAGCCTGCCCCGCGTCAAGCCGGCTGCTGCAAGAGCCAGGCCAGGGCTTCTTCTTCGGTGCCAAATGAGCGGTAACGCAGCGGCAGCTCGGGGGTGCTCGTCACAAACGTCGTGGCCAAGCGCGTGAGCACGTTGGCCGCCACTATTACAGCCCCAAACCGGTAGCCGCTTTCCTGCACGGCCTTTGGCAGCCACTCCTGGCTTATCCAGAGCTGCTCGCGCGAGGTAAAAGGCTGCATCACAGTCTGGTCAACCAGAATCCGGCTCCAGCCACGCTGGTGCAGGGCCTGGGCGGCGGTGGTAAACATCGCGCAGGTGTCGGCAAATACGCGGGGCTGCCCACCCCAGCGTAAGCGCAGATAGCCAGCCGGCTCGGCGCTTACCTGACCAGCGGCGTTTTGAAGAAGAATAACAGAATCAGGCGTGGCCGGCATAAGCCGTCAAAAGTACGCTGCTAGTCAACTTTTATTGGCAAAGCCGCGATTAGTAATGGGCCAACCGCACGAGGCCTAGCGCCCGCCGGTGGGCTGCGTGAGCGAGGTAAAGCCGGCAAAGGTGTCGTCGCCGGGCACGCCGTAGGGCGCACCCCGGTCGCGCAGGGTAGCTAGCCGGGGCGTGCGGTAGTAGGCGCAGGCCGTTTCGATGCCGGGCCACACGGCGGGGTGCGCCGCGCAGTCGGCGCAGCTGCCAGGCGCGTGCTCCAGGGCGTCGAGCAGCTTCTCCCAGCCCACCCGCAGCTGCTGATTGTGCAGGGCGTAAAGCGTCGTGTCGCCACTTTGAATTCGCGCAATCTCGGCGGCGTTGGTGAGGCCGGTAAGGGTATATTGCGGGTGGTGGCAGTCGCGGTCGCACAGCTCCTTCACGTTGCCGCTAGGGTAAAATACCTGCGGCTGCACGGCCAGCGCGTAGCGGTAGCCGTGCTCATACTCGGCCCGGTCCTCAAACCACACCCCCAGCGCCAGCTGGGCATAAGCGCCCGATACCTGCCAGTTATTCACCCAGTTGGTGCCGGCCGGCAATGGGTCTACGTAATCGGTTTGCAGCTTTTTGAGAAAGCCGCTGAAGGCCGCTACGTCGGCGGCGGGCCAGCCTGCACCGGCTTTGCCTCTCGGCCGGTAGTAGCGAATAATCTCGGCCGCCGCCACAAAAGTGGGCGCCACCCAGGCCGCCTCCAGGTAGGTTTGGCGAAACTCGGTGGGCGAGCCGTCGGGCTTGGGCGAGGTGCTGTAGCGCTGAAAATTACGGGCGTAGCCATCGAGCACCTGGCGCGCCTGGCGGGCATAGGTTGCCTCACCGGTAGTGGCCCAGCGCAGGGCGCAGGCGTAGGCCAGCTCCGCATCGCGCCGGATTTGGTCTTCGGTGGGGCTGCCGGCCCCAGCCACCGCATACACCACGCTCGGAAAAGTGGTGGGAATGGGATGTTTAGCCAGGTAATCAATTACCTGCTGAGCGCCAGCCAACCGGGCTTTGTCACCCGCTTTCAATTGGGCGGCTACTTGGTCGAGGCTAGCCTGGGTGTTGAGCACGCCGGGGTGGCGGAAGGTAGCGGGTGGATTGCCCAAACGAAATGCTCGTTTTGCCTCGACTGACTTGACTTGAACTATCAGCAAAACCGGAATTGCCAGGCTGGCTAGCCATCCCGAAGAAGAATGTACGCTCATCGGGCAAACTTAAGCAACGCCCGCTGGCCGTAGCCAGCTTTGAGCGAGCGCTTTGCCTGAAATTCAAACGGCCCACCGGATGCTTCCTTCCGGTGGGCCGTTTGCAAAAAGTGGGGCTAGTGAGCGGCTGCGCTACTTCAGCACGGCTAGGGTCACGCCGTCGCCGCCGCGGTCGGCGTGCTCGTCGCCCACGCTGGCCACGGCGCGGGTCTGGCGCAGGTAGTCGCGCACTACTTGGCGGAGCACACCGTTGCCGCGCCCGTGCAGAATTTTCATTTCCGGCACGCCAAACATTACCGCGTCATCGACATACGCCATGAGCTTGGTGAGGGCATCTTCGGCGCGCTCGCCGCGCAGGTCGAGCGTAGGGCTGAAGCCGGCCATGCGGCCGGTGAGGTCGAGGCTCTGGCCACCGGAGTTGGCGGCGGCCGTTTTGCGGGCGGCGGCTTCGCGCTCGCGCACTTCGGCGCGGCTCAGCTTTTCGAGCTGGCCGACTTTCACTAGCGTTTTCATGCCGCCGAAGAGCACCTCGGCGGTTTTGCCCTTCACGCTCACTACTTCGCCGTGGCCATCCTGACCCAGAATGGCCACGCGGTCGCCGGCCGCCAGGGTGCCGGCCTCGGCCAGCTCGCGGGTGGGGCGGGCTTTGGGCGGCTCGATTTGCAGCTCCTTGCGCACGAAAGTTTCGAGCTTCTCGCGAGCCTGCTTGGTGGTTTCCTTGTCGGCCTGCGAGCGACGGATTTCGCCGATGGTGGCCTCGATTTGCTGATTGGTGTCCTTGAGCAGCTTCTTGGCCTGGTGCTTGGCTTCGCGCAGGGTTTCGTTGCGGGTGTCGTCGAGGTGCTGCTTCAGTTCCTGGTAGTCCTGCGCGGCGCGCTTGAGGCGGCTTTGCTGCTTCTCCACGTCGCGCAGCTTGGTTTCGAGGTCGGTTTTGTCTTTTTCCAGTCCTTCGAGCAGGCGGTCGTAGCGGATTTTATCCTTGCCCACGAGCTGCGAGGCGCGTTCCACGAGCTGCCGGGGCAGGCCGATTTTACGGGCAATCTCGATGGCAAACGACGAGCCCGGCTTGCCGATTTCGAGGCGATAGAGCGGTTGCAGGCGCTCGGGGTCGTAGCGCATGGCGCCATTCACCAGGCCCTCAGTTTTCTCGGCAAAGTTCTTGAGGTTGGTGTAGTGCGTGGTTATCACGCCGAACGCGCGCTCGCGGTTGAGCTGCTCCAGCACGGCCTCGGCAATGGCGCCGCCCAGGCTAGGCTCGGTGCCGGTGCCAAACTCGTCAATCAGCACCAGGCTTTTCTTATTGGCCACGGTCACGAACTGCTTCATGGCCAGCAGGTGTGAGGAGTAAGTTGAAAGGTCATTTTCGAGGCTCTGCTCGTCGCCGATGTCGAGGAGAATATCCTCAAACATGCCGGCCTCGGAGTAGTCGTCGCACGGAATGAGCAGGCCGCATTGCAGCATGTACTGCACCAGGCCCACCGTCTTCAGCGATACCGACTTACCGCCCGCGTTCGGCCCTGAAATGACCAGGATACGCTTTTCGGGCGTCAGCTCAATATCGAGCGGTACTACTGCGCGCTTCTCCGCGTCGGGGCCGGCGGCTTTGTTGTGCTCCTTGAAGGTGAGGGCCAGCACCGGGTGGCGCACGCCGCGCCAGCGCAGCAGCGGCCGGGCGCTGAGCTCAGGCAGCTGGGCGCCGAGCTCGCGGGCTAGCCGCGCTTTGGCCCGAATGAAGTCGAGCAGGCCCAGGTAGTTATAAGCCTTGCGCAGGTCGGGCAGGTGCGGGCGTAGCTGGTCGGTGAGGGCCGTGAGGATGCGAATCAGCTCGCGCTGGTAAGCGTTTTCGAGGTCCTTGATGTCGTTGTTCAGCTCAAACACCTCGGCTGGCTCGATGTAGACCGTTTGGCCCGAAGCGCTTTCGTCGTGGATGAGGCCGCGCACGCGGCGCTTGTGCTCGGCTATTACAGGCAGCACCAGGCGCCCGCCCCGAATGGTAGGCTCGGCGTCGCCGGGTATCCAGCCCTCGCTCTTGGCGTGGCGCAGAATGCCGGCTAGCTGCTTGCGCAGCTGGCCCTGACGCTGAATCAGCTCCTGCCGAAGCTGGCGCAGCAGCGGCGAGGCGTCGTCGCGCACCTGGCCCTCGTCGTCCACGACTTTGTCGAGGCTAGCCAGCAAATTGCGGTCGGCCTGAATACCGATACCTAGCAAGCGCAGGCTAGGGTACAGCCCTTCGGGCGCCTGGGTGAAGAAAGTAAGCGCCGCCCGGATGGTGCGCAAGCTCATTTTGACCTCAAAAAAGGCGGCCACGTCGAGGTAGGCGCCGGGCAGCGAGGCGCGCTTGAGGTGCACGCGCACATCGTGGTAGTGCGCACCGGGAAAATCGCTGCCACTGTTCAGCAGCTGGGCAAATTCGTCGGTCTGGGCCAGCAGCTTGCTCAGCTGCTCGTGGTCGGTGACGAACTGCATCTTGGCCACGTACTGCCGGCCGAGCGCCGATAGGCAAAGCTGCTCCAGCAGGTCGCGGAGGGTAGAAAAGCCAATCTTGGCTTCAAAATTCTGGGGTACTAACAAATCGAATACAGGCGGGGATATGGACTAACTGGCCGCGAAGGTAAAACAGCAAACGGGGCGGGAAGATTCGCGCTAATACCAATAGCTTTACCGGGCGCCCTATCGGATTAGCAAGGCTAGCTCTCCTGATTAGCTAGCCTACTATCCCCCACACGCGCTGGCTAGCTACTTCGCGAACCAGTAGGTTTCTCCAGCTTCTGCCACAGCAGGTTAAATTCCTGCGCTTCTACTATTTGGTAATCGTCCACTAAAAACTCCCGGTCAGAGTCAGTCCACAGCCCCATGTTACGGTCGGTAGGTGCGTGCAAGATAGGCTCGCCCTGCGCATCGAAGCCAATTTCGCGCTCGGCGCGGCCATCTTCTACCTCGACGAGCCAGTAAGCTACGTCGTCGCTTTTCTTGCCGTAATCGGGGCTACCCTTGGGCACCCACCATAGAATAAGCCGCACCAAAAAATACAGCATTCTCTGGGTTAGCGAAGGCGTCGTGGCACGTATTTCCGGTACTTTTATGATGGCTGCGGACATATGCTGGGGTTTCTCAAGTCAAATGGCAAGCTAGAGCCTACTACACATTACCCCACGCCCTCCCCAAACAGCGCAAAATCGTACTTCACCGGGTCACTAGGGTCGAGCAGGCGCAGGTTAGCGGTGAGCTCTTCGGCGGCTTGCCAGTCTACTTTTTCGCGCTTCAGCAACCCTAGCAGGCGGGCCTGGCGCTCGACGTGCACATCGATGGGGCATATTAATTCACTCGGGGCAATGCGGCGCCAGAGGCCGAAATCGACGCCGTTAGTATCGCGGCGCACCAGCCAGCGCAAGTACATATTGAGGCGCTTGCAGACCGAGCCGCGGGCGGGCGTGGCCACGTGCTTGCGGGTGCGGGCCGGCGCATCGGGCAGGCTGAAGAATAGGTCGTGGAAGTTTATCAATCGCTCGCGCATGGTGGCGCCGTGCAGAAAGGCATCTTCGAGGGAAGTGTGACTTTTGTAGAACCAGCGCAGCCAGTGCACGAAGTAGAGCAAGTCGGTATCGCAGAACGTGCGGTGGCAGAAGCCGAGCAGCTTCTTCAGGTCGTCGTCGTGGTGTTGGGTGATGAACTGGTAGGGCGCATCGTCCATACGCGTCATCAATTCCGCCGTTTTCTTCAGAATGGTGGGGCGCTGGCCCCAGGCCAGCAGCGCGGCGAAAAGCCCGCTGATTTCAATATCCTGCAACCGCGTGTAGCGGTGCGGAATGCTGACGGGGTCTTTGGCCAGAAACGCCGGCTGGTTGTGGCGGTCGGCGCGCTCGTTGAGCAGGGCGCGGAGATTATTTACTTTAACAGTATCCATAAAATACGTTTGTCATTGCGAGCGCAGCGCAGCAATCGCAGCAGAACGACCCACTCGGGTGTCGTGCAGGTGCGATTGCTGCGCTGCGCTCGCAATGACAAACGAGGCTAATTGGCGCGGTTCAAGAATGGGGGTCCCTACGGCACGTAGCTCGTCTCGACCCGAAATTTGGCGTCGGCGGTGCCGAGCTTTTGCACGGCGCGGGGCGAGAGGCGCACCAGGATGTTCTCATTCTCGCCGGTATCGGGTAGCGTGCCGATGACGCGCACGTACACCGACTGGCCGTTCATCTGGTTTTTGACCTGCATGATGGTACCGACGGGCGCCGTTTTGTGCAGGGCCAGGTACTTGTCGGTGCCGTTGTTGGGAATGACGGAGGCGATGCCCACGTCAGTTTTGCGCTGCACCAGCTCGCTGGCGTGGGTGGGCGCTTTGGTTTCGACGGCTTCCTCACGCTTTTCGGCGGGGGTGGCGGGCGTCACGGTAGCTATCTGGGCCGGGGCAGCGGGATTCACCTTGGGCGCGGGCGGCTCGGGGGCGGCGGGGCGCGCGGCGGCCGGGGCGGGGCTAGCCGCTACCGGCGCGGCGTCGGCACCGGCGGCGCGCAGCTGCAGCTCCTGGCCCACGCGCACCGCGCCGCCAGCCGGCAGGTGGTTGAGCAGAATCAGCTCGGCGGGCGCGAGATTGAAGCGGCGGGCAATGCCAAACAATGTTTCGCCCTTGGCCACGGTGTAGTGCTCGGGCACGGCAGCCGAGGTGGCGGCGGGCAGCCTAGCCGGCGGGGCCACCGCCGTAGGCCGGGCCGCCCCGCCGCGCGGAATGAGCACCACCTCGCCAATGCCCAGGCCGTTTTTGAGCTGCGGGTTGGCCGCCGCAATCTGGTCGACCGACACGTGGTAGCGGCGGCCCAAGGCAAACATAGTTTCGCCCTGGGCCACGCGGTGGCGCACGAAGCGCTGGCCATTGCGGGTTTCCTGGCCAATGGAATCGGTAGGCAGCCGGTGGCTAGCGGGCAGGGTGGCCAGCGGGCCATGCAGCGAATTCAGTATCAACAACGAAGCGAGCAGACTCATGCGCAGAAGCAAGGCTAAAGGTGTACCAAAACCGGCCGGCGGCCGGCCCCGGCCCAGGGCCAGCGGTAGGCAAAGTAAATACCCAGCGGCCGGGCAGCCCTAGTTTAGGGGCCGGAAACTGGTTTGGGCGCACCGCCGGCCGGCTGCCCGCCGGCCGCCCTCAACGCCGCCGGCCGCCTGTTCATTGCTCGTTGCTTGTTTTCTATGTCCGCTCTCGGTATTATTCCGGCCCGTTTTGCCTCCTCCCGCCTGCCCGGCAAACCCCTCGTAGACCTGGGCGGCCGCACCATGATTGAGCGCGTGGTAGCGCAAGCGCGGCGGGCCAGGCTAGCCCGCGTGGTGGTAGCCACCGACGACGAGCGCATCCTCGACCACGTGCGCGGCTTTGGGGGCGAGGCCGTGCTCACGCGCGCCGACCACCCCAGCGGCACCGACCGCGTGTGGGAGGCGTTTGACTTGCTGGGCCGGCCTGGCGGGTTTAATTGCATCGTCAATATTCAGGGCGATGAGCCGTTTATTCACCCGGCGCAGATAAACGCCTTAGTGGACTTGTTTGCCCAGCGGCCCACGCCGGCCATTGCCACGCTCATCAAACCGGTGCTTACGGACGAAGAATTATTCAGTCCCCACTTGCCCAAAGTAGTGGTGAACCAGTTTGGGCGGGCAATGTATTTCAGCCGGTACCCCCTGCCCTACCAGCGCCAGCACCCTAGCCACGAGTGGCTAGCCCATCATCAGTATTACCGGCACCTGGGCTTGTATGCCTACGACCCCGAAACTTTAGGGGAGCTTACGTTGCTACCGCCGTCGCGGCTGGAACTATCTGAGAGCCTGGAGCAACTGCGCTGGCTCGAAGCCGAATATCCCATCCAGACGGTTATCACTGAGCTCGACGCCTTTGGCATCGACACGCCCGAGGATGTGGCGCGGGCGCGCCAGCGGCTGGGGGCTGGCTAGCCCACCGCTAGGCCTGCGCGCCCGGGGCTAGCCCCAGCGCCGCGCCGCGGCGCAGCAGCAGCGCGTAGGCCGGCTCCCACTCGTTGGGCACTTCGCCTTCCAGAATGGCTTCGAGCACGGCTTCCTTCAGCTCGCCTACCTGGCGCGAGGGCTTGAGGCCGAAGGTTTCCATAATGACCTCGCCGGTGATGACGGGCTTGAAGTTGCGCAGATGGTCCTTGGCCTCAATTTCGCGCAGCTTTTCTTCTACCACGTCGAAATTCTGGAGGTAGCGGGCCTTGCGCTGGTGGTCCTTGCTGGTAATATCGGCCCGGCACAGCACCAGGAGGCGGTCGATGTCGTCGCCGGCCTCGAAGAGCAGGCGGCGCACCGCCGAGTCGGTCACGATTTCCTTGCTCAGCGCAATGGGCCGCAGGTGCAGGCGCACCAGCTTCTGCACCAGGCGCATCTCCTCCCCTAGCGGCAGCTTGAGGTCGGTAAAAATGCCTGGCACCCAGCGCGCGCCCTTGTCCTCGTGGCCGTGAAAGGTCCAGCCTACTTTAGGGTCGTAGCGCTTGGTGGCGGGCTTGGCGATGTCGTGCAGGATGGCGGCCCAGCGCAGCCACAGGTCACCCCCGGCAGCCGCCACGTTATCAAGCACTTGCAGGGTATGATAAAAATTATCCTTGTGGGCGTGGTTACCCACTTTTTCTACGCCGTGCAGCAGCGCCATCTTCGGAAAGATGAGCTGCAATAGGCCGGTCTGCAACAGCAGCTTGAAGCCGTAGCTGGGCACCGGCGACTCAACTATCTTATTGAGCTCAATGGTGATACGCTCCTGCGACACGATTTTGATGCGCTCCTTATTGCGGCCGATGGCGTCGTAGGTATCGGGCTCAATATCAAAGTTGAGCTGCGAGGCGAAGCGGATGGCGCGCAGCATGCGCAGCGGGTCGTCGGAGAACGTGATATCGGGCCCCAGCGGCGTGCGGATGGTCTTGCTAGCCAGGTCCTTCATGCCGTCGTAGCGGTCCACGAGCGCGCCGAAGTCCTCGGCGTTGAGGCTCAGGCCCAGCGCGTTGATGGTGAAGTCGCGGCGGGCCAGGTCGTCTTCCAGGGTGCCGGCCTCTACCTCGGGCTTGCGGCTTTCGGCGCGGTAGCTTTCCCGGCGGGCGCCCACAAACTCGATTTCGCCGGCCTCCTCGGTGGGCAGCATGGCGGTGCCGAAGTTCTTAAACACCGTGACGCGGCCCCGGCCCGGCAGCCGCCGGCCCACCGCCTGGGCTAGCCGGATGCCGTCGCCCACCGTCACCACGTCAATGTCCTTGCTGCTGCGCTTTAAGGCCAGGTCGCGCACGTAGCCGCCGATGACGTAGGCTGGCTGGCCCAACTCGTGGGCGGCCTCGGCAATGGTACGGAAGATGGGCAAATCGGGCAGCGTGGGCGTGGTCATGGCGGCAAAGTTCGGGCGCAGCGGCGGTTAGTGCCGCTATACGAGGCCAACTCTTCTGCCCGGGCGCTACCAGCCCGGGCTAGCCAAGCACCGGGCACTACTGCTGCGCCACCCGCGAGCCAGCCGCTGCGGGAGCCTACTACCAAAGCAGTTACCGGCCGCGCAAGCCCTTGCTATTTCATGCAAAATCCCTTATGCTCCCGCTTACTTTCCACCATGAATTGCTACTTCGCTCGCCTGCTGGGGCTAGGGCTGGTTGGGCTGCTCGGCCTGGGGGCTGCGCCAAAAACGACGCTACGCCTTCGGCCACCTCCACCACAGGCACGCCGCCGCCCAACCTGCACACTCAGGCAAATAGCGCCCTGGTGCGCCCCCGGCTCATCAACATTTCTGCGTGCCAGAACCCGACCGTGACGGGCTGCACTTGCCTGCACGGCCACGGCCTTTCAATTGGCAGCGAAACTTCTTTGGGCATTAATACCCTGACAGTCAGCAACTATGTCTTCACCAATACTGATAATGGCATCCGCATCAAGTCGGCGCCCGGCCTGGGGGGACTGCTGCAAAACGTCAGCTACAGCAACATCACCACGACGAACGTTAAGAAACCGCTCGTGCTAAACAGGGCGTATGCGCTTAACCCGAATAATACGCACCCAACCGACATCCCGAGCGTGGTGGGCATGGCCCTCGACCACCTCACCGTGACCGGCGCCCAAAACGCCGGTAGTCTGGTGGGGCTAGCCACGCTGCCCATCCAAAACCTGCCGCTATCCAACCTCACTATCTCGGCCAAAACCGGCCTGGTTATGCAGCATGCTACCGGGGTTGTGCTCAGCAATTGGGTTATCAACGTGGCGAGCGGCAAGCTCATTAGCACCCAGAACGTGCAGGGCACGGGCTTTTAGCCGCCGCGCTTAGTCGCGCACTACTTCGAGCGCGCCGCCGGCTCCTAGCCGCACAATGCGCGAGGGCGCGGTGCGGGTTTCATCGTCCTGCCGCCAGCTCACTACGTAGTCGACCCCGCGCACGATGGCCGTGTCTACTTCCTTGAAAATGGCGGGTGTGGGCTGGCCGGTTTTGTTGGCCGAGGTGCTCACCAGGCCGTGGCCCAGGCGGCGCACCAGCTTGTGGCAAAACTCATCTTGCGGCACGCGCAGGCCCACCGTGCCATCGGGCGCCACGAGGTTGGGGGCCACGGCGGGGCTAGCGGGCAAAATGTAGGTAGTGGGCCGTGTTTGGGCAGCCAGGGCCGCTTCGAGTTCGGCGGGCACCTCGGCGGCGTAGCGGCGCAGCATCTCCAGGTCGGCCACCAGCACGATGCTGGGCGTGCCCTCGGCACGGCCTTTTAGTTTGTAAAGCTTCTCGACGGCGCGGGACACCTCGGCATCGCAGCCCAGGCCCCACACGGTGTCGGTAGGGTACAGAATGACCTGCTGGGCAATGAGCACATCAATGGCGCTGTCTACTTCCTGGCGAAAAAAATTCATGGACGACATAAGACGAAAAATAAGCTGGAATACGGCGCAGGCTAATCTTGAGGCCCATTTAGTGGGCTGGCTAGCTTACGCAACCACTCGGCGCGGCGGCCGTTCAGCCAGGCAGCTGCAAAGATGCAGGTTTCTCCCATGGCTGCTATCTAACCCACCGCCCACACGTTTGACACGTTCACACTACGCATCGCCTACGCTTGGCGTGCCTACCACCGTGCTCGACGGGGCTAGCCTGGGGGCTACTTCCGAAGGCAATGAGCAGTATTTCAGCAGCCCTTACGCCAGGCGCGTGCTGCCCGGCGTGGGCTACTACGTGCCCCGCGAGGCCCCGGCGTTATTGTAGCGGCAGTGCTGAATTAGCCACCTCCCCCGTTCCCGCTCTTTTGGAAAGAGGCCGGGGGAGGTTCGCCCGCTAGGCGATACTTTGGCACAACTCGACCAGCACGCCGCCCGCGCTCTTGGGATGCACAAAGCACACCAGCTTATTATCGGCGCCGCGCTTGGGCGTTTCATTCAGCAGAATGAAGCCCTCGGCCCGCAGCCGCGCCATTTCGGCCTCAATATTATCGACCTCGAAAGCGACATGGTGAATGCCTTCAGGCTTTTTATCCAAAAACTTGGTGATGGCGCTTTCGGGGCTGGTGCCGGCCAGCAGTTCGATTTTGGAGCCGCCGATTTGGAAGAAAACCGTGTCCACGGCCTCGCTGGGCACGTGCTCGGTTTTGTAGGGCGGCTGGCCCAGCAGGCGGGTGTAGAGGTCGGTGGCGGCGGCTAAGTCGCGCACGGCCAGGCCCACATGTTCGAGGTTGGTAAGCATAACAAGAGGCCGGCGGCTAGCCCGGCCGCGCAAAGCTACCGGCCGCCAGGGCTAGCCAGCCAGCAGGTGCGGGTTTTTAGACAGATTCCAGCTATTTTTGTGGATTCCAAAAAACTGTTTAGGCCAAAATTCTGTTTCACCGACAGTCAACTGCCTATCTTTAGCATTTACTAGAAAATCCAGCCCAGCGCCATGCTTAAGCTACCTATCTACCTGGACAACAACGCCACCACGCCGCTCGACCCGCGCGTGCTGGAGGCCATGATGCCCTACCTGACCGATGTGTTCGGCAACGCGGCTTCGCGCAACCACCCCTTCGGCTGGGCGGCGGAAGAAGGCGTGGACTATGCCCGCGAGCAAATCAGCCAACTCATCAACTGCGACCCCAAGGAGATTATCTTCACCAGCGGCGCCACGGAAAGCGACAACCTGGGTATCAAGGGCGTGTATGAGATGTATGCCCAGCGGGGCAACCATCTCATCACCACCACGACCGAGCACAAAGCCGTGCTCGATACCTGCAAGCACATCGAGAAGCTCGGCGGTAAGGTAACGTACCTGCCCGTGAACGAGCAGGGCCTCATCAGCCTCGCAGAGCTGGAAGCCGCTATGACGCCCCAGACTATTCTGGTGACCATCATGTACGGGAACAATGAGACGGGCACCGTGCAGCCCATCCGCGAAATTGCGGCCATTGCCCACAAGCACGGCGCGCTGTTTATGAGCGACGGCACCCAGGCCGTGGGTAAGATTCCGGTGGACGTGCAAGCCGATGGCATCGACCTGATGGCCTTCACGGCCCACAAAATGTACGGCCCCAAAGGTGTGGGCGCCCTTTACGTGCGCCGTAAAAACCCGCGCGTGAAAGTGACCGCCCAGATGGACGGCGGCGGCCACGAGCGCGGCATGCGCTCGGGCACCCTCAACGTGCCCGGTATCGTAGGCTTCGGCAAAGCCTGTGAGCTGGCCCGCCTCGAAATGGCGGCCGACGCCGAGCGCCTGAGCAAGCTGCGCGACAAGCTCGAAAGCGAGCTGCTGACCCTCGAAGAGAGCTACGTGAATGGCTCGCGCGAGCACCGCCTGCCGCACGTAACGAACATCAGCTTCAAATATGTAGAAGGCGAAGGCCTGATGATGGGCGTAAAAGACCTGGCCGTATCGAGCGGCTCGGCCTGCACCTCGGCTAGCCTGGAGCCTAGCTACGTGCTCAAGGCCCTGGGCCTGAGCGATGACTTGGCGCACAGCAGCCTGCGCTTCGGCCTCTCGCGCTTCACCACCGACGAGCAAATTGCCTACGCCATCGGCCACGTAAAAGAAGCCGTAACCAAGCTCCGCGAGATGTCGCCGCTGTGGGAGATGCACAAGGAAGGCATCGACCTCAACACCATTGAGTGGGCAGAGCATTAATGCAGCGAACAGTTTGCAATGAGCAGTGAACAGTATCGTTCTTAGTAGCTCATTTGGTAACTGCTCCCTATTCACTGATACCTACTAACTAAAAAATACCAATGGCTTACTCCGATAAGGTAATCGACCACTACAGCAACCCGCGCAACGTGGGCACGCTGGACAAAAGCAAGAAAACGGTAGGCACCGGCCTGGTAGGTGCCCCGAGTGCGGCGACGTAATGCGCCTGCAAATCGAGGTGGACGAGGCTACCAACACCATCACCGACGCCAAGTTTAAGACCTTCGGCTGCGGCTCGGCCATCGCATCGTCGAGCCTGGCTACCGAGTGGCTGAAGGGCAAAACGGTGGACGAGGCCCTGGCCATCGACAACATGGAGATTGTGGAAGAACTAGCTTTGCCGCCCGTAAAAATCCACTGCTCGGTGCTGGCCGAAGACGCCATTAAGATGGCTATCAACGACTACCGCGTGAAAAACGGCCTGCCAGCCCTGGAGCTCGAAAAGGCACACCACTAGGCTAGCCCTGGTGCGGATAAGGACGGCCCCGTAACGGGCCGTCTTTTTTTTGTTATTTAGAATCCTTCTTAGCGGTATCTTTGTTATAGAAACGCCGCTAACTTTTTAGGCATAGCTGGCCGCTGTTCTTTCTACGCACCTTTAGCCATCTACTTGTTATGATTACCGTTTCGGATAAAGCCAAGGAAAAAGTGGAGCATCTGATGCGCGACTCGCAGCTCGATGCTACCTACCGGCTGCGCGCCTCGGTGGCGGGCGGCGGCTGCTCGGGCCTGAGCTACAAGCTGGACTTTGATAACGAAACCCGGCCGATGGACCAGGAATTTGAGGATAAAGGTGTGCGCGTGGTAGTGGATATGAAGAGCTTTCTGTACCTGGCCGGCACCGAGCTCGATTTTTCGGATGGACTGAATGGCAAAGGCTTTCAGTTTCATAATCCAAACGCTTCACGCTCTTGCGGTTGTGGCGAAAGTTTCTCAGTATAAACCATTTAGCAGCTACTACTTACAGGCTCCGGCGCAATATGCACCGGAGCCTTTTTACTTATCTTGCACGCGTAGTTGCGGCTAGGGCCTGAGGCTGGCCGCCGCACTGCCCTTGTTAGCTGCTTTGATGGTTACCGCTGCTTCTACGCTTCCTTTTCCTTTGGCCAACGACCTGTTGCAAACTACGCTGGCGGTATCGCTGACGGCCATCAGCCTGCTGCGCCCAATTTTAGGGGCAGCCGAAGAACTGCTAGACTTTACGCTGGAATATATCAACCCCGCCGGCCAGCGCATGACGGGGCTGCCCGAGCGGCCAGTTGGCACGCTGTGCACCTTGTTTCCGCACGCCCACTCTACTGGCCTGCTAGATTTTTACCGGCGCGTGTACAGTACCAGCCAGGCGAGTACGTTTGACTTCACGTATCGAGGCGACGAGGCCGATTCATTTTATTTAGTAGCGGCGCAGCGCAGTGGTGAGCTGCTGGTAGTAAGCCTGACCAATAGCGCCCAGCAGGAGCGCCCGGCCGTGGAGCAGGCTCTGCGGGCCAGCCAGGCCCGCGAGCAGGCCGCCCGCCGGGAAGTAGAGCGCGAGCGCAACCTGCTGGAAGCAATCCTAACGCAGGCCCCGGTGGCCATCGGCTTATTTAGAGGCCCTGAGCAGGTAGTAGTAACGGCTAATACCCAGCTGTGCGCCATGTGGGGCTACGCACCGGCCGACGTGCTGGGCCGCCCCCTGCTGGATGGCGTGCCCGAGTTGCGCGGCCAGGGCTTCGCAGAACTCATTGCCGAAGTGGCTCACACCCAAGTGCCCTACGTGGGGCGTGAGGTGCCGGCGCAGCTCACGCAGCAGGGCCAGCTGCAAACCCACTATTTCAACTTTGTGTACCAGCCGCTGCATAGCCCAAGGGGCGAGCTGCTGGGTGTGCTGGATATTGCAATTGACGTGACCGAGCAGGTGCTAGCCCGCCAGCAGGTGCAGAGCCTGAACGAGGAGCTAGCCGCCGCCAATGAAGAATTGCAGGCCGCCAACGAGGAGTTTTTCTCGAATAATGAGGCGCTCACGCACGCGCAGCTGAAGCTACAGCAGCTCAACCAGGAGCTGGAGCGGCGCGTAGCCGAGCGCACCCAGGCGCTGGCCCAGGCACTGGCCGACGCCGAGCACCAGCGCCAGCGCCTGGCACGTTTCTTCAACCAGGCGCCGGCTGCCATCTGCATCTTCGACGGGCCTGATTTTGTGTATGAATTAGTGAACCCGGCTTATCAGCGGCTGTTTCCGGGCCGCCACCTGCTGGGCCGGCCCCTGCTGGCGGCCCTGCCCGAGCTAGCCCACCAGCCCGGCTGGCGCACGCTGCGGCACGTGTACGAAACGGGCCAGACGCACGAGGAAATGGGTATTCTAATGCCAATAGCCACGTATGAGGGCGGTCCGCTGCAGGATTTTTACTTCCACTATATTCAGCAGGCGCGCTACGATGAGCAGGGCCGCATTGACGGCGTACTGGTATTTGTGCTCGACATGACCGAGCAGGTGCTAGCCCAGCAGCGGGCCGACGCCCTGCAAGCCGAAGTGCTGACTGCCACCCGGCAGCAGGTGCGGCAGCGCGAAGAGTTGTATCAGCTCTTTGAGCGCACGCCGGCCGCTATTTGCCTGCTGCGCGGCCCTGAGCATCGGTTTGAGTATTTCAACCCGTCCTACCAGGCGCTCTTTCCGGGCCGCTCGATGTGGGGCCACACCGTCGCCGAAATTCAGCCGGAAGCTATTGAGCAAGGCTTTGTAGCCCTGCTTGACCACGTGTACCAGTCCGGCGAAACGTATTATGGCAATGAGCTGCCCCTGCGGGTGGAGCAGGCCGATGGTAGCCCGCCCAAAACCACTTATTTCAACTTCACCTACCAGGCATACCACGAAGATGGGCAGCCGGCCGGAATTTCTGTTTTCGCTTTTGACGTAACCGAGCAGGTGCTGGCCCGGCAGCAGCGCGCGGCGCAGCAGCAGCAGCTACGCGAGCTGTTCGAGCAGGCGCCGGTTGCCATCGCCGTTTTTCAGGGGCCTCAGTACCTCATCGAGTTTGCCAATCCGGCGGTATGCCGCTTGTGGGGGCGCACGCCGCAGCAGGCCCTGCACACGCCCTTGTTTGAACAGTTGCCCGAGGCCGCTGGGCAGGGCTTCGAGCAGCTGCTCGATGGCGTGATGGCCACGGGCGTGCCCCACGTGGCCCACGAGCTGATGGTGCTTATCGACCGCGATGGCCGGCGCGACACCGTGTATCTGAACTTTGTGTACCAGCCTTTACGCAATGCGGAAGGCCAGTCTATTGGCGTCACGATGGTAGCTACGGAGGTGACCGAGCAGGTAGCCGCCCGGCGCCAGGTGCAGGCGCTGAACGAGGAATTGCAAGCCGCTAACCAGGAGCTGCAGGCGACCAACAGCCAGCTTACCCGCACCAACATCGACCTCGACAACTTCATCTACACGGCCTCGCACGACCTGAAGGCTCCCATCACCAACATCGAAGGCCTGCTGACGGCCCTGCAAGAGCAACTGCCCGCCAAGCTGCGGCAAGACGAGCAGGTGCAGCCGCTGCTGCGCATGATGGAGGGCGCCGTGGAGCGCTTTCAGAAAACTATTGGGCACCTCACCGACATTTCTAAGCTGCAACAAGCCCACGCGCAAGCCGAGGAAGTAATAGACTTGGTAACCTTGCTTGACGAGGTAGCCCTCGACCTCGCGCCCGAGTTGGCCAGCACCAAAGCCCAGCTGCTGGTCGACGTGGCGGCCTGCCCTAGCCTGTCGTTCTCGCCCAAAAACCTGCGCAGTATTTTCTACAACCTGCTCAGCAATGCCATCAAGTACCGCGCCCCCGGCCGGCCACCCCTGATTGAGTTGCGCTGCCACTCGCAGCCCGGCCGGGTGATACTCGAAGTGCAGGACAACGGCCTGGGGCTCGACGAGGCCCAGCAGAGTCAGCTTTTTGGCATGTTTCAGCGCCTGCACAGCCACGTCGAGGGCTCGGGCATCGGGCTGTACATGGTGAAGAAGATAGTAGAAAACGCCGGCGGCACCATCACGGTGCGCAGCGAGCCGGGCGTGGGCTCCACCTTCAGCATCGTGCTGCCGGGCTAGCCTAGCCGCATGCTACTCCCACAGCGGATAGTGTTCGAGCTGTACTTCCTGCCCGAAGAAAATGCGCGTGCTTTCCTCAAATGAGCGCGTGAAATCGCTGACGTAGAAGTGGTGGGCCGGGGTAGTTTCGGCCGGGCTAGCCAGCAGCTGGCGGGCTTCCAGGGCCTCGGCCACGGTGGCAGCCACCACGTCGGACGGGTCGAGTACCGTGACGCGGCCCTGGTAGTGGCCGTCTATCTGGGGCTTGATGAGCGGGAAATGGGTGCAGGCCAGCAGAAGCGCATCAATGCCTTGCAGCGTGGCATGGTCGAGGTAGGCGCGAATAATCTCTTCCGACACGCGGCCATTAAAAAAGCCTTCCTCAATCATGGGAATGAGCAGCGGGGTGGCCAGCGCGTGCAGGTCCACGCCGAGGTCGAGCTGGTCGATTTTTTTGCGGTAGATGTTGGAGCCCACCGTTTGCTTGGTGCCGATGAGGCCCACCGGCCGGCCGGCGTAGTACCGGCCCACGTGCGCCACTACGGGGTCTATCATGCCCACTACCAGGGCTTTAGAGCCCACGTACTCGCGCACCAGCTCGTAGGCGGCGGCACTGGCCGAGTTGCAGGCAATGAGAATCAGCTTGCAGTGCTGGCGCAGCAGCACGTCGCAGATTTTGACGGCGTAGGCCTGGATGGCGGCGGTGCTTTTTTCGCCGTAGGGCAAGTGGGCCGTGTCGCCGAAGTATACCAGCCGCTCGTGGGGCAGGCGCTGGGCCACGGCGCGGGCCACGGTGAGGCCCCCAATGCCGGAGTCGAAAATACCAATGGGCCGGGCGGCCGGGTCGGGAGCAGGAGTAGTCATACGCGGCAGCAAAGGTCGGGCAGTTCGGCGATTAAATTGGGCGAAGCGGCTAGCCGGGGTTGCACAAGTCTGGGTTCGTTCCTATTTTTCGCACTCGTTTATCCTTCGTACTTACTATCTTATGAGCGCAGTTTTACAGGAAATAGACCAGGCGCTGGCCGGCTACCAGGCCCGGCACCAGGCCCGCCCGGTGGCCGTGTACCTGGGCGAGCGCAAGCTTACCCAGCTTATTCTGGACGTAGCCCAGCTCGGCGCGCCGCCCGCGCTCAGCACCGACGCCGGCCGGCCCCGCACCTACCGCAACCTGGAACTGCTGCGCGACGAAGTGAACGTGGACGCGCTGCGGATAATTTAGCCGGTGCGGCGGCGAGCTACTTTCTCAGCCCGGCGTAGCGCTGAACCGCTCCAGCAGCACTCCTGGCTGGCCTTTGTAGTCGGTGCGGCTGAATTCCTGGTAGCCAACCTTAGCCGCCAGGCGCAGCGAAGGCACATTATCGGGGTGAATGAGGCATACGGTGCGCGGCTGGGCCAGGTGGGCATCGGCCCAGGTCAGCGCGGCCTGCATGGCCTCCGTGGCGTAGCCCTGGCCATGACTATGCGGCGCCAGCACCCAGCCCACCTCGGGGTAGCCTTTAAGGGAAGGGGTAATGGCGCGCTGCCAGTCGCCGAAGCCCACCACGCCGAGGTAGTGGCCGCTAGCCCTCTCTTCGACCGCCCAAAAGCCGTAGCCGCACAGCACCCAGACGCCCAGGTGGCGGAGCATCTTCGTCCACACGTCTTCCTCGGACAAGGGCTGCCCACCCAAAAACTGATAAAAAGCGGGCTCCTGCCACATGGCCAGAGAAGCTGCTAAATCGGACGGATAATGGCCACGCAGGCGCAGGCGCTCGGTTTCGAGAACGGGAATAGTCACTTACAAAATGGGTTGCAGGGTGCGCCACACGGTGCGGGCCACCAGCTTGTGGCCTTCGGGCGTGGGATGAATGCCGTCGCGCTGGTTGAGCTTGGCGATGCCGCCCACGTTTTCGAGCAGAAATGGAATGAGCGTCAGCTTGTTCTTCGCCGCGGTTTCGGCGTAGAGCTTCTTAAAATCGGCGGCGTAGGCGGGGCCCATATTGGGCGGAATCTGCATGCCGGCGAGTACGATTTTGGCCTGCGGAGCCTTCTGGCGCACGGTGTCGATGATGGCTTGCAGGTTTTTGCGGGTGTCGGCGAGGGGCAGGCCGCGCAGGCCATCGTTGCCGCCCAGCTCCAGCACAAACACGCCCACCGGCTGGCGGCTCAGCACCCAATTGATGCGCGAGCGGCCGCCGGCCGTGGTTTCGCCGCTGAGGCCGGCATTGACGACGGTGTAGGGCAGGTGCAGCGAATCGACGCGCTGCTCGATGAGCGCCGGGTAGGCCTGGTCGGGCTCCACGCCCAGGCCCGCCGTGATGCTGTCGCCAAAAAATAAAATGGCCGGCTGGCTTTTGGGCGCGGCGGCTTCGGCGGCGGGGCTAGCGGCCGCCGTGGCTTTGGTAGCGTTGGTATCGGACTGGCAGCCAGCGGCTAGCAGGGCTAGCAGCAGGGCGCTACCGGGTAAGTAGTTCATGGGAAAACTGAAATCAGGCAAAAGTATAAGCCGCCGTCGTGCGTCCTACGTAGCCAATAACCGATGGGATGACGTTTTTCTTCCCGAAAGATTGTTACCCCCTTACCAAGTACGTCAGCCACGCAATCGCCGCGCAACTTAGCCAGCGGCGGCCCTCCCCGCAAACCGCCAGTAGATGACCAGCCTTCAAGTCGAAAACCTCACCAAAACCTACCCGAGCGCCGGGCGCCAGCTCACGGTGCTGCACGAAGTCAGCTTCAGCCTCCAGCCCGCCGATACGTTTGCCATCGTGGGCCCCAGCGGCAGCGGCAAAACCACCCTGCTAGGCCTGTGCGCGGGCCTCGACCGCGCCACCAGCGGCAGCGTGTGGCTGCAAGGCATTCAGCTCGATAAGCTGAGTGAGGACCAGCGGGCGGCGGTGCGCAACCAGCACGTGGGCTTCATTTTCCAGAATTTTCAGCTGCTGCCCACCCTCACGGCCCTCGAAAACGTGCAGGTGCCGCTGGAGCTGCGCGGCGAGCGCAACGTGGCCAAGCAGGCCCAGACGCTGCTGGAGCGCGTGGGGCTAGGCGCGCGCGGCCACCACTACCCGGCCCAGCTCAGCGGCGGCGAGCAGCAGCGCGTGAGCCTGGCCAGGGCCTTTGCCAACCGGCCGCAGATTCTCTTTGCCGACGAGCCCACCGGCAACCTCGACCCCGACACCAGCGCCACGGTGGTAGACCTGCTTTTTGACCTCAACAAAGAAGCCGGTACCACGCTCGTGCTCGTGACCCACGATTTGGAGCTGGCCGCTAAGACTCAAAGAATCATGCGGATGCGCGGCGGCAAGGTGGTGGAGGAAACCGTAGCGCGGACGTTGTAGTCTGCGTTCGCACTCTTTTCTTGTTCTACACGCGGGCTCGCAGAGTACGCGCTATTTCTTTATGAATTTCAGTTGGTTAATCACAATGGCGTGGCGCGACTCGCGCCGCAGTCGCTTGCGGCTGGCGCTGTTTATGTCGAGCATTGTGCTGGGCATTGCGGCGCTGGTGGGCATTAATTCGTTTGGCGACAACCTAGCGCGCAGTATCAACGCCCAGGCCCGCGAGCTGGTGGGCGCCGACCTGGTGCTTTCGTCGAGCCAGCCGTTCGACTCGACGTTGCGGCCGGCCTTGCAGCGGCTGGGGCGCACGCGTACCGAGGAGGTGTCGTTTGCCTCGCTGGTGTCGTTTCCGCGCACGCAAGGCGTGCGGCTGGCGCAGGTGCGGGCGCTGGGCGCGGGCTTTCCCTATTATGGCGAGTGGGAGACGCAGCCGGCGCCGGCTAGCGCGCAGTTTCGGGCCGGGCAGGCTAGCGGCGCGCTCGTGGACGACGTGCTGCTCGACCAGTTCGACGCCCGCGTGGGCGACTCGGTGAAGGTGGGCAGCCTCACGGTACCCATTGTGGGGCGCGTGCTCAAGACGCCGGGCCAGAGCGGCTTCAGCGCCGCCGTGGCGCCCAAGGTGTTCATTCCCATTAGTTTGCTGAATAAAACCGGCCTCGTGCAGCGCGGCAGCCGGGTGCAGTACCGCACTTACTACCAGTTTGCGCCCACCGCCGATGTGGCCGCCGCCATCAAGCCCCTGCAAACGCGCTTCGACCAGACCGGCATCGACACCGATACCGTGGCGAGCCGCCAGCAGGCCACCGGCCGCTCGTTTCGCGACCTTACGCGCTTTCTGAGCCTCGTGGCCTTCGTGGCCTTGCTACTAGGCAGCGTGGGCGTGGCCAGCGCCGTGAGTTTGTACGTGAAAGAAAAGCTGGCTAGCGTGGCCGTGCTGCGCTGCCTGGGGGCTAGCGGGCGGCAGGCGCTGCTCATTTACCTTATTCAAACGTCGGGGCTGGGCCTGCTGGGCGCGGCTATCGGGGCCGGGCTGGGCGCGGTGGTGCAACTGCTGCTGCCTAAGGTGCTCGGCAATTTTCTGCCCGTTGATGTGGCGGTGGCCGTGTCGCCGGCTTCGGTGGGCCTGGGGCTGCTGACGGGGCTAGCGATGGCCGTGCTCTTTGCGCTGCTGCCGCTGCTGAGTATCCGGCGGGTGTCGCCGTTGCGGGTGCTGCGCGCCTCGCTGGAGGAAGATACCGCCACGCCCGACCCGCTGCGCGGGCTGGTGCTAGCGGGCATCGGGGCCTTTGTGCTGGGCTTTTCGTATTACCAAACCCGCGATTGGAAGCTGGCGCTGGGCTTTGCGGCCGGGCTGCTGCTGGCCCTGGGCGCGCTGGCGGCGCTGGGCCTGGGGCTGCGCTGGGCCTTGCGGCGCTTCTTCCCTACTGGCTGGAGCTACGTGGGCCGGCAGGGGCTAGCCAATCTATTCCGGCCCCAAAATCAAACCGTTACGCTCATTCTTTCGCTGGGGCTGGGCACGTTTTTGCTGGCGACGCTTTATTTGGTGCAGGCCGTGCTGCTGGGCCGGGTGCAGCTGTCAAGCGCCGGTAATCAGCCTAATCTGGTGCTGTTTGATATTCAAACCGAGCAGGAGAAAGGCGTCGAGCAACTGCTCAACGCCCAAAAGCTGCCCATTATCCAGCGCGTGCCCATCGTGACGATGCGCCTGGCGGCCATCAATGGCAAAACCGTGACGCAGCTCAAAAAGGACACCGCCAACGGGATTCCACCCTGGGCGCTGACGCGTGAGTACCGCGTGACCTACCGCGACACGCTCAGCAAAACTGAGAAGCTCACGGCTGGCACGCCACCCCAGCCGGCCAAGGCCGGCGGTCTGCCCCGCGTGTCGGTTGATGCCAATTACTTCGAGCGCGTCAAGCTCAAGCTCGGCGACACGCTAAGTTTCAACGTGCAGGGCGCGCCCATCGATGTAGTAGTGGGCGGCACCCGCGAGGTCGATTGGGGCCGGGTGCAAACGAATTTTCTGGTCGTTTTTCCCACCGGCGTGCTCGAAGCTGCGCCGCAGTTCCACGTCATCCTCACCCGCACGCCTAGCAACGCGGTGCTGGCCGCCGCGCAGCGCGCCTTGGTGCGCGACTTCCCCAACGTGTCGGCCATCGACCTGGGGCTGATTCTGCAAACGGTGGACGAGATTTTGACCAAAATCTCCTTTGTCATTCGCTTCATGGCGGGCTTCAGCATCCTCACCGGGCTGCTGGTGCTGGCTAGCTCGGTGCTCATCAGCCGCTACCAGCGCACCCGCGAGAGCGTGCTGCTGCGCACTTTGGGGGCTAGCCGGAGCCAGATTCTGCGCATTACGCTGCTGGAGTATGCCCTGCTGGGCTCGCTGGCGGCCTTTGCGGGCGTGCTGCTAGCTAGCGTAGCCGCCTGGGCGCTGGCCGTGTGGGTGTTCGAAACGCCGTTTGCGCTCAGTGCCTTATGGCCGCTGCCGGTGTTGGTGGCGCTGGTGGCCGGCCTCACGGCGCTCATCGGCGGGCTCAATAGCCGCTCGGTGCTAGGCCAGCCGCCGCTGGCGGTATTGCGCGCCGAGGGGTGATAAATAATTGGCAGTGAGCAGTGAATAATGAGTAGTGAGCTTCGGTAATACTTGCTCACTGCTCATTATTCACTGCTCACTGTAGTTCAGGCCTAATTTTGCCCCATGCCTGCCCCTACCCCCCTAGCCAAGCTCTTCGCTGATTTCAATAACCTCCAAGTCCTTATTGTCGGCGATGTGATGGTCGATGCCTACGTGTGGGGCCGTGCCAGCCGGCTCTCGCCCGAGGCGCCGGTGCCGGTAGTCAACGTCGACCGCACCGAAAACCGCCTCGGCGGGGCCGCCAACGTGGCCCTGAATGTGCAGGCGCTCGGGGCCACACCGCTGCTGTGCGCCGTGGTGGGTGCCGACCAAGGCGGCGACCAACTGCTGCAACTGCTGCACACGCACCACCTGCCCGCCGACGGTATTATCCGCAGCGCGCACCGGCCCACCACCTTCAAGCAGCGCATTCTGGCCCACGGCCAGCAACTCGTGCGCATCGACTCGGAGGTCGAAACCAACCTCAATGCCGAGGAGGCTAGCCAGCTGCTCGCCGCCTACGACGACCTGCTGCCCCGCGCCGACGTGGTTATTTTTGAGGATTACGACAAGGGCGTTTTATCAGAAGCCATTATTGCCCAGTGCATTGCCCGCGCCCGCGAGCGCGGCGTGCCCACGGTCGTTGACCCCAAGAAAAAGAACTTCCTGGCCTACCGCCACTGCACGCTCTTCAAGCCCAACCTGAAAGAGCTGCGCGAGGGCCTGAAGCTGGAATTTGGCACCCCCGATGCCGACCGGCCGGGCTTTGAAGCCGCCGTGGCGCGCCTGCGCGAGGTGCTAGCCCCCGAAATCGTGCTGGTGACGCTCTCCGAGCACGGCGTCTTTGCCCAGCAAAACAACGCAAAAACCTACCTACCGGCCCATTTGCGCACCATCTCCGACGTGTCGGGCGCCGGCGATACGGTTATCAGCATCGCGGCCTGCTGCGTGGCGCTGCAGCAGCCGGCCGCCTTCACCGCCGCGCTGGCCAACCTCGGCGGCGGCCTAGTGTGCGAGCAGGTGGGCGTGGTGCCCATCGAGAAGCGCCTGCTACTGGCCGAGGCGGAGGCGGCCGGGCTGTAAAGATTTTTCGCACCGAGCTAAAGGAGGGAAAAGGAGTCTCGCGGATTACAGTAACACCCTGTAAAACTTCCTTTTCCTCCTTTAACTCAGTGCGAAAGCCACTGCCCCGCCATTACTTTTTGAGCAGTGTAAGTACCCATAGTAAGGCTAGCAGCACCATCGGCGTGGTTATGATGGCGGCCATCGCCGTAGCCACCACTACGCCTGCCTCGGCCCGAAACACGCGCCGGAACAGCCGCCGCCACCCGAAAAACAGCAGGCCGGACACCACCACTGACACCACGTAGAATCCTAGGCCTAGCTCGGGCTTGAGAGGGAGCATTTCAGAAAAGCAGGTTTTGTGCAAGAGAGTAGTGGGGTTCGGTTTACCCCCGCCACGCCTTCACCGTCTCCACGAATATCTTTACATTATCCGGATTAGTATCCGGGTACACGCCGTGGCCGAGGTTGGCGATGTGCGGGCCACCGACGAACTCGGCCAGCATGACTTCGGTGGCGGCTTTTACTTGGCTGGGGGTGCCGTAGAGGGCGCAGGGGTCGAGGTTGCCTTGCAGGGTTTTACCGGGGGCCTGCTGGCGCACCAGGCGCGGTGACTGGTTCCAGTCGAGCCCGATAGTGCGGGCGGGCGAATGGGCGAAATCTTCCACGGCCCACCACGCGCCCTTAGCAAACACCGTGACGGGCACCAGCGGTGCCAGCGCCGCGCTGATGCGGTTGATGTAGCGGGTTGAAAACTCGGCGTAGTGGGCGGGCGGCAGGATGCCGGCCCACGAGTCAAAAATCTGCACGATGTCGGCCCCGGCCGCCACCTGCGCTTGCAGGTAGGCAATGGTCGTGACCGTAATTTTTTCCAGCAGTTGGTGGGCTAACGCGGGTTCCTGATACAGCATCCGGCGGGCTTTGCTGAAGGTTTTGGAGCCGTGGCCCTCCACCATGTAGGCCAGAATGGTCCAGGGTGCCCCCGCAAAACCGATGAGCGGCACCCGGCCGTTCAGCGCTTTTTTGGTGATGCGCAGAGCTTCGAGCACGTAGCCCAGGTGCTCTTCGGGGTCGGCCACGCGCAGCTTCTCAATATCGGCGGCGCTTTTCACCACCTCTGGAAAGAGAGGGCCTTTGGCCTCAATCATCTCATAGGTGAGGCCCATCGCCTCGGGCACCACCAGGATGTCGGAGAAAATAATAGCGGCATCTACATCGAGCGCATCGACGGGCTGAATGGTCACCTCGGCCGCCAGGGCCGGGGTTTCGACCAGCTCTTTGAAACCGGAAAGGCGGCCACGCAGGGCGCGATACTCGGGCAGGATGCGGCCAGCCTGGCGCATTAGCCAGACGGGAGTGCGTTCGGTAGTTTCGCCCTTGGCGGCGCGCAGGAGGAGGTCGTTTTTCAGCATAGGGCAGGATGCGGGGCAGCGCCGCAATCGGCCGGCAAAGGTAGCAGCCGGGCAGGCCAGCCCTGGCCTGCTACCAGTACAAGGTCCTTTTTTCTGGTAACAGGTCTAGCCAGGAGGCTGGTTGCTTAAGCAACTAGTTGGGGCCACGGCTACTATCCTACCCACACTTTACTCCCCGTCTTCCCCTTTCCGCCAGCCAGCACAAACAACTTAACCGGGCTGGCAGCTCGTAATTTTTGGCTACTTACTGGTGGCGCCCCTGGTTTGGCCCCGACCGTTCCTGGGAGACTATGACGTGCGAGAAGTCTGCGCCTAGCCACTTGCGCTCGGCTACGGGCAACGTACCGGGCCGGCTAGGAGCCACCATTTGCCTGGGCACCAAGCCTAAGTGTTGCACAAAAATCAACTCTACCGGCGCCAGTTCATCAGCATCAAGCAGCTGGGTACCGGGCAACGATAAATGCGGCGGGCACATTGGTTTTTGCTCCATTCGGTGTTTTACGCAGGTAGCCGGCCCTCGGGTTGCGGACAGGCGCAAGTAGCCAGGCGGTGGGCGACCCGAGCACGCAGTAGCAGAGTTGACGAAGCGCTGAAAATTTACTGCCCGCTGAAAAATCCGAAAGTCACAGTTGAAACAATTAAAGAGTATCAGTGAATTATCCTAAGTTGCTGATAGGTAATAGCTGGCCGCTGTATCAAAAAAAGCAAAGACAGTTTATTGACTTTATTTTTTAGTAGATTATGTTTTTCTCATTTAATCCAAAATATACAATGTCACAATTCTACTCGCTTTTTCCTTTTAGCAGGGGGTTTATCTCCCTTCCTTTGTACGCACTCCCACCTTCCTGGGCACCACCCTTTCCAACATTTTCCTTTTCCAAACCAGAGCTGAAAAGCCTCGCCGAATGGCGGGGCTTTTTAGTGGGCTGCGGCGCATGGCAGGGCCTTGACTATGCGCTTGGTGCGCAACCTGCGGGCAGGCAGTCTTACCCGGCGAGCCGCCTGGCTGCCGATTTTTATCAGTAGTGCAGACTACTGGGCGGCAATATCGAGGGCCTGGCGCACTTGCAGCCAGCTTAGCTCACCAGCTACGTAGCGCTCGTAGAGCTGCCGGGCGTAGGCCGAGGCCTTGGTTTTCAGGCGAGGGAAAGTAGCCTGCATTTGCTGGAGCACCCGGGCACGTTGTTCGCGGGTTTGGGCAGCAGGCCCAAAGGCTGGATTGTAGTTCATAGCAGTTGGCAGAAAAGAGGTAGGTCCTACAAATTTGCTGCTCACCCGGCTTACTATCTAGTTAAAACTACTGATTTTACCAGTGGATAAATACGTAATTGACAAGAAGTTCCTTGCCAGAGCCTGCCACCAGCCTAGCCGGCACAGCACGCTTTCAATTACCAGGTACTGCTAGTGCTAGGCCGCCGCTGGGGGCGGTAGGTAGCACCGATGCCGGGGTGCGGCCTGCGGCCGGCTTGCTCGGCGCGAATAGGTTTGCGGGCTCGCTCCATCACTCCGCTTAAAAGTCCCTCATCTGAATACGGTGCCGGGGAAGCCGGTTCAGGGCCGCTGCTTGAAAAAGTGCGCGATTTTTTCAAAATTTCACAGAGAAAAATGGATGCCTAGCTTTTTCAGCCGAGCCCCTTGTGAAAATCCCTATTTTAAAAAAATTTGCTCGCCCGGACTCAGCAGCACGTCGGGTATAGACTGGAGCATCGTTGCACGCAGCTGGCTTTGCTTACTTGCTGGCGGCAGTTGCGTAGCGGCCCCTTTTAGCTGCAACCGCTCCGCGCTCCGGGCCAGGGGGTACTTATGCAAAAAGTAGCTGCCGCCAATAAAAAACCCCCGCCTTGAGGGCGAGGGCGCTTAGGTGTGGCTCCGCTGGGATTCGAACCCAGGACCCGTACATTAAAAGTGTACTGCTCTACCAGCTGAGCTACAGAACCAATATCTTTGCGTTACAATCGCGGTGCATGACCGTTTTTGTGGGTGCAAAAGTACGGCGACATTTTGAATCTGACAACCCCGGCGCAAAAAGAAACTGCTGCTATGCCCCTTGCGGGCCGGTGGCGCGTGCTTATCCAGTTGCCTTTGTGGGCGTTGGCTACGGCCTGCGAGCAAATAAATTTTTCGAATAAAGCACCTGCGCAGACCGCCGGCAACCTCGCGCAGGCCGATTTGCTGTTTGCCCAGGGCCAGTACGCTGCCGCTGCGCCGCACTACCGCACCCAGATATGGCGGCGGCAGCAGGTATCGCCGCGCGTGCTGCTGCGCATGGCCTACACCCAGCACCAGCTCGGCCACTACGCCGCCGAAATGTTGTATCTCAACCTGGTACAGGCCCGGCAGCCCCGCCTCAGCACCTGGCAGCAGCTGGCTGGCTTGGCGCAGCGGCAGCGCCTGGTAGGCTACCCCACCACCTGGCAGCAGGAGCTGCGGGTGCAAGCGCAGCGCTACTACTACCCCGGCCTGCAAGGGCTGCTGAGCGGGGCCGTACTGCTGGCGGTAGTGCTGCTGCTGCGGCGGCAGCGCGCCCGGCCGGGCGCCTGGCTAGCCTACGGGGCCTACCTGCTCGGCACCGGGGCCTACCTGCTGCTGCTGCGCCCCGCGCCGGTGGGCGTGGTCACGCGGGCCGGCGCGGCCCTGATGGCTGGCCCCGGCGCCGGGGCTACCTGGCTGAGCACCGCCGCGCCCGGCGACCGCCTGCCGGTGCTGGGCCACGACGACATCTGGCTGCGCGTGCGCTGGCAAGACCGGGTGGCCTACGTGCGCGCCACCGACGCCCTGGTGGTTGAATAGCGCCTGGTGGCACCCCTAGCGGGGATACACGTAGCATAAAAAAGCACGTCCCGCGCTGGCCGGACGTGACTTTAAATAAACTCTTTAAAAACAGCGTGTTGATTAGCCCCTGCTAGTTGAAATACACCTGGTATTGCAGGATGACGGCGCTGCGGCGCGAGTCCACCACGTTTTCGCCGGCGGCGTTGGTGATGTAGTAGGGCCGGTTCTGGTAGGCGAGCGTGAACTTGGAGGTGTGGCCCGAAATGAGCCAGTTGAGGCCCGCGTCGTAGAAATTCACGTCGTCGGCCAAGCGGGCGTAGCTTGCGTGCTGGTAGGCCACGTAGGGCATAAAGGTGGTGGTGCCTACCAGGTTATCCTTGAATTTGTAGCCTAGCTGCGAGTAGATAGCATTGCCGGTGCCGTACTCCGGAAACGCGTTGCCGAAGCCGCCCACGGTGGTGCTCGTGAGGCTGGAGCCGGTGCCGGGGTTCATGGGCGCGTTGTTGCGCAGGTAGCCGGGGCCGTAGTCGAGGTGCAGGCCGGCGGCGTAAAAGCTCACGCTCGGCGCGTCGGGCGCGGCACTCAGCGGCGCGTCGTAGAATACATCGACGGCGTACTGCTGCATGGCCTTGGTTTGCACGTTGGTGGGGCTGCCCTGGGTGTACCACATGGCCTCGGGCTGCACAATAAAGCCCGCGCCAATGTTGAATACGGCCTTCTTACCGAAGTACGTGCCGGCGGTGTAGGGGGTGAGGTTGCTTTCCTGGTCCTTAAACTGATAGGAGAAATAACCCTGGTACTGCGGCTTGGGCGGCGTGCTCGAAAACTGGGCATTGGCGCCCGGCGTGGCCACGTAGCCGGCGGCTTTCTGGTAGAGCAGCGGGTTAGAAACGGCCACGCGGTAGTCGAGCTTGCCGAGCTTGCCCTTGGCATACACGCTGAGCTTGCGGCCAAACTGGTCGTTCACGTCGTTGGTGGTTTCTTCGAGGGTGGGCAGGTCGAGGCCCATAATGGCGCCGGCCGACGACGAGGCGTAGCGGGCCAGCCCATTCCAGGCGCCCAGGCCGGCACCGAAGGACAGCCTGTTCTTCACAATGGCGTATTCGGCCACGGCGTCGTGCAGGAAAAAGCCGCCCGTGCCGCCCTGGCTAGCCCCCGGCGTGCCGCCACTCTTGCGGTCGGCATTGTAGCTGAGGTTGTTGATGCCAATTTGCGAGTAGATAAACACGCGGTCGGTGAGCTGGCCGTAGAACTGGATGCGGAAGCGCCGGATGCCGATGTCGTAGGTATTGGGCACGTTGTAGCCGCCCACGGTGGTGCCGGGGTTGCTTTCGTTGTAGCGCATCCACACTTGGTTGAGCAGCGTGAATTTGATGTAGCGGCTGGCATCGGCGCTCAGCGGCAGCTTGCCGTCTTTGAGAAAGAAGTTGGGCGCCGGCGGGTCTTGGGGCTTTTGGGTAGCCTGCTCGGCCTGGGTTTGGGTGGGCTGCTGGCCGGGCGACGGATTGACCTGGGCGGTGGCTAGCAGGGGGAGAATGAGGGCGGCGCCGAGCGCCGCAAAAGTGACTAGCTGTTTCATCAAACGGGTACTATATGACTTAAAAAACCGGCTCCTCGCGCCCAAAGCGGGCGAAAAGAACCGGTAAAGCACTCAGCAAACCTATGAACGCCGGATGAGCAGCGGAAACCCTAGGCTTAGAAATCGCCTTCCTCCTTGCGAAAATTATTTAGTACCAGCTTGTCGGTCAGGCCCGGTAGCCATTTATTCAAAAAAACGGTCAGTTTGCCCTGACCCGTGAGCACGAGGGTGCGCTGGCGCTGCGCCACGGCCCGGCGCAGGTGCTGGGCTACTTCCTCAGAGGTCATCATCTTGCCCTCGTCGCGCGGGGTGTCGTGCTGGGGCTGGCCGTTGGCGAGCAGGGCAGTGTGGCGGATGTTGGAGGCCGTGAAGCCGGGCGCGGCCGTGAGCACGTTCACGCCCTGGGGCAGCAGCTCAGTGCGCAGGGCTTCGAGAAAGCCGTTCATGGCAAACTTGGAGGCCGAGTAGCCGGTGCGGCCTGGCAGCCCGCGGTAGCCGGCAATGCTGCTGATGCCCACGATGGTACCCTTGCTTTCGAGCAGGTAAGGCAGCGCGGCCTTGGTGGTGTACACGGTGCCGAAAAAATTGGTTTGCATGAGCTGCTCCAGCACTTGCACGTCTACGTCGGCAAACCTGGCCCGCATGCTCAGGCCGGCATTGTTCATGAGTACGTCGAGGCGGCCAAAGGCGGCGATGGTGTCGGCCACGGCGCGGTTGGCATCGGCCAGCACGCCCACGTCGCCCTGCACCGTGCGGTGCTGAATGCCGGCGGCCGTGAGCTCGGCGGCGGTGGCGGCCAGCCTGGCCGCGTCGCGGCCGGTAATTACCACGCGGGCGCCGGCCCGGCCAAACTCCAGGGCGCAGGCCCGGCCAATGCCCGAGGTGCCACCCGTAATCAGAACTACGCTTGTTGTCATGCGCTAAAGATAAAGAAACCTTATTCGGCGGCTAGCCCCCGAAATGCAAACCTACGGCCGGGGCCAGCCCGGCCGGTGCGAGACAGGCAAATTTCCAGCCCAGGCGTTGATTAGTCGATTTTCAGTGGAACTCCGGCTCGCTTGGCCTTACTTTTAGGCCTTAGCTACGGGGGTTGTTTCTGCCCTGGCGGCCTTCCTCAGTTCTTCATTCATCGCCCTTCACTTTAGTGCATGTTTCCACCTCTACGTTCGTGGGTTAGCCAGCTGGCCGGGCTGAGCTTATTGCTGCTGCCGGCGCTGGGCCGGGCGCAGTGCCCCGGGGCCGCCGTCTGCACGCCCGGCAAGGCCAGCAATGCGCTGGCTTCGGCCTATAATATGGGCATTTATAACGTGACGCTGGGCAGTATTAACAACACCACGCCCGGCTATATCGATGGTTATAAAGACTATAGCTGCGCCACTACCGGGGCCGTGAGCACCAGCCTGACGGTGAGCACGCCCACCGCCATCAGCATTAAAAACGGCACCGTGGCCGCCGAAAACGTGCGGGTGTGGATAGACTACAACAACGACGGCACCTTTGGCACCGATGAACTAGCCTTTAGCTCGGATAATAAGCTGCTGCACACGGGCACCGTCACGCCGCCCGCCACGGCTACGCTGGGCGTGCCGCTGCGCCTGCGCGTGGCCTCCGACTACGCCAACGCGGCCGTGCCCACGGCCTGCTCGACGCCGCAATACTCGCAGGATGAAGACTATAGCGTGATACTGGCGGCCAACGTAAACAAGCCCGCAGCAGCCTTCACCCAGGATGCTACCACTACCTGCTCGGGCCAGGTGCAGTTTACCGACCAGAGCACCAACGTGCCCACCAGCTGGAGCTGGAATTTTGGCGATGGCAGCACCAGCACCCAGCAAAACCCGCGGCATACCTACGCCGCCGCCGGCACCTACCAGGTGACCCTGACCGCTGCCAACGCGGCCGGCAGCAGCACCAGCGCCCCCACGGCCATTACCTACAACCCGGTGGTGCCCCTGGCGGCCACCGCCTGCCCCGGCCTGCCGGCCACCGGCTACTGCTGCAACTACGGCATCGTGCGGGTACGGCTGGGCACCATCGACAATACCTCGGCCGACGGCAGCGCGGGCTACCAGGATTTTACCTGCGGGCAGCGCACTACGCTCAGCGCAGGGGCGCCTTATTCGCTGATTATCAACACCGGCGGCACCCGCACCCACGATGTGCGCGCCTGGCTCGACCTCAACAACGACGGCACCTTCAGCGCCACTGAGAAGCTGGCCGAGGCCCTGATTACCACCAGCCCCACCCTCGGCTTTACGGTGCCCGCTACGGCTATGCTCAACCAGCCGCTGCGCCTGCGCCTGGTGGCCGATGCCAGCGGCACGTTTCCGCAGCCCTGCGCGGCGCCTACTTCGGGCCAGGTAGAGGACTATACCGTGACGGTGGTGCCCAATACCAACCCGCCAACGGCCGCCTTTACCTCGACCTACGTGGCCGGGGCCTGCACTTCGCCGGCCAATACCTATACCTTTACCGACCAGAGTACTAATGGCCCCACCGCCTGGCAGTGGAGCTTTAGCCCGAGCGCGGGCGTTACGTTTGTGAACGGCACCTCGGCTAGCTCGCCAAATCCGCAGGTAGCCTTCAGCACGGCCGGCTACTACTCGGTAACGCTGCGCGCCACCAATGCCTACGGCAGCAACACGCTCACGCAGCCCAATTACCTGCTCATTCAGGTGCCTTGCCTGGCCTATTGCGCAGCGAGCGGTGGCTATGCCACGGGCGCGGCCAGCTCGCTCTGGGTTACCAACGTGAGCGTGAGCGCGGGGGCCAGCGGCGGGGCAGCGTTCAGCAACACTTCGGGCAATTCGGCGGGCGGCTACACTTTCTTTAGCGGGCAAAGCGTGGCACTGACTGGGGGCACCACCCAAACTATCAGCGTGACGACCAACCTCAATAAGGCGCACCGCACCACCATCTGGGTCGATTATAACCGCGATGGCGTGTTTGCGAATACCACCGGCACGGGCGGCGAGCTGGTGTACAATGGCATTACCGCGGCGGCTACCGCGGCGGTGGCTGCCGCCATTCCGAGCGGCGTGGGTACCACCCGCCTGCGCGTAGTTGTGACCCAGAACAACAACACCCCCAACCCCTGCCTCACCAACCAGGGCGAGGCTGAGGTAGAAGACTACCCTGTGAACGTAGCCACCCCCCTAGCCACCCGCGAAAGCCAGGCCCTGCCTGCCCTCACGGTGAGCCCCAACCCTACTGCCAACGGCCTGGTACAGGTGCAGGTGAGCGCAGCCGGCGCCACTGGCTTCTACACCGTGCAAGTAACTAACGTGCTAGGCGCGACGCTACTTAGCCAGCCGCTACGCCTGGGCACAGCCGCCCCGGCTAGCCTCGACCTGAGCGCCCTGCCGGCCGGCCTCTACCTGCTGCGCCTCACCGACGCGCAGGGCCAGACGGCCCTGCGCCGCGTGGTACGCCAGTAGCCGGCGCCTCAACCAGACTGGCCCGGCGGGGCGGGGCTAGCCTACTTTTTCTGCTTTCACTTCCTGCTTTTATCTATGCTGCCAACTCTACTTCGTCGGCTGGGGGTGCTGCCCCGGCTGGTCCTTCTGCTTCTGGCGCTGGGGGGGCGCGCCCGGCGCTGGCTACCCACCTGCTGGGCGGCGAAATGACCTACCGCTACCTCGACGCCAACGGCCCGAGCGCCGCGCCGCTGCGCTACCAGCTCACCATCACGATTTACGATAACACCAACACCGGCGCGGCGGCCCCCAATACCGATGCGCCGGTGGGCATCTATGACCTGGCGACGGGCGCCAAAATTAACCTGGTGCAGGGCGTGAATATCCTGAGTGGCTCGGGCGCCACGGCCCCGGCCGGCGGCAACCTGGCGGGGTTTATGGATATTACTTCCTACACAATCTCGCCCAATCTGAACCCGAGCACCGCCTCGGGCTGTCCGGCCACGGGCGTCACGCAGACGTTTAAACTCCAGAAGTTTACGGCCATTGTCAACCTGCCGGTAAATGCCCAGGGCTACTACGCGCTCTTCACGCGCAGCGCCCGCAACGTGGACGTGAAGAACCTGAACACGGCCGGCAACAACGAGTCGCTGATTCTCTACAGCCAGCTCTCGCCGCCGCTACTGCCCAATCGCTCGCCCATCTTTTCGGATACGGCCGTGGCCGTGGTGTGCCAGGGCGATACCACCATCCTGCTCAACAACGCCGTGGACCCCGATGGCGACCGCCTGGTGTACGCCTTCGGCAGCCCCTACGGCACCAATGCGGGCGGCAATGGCGTGCCGCCAGGCACTTTCCCGCTGTCGGGCGGCGCGCCCAATGTGCCCACGGTACCCTATTATGGCGGCGCGGGCTACTCGCCCACCACGCCCTTCGGCACCACGCCCGGCAACTACGCTAGCCTCAATGCCAGCACCGGCACCGCCAAGTACCGGGCCGCCACGGGCACAGCCGGCTACAAATACGTGGTGGCCGTGGATGTGAGCGAGTACCGCACCATCAACGGCCGCGAGGTACTTATTGGCACTACCCGGCGCGACTTGCAGCTACTGGTGGGCGACTGCCCGGCCACTGCCGCGCCGGTGCTGCCGCTGGCTACTGCCACGCCGCGCAGCTACACCATCGAGGAAGGCAGCTCGCTCAGTATTCCGCTGACCGTAACCCAGGCCAACGGCCACGTGCTCACGCTCACGCTCAACAGCGTGCTGCTCGATGGGGCAGGCGGCTTTAATGCCGCTTTCAATGGCAACCCCGGCACCGTAACGGCCGGCAACCCTACTGGCACGGCTACGGCCACCGGCACGGGCGGGCGGGTCACGGGCACGTTTGTGTATAACTCGGCCTGCGGCGAGGCCCGCGCCACGCCCTACGACGTGGCCTTCACGGCCAAAGACCTGGCCTGCGGCGGCAAGCTCGTGGCCGACGTACTGCGCATTACCGTGACGCGACCCTCGGGCCCACCGCCATCAGCGGCGACGCAGTGGTGTGTAACCTCAACACCGTGAGCACGTACCGGGCTACCGGCGGTACGGCGCCCGTCGTGCGCTGGCGCGTGGTGGGCGGCACTTTTGTGGGAAGCAACACCGGCAGCACGGTGCAGGTAAACTGGACCAAGGCCGGCACCGGCACCCTCGTGGCGAAAGGCGTTTCAAGCTACGGCTGCCTTACCGACTCGGTAGCGCAGTCGGTAACCGTGGCCCCGGCCGGCGCGCTCACCGTGACCGGTACCCTGAGCACCTGCCAGGGCGGCAGCGTATCCCTGGCCGTGGCCGGCGGCACGGCCCCCTACACCCTCACCGATGGCAGCGGCACTACCCAGACCGGCGCCGGACCGTTCACCGTGACGCCCACCGCCACCACTACCTATACCATTACAAGCGGCGCAATGGTCCTCGGCTGCACGGCCAGCCAGCAAGCAACAGTAACGGTGCTGCCGCTACCCGTGGCCAACGTAGGCCTGCCCACCCGCACCACCTGCACGGGCGTACCCATCACGCTCGGTGCGGCGCCGGTGGCGGGCTATACTTACAGCTGGAGCCCCAGCACCGGCCTCGGCAGCAGCACCGCCCCCAACCCCACGCTGACGCTGACCAATACCACCGGCGCGCCCATTACGACGACCTACACGCTGACCGTAACCAACACGGCCACCGGCTGCGTGGGCACCGGCACCGTGGCCGTAACCGTGAACCCCGGCGCCACGGCCGCCGCCGGCCCGGCCCAGGCCGTGTGCGACCGCAGCACCATCACGCTAGGGTCGGCCGCCCTACCCGGCTACACCTACCAGTGGACGCCCGCCACCAACCTCAGCAGCGCCACCGCGGCCCAGCCCGTGCTCACGGGCGTGAACGCGACCAGCGCGCCCCTCGTGCAGCAGTACGTGGTGCTGGCCACCACCGCGCTAGGGTGCTCCAGCAAAGACTCGGTGCTGATTACCATTAACCCGCGCCCGGCGGCCGATACTATCAGCGGGCCGCGCTCGGTGTGCCCCACCGTCACGGGCATTGCGTATTCGATTAAAAATCCGCGTGCTACCGCCTACCAGTGGACCGTAACGGGCGGCACCATCGCCAGCGGCCAGGGCTCGGCCAACATTACCGTGAACTGGGGCACGGCCGGCGCGGGCGCCGTGCGCGCCGTGGCAACCAACGCCGTGGGCTGCCAGTCCGATGCCTTCACGCTGCCCGTCATCATCAACCAGCAGCTGCAAACGGCCAAGCCCACCGGCCCCACCAGCGTGTGCCAGGCCGATGGCCCCTACTTCTACCAAACGCTGCTGGCCAACGGCTCGTCGTACTCGTGGCAGCTCTCCGGCACGGCCCAGGGCACGCTGGTTAATAACTTGAATACTACCAGTATTCGCTTTACTACGGCGGGGCTAGCCAAGCTTGTGGTGACGGAAACTAGCAACCCGGCCGGCGGCATCTGCCGGGGCGTGAGCGATACACTCTACATCACCGTGAAGCCCTCGCCGCTGACCACGCTCACCATCCAGGGGCCGGCCCGCTTTTGCGTAAACAGCGGCCCGCAGACCTACACCCTGCCCGGCGCCAGCGGCTCGACCTACGTGTTTCAGCTCAATGGCGCAGTCATCGCCAACGTTAATGGCACCGTAACCATCCCGGCCAGCACGGCCGTGGGCACTTACACCCTCACCGCCCGCGAAACCAACGCCGGCGGCTGCGCCGGCCCGCTGTATACCAAGCAGTTTACGGTAGACCCGCGGCCCGGCGCGCTCACCATTAGCGGGCCGCGCTTCGTGTGCCCGGCCGCGCTCAGCCTCACCTACACCGTGGTGAACGCGGTGGCCACCTCCACTTTCCAGTGGACCGTGACGGGCGGCACCATCGCCAGCGGCCAGGGCTCGGCTACTATCACGGTGAGCTTCCCGGCCGGCGCCACTGCCAACGCTACCGTGAGCGTGACCGAAACCTCGCAGTATGGCTGCGCCGGCGCGCCGGTGGCTATTACGGTAGTGCCCGACAATGCCCAGGCCCCGCAGCTCACGCTAGCCTCGGTGGTAGCTACCGACAATACCAAGGTAACGCTCACCTTCGCCGTGGCTAGCCCCGCCAACACGCCCAACCCCGTGCGCGTGCTGCGCCGCGACGCGGGCAGCACCGGCACCTTCGCGCAGGTGGGCACGGTGGCGGCCACCGCCACCGCCTTCGTCGATGCCACCGCCAACGCCGCCCAAACGGCCTACGAGTATTCGCTAGCCCTCACCAACGGCTGCGGCGACGTGCTCACGGCGCCCGTCTCGCACACCACCGTGCTGCTGAAGGCCCTGGCCACGCCCGGCCCCGGCGGCCGCAACCAGGGCTCGACGCACCTCACCTGGACGGCCTACCGGGGCTTCACGGTGGCCGGCTACCGCCTCTACCAGCAGCTCGACAACGGTGGCTACCAGTTAATTAACAACTTCGGCGCTAGCACCTTGCTGGCCGATGTGAGCAACACCATGCAGGCCAGCAGCGGCCTGGGTTTCAACCAATGCTTCCGCATCGTGGCCTTCTCGGCCGATGCCGTGCCGCGCGAGTCGAACTCGAACACCAGCTGCGTAGACTTCGCCAACAAAACGGCGTTCTACAATATCATCACGCCCAACGGCGACGGCCAGAACGACGTGCTTATCATCGACAACGTGCAGCTCTACCCCGGCAACTCGCTGGCCGTGTTCAACCGCTGGGGACGCGAGGTCTACAACGCCACCAACTACAACAACACCAGCACCGTGTGGGGCGCCGACCCCGGCATCGCGGCCGGCGTGTACTACTACCTCTTCAAGCTGCCCGATGGCACCGCCACCAAGGGCTGGGTAGAAGTGGTGAAGTAGTCTGAACCACGGATTCGGCGGATTTTAAGGCCGATTATTCCTTGCCTGCCCCTGCCAGTCAGCAGTCCGAATCACAGAAAAGGCCGCCCAGTCGGGCGGCCTTTTTGCGTCTACAAAATCTGGGTAATCCGAAAAATCCGTCGAATCCGTGGTTCAGACAAGCCGGCCGGGGCCCGACCTTTGTCTTTCCCTAGTCAGAAATTATGCCCAGCAAAGCCACCAAACTCGCCAACTCTATCCCGCCCGAAGCCCTCCTCAACGTCGAAATCCAGGATATGGTGGCCGAAGGCAAATGCCTGGTTCGAATAAATAACCTCGTCGTTTTCGTGAACCAAGTGGCCCCCGGCGACGTGGTGGATTTGCGCATCAGCAAGGCCCACAAGCGGTTTATGGAGGCCACGCCCACCAAGTACCACAAGTACTCCGAGCTGCGCACCGAGCCGTTTTGCCAGCACTTTGGTACCTGCGGCGGCTGCAAGTGGCAGCACATCAGCTACGACGCCCAGCTCAACTACAAGCACCAGCAGGTAGAAGACACCATGCTGCGCATCGGCAAGGTTGAGATTCCCGAAGTACGCCGCATCCTGGCCTCGCCCGAGCGCAAGTACTACCGCAACAAGCTCGAATACACGTTCAGCTTCATGGGCTGGCTCACCGAAGAGCAGATTAAGGACGAAACCGCGCAGTACGACCGCCGGGTGCTGGGCTTCCACACGCCGGGCCGCTTCGACAAGATTATCGACGTGGAGCACTGCCACTTGCAGCCCGAGCCGAGCAACGAAATCCGCCTCTTCATCCGCGACTATGCCCGCGAGAACATGCTGCGTTTCGGCAACATCATCAAGCAAACCGGGCTGCTGCGCAACCTCATCATCCGCACCGCCGAGAGCACCGGCGAAACGATGGTGATTCTGCAATGCTACCGCCAGCACCAGGCCATCGAGCCGCTGCTCGATGCGGTGTACGCGAAGTTTCCGCAGATTACCTCGCTCAACTACGTGCTCAACGACAAGGGCAACGAGACCTTCCACGACCTCGAAGTGGTGTGCTACAAGGGCAAGCCCTACATCGAGGAGGAGATGGAAGGCCTGCGCTTCCGCATCGGCTCCAAGTCGTTTTACCAAACCAACTCGGCCGGCGCCTACAACCTCTACAAGGTGGCCCGCGAGTTTGCCGAAATCAAGCCTACCGACCTCGTGTACGACCTCTACACCGGCGCCGGCACCATCGCCAACTTCGTGGCGCGCCAGGCCGCTAGGGTCGTCGGCGTGGAGTACGTGGAGCAGGCCGTGCTCGACGCCCGCGTGAACTCGGAAATCAACGGCTTGACCAACACCGAGTTTTTCGCCGGCGATATGAAGGATATGCTTACCGAGGCCTTCACCAGCCACCACGGCCACCCCGACGTCATCATCACCGACCCGCCCCGCGCCGGCATGCACGAAGATGTGGTGAAGCGCCTCGTGGAGCTGCGCGCCCCCCGCGTCGTCTACATCAGCTGCAACCCCGCCACCCAGGCGCGGGATTTAGAATTGCTCGACGAGGTATATAAAGTGACCCGTGTGCAGCCGGTGGATATGTTCCCGCACACCCACCACGTGGAGAATGTGGTGCTGCTGGAGTTGAAGTAAGCTTTTTACTTGGAAAATGGGACTCGATATTAGCCTAGTCAGGATTACTGCTCATGAAGTAGACGATAACAATTTCCTTCTTGCAGAAGAATCGCCTGAGCTATTTTCTCTTTTTCAGAGCTACATCCGCAAAAAACATTTCGTTTTTTCTGATGAGGAGTTTGATGCGGAAGTATACTTCTACGCTGAGCTTGCATATCAACGAAAGGGAGTGATACCTACTTTCTACACGGACTTCACTAATGATGTATGCTTGACTAAGCAAAGCCAAGTTGCACACATGTTGACTTATATCGATGCGAAACACAAAACTGATTTTGACACCTGTTTTGTGAAACAATTCAAAGAAGGTCAAACAGTTATCATTATTGGGTGGTAAACTTCTCTACACAAATGGACTACTTCAACGACCCCGAGCTAAACGGCAAGTACCTAGGTACGATTACCAAGGATTTTGCCACCGCCTCCGACACCATTAAGGAAGCCTCCTACCAAATCCGCAAGCGCGAGATTTCGCAGTATCCGGTATTCGTGTTTGCCCGGCAGGCGGTGCAGCTCGGCAGCCTGCTCATCAACGCCGACGAGCAGGACTTGCAGTGGCACGTCTTCGCTAGCTACCTTGAAATACTAGCCCAGCAAGGCATCGTGGACCCCGAGAAAATCGAAGATTTCATCGGCACCTGGAAAAACCCGGATGAGTTTTGCTGCCTCTTCGTGGTCGATGAGGAGTTCACGAATTTCGTGTATATCCCCTACCCCGAGGACTAACCGCCGCGGACAAAAAAGAACGTCAGGCTGAGTGTATCGAAGCATCTCTACCGAACGACCCTAGCGGCGCGGTAGAGATGCTTCGATACACTCAGCCTGACGTTCTTTTTATAGCTACTATCCCTAGAAGTGATTGAAGCCCTGCGCCCGCAATGGCACGGCCTGGCCACCTTTCGTTATCAAATTCACCGCATCATTGTGCTCGGTGAGGTGGCCGATGACGGTGATGTCGGGGTGGTTTTTAATCTTGGCGTGGTCGGCGACCGGGATGGTGAAAAGCAGCTCGTAGTCCTCGCCGCCGTTGAGGGCCGCCGTGATGGGGTCGAGGTTAAACTCGGCCGCGGCTTCGAGCGTGGGGTTGGCCAGGGGCAGGTATTCGCTGAAGACGCGGGCGCCGGTGCCGCTGGCGGCGCACAGGTGCAGCACCTCGGAGGCTAGCCCGTCGGAGATGTCAATCATGGCGGTGGGGTGCACGCCCAGCTCGCGCAGCTCGTGCACCACGTCGAGGCGCGCCTCGGGCTTGAGCTGGCGCTGCACCACGTAGTTGTAGTTTTCGAGCTCGGGCTGGGTGTCGGGGTCGGCCAGGAAGGCTTGCTTTTCGCGCTCCAGCACTTGCAGGCCCAGGTAGGCGCCGCCGAGGTCGCCGCTCACGCACAGAATATCGGTGGGCTTACCGCCCGAGCGGCGCACGGCCTGGCCGGCCTCGGCCAGCCCCAGTGCCGTGACGCTGATAACCAGGCCGCCCCGGCTACCAGTAGTGTCGCCGCCCACTAGGTCTACGCCGTAGGCTTCGCAGGCTAGCCGCATGCCAGCGTATAATTCTTCGACGGCCTCCACGGTGAAGCGACTGGGTAGGCTCAGGCCCACTACTACCTGGGTGGGCGTAGCAAACATGGCAGCCACGTCCGACACGTTCACGGCCACGGCCTTGTAGCCGAGGTGGCGCAGGGGCGAAAACGACAAGTCGAAGTGCACGCCCTCGACCAGCATATCGGTCGAAACCACGACTTCCTGCCCGGCCGGCGGGGCCAGAATGGCCGCGTCGTCGCCGATGCCCAGCACGGTGCTGGGCTGGGTAAGGGTAATATCGCGCTGCAAGCGGCGGATGAGGCCAAACTCACCGAGCTGGGAAAGGGGCGTTAAATCAGACATGAATGAGAAAACTGTGGCGCGAACGTGGCAGCTCGCGGGGCCGCGCCAATGACTTGGCCGAAAAAAGCGAATCACAAAGTTCGCGCTGCAACGGCTTAACGCCGTCGCTGGTGTTTAAATTTGACCGCTCCGGCGGCATATTATTACCGCCGGGTTATGCGTTTGGTTTTCATGAAATCACTTCTCTTCGCTAGCCTCCTCGTACTCGCGGTGCTGCCCATGTGCAAGCCCGACGCCAGCAAAAGCACCGCCACCGCTACGGCCGAAAGCCCCGCCTCGCCGGCCGCCGTGCGCGCTCAGTTTGACATCCTGCGCGACTCGGCCGACGTGAACTGGACGCGCATGATGGCTAGCGATGATAAGAAACTCGCCGACCTGCGCGAGCTGCTGCAAGACCTCAGCAAATACCCCGGTGCCAACCAGGCCCAGCTGGCTAGCCTGCGCGCCGCCCGCGCCCGCCTGCCCAAGCAGCGCTACGACCGGCGCACGATGGCTTCGTCGGCCCTCATCGACCGCTACGACGCGGCCCAGGACTCGGTATTGAAGACCGTGCTGCCCATCGCGGCCCCCGATGGCAACGCGCCCTCCGAGCGCGTGCGCGACTACGTAGAGCATATTCAGCAGGCCGATGCCGAGGTGCTGGGCTACCGCGCCCACTACGACCGCGCCGCCAAGGCCTACAACGCCTACCTGCAAGTGCACGGCGCCGAGCTGCAAAAGCTGGGCGGCAAGTACGCCAGCGTGCAGCCGCTCCCGCTCTTCGAGCTGAGCCAATAAGCTGAGCGCGTTGGGAGTCAAGAAAAGGTGCGTAACTTTTGGGCCCGTTGCAACCCGGCCTGCCCGGCCGCCGCATACTAGCCCTTCGCGCATTTTTTACCTTAAACCCTCCCCCTCATGCCCCAGTTTTTTACTTACCTGCGCCTGCCACTGCTAGCCTTGCTCACCAGCTTCGCGCTCACCTCGTGCTTCGACCACGACAAGAAGTGTGACCCCAAGCCCAAACCTACCATCTGCCTGAGTCCTAAAACCACCACGCCAGCGCCCACGGGCGGCAATAATTAGACGCTAGGTAGCTGCATAACACAAAAAAGGGAACGCCACGGCGCTCCCTTTTTTTGTGGCCGGCTAGCCCATCGGCTTATCTTCGACGGGGCCGGGGTTGAGCTCGCGCACGTCGGGGTGCTGGTAGTTGACGAGGATAACCGAGAACGGGTGCGGCTCACCCTCGCGCTTTTCGAGGCGCACCGCCCCGGCATCGCGCAGCTGGTTGAGCAGCTGGCGGCGCTCCCAATCGGGCAGCTCGGGCAGCACGTCGGTGAGGCGGCGCAGAAAAGGGCTGGCCCATATTTCAGGCGTAGCCTGCTGGCTACCAAATTTTTGCACTTGCTGCAAAAGAAATTCTAGTACGCGGCGCTCGTCCGTGCGCGTGATGCGCCGAATGGGCGCAAACGTGGCCGGCGGCTCCTGCAACAGCTGCTCGAGCATGCCGGGCCGGGCTGGGGCACTGGCGCGATAAGGGACCGGCGCAGCGGGGCTAGCCCCACCTTCAGCCTGGGCGGCGGGTAGGCTAGCCACCTCCTGGGTCGCCTGCCGGGCGGCGGGCGGCTGCACACCCGCTAGCCCTTGCTCGCGCAGGCGGCGCACCTCCTCCCCCTGGCGCAGGCGGGCCGCGCGGTGGTCTTCGAGCGCCTGCAAGCGCTCGGCGGGCAGCAGGGCGCGGGCATCAATAAAATGCTCTTGCCCCAGCATCTGCAGCAGGTCGCCCGATACGCTTTCGCGGAAGCCCACCACCTTTACCTGCCGGGCCTGCCGCCGCAGGTGCTGCAACACCGGAATGTAGTCGCGGTCGCCGGCCACCAGCACGAAAGTGCCGATGGCGGGCCGGGTGTATAGCACCTCCAGCGCATCGATGCAGAGCTGCATATCGGCCGCGTTTTTATGGTCGGTGCCCAGCACGTTGCGCGTGCTCACGCCCATGAGGTAGAGCGGACCCTGCGGGCCGGTCGGAATCTTGTCGAAGTCGGCGTAGGCATTGAGCACCAGCGAGTCGAGGCCCAGCTCGCGCTTCAGCGCATCGCGCAGCGCGCGCACTAGGTCGAGGGCATAGTCGTGCGGGTCGTGCGGGTCGAGGTAGTGGTTTTTGAGAAAGTAATACACATTCTCAAAATCAATAAAAACAGCCGCGTAGGGCGAAGCTGGTGCCGCCGGGAAAGTAGTGAAGGCAGACATTATTGGTAGATAAGAAGGCCGCCGTATCAGTAGATAACCTAATGACCGACAGAGAGTAGGGTGTACATCGCCAAAGGTCGGCCGCAATCAGCTAGCACTGGTAAAAAATTCGGGCAAATTGCCGCGCGGCCGCTGGCCCGCCCAGGTTTGGCTGGCAGTAGCGCGCCCGCCTACTGACCTTTGCAGCCTGACTTACGTGTATGCTTGCCTCGTTTCTACGCCGTGCCGGCTGGCTGCTGCCCGCCGTGCTTTTCTTTACCAGCCCCGCCCACGCCCAGCGCGAGGGCGACCGGCCGCCCACCCATGACCCATTTGGCCGTAGCCCGCAGCTAGCCCCCGAGGTGCCGGGCGGGCGGTACAAGTCGCATTCGTTTGATACTGAACATCAAACCTTGGTCGTCCAAGCAACCGATGGTAGTATTCGGCAAGTGAGAGAGTGGGGTATTGGAGTTATTAAAGTTGACTACTTCGCTCCTGGCCGTGCTCCAGTAGCCGACTCATCAATTAGTGTACTCGCTATTAACGGCTTACCTGGCGCCGACGGGGTAGCTGTTCGTGCACCCGATGGCAAGCATCTGATGCTTCTGGCTAATCCTTCTTCCGCAACAGCTACCAGCGTAAAACTGCGCACTAATCGCGGCACGGTTATTATCGATAAAAAAACCCTCCGTGTTAGTTGGCAGCTTCGGGAAACGCTATTCTCCGAAGCCAGCCCCGCCTTTCGCCGCCAGCCCCTTACCTCCCCTACCACCGCCGACACGCCCCCTAGCCGCGCCGATGAGTTGGCCGGCACGGGCGTGCGCTTCCGGCTAGCCCCCGGCGAGCGGCTCTACGGCACCGGCGCCCGCGCCCTGCCCCTCGACCGGCGCGGCTACCGGCTGGAGCTGTATAACCAGGCGCACTACGGCTACCAGAACGGCGAGCAAAACCTGAACGTGACGCTGCCCGTGGTGCTCAGCAACCGGGGCTACCTGCTGCTGTTTGACCACTACGCGGCCGGGTACTTAGACCTGGGCAAGAAAAACTCGGATGTGCTTGAATACGGCGCGCAGGGCCTCAATAGCCTGAGCTACTTTGTAATAACGGGCGACAGCCAGGCCGAAATCCTAAACCACTACACGGCCCTGACAGGCCGGCAGCCGCTGCCACCTCGCTGGGCGCTAGGTCTCATTCAGAGCCGCTTTGGCTACCGCAGCCAGGCCGAGATGCTGCGCGTGGCTAGCCAGATGCGCCGCTCGGGCTTCCCGCTCGATGCGCTGGTGCTCGACCTGTTCTGGTTTGGTGGCACCACCCGGCAGGGCGATTTTCAGTGGGATGCCGCCAACTTCCCCGACCCGGCCGGCATGATGCGCGACCTCAAGGCGCAGGGCGTGAACACGATACTGATTTCGGAGCCCTACGTCATGCGCACCTCCTTGAACGACAGCCTCGTGCGCACCCAGGGGTTGGTGGGCACCACGGCCGCCGGGCGGCCGTTCACGGTGGGCTCGTTCTGGGCGGGGCCGGCGAGTATTCTCGATGTATTCAAGCCCGCGGCGCGCACCTGGCTGTGGGCCCAATACAAGCGCCTGCACGAGCAGGGTGCCGCTGGCTGGTGGAGCGACCTTGGCGAGCCCGAAAACCACCCGCTGGCCATGCACCACCGGCTAGGCCCCACCGCGCAGGTGCACAATGCCTACGGCATGACCTGGGCGCAGATTTTCCAGGATAACTACGCCAAAGAGTACCCCAATGAGCGCCTCTTCAACCTGGCCCGCTCGGGCTGGGCGGGCATGCAGCGCAACGCGGTGTTTCCGTGGAGCGGCGACATCAACCGCTCGTGGAGCGGCTTGCAGGCGCAGGTGCCCATCATGCTGGGCATGGGCCAGGCGGGCGTGGGCTACATGCACTCCGACGCGGGCGGCTTCGGGGCCAATGCCATCCAGGACCCCGAGCTGTACACGCGCTGGCTCCAGCTGGCGGCGCTCTGCCCCATCATGCGCCCGCACTCCGACCAGGTGGTGGCGCCCGAGCCTTACACCTACCCCGAGCCCTACCAAAGCATCGTGCGCAAGTATGCTCACCTGCGCTACGAGCTGCTGCCCTACCTCTACACCCTAGCGGCCGAGAACACGCTGACCGGCGCACCGCTGGCCAGGGCGATGGACTTTACCGATGCCAACCCCGCAACTAAACCACCTCTGCCAGCAGAAGCCACAGACCAGCACGTACCAACCATTCCGGTTACGCTAGGCAGCGCAACGCCTCTTGCAGCAAATAATTTCTCCTTGTCTGCGGTTGTGCTTAATTCTCAGTACCTATTAGGTTCCAGCTTGTTGGTGGCACCTATCAATCAGCCTAGCCAGCGGCGGCGCAACGTGGCGCTGCCCGCCACAGTTGGCGGCTGGGTCGATTTTGAAACAGGCCAGACACTGCCCGGCGGCCAAACCGTGGGGATGAGCGCGCCGCTAGGCCATATTCCGCTGCTGGTTCGCGCCGGGGCCATTATACCAATGACGGCTTACCACCCTAGTACGGCCGCCTACCGGCCCGACACGCTGGCGGTACGCTATTTTCCTGACTTCAAGGTTCCAGAGTCAACTTTTACGATGTATGAAGATGATGGGCGCTCAGCTCAAGCCTTAAAGCAGCTGAAGTTCAGTTTAGTAGAGCTAACTGGAACGACTACTACCAATTTTGTTTCCTTCACGGCGGTTGTCTCAGGTCACTATCCCGGAGCGCCGACCCAACGACTAATTCAGCTGCGGCTAGCGCGAGTGGCCGCTGCACCTACCGCCGTGCGGCTGGAAGGCGAACCGCTAGCCGCCACTGAATGGTACTATGATGTAGTTCACCATGAGTTACGGATACAGTTTCCACTAGTGCACCGAGCCAGTATATCCATTCCTGGCCTGCACCTGCTCACCCAACCCGCCGCCCACACCGACCCCGAAACGCTGACGCTTACCGTTCCCGATAGTCGCACATTCAGCGATGCGGTCGGCTTGCACTACGAGCGCTATGCGCCGGCCAGCGTGCCCGCGTCGCTACGCATTCGCAATGAGCGCGGGCTAGTCGTGCGCGAATTGCCCACCGTGGGCGAAGTCGGCCCGCAATTGGCCACCTGGGATGGGCTGGATGCGCAGGGCCGCCCCGCCGCGCCCGGCCTCTACGATGTTGAGCTGGCCGGCCAGCACCAGCGGTTGGTACGCTTGCCCTAGACTATCTTTTACCAACAAAAAAAGCCTCTCCCAAACAGGGAGAGGCTTTTTTGTTGCTTGAACAACTCTTAAGAATTAGTAGCTGGCTTAAGGGAAAGCGCCGCCAGGGCAATATCCTGATTCAAGTACTTCGAGGTGTAGCCGGCGTTCGACTTGCTCAAAAACAAGCAGCTACCACCCTGCACCGCGTCGATAATCTGAGCATACTGGTCGAGTGGCAGGGCGGGGCAGCCGAGGCTGCGGCCCAGGCGGCCATTCTGCTTGATAAAATCTTCACTTACGTAGTCAGCACCGTGCATCACGATGGAGCGGGCGAAGGCGTTGGTGTTGAAACCTTCATCGAGGCCTTGCAGGCGCAGCGAGTGGCCATGCTTGCCTTCGTACTCGTTGCCGGTCACGTAGAAGCCGAGACTGCTCATGTTGCTCTCGTTGGTGTTCGAGAACTGGCTAGCCCCGTTTTCGCCCGAGTTGTGGCCGTGGGCTACGAGGGTGTGAAACACGATTTTATCGTTAGCCAGGTCGAGTACCCAGAGGCGCTTTTCGGTCGAAGGCAGGTCGAAGTCCACTACCGTGAGGTGCTGCTGGTCGGCGGCGAGGTGGCCGGTTTCGCGCAGGTTGAGGTAGCCGGTCATGGCCTTTTGAAACACCTCGAAACGCAGGCCCTGCTGCTCGGCGCCGAGGCGGTCGTAGGTTTCGCGCAGCGTAGCATCAAAGCGGGCCAGCGGCGTGGCGGCTACAGCCGCCGTGCGGTGCATGGCAGTAGTAGCCGGCGCGTGGGCCGACGACTTCAGGAGCGGGCCGGCCAGCGGCGTAGCCAGAAACAGCGAGGCTACAAACGGCAGCACGCGCCGCACCAGGCGCTGCGAGCGGCGGCGGCCGTCGCGCTGGCGTTGAACAACGCTGGAATGATGATGCTTTTTCATGACAAACTCGACGTGAAAGAATCGTATGAAGACGCCTGGGGTAGGCCGGCTAGCCTTCTGACGTTGTTATACGCAGCGCCTTCCGCTAAGATAACCGTAAACGGCCGGGCCGGGCAAAAAAATTCCCGGCCTAGCGCCAGCCGCGTCGCGCAAAGCGCCGCCCGGCGGCCGGCCCGTCGAGCCAGCGCGAGGCCAGCCCCGGCCCGCTCACCAGCAGCATACTACCCGTGCGCAGCGTGCTGATTATCTCCTTATACTGCGTGGGCGGCAGGGCCGGGCAGCCGCGGCTGTAGCCCAGGTGGCCGTGCTGGCGCACGTAGTCGGGGCTGGCGTAGTCGGCGGCGTGCAGCACGATGTAGCGGTCAAACACGTTGGTATTCTCGCCCTTATCGTACCCTTGCAGGCGGCGCGAGTAGCCATGAATGCCGTCGTAGGTGCCCGAGGTGCGGTAGAACCCCAGCGACGTGCACTCGGAGCTTTCGACGTTGGAGAAGCGCCGGGCCCGCAGGTGGCCCGAGCCCTGGCCGTGAGCTACTAAGCTACGGTGCAACACTTTGGCTTCGCTCAAGTCGATTACCCAGAGGCGCTCGGTGGTGTTGGGCAGGTCCATGTCGGCCACGGCCAGCACGCCGGCCCGCTCGATGCGGCCGGTGGGGTGCAGCGTGAGGTAGCCCACGCAGGCCTGCTCCAGTACCTCGGGGCGCAGCTCGGCGGCCTCGGGGCCTAGCGCCTGGTGCAGCTGCGCAATGACCTGGTGCAGCGTATCGGGCACGCCGGCCACGTGGGGCACCGGCGTGGGGCGCAACGAATCGGGCCGGGCAGCCGAAGCTGGGGCCAGGGCCGCTACTGGCCGGCTGGCTAGCGGGGCGGCGCTGCCCTCAGCATGACTGGCGCGGGAGCAACTGCTCAGCAGCGGCAGCCCCAGGGCCGCCAGCCCGAGCCATGCAGCGGCCTAGGGTAAGTGCGTGCGAGTCCTCATTCGCTCAAAAATACGGCTGCCGGGCAGTGGAGCTGCTACCGGGCCTTAAAAAAAGATGCTGGCATTGGCCCGCAGATTAAAGGGGGTGCCCGGCGTGAAGGTCCTTTCGGTAATCGGAGCGGGCTCGCCGCGGAGCTGGGTTTCGGTGGCGTATTGCGCCTCGTTCCAGTCCACGTTCAGCAGGTTCTGCACCGTGAGGCCGAATTGGTAGCGTGGCCGGGTGTACGCCAGCACAGCATCGACCACGAAGTAAGGCAGGGCCCGCACGGAATTATCCTCAATCGCCGGGCGGCCGCCGAGGTACCGATAGCGCAGGCTCGCGCTCAGGCCGCTGGGCTGCTTATACGTCAAGCCGGCAATACTGGTAAAAATAGGCCCCAGCGGCACAAAATTCTCCCCCTCCGGCGCATCCAGCAAGCGGGCGTGGCTGTAATTGCCGTCAAAATCCAGAAATACGCGGGGCGTGAGCTGGTAGCGCATCGACAGGTCGAAGCCAAAGCGCTGGGTAGGACCGACACTGGTGGTCGTGCCTTCATCACCGGAGTAAACCAGCTCATCCTGCAGGTGCAGGTACCAGAACGCCGCATTCACGACTAAGTCCGGCAAAGGCTTGAACGTGCTGCCAGCCTCCGCCCCCGTGGCGCGGGGCAGCGCCTGCGCGGGGTTGGTGCCTCGCACCACGGCCCGCGCATCGTTGGAGTGAAAACCCAGGCCCGAGCGCAAAAACAGCTGCACGTTTGGCGACGCCTGGTAGTAAAAATTAAGCTTGGGGGAAACCCGGGCGGCGTTTACGCGCCCGCCTAGTGGCCCAAACGCCCCGGTAGAGTCGGCAATCTGCCCCCGGAAGTCGAACACGAACAAGTCGGCCCGCACGGCAGCATTTACGCGCAGGCGGTCGGTTAGCTCCAGCGTCGCGTCCAGGTAGGCGTTGAGGTTTTGCTCGTGCAAGCGGCCCACGTCGATAGTATCCGTAATAACCCGCTTGGTAGCGTTGCGCAGAGCCAGGTTGGACTCATCGAGGCGGGTACCTACACCAACAGTAGTGTGCAGGTTGTGCGCACCCAGCTGGTTATCACGCTCATAGGTACCCGTATAGCCATAGAGGTTTCGGCCGGTATCGGTCTGGTTTATCTCATCACCATCTATCGGGTTTTTCTTGAAGAAGGTAAAGTCGGAAAACAAGCTAAAATTGTAGCGGGTGTAGTAGACCTGCTGGCGCAGCACGGCATCGTGCGGCAGCGCAGTGGTGAGAATAGCGTAGGCGTTGGCGCGGTTCGTGCGTCCGCCTTCGCTAGGGTCAATGCTGCCAAAGCGGCTGATTTGCCCTTCTTCCACGGCCCGGGTGGGAATTTCACCGCTGGCGTTCCAGTTAGAAGTAAAATAGGAGCCGGACAGCGTGAGCGAGGTATTGTCCGTGAGCTGCCCCGTGTACTTACCCATGCCATTAAAGCGCTTAAAGCACTGGTTATTGACAAACGGCGAGGCGCTAAAATAGTATTCACTGGCTACGTAGGCGCTTTCCGATTTTTTAGTCAACAAGTGGTGCGTACCCAGCAAATCGAGCATGACCAGCGCCCGGTACGTGCTGTACTGGCCGGCTTCTACCTTCACCTGGCTGTGGTCGAGGCTGGTTTTGGTAAGAAATTCGCCGGCACCGGCGGTGGCCAGGTCGCCAAAGCGCGCCGTGTAGGGTCCTTTGTAGACCTTGAGCTGCTCGACCGTTTCGGGAATGACAAAGTGAAAATCGGCGTAGCCCTGCCCATGAGCCTGGCTGACCATGTTTACCGGCAGGCCATCCACGCTCACGGCGAAATCAGTGCCGTGGTCAGCGTCGAAGCCCCGCAGGAAAATCTGCTCGGCTTTGCCCCCGCCCGCGTGCTGGGCAATAAAGAGCCCCGGCACGAGGCGCAGCAGGTCCTGCCCCGAATTGATAGGACGCAGCGTCTGGTCGATGTGCGTAATAGCCGCCAGGTTCTGGTTGAGGTCACGCGGCTGGCTCACCGTTACTTCCGTCAGGCTGAGGGAAGCCGGGGCCAAAGTTATCTCGAAGCCTCGTGTTTCGCCAGCCACTAGCGTTATAGTTTTGGTAGTCAAGCGATAGCCAAGTGCCCCTAGCCGCACTTGGCAGGTACCCGGCGCCAGGCCCACCAGGCGAAACTGCCCCAGGGCATCGGTGGCGGTACCCCCGGCTGGCCAACCAGCCCGATACTTACGCCCGGCAGTGGCCGCCCCGAGAGTGAGTCGGCCACCGTGCCCCGCAACGCGGCTGGGCGCTGAGCCAGCGCGCCAAAAGAAAGGAGCAGGGCCGCCACCAGCAGCCCCAGCGGCCGCCAGCGCAGCCGCATGATTAGTAACCCCGAAATGTAATTAAAGTACATACCAATGCAGTAAGGATGCCAGGGCGCCCTCAGCAGGGCGCACTTCCGGCAGCAGTATGGAACATAAAACGGCCCGCCGCGCCCACCTACCGGTACGCGTAGCGGCTCCGGCCACCGGGCGGAGGCAAGAGGCTGGGCAGTTTTAGCCGCATTGGGGCGGGGGATAATCGCGTCCGCCAAAGCCGGCGGGTAGCAGCGACCGGGTTGGTGCCGGATGCTGGCTGGCTACCAGCCAGCGCACCGGAATGGTTACGACGGCCTGCGCAGCCGCCGGGCAGTGCACATCGAGCCCTTTAAGCTGGGCCAGGTAGTGCAGGCCGGTGCCGGTGGGCAGCCGGCGGTGCACCTCGGTCTGGTCGCCATTGCAGCGCTCGAAGCAGTCGAGGCGCAGGTAGTTGTGCTGCTGGCAGTCTTTGCTGTGCACGTAGGGGTGCGCAGCCGAAAAAAGCGGCTCGGGCGGCCGGCTCACGACCAGCCCCGCCCCCACTACCAGCAGGTAGTTGAGCAGCAAAAGCCAGGTGAGGAGGGCGCGGAGCATAATTCAGAACTAAAATCGTTGCGAAGCTAGCCAGCCACCCGCAACGGCAGCGTAGTGTGCAGGTGAGGTGGCGCTAGGCCAGCAGCCGGTCCACGGTCCAGTAGGCGGCTACCAGGCCGATAACTATCGACACTGGTACCACTACCCGCGCCCGGTACCAGGGCCGGTCGGCGGCCCAGCGCCCGATGAGTGCCCAGCACAGCAAAATAATCGTGACCTGGCCCAGCTCGACGCCCACGTTGAAGGAAATGAGTGAGCCAAAGTAGTCCTTGCGGGGCAGCCCCAGCCCAGTGAGCGCACTGGCGAAGCCCATGCCGTGAATCAGCCCGAAGCCGAACACGATGGCTAGCCGCCACGGGCTGAGCTTGGTCGTGATAATATTCTCAATGGCCACAAACAGAATAGAGAGCGCAATAATCGGCTCCACAACACTGCTCGGTGGCTGAATAAGCCCGTACATGGCCAGCCCCAGCGTGATGGAGTGCGCCACCGTAAAGGCCGTGGCCTGAAACAGCACCGGCCGGAGCTTGGGCTCCAGAATGTAGAGGCTGATAATGAACAGGATATGGTCGAAGCCCAGCGGCAGAATGTGCGTGAAGCCCAACTGAATGTAGGTCCAGAAAATCTGAGTGCGCGAGAGCTTGCTCAGGTCGGCATCGATGACGTGGGCAGCGGCCGGCAGGGCTAGCAGTAGGAGCAGTAACACCCACAGCCCTGCGCATTTTGGTTTGTAGCAGAACGTCATGGTCAAATCTTACCATTACTGCATTACTAATCAAAGAATTTTAGTGCCTCTCCCCTAGCGGGCGGCGAGCATTTTCTTACCCTCGGCCTCCACCTCGGGATTAAGGTAAGGAGCCGTGTTCAGGGCCTTGGTGATGAGGGCCTGGCCCTCGGCCACCTGGCCGGTTTTGGTGAGAATGAGACCGGCGCGGCACAGCAGCACGGGGTTTTGCGAGTTGGTGCGGCGGGCCACGGTCATGTATTTCTGCGCTTCCTTAAAATCGCCGCGCTTGTAGTAAACCCAGGCCAGGGTTTCGTTTACGTCGATGTTGTCGGGGCGGCGGGCGTACTCAATTTTAGCGTGCGCCAGCGCTTTATCCAGCTCGCCGGTTTTGAGATAGGCGTAGGCCAGCTCGCGGTCGGTGTAGTGGCCTAGCTGCTCATTATCATTGGCTTGCTTAGCGGCATCGGCTAGCATGGCTACCGATTCGCGGGCCATCTTATCGGCCTCCTCGGGCTGGTGGTTGAGGCGATACACATCCACCAGCTCGTCGGTAAACGCATAGTCTTTCACGGTGGCGCGGGCCAGGCTCAGGTCCTTGATGGCGGTGGCGTAGTCGTGGCGGGCGGCGGCCACGCGGGCTAGCCCGGCCAGGGCGTAGGCATAGTTGGGGCGCAGCGCCAGGGCCTGCTGATAATAGCTTTCCGCCTCGGGTAGCTTACCACTCACTTCGTAGAGATGGCCCAGGGCCACGCGGCTCCACTCGGTTTGTTCGAGGCCGTTATAGCCGGCCTTCACGGCCATATCCATTGCCTGAATGGCCCCCGGCATATCGCCAAAAATCTCGCGCAGGTAGCTAACGCGGGCATAGGCGGTGAGGTCGGGGCGCACTTGGTTCATCTTGTCGGCCGTTTTCACGGCCTCGTTGTAGCGGCCCAGCTCCACGTTGGCATCGGTGAGCAGGCCGTAGACGTAGCCGCTGTTGGGGTTAAGGGCCTGGGCTTGCTGAGCCAGGGCTAGCCCCTGCGAAAAGTGGTGCTGGGTGAGGCTCAAAGAAGCTTCGCAGCACAGCGCCTCAAAGCTCTCGGGGTCGGCTTTGAGCACTTGCTGCAAAAGCTCCATCGCCGCCGCGTCGTAATACGGGTGGTTACCGGTTACGCGGCCTTCCTGCATGTAGGCCTCGGCCAGCAGCAGGCGGCTTTTCTGGTCGTTGGGGTCGGCGCGGAGCTTGGCCAGCAGGCCCTGCATCGAAGCTTTAGTATTGACCCATTCGCCGCCCAGCGCCAGGCGGCCGGTGCGGTCTTTGGGCTCGGGCAGGGCCGAGGCACCCGGCTTTTTAAAGAAAAGTATGGCCGCCACGGCTAGCCCGAAGGTCAGCAGCAACACGGGGTAGAGATTTTTGCGCACAGAACAAGGTGGGAAAATAGCTAAGTGAAACTACGCAGCAACTAAGCTTGCCGGTTTTGATTTCCTGGGCAGCCGCGAAGATAAAAGAGCCGCCACCAGCTTGATAGGCTAGCAGGCGGCTCTTTTTAAAACTAGCAGTGGCCCAGCGGGGGCTGCTTTCCTAGCGGCGCTCTACGCGCAGCGACTGAATCAGCGTTTTACCAGCGTAAACCGAGGCAATGTACTGGCCCGGCACTATCGAGGCATTGGGCTGCCACTTTATCTCATTGATACCGGCCGGGTAGTTTTTGGCGGCCACGGTAGCCACGAGGCGGCCGGTTACGTCGCGAATCTGCACGTTCAGGTTAGAGGCAGTAGCCAGTTCAAAGCGGAAGGTGGTGCTGCCGCTCGACGGGTTGGGGTAGGCGCTGGCTACGGTCAGGTTGGGAGCCAGGCCAAGGTTCTGGCTGGGGGCTAGCTGCGCCAGGGCGATGCGCTGGGCGGTAGTACCGCTCCAGGGCGTTTGCACGTAGGGGAAGGCTGCCCGGAAGGTCGTGTCGTTTTTCTCTACGTTGGTGGTGAAGCCAAGCACGTTTTTCAGCTGCTGCGTTACCGGCGAAGCGGCCGGCGTGGCAGCGGCATTAAAGTCGTCGTACCAGAGGCCCACGGCCGCCAGCACCACGCCGCCCACCGCTTGCAGCTCGATGCGGGTTACGTCGTCTTCGAGGCGGCGGCCATTGGGGAAGCCGTCCATGTTAGGAATGAGCATGGCCGTAGCACCCGAGGCGGTATAACGGGTATCGGTGAGGCCGAGCACGGCGGCTGCCAGCAAGCCTTCCGAGCTAAAGTCGGCCGACGCGCGGTCGGTAGGCGGCACGGCCATGTTCAGGCGCAGCATGTCGCCAAACGTCGGCAGGAAGTTGTTAATAAAAGGCTTACCGGCCGTGAGCGGGTTATTGCCAGTCTTGCCGGTGGCCAGCTGATACGGAATCAGGTTGGGCACACCAGTGTGGAAGATGGGCAGCAAGTCAACCGAGCGGGGGTTGCCGGCCTGGCCGCTGTTAAGCAGGTATTCGCCAAAGCCAGCCGGAGCCGGGGCAAAGGCCGTACCCGCGTTGGCGCCGGCCGCATTGCTGTAAAGAGGGCTGAGGCCCGCCGCGCCATCGCGGAAGTCAAAGCCGCCGTTGAGAGGAGCGGGCAACAGGCCAGCCAATGATTTGGTCTGAATACGCAGCGGTGCGAAGCCCGGTACGGCCTCGCCGTAGTAAGTCTGACCAGCAGGCTTGGCGGCAGCGCCGTTTACGGGCGTGTTGTCAGCCATGTAGAGGCCTAGCTCGGGGTTTTTGGCACCCGCGTCAAACTTGGCTACCTGGCCGTAGGGCGAGCCGGCGTTCCACTCGTCCTTCAGGCCCACGGCCTGCACCACTTCGTTGGTGAGCGGCATACCGATGCGCGAAATCTGCACCCAGCCATCGGGCGAGCCGGTGACGCCGGTCGTAGGCGCCACCACGGTGCCCGTCGTGTAGGCCTGGGTGCCATTGGCGGGGTTAAACGTGCGGATAGCTGGGCGGCTGGCCGACGCCCACACGCCAATAGTGTAGGGCGAAACCGGCGAGGCGGCGGTAGTACCCGAAGCCGGCGTACCGGCAAACATGTCGGTAGTAGCCGTCAAGGCGGCAGTACCAGCCTTGGCCAGGGCCGTCACTGGAATCTGCATTACGATGGAGTGCACGTTCTTACGGGCCAGGCCATCGCGGGCGGCCGTTTTGGAACGGATGCCACCCAGGTCGAAGATGCCGCCCAGGTCGGTAAAGAAGGCATCATCCGACGGGCCGCAGAATACTTTCATCCCGTTGACGGTTTGAATCTTGCTGGCGGCGTAGGCGGCGTAATCGGGCTGGTTGAGGCCCGCCGCGCCCGAAATAGAGCGCGGCCCAATGTTGGGCACCGGCACATCGCCCGCCGCGATGAGCGTCGTAAACGCCCCGCCAGCCAAGCTTTGCTCGAGCTTATACGTAGTTCTGGAGTTGATTTTTCCCAGGCGCACCCGGAAAAACGTGCTGGGGTCTTCGAAGCTCCGCGTGAAAGTGAAGCGGTACGTGATGTCGTCGCCGGTGGTAGCGGCGTTGTTCTTCACGTGAATCTCGTAGCGAATATTCTCCCCAAACGTGTTGAAGTTGGGACCACCCTGTGGCAGCTCAAACGGGATGTAGTTGGCTACAATCGTAACCGTGGCGTTGCCGTCGTTGGCCGGCGAATCGGGCGAGCGGAAGGCGTAGAGGTCAGTATTATCGGCCAGGGGGTCTTCCGCAATAAGCGGAGCCTCGCGGTGCGAAGAGGCTTCCAGCGTATTATGCTGGCCACTCCACGCAAGCAGCCCACCCACAGCGGCGGCGGCCAACGTAACCTGAAGAGCGGAACGAGTAAACTGTTTTTTCATGAATGATGAAAAAGGAAAGGTGGGAAATGATTGGTGAAAAATGTGGAGAAGGACTAAGAATTATTTCCTGAAAATCAGGCTATTCATCTTAATGATTAGCAGCACCTACGGCTAACCTGGATTGGCGGTTTATCGCAGGCCGCAAATACCCGAATTTTACACCCTCCCAACTTTTCGGGCGTCCCCCGCTTAAGTACCCGGCTCGCCTGCCTGGGAGCCCGGCCGCCCCGGCAGGCGTACTTTTACGGGCCGGGCGGCGGTTTATTTCCATTTGTTTTTGTGGGCTGCGCAGGCGCAGCCGCCTTGTTTTCTTATGGCTAAAGTTGCCATCAACCTCGCCACCGGCGCCATTCAGCAGGAAGAGCTGATTGTGGGCATCGACCTGGGCACCACCAACTCGCTGGTGGCCTATGTGCACCCCGAAACCCGCCAGCCGGCGGCTATCAACGACCTGGGCCGGGGCACCATCGTGCCGTCGGTCGTGCACTTTCCGGCCGATGGCAGCTCGCCGCTGGTGGGCAATGAAGCCCGGGACTTCCTGCTTTCGGACCCCGCCCACACTATTTATTCGGTGAAGCGTCTGCTGGGTAAAAGCTACCGCGACCTGGGCCAGCACGCCGGCCAGCTCGGCTACAAGGTCATCGACGACGATACCGAGGGCCTGGTGAAAGTGCGGGTGGGCGAGCGCTTTTATTCGCCCATCGAGCTGTCGGCCGACATTCTGCGCGAGCTGCGCCACCGCGCCGAGCACGCCCTCAAAACGCCGGTGCGCCGCGCCGTCATTACGGTGCCTGCCTACTTCAACGACTCGCAGCGCCAGGCCACCCGCGACGCCGGCCGGCTAGCCGGCCTGGAGGTGCTGCGCATCGTGAACGAGCCCACCGCCGCCGCCCTGGCCTACGGCATCGGCCTTGACCCGAGCGAGGAGAAAACCGTGGCTGTGTACGACCTCGGTGGCGGCACCTTCGATATCAGCATCCTGCGCCTGCACCAGGGCATTTTTGAGGTGCTGAGTACCCACGGCGATACCTGGCTGGGCGGCGACGATATGGACCGCGCCGTAGTCGAGTTTTGGCAGGAGAAGTTCCAGCTCGCCCCCGCTTTTGCGAAAATCCCGGCCTTGCAGCAGCAGCTGCGCCTGGCCGCCGAAATGGCCAAGCGCTATCTCAGCCAGCACGATGATTTCACGACCCAGCTTATCGACGGCGACGAGCGCGTGACCGTCGTCACGCTCACCCGCGCCGAGTTCGACGGCCTCATTCGCCCGCTCGTAGACCGCACCATCGCGGCCTGCCGCCAGGCGCTGGGGGATGCCGGGCTAGCCCCCGCCGCCATCCAGGCGGTGCTGCTGGTGGGCGGCTCGACGCGCGTGCCGCTGGTACACAGCGAGGTGTCGAAGTTCTTCGGCCAAGAGGCTAATAATTCGCTCAACCCGGATGAGGTGGTGGCGCTGGGCGCCGCCATTCAGGCGGATATTCTGGCCGGCAACCGCCGCGACGTGCTGCTGCTCGACGTGACGCCGCTCACGCTGGGCATCGAAACGCTGGGGGGCCTCATGGACGCTATTATCCCGCGCAATTCCAAGATTCCGACCAAGGCTGGGCGCCAGTATACCACGAGCGTGGATGGCCAGGTGAACCTCAAGATTGGCGTGTACCAGGGTGAGCGCGACCTGGTTAGCGAAAATCGCAAGCTCGGCGAGTTTGTGCTCAGCGGCATCCCGGCCATGCCAGCGGGATTACCCAAGATTGACGTCAATTTTTTCCTCAATGCCGACGGCATCCTGCGCGTAGAAGCCGTGGAGCTGCGCTCGAACACCCGCCAGCAGGTGGACATAAAGCCGCAATACGGCCTCACCGATGAGCAGGTAGAGCAGATGCTCATGGACTCGCTCACCAACGCCAAGCAAGACGTGGCTGCCCGCCTGCTCATCGAGGGCCGTACCGCCGCCGAGCAATTGCTCTACCAGGTCGAGCGCTTCCTGAAAAAGAATGCCGCGCACCTCGCAGCCGCCGAAGTAAGCAGCACCACCGCCAAAACCGATGAGCTGCGCGAAGCCCTTAAAGGCAATGACCGTGACCTCATCCTCAAGCGCATGGATGAGCTCGATGAGCTAACCCGCCCATTTGCCGAGCGCGTGATGAATATTTCCATCAAGCAGGCCATGAGCGGCAAGCAGATAGGCTAGCGGCCTCTTGTTAACGCACAAAAAGCCCCGGCTACTGGCAGCAGTAGCCGGGGCTTTCTGGTTGGTTTGCTGCCGCTGGCGCTTAGGGGCGTGTGGTTGTGGTGTTGGTGCTCGTGCCGGGGCGGGTGCGGGTATTGAGGCGGCGCGTGGGCTGCGAGCCCGAGGTGGCCGGGCTGCCCAGGGGCTGGTCGGAGCGCAGGGTGCCGGCATCGGCGTTGCGGGCCGGCACCCCGTTGGGATACATGGTGGTGCGCGACGCGCCGACGGGCACAGTGGCGCCGGGCGATGCAGTGCCCGGCATTATAGTGCTGGGCGGACCGGGCGCGATGGTACCCACGGCCGGCGTAGCGGGCGAGCCGGGGGTAGGCATGGCGCTCGGGGTACCTACGGCGGGCGTTTGGGCGTGGGCCGAAAAGCTAAGGCCGAGCCCTAGCAGGGCGACGGCAAAAATGCTGCTTGTTTTCATAATCAAGTATGTCTACGTAAACTAAAAGTCGGCGCTGCTGCTGGGCTAGCCGGAATACGCCAAGTCTTTTACGCATAAGGCGGCGGCAGAAGCTTGATTTCTAGTAAGAACTTCCCTGCTAAGGCGACTTAAGCGCAGTAATTTTTCAGTCATATCACTTAAAATAAAGTACTTATTTATACTCGTGCCTGCCACAATAGTTTTCCGGATAACTGGCCGCCTCCTGGCCATAACTGCATCCGCCAGGCGCTCGCTTCCGGGATATGCAGGCCAGTAACCGGGCGTAAAGACCGGGCGCAGTAGCAGCTGGTAAGCAGCGCGAATTATAAAGCTCACGCTGCTTTGCAGCCGGCATATGCAGTACCAACTGGTGGTTGCCCACCCTGGCGACCGCTTATCTTTGGGTAGATTCTGTTTTTGCTGTTAATGCGCGTACTGCACACCGCCGATTGGCACTTGGGCCAGCACTTTCTTACCGGCCACGAGCGCCTTACCGAGCAAAAGGCCTTTCTGGACTGGCTGCTGGCCATTGTGCAGGCCGAAGGAGTGGAGGCGCTGGTGCTAGCCGGCGACGTATTCGACACGACCACGCCCTCGCACGCCGCGCAGGAGCTGTACTACGATTTTCTGGTGCACCTGCAAGGCACCGGCTGCCGCGATGTGGTGATAGTGGGCGGCAACCACGACTCGCCCACCCTACTCAACGCCAGCCGCCGGCTGCTGCGGGCGCTGCGCATTCACGTGGTAGGGGGCGTGCCGCCCGACCCCGCCGAGCAGATTATCGAGCTGGCCGGGGCTAGCGGCCGGCCGGGCCTGGTGGTGTGCGCCGTACCGTTTTTGCGCGACCGCGACCTGCGCTTGGCCGTGGCCGGCGAAACGCCCGACGAGCGCCAGCTGCGCATCCGCGACAGCATTGCCGGGCATTATAAAACCCTGAGTGAGCACGACCTGGTGCGCCGCCTGCGCGAGCACGACGTGCCGGTGCTGGCGACAGGCCACCTCTACGCGGCCGGCGGCGAGGCCCGCGAGGGCGCCGAGCGCGACGTGCACATTGGCGGGCTGGGCGTGGTGGGCGCCGAGCACTTCCCTGGCACTTTCGACTACGTGGCGCTGGGGCACCTGCACCGCCCGCAGGTGGTGGGCGGGCGCCCGCACATCCGCTACTCGGGCTCGCCGGTGCCGCTGTCCTTCACCGAGGCCGACGACCGGCAGCAAGTGCTGCTACTCGATTTTGCGGGGGCCGGGGCGCCGGCCATCACGCCGCTGGCGGTGCCGGTAGTGCGCCGCCTGCAACGCTTTCACGGCGAGCTGGCAGAAGTAGAGGCGGCCATTCTGGCGTTTGATAACGAAGCCTTTAGCCTGGTAGCCTGGGCCGATGTAGTCGTTTACGCCGACGAGCCCACAGCGGAGGTGCAGCGCCGGGTGCAAGCCGTGCTGAAGGAGCGCCGCGCCCACGTGCTGGCTCCGCGCGGCGCCCGCCACCACCGCCTCACCGAGCTGCCCGGCCTGACCAGCCCCAGCGCTGATGCGCCCCTGGAGCACCTCCACGAGCTCACGGTAGAGGAAGTATTCAGCCGGCGGGTGGCGGGCCTGCCGCCCGAGCGCGCGGCGGCCCTCACGGCCACCTTTCAGGAGCTGCGCCAGCTGCTGGCCGAGGCCGACCCGCTGGCCTGGGGCGGTGAGGCAGAAGCCTAATATTTTAACCAATAAATAATTCTTTGTTATTCCCCCAAGCCTTGCTTGTTTGTTGGAGAGGAATAGGGGTAATTTGCATCCTATTCTTTCCCGCATCCCATGAAAAAACTAATACTCCCCTTGCTCGTTTTGGCTGGCATGAGCACGGCCCGCCCGGCGCAGGCGCAGGCTGCCCTGGTCAACCTAGTTGGACTAGGCGTGCGCCTGGGCGCCCAGGCAATTTCGGGCAAAAAGGCCGCTACTCCCCAGCAGGTGATAAGCGCTGCTACTCCGCAAGCTACTGCCGAGCAGGCTGCGGCTACCCAGGCAGCCGTATTGTCGGCGGCACCGGCCCAACTGGTGATGCACCGCACCCCGGCCGATAAGCTGCCCAAGCAGGCCGCCGAGCAGATTACCACCCTCGAAGCCCAACTCGACGCCTGCCACGCCACCATGCTGGCCAGCCCCACCGGCGCGGTGCGCACACCCGAGCAGCGCGCTGCCATTCAGCAGGCCGCCGTGAACGTGGCTCGTGCCAAGCCAGGCTTCGACTTGCAACCCTACCAGCAGGAAATGGCCTATTATATGGCCGAAGATGCGCGCCGCCAACAAGCAGCCGCCCCCGCCGCGCCGGCTAAGTAGGCTAGCCGTCCTTCCTAAAAAAATACGCCCGTCCCAGCTACCAGCGCGGGCTAGGGCGTATTTTTGGGTATGAAGATTATCAGCCTGCGCTTTGCCAACCTCAACTCGCTGCCGGGGCCCTACCTCATCCGGTTCGACGCGGCGCCGCTGGCCGACACGGGCTTATTTGCCATCACCGGCCCCACGGGGGCGGGCAAAAGCACGCTGCTCGACGCCATTGCGGTGGGCCTCTACGGCCGGGTGCCGCGCCACGACCGCCAGGTGGGCGAGATGGTGAGCCGCCACGCGCCGGCCGCGTTTTCGGAGGTCGAGTTTGAGGTGCACGAAACCAACGCCGACACCGGCCACACGCGGCGCGTGCGCTACCGCTCGCGCTGGGAAGTGAAGCGCAAAACGCGCGGCGACGACAAAGGCGGGCTGGGCCAGGATGCCATGACGCTGGTTTTCAGCCCCTCGGGCGAAGCCGTTATCAGTGGCAAGGAGGCCGTGCCGGCCAAGGTGGGCGAGCTGTCGGGCCTCGACTTCGGGCAATTTGAGCAGGCCGTGCTGCTGAGCCAGGGCAAATTTGCGCGCTTCCTGCACGCCCCCGAGAGGGAGCGCAGCGCCTTGCTCGAAAAGATGACCAACGTGGGCATCTACTCGCGGCTGTCGGTAGCGGCGTTTGAGAAAGCCAAGGAAGAAGAGCAGAAAACCCAGCTACTGGCTGCCCGCCTCGATGCCACCCGCCTGCTCACTGACGCAGAGCGCGCCGCCTTGGAAGCCCAGCTCGATGCCCTGAGCGAGCAAGCGGAGCAGCACCACGAAGAAGAGCAGGAATTAACCGTGTGCCTGACCTGGCGCACCATCCTCGACCAGCTCGACAAGCAGCTGCGCGATACTACCCGCGAAGTAGAAAGCCTGCGGCAGACCGATGAAGCCCTGCGGGCCGACTTTGCCCGGCTAGCGGGCCACGAGCGCGCCAATGCCAGGGAGCTGGCCACGCCCTTGGCCTTAGCCGAGCTAGCCAGCCAAACGCTGCAGCGCTGCACCGAGCAGCTGAGCCACTTGCAGCTCGCCCTGCCCAGCCTGGCCACGGCCACTACTACCGCCGCTGCGGTGCTGCAAGAAGCTACTACGGCCCACCTCGCCGCCCAAAGCCGGGAAGATGGCTTGCGCCCCGTGCTGGAAACCGCTCGGCTGCAGGACGCCGCCATTGCCACCACGCGCCAGCAGCTGCACAAAAGCCGGACCGCGCATGCCGAAAACCAAGCTACCCACCAGCTGGCCGAGGCGGCCTGGCACCAGCAGGTGCAAGAGCTGCGTGGGCTAGCCGAGCAGCACACCGCGCTGGAGAGCTGGCTGATTGCTCACAGCCACGAAACCGACCTGAAAAACCAGCTCAACGTGCTGGGCCGCGAGATTATTGACTTGCAAGGCGCTCAAAAGGAAGCGGCTACGCGCGAGGCCCGTCGCGGCGAACTGCTCAAGACTCAGCAGGCCGTGGCTGCCGACCTGAACCGGCAGCGGCAGTTCGAAGCCGAAGCGGTAGCCCTGCAGCAAGCTATTAAGGATGAGGGCCAGCCCTGCCGCACCGAGCGCGATGCCTTGCTGCACGGCACCACGCCCGCCGAGCTGGCCCAGCGTGCCGACGACCTCACTACTTACTTGCAAGGCCTTCACTTGCTGCTGCCAGAGGCCGTGGCCGCCCACGAGCACCAGGCGCGGGCCAACGAGCTAGCCAGCCAGCTTGCGCAGGAAGCGCCGGCTTTGGCAACGGCCGAAACCACCGTGCGCCACCTCGAAGCGCGGCAAACCGATGGGCAGCGCCTGCTGGAAAGCCTGCGGCGCGAGCTGCGCGCGCAGCAGGCCCTGGCCGACCTGAACACCCACCGCCAGCAGCTACAGGCCGGCGAACCATGCCCGCTGTGCGGCGCGCTGGACCACGCTTTTGCCGCCGGTTTTGCCGCCGATGCCAACGAGCAGGAACTGCGCGTAGCAGCCCAGCAGCAAGCGCTGGCCGACCTTGCCGCCGAGCTGCGCACGCTAACCCAAGACGTAACCCGCCGCCAAACCGAGCAGCGCCAGCGCCAGCACCAGCGCCACGAAGCCGCCGAGGCCGCCGAAGCTGCTCGCCGACAGGCGCAGGAATTAGCCGCCCCGCTTGCTCCCACTCCACCCCAGCCCGCCGACCCAGCCGCCGTGCGCGCGCTGCTAGCCACTACAGCGACCGCCCAGGCCGCCGCCGTAGCCAGCCGACGCCGGCTCGCTGCGCTGGATGAAAAGCTGGCCATTCTGCGCGAGAAATATTTGGCGGCCGGCAAGTCGGCCACCGACGCGCAAAGTGAGATGCGCCTGCTGGTGCAGCGCCAGGAAGCTACCGCCTCGGAACTGAGCAAGCTGGCGCTGGAGCTGGCCGACTGGCGCGAGCAGGCAGCTATTTACCAAAACACCATGCAGGATATCCTGCGCCCGCACCAGCTGGCGGTGCCCGCCCGGCCACCCTACGACGGCCTGCTGGCCACGCTCGAAGACCGGGCCACGCACTACGAAGGCCAACGCGCCAGGCTCGAAGCCGGGCGCGGCCAGCTGCTGGAGCGCACCGCCCAGCACAAAGCCCACGGCGAGGAACTGACGCGGCAGCGCCGGCAGCTAGCCGCCACTAGCGAAGACCTGGATGCGCAGCAGCTGGCCCTGGAGCAGCAGCTAGCCGCCCGCCTGGCGCACTACGCCGGTGCCGACCCGGCCACCGAGGCCGAGCAGCTGCGCCGCCACACCCAGCAGCTAGCCGATGCTGCCCGGCAGGCCGAGCAGCGGCACACCCAGCAGCAGCAGGAGCTGGCCATTCAACAGAATGCTTACGCCGCCATGCAGACCCAGCTAGCCACCCACCGCCTGGCACACACCGAACACCAGGCAGAGCTAGCCGCCGCGCTGGCCGCCGCTGGCTTTGCCGATGCGGCCGCTGCCCAGGCACTGCTGCTGCCCCCCGCCGAGGCCACGCGCTTGCAAGAGCGCCGCCAAGACCACCTCACCGCCACGGCCGCCGCTGCCCGCCGCCTGGCCGACCTCACGGCCGAGCAGCAGCACCATGCCGAGGCAGGCCTCACGCCACTCAGCGCCGGTGCGCTCACGGCCCAGCTCAGCGCGCTGTCGGCCGCCGATGATATTTTGCAGCAAAAGCTCGGGGCCGTCAGCAACCAGCTTGTGCAAGACGATAGCGCCCGCCAGCTACTAGCCGAGGGCCTGCGCGAGCTGCAGCTGCGCCAGCTAGAGCAGCAGCGCTGGCAAGACCTGGCCGAGCAAATCGGCTCGGCCAAGGGCGATAAGTTCAGCCAGTTTGCCCAGGGCCTCACCCTCAGCCATCTGGCGCGGCTGGCCAACCTGCGCCTGCGCCAGCTTACGCCGCGCTATACTATTCTCAAAACGCCCACCCGCAACCTGGAATTGCTCATCATCGACCACGACCAGGCCGATACCGTGCGCCCGATGGCTTCGCTTTCGGGCGGCGAGAGTTTTTTGGTGAGCCTGGCCCTGGCTCTGGGGTTGAGTGAGCTAGCCGGCTACAAGGCGCGTATCGAGTCACTGTTTATCGACGAGGGCTTTGGCACGCTCGACCCCGACTCGCTCAACACGGCCCTCGATGCACTCGAGCGCCTCCAGCATTCGGGCAAGATGATTGGCATCATCTCGCACGTGGCCGACCTCAAGGAGCGCATCGGCACTCAGATACGCGTGCAGCCTGGCGCCGGCGGCAACAGCACCGTGCGCGTGGTCGATGTGGTGGGCACCGAAATCAGCTGCGAGGATAGGTATTAAGACAACTGGCAAACAGCCCGCTGTTCACGCTGCTAGGCTTGTTTTGCAGTAAATTCCTTGTAAAAAATGTTCTGCGGAGCATATCGAAGCCTCGCTACTGCGCCGCCAGGGTTCGTACTTCAACGATGCGGCAGCGAGGCTTCGATATGCTCCGCAGGACCGACGATTTTTCCGGGCTTTCCTTATAATTGAGAACAAGGCTACTATCTATTGCCCGTTTCTGACGGCCCGCACCTCGGCCCAGGTCCAGTATTTTTTGGGCTGAACACCAGCGTAGCCTTTTTGCAGAAAAGCCACTACCTCCTGCTCCATCACGCTGGGTACCAGGCTAGAGGCGTAGATGGGCCGGCCATCGGGGTCGGCGTAGCGCTCGGCTTTGGTAAGCGGCCGGCCAGCCAGGCGCAGCAGCGGGCCAGTGTCGGTGAGCGGGTCGGCCGCCCAGCGGTAGTTACTCTTTTCCAGTTCGTTGAGCCTGACGGCCAGGGGTGCCAGCGGCAGGCGGGGCAGCGTGGCCCGGCTTGCGAGGTCTACCCAGGTGGTGTATTTGCATTCCAGTTCGTAGCGCTGGCCGTCGTACACACTCAGCACCCAGTCGAAGCCCGCCGTAGGGCCAAAAAGCGCGTAGTATGGCACCGGCCGGGGCGTGCGGAGGACTACTAACCCGATTTCAGGGTACTCCTGGCGCTGCGTGAGTGCGCCTGGGCCAACACCTTCCAGCGCGGCCGCGGCCTGCCGCACGCGGGTATATGCCGGCTCCCAGGCGGCGCGGCCGGCCTCGGCATTTTGCACTAGCGCGGCGAAGCGCGGCAAAAACCAGGCAAACTTGTCGGCCGAAGCCTCGTCTTCGCGGCGACGGCGGGCGGGCGCGCCGAAGGGCTCGTAGAAGCGCGCTTTTTCCTCGGCATTGAGCCAGCAGGCTAGCCGCAGGGCGTGGTCGGCCAGGGGGTGCTGCCAGTCGATTTCGCGAAAATCGCCCAGCGCGGCCGTTAGGCGCAGTAAGGTTTCGTGGGCTGGGGCCAGCTCGGGGTGCAGCATCGCCCACACCCCAATGAAGCCATCGATATCAAAGTGATTGGCCGTAACGGCCCTGGCTTCCAGGCCCGGCGTGGCGGGCGCGTGCAGGGCGCGCAGGCACGAGCCGGCGCTGGTATCGTCGCGCAGGGCGGCGGGCGTAGCGGCCCCGCGCCAGTGCGCCAGCGTGAGCGCCGCGCCCAGCCCGGTGCTATCGACCACAATAGTGGGCTGCCGCCGCAGCTGCCCAAATGGCACGAAATAGCGGGAGCTATCAGCCTGCCCTTCGGCAGTTTGGCTATTAACGAGTGGCATTGGATAAGGACTTAAGGCTAACCGTTGGCGCGGCGATTACGAATCTTCTCTACCCTGGTTTTACGAACCCAGCTTAAGTAGCCTTGCAGCTCTTCGGCGGCGCGCAGGGCCGCCACTGTAGGGTAGTGGCGAGCCAGGGCGCGGTTGCTGAGGAAGCAGTGCACGCTGCTGTGGCAGGGCTGGCACAGGTCTACGGTAGCGCCGTGGCGGCCACCTTCTTCGCGCGGCACGAGGTGGTGGCGGGTGGTTTGCTGCACGGCCCGCTCGCAGAGGCCGCAGCGGGTTTCGAGCGAACGCTGGGCGCGGGCCATGGCCTCAGCAGCGGCCTGCGCAAGTTGCTGGCGACGAGTCACGAGGTAGTGAAATAAGTAAAATACTAGTTACCGGTTTAACTTAAATAAAGAACGGAGAGTTGCGAAATTGGAAGCTATGCACTTATATTGACCGCCGTTTGGCGAGTTGTGCCAGTATTATTTTTCCGCGAAGCTTTCATCTCTTTTTTCTCACTTTTTTTCTCTAAATGGTACACTATTCTACTACTTTACCGCTGCCCGCCGGTCTGCTGCGGCGCGGGGCAGTCCTATTGATTTTGCTGGTCGGCAGTCTTTTTGCGTCGAGCGCCCACGCCCAAACCTGGATGGTTTCAACCACGCCCTACATCAAGCTGGGCGTACTGGATAAGTACAACGCGCTGGGTGGCTACACCGCCGTCTTTATCGTCACTAACGAGAAGAACGGCCAGGAGTATCTGCTTACTAAGCAGATAGCGAAAGGCGAAAATGGTGTAGACGTTTTCTTCCCGACCGAACCCAGCGACCCCGAGTATTTCAAGAATACGCAGGGCCTAGCCGCGCAGCCTACGCCGGGCCGCTACCACTGGGAATGCCGCGTAAATGGCAAAAAGGCCGTGGGCGGCTTCTTCAACTTTCCAGAAACGGGCAACGACATCACCGTAATCGGGGGGTCGGCGCAGCGCTAGCCTAGCCCCGCACCACGCGCATAAAGGGCACGCTATCGGGGAGCGGGCCGAGCAAATCGGCCAGCGCCTGGAGAAAGCGGCCGGCCGTATCGGGCCGGCCGGCCGGCGGGCCGGGCGCGTGGTGGCGGTGGTGCTCGCCGCGCAGCTCGCCCAGCATAGTGGGCGTGCCGGCTTCCTCGGGGCTGCGGCCCAGGGTGGCTTCGAGCAGGAAATAGCGCGGCAGGGCTTCGTCGGGCGGCAGGTCGTCGGCCTCGTCCTCATCGTCGTCGTCGGGGATGCGCGAGTGGTCGTCGGGGTCGGCCTCGGCCTGCTCGTACACAATGGCGGCCAGGTGCGCCTCGCCGGTGGCCAGGGGGGGCGGCAGCTGCAGCAGTGCCGTGGCCCGGCCCGCCACCTGGTGCCAGCTCAGGTGCAGGCCCCGGGGCGGCACCCGCTCGCGCGGGGGCAGGCTTTCGGCGGCTTTGTCCCACATATACAGCAGCAGCTCGCGGGCCAGCAGCGGGTCGCCGAGCTCGCGGCGCACGGCGCCGGGCCGGCGCCACACCAGCTGCGGCAGCATGAGGTAAGCAAAGTGGTGCGGGTGCGGACGAGCCATTCGCAGTGAACAATTAATTAATGAGCAGTGAGCAGATAATAGCTACGGGCTATATTACGCAGAGCGACAAATATAAAATCTGGAGCCGGCTAGCCCGCCGCTCAGCCCTGGCCCTGGCTCACTGCGCGTCACTTAGTACCGGCTGCCCACTTTGCATAGCCAGCTGCACGGCTTGCCACAGCACCTGCGCGGTGCGCTCCCAGGTGAAGCCGGCGGCATTGGCTAGGCCGGCGGTCCGCAGGCGGGCGCGCAAAAGCTCATCGTGGGCTAGCCGGCGCAGGCCTTCGGCAATGGCCGCCGGCTGGTGAGGGTCGCAGAGCACTGCCGCCGCCGGCCCGCCCGCCGCCTCGGGCAGCGACGATACATTGGCGGTAAGCACCGGGCAGCCACTAGCTTGCGCCTCCACCACCGGCAGGCCAAAGCCTTCAAAGAAAGGCACATATACCGTGGCCAGCGCCGCCGCGTAGAGGTCGGCCAGGTCGGCCTCGCTCACGCGGCCGGTAAAAGCGACGGCGGCCTGCACGGCGGGCGGCAGGCGGCGGAATACCTCAAATACTGGTCCTGCCTTCCAGGCCGTGCGGCCCACCAGCAGCAGGCGCACCGGGCCGGCCGCCGCGCCCCCTCGGCCTTAAACAGCGCAAAGGCCCGCAGCAGATTGCGCAGGTTTTTGCGCGGCTGCAAGGCGCCGACAAACAAAAAATACGGCTGGCCGTGGCTGAAGCGCTGGCGCGTGGCTGCCTGCATGGCGGCCGGCTGCGGCGCAAAGTGCCGGGCCGGCGCATTATGGGCCACCAAAATATTTTGGGCCGCCAGCCCGTATTGCTGGGCAATGTCCTGGCGCGTGGCATCGGACACGGCCACCAGCTGGGTGGCGGCGCGGGCAAAGCGCGGCAGGAAATAAGCGTAATAGCGCGCCATAGCCCAGCCGATGTCCTGGGGCCGGTGCAGGTAAGCCAGGTCGTGCACCACCACCACGCGCGGCACGCTGGTGCCCAGCACCGTAAAGCCTTCGGGCGAAAGCAAAGCGGCCGGGCGATGGCGGCGCAGCCAGTGGGCTACCGCGCCTTCGTACCAGGCCAGCATCAGCAGCGGGTGGCGGGCCGGGGGCAGCAGCACGTGCGGAACTACGTTGGGGCCCAGCAGATAGCGCGGGTCGTAGGCACGGTCGAAAAGGAAATGAAACGTGCACTGGGGCTGCTGTTGCACCAGGCAGCGCAAGGCCTCGAAGGTGTACCGCCCCAAGCCTTCGAGGTGGCCGCCGGGCAGCAGAAAGCGGGTCGTGACGGCGATGTGCATGGGCGGGGCTAGGGTACTGGCGGCGGAAGAAGCGGACGCCGAATCAGGAACACCAACTTTTTTCTAAAGCCCAAAACTAGGGCCGCCGGGCAAACTGCCGCCGCTGCCTACCCCGCAAATATTATGCAGGCCCCGGCCTAGCCTTTCTGTGGGCCAGGACGCAATTGGCGCAATTCACGCAGCTGCACCAGTCCGGTGAGCGGCAGCAGCCCGGCAAAGCAAGCACTCATCAGCCCCGCCTCCAGCCACCACGGCAGGGCTAGCCGGGTGCGGGCCAGGTACCAGGCGCCGCACAGCAGCCCAAAGGCCAGCGCCAGCCGCGCCAGCAGGTGCCAGGGCACCGCAATATCCATGCGCCGCGCCACCAGCCACACGTAGCCGCCCGACACCAGCACGCCGCTCACGAGGGTATTGAGGGCGGCAGCTACGGCCCCAAAGCTGGGCAATAAGAGTAGATTGAGCGTGAGGTTGAGGCCAATGCTGAAAGCCACGAGCCAGCTCACCGGCTGCTGGTGGCGCGTGCCCGTGAGCAAGGTGCTGTAAATGGCAAAAAAGGCATTGACCAGCACATTCAGAAATAAAATCTTAAGGCACAAAGCCATGTGCGCTACTTCGGGAGCCGTGCTGTGGCCAAACTGCCAGAACAGCACCTCGCCCCGAAATAGCACGAAGGCCACCACCAGCAGCAGCGGCACGGCCACCACGCGCTGGCCCACCCACAGCAGCCGGCGCAGCTCACGGGGCCGGGCGGCGGCGTGGGCAAAGCGGGCAAAAAACAGCGGCAGCACTGTCCAGGCATACATCATGGCGGCGTCGAGCCAGCGGTAGGCGCCGGCGTAGTAGCCCGCCTCGCGGGCCGACGAAAGCCGTTCGAGCAGCACCATATCCACCCGCTCGTTGATGCCGTAGAGCAAGGCAATGAAGGCAAACGGCAGGCTGCCGCGCAGCAGCCGCCCCGCCAGCCGCCGCCGGGGCCAGCGGTGCGGCAGCCGCCCAAACAGCCGCCGCAGCAGCCCCAAAAACAGCGCCGCCGTGAAGCCCGCCGCCACTAGCCGCGCCCCCACGTAGGCGCGCAGGCTCAGCTGCCCGCCCGCCAGCAGGCCCGCCACCAAGGCTAGCGCCAGCAGCTTTTCGAGCACCGAGAGCAGCGCATCGGTATTAAAGTGCTGCCGGGCCTGCACCGGCGCCCGCAGAAACTGCCCGTACTGCGTGAGCAGCAGCCCCGCCCCCACCGCCGCCAGCAGGCCGAGCTGCGGCCCCCGGTAGCCCAGCACCCAGCCCAGCGCCAGCAGCGCCAGCAGCGAGCCCCCGTGAGCAGCCCGCGCAGCGGAAACAGCGTCGGAAACTGACTATCGGCAAAGGTGGGCTCGGCGGCCAGGCGCTGCACGGTGAACTGCGTGAGGCCCAGGTCGGCAAAAGTGGCCACTACCACGGCCAGGGCCGAGCAGGCGGCAATGAGCCCAAACGTGCCGTGGCCCAGCCGGTCTTGCACGATATTCTCGAGCAGCACCCAGCCAGGCTTCACCAGCAGGTTGAGAGCCACGGCCAGGCTGATGGTACCGAGAAAGCGTTTGGTGCGCAAAAGAAACTAGCCTACAGTGCGGTGAAAACACAAAGATAAAGCCGCTGCCAGGGCGGCGGGCAGTTTATCTTTGCCCGTTGCTGCCACGAGCCGGCGCTCGCCGCTAGCTTCGTTTACTTTATTTATGCCTTCTGACTCGCTTCTCCCTTTTTCCGCGGCTGGCCTGCGGGGCATCTTTCAGCGCTGGAAATACTTGCTGGGGCTGGCGCTGGGCCTGGCCGCCGTAATAAGCACCGTGGTGGCGTGGTCGCTGCCCAATATTTACAGCTCGACGGCCGTTTTTCTGCCTACTTCGCCCCAGAGTACCGACCCCGACCGCCTGGTGGAGGGCTCGAAACTGGAGGTGGGCGCTCGCTCCGAAGACCTCGACCGCGTGCTCACCATCGGGCAGTCGCTGCCCCTGGCCGAGCAAATGATTCGCCGCTTCAATCTCTACGAGCATTACCACATCGGCCAGCCCGGCACCGATGCGGTGGAAAACAATACGCTGGCCGAGTTCAACAGCAACCTGAGCATTGTGCACAACGAGCGCGACGCCATCGAGCTCACGTTTGAGGACCGCGACAAGAAGCTGGCCGCCGCCGTGGCCAATGCCATGGTAACGGCCATCGACTCCATTAACCAGCAGCTGACGCTGGTGAACCGCCGCAACGTGCTCGAAATCTACCGCCAGCGCTCGGGCCAGCTCGGGGCCAGCTACGAGCGCACCCGCCAGCGCCTCATTGCGGCGCGCCGCCGCTACGGCATCTTTGGCCTGGAGCAGCAGGGCCGCTACCTGGGCAAAGCCGTGATTGACACCGAAAAAGAGCTGCGCATGGCCGAGGCCGGCGGCCCCGGCAACGCGGCTAGCCTGCGCCGGGCCCTGCGTGGCCTCACCCAGGCCGACGGTGGCAACGTGATAAACCTCGAAAACTGGACCAAAGGCGCCGACTCGGTAAATCTACTCACCTCGCGCCTGGCCGACCTGCAATCGCGCTACGTAGGGTCACAGGGCGCGTTTGAGCAGGCTGAAACGGCCCTGCGCAGCCGGGTGTCGTCGCTTTACCTGGTGCAAAAGGCCTACCCGGCCACGCGCAAAAGCAAGCCCTTCCGCACGCTTATCGTGCTAGGCTCGGTGGTGATTACGTTCGCGCTCTCGGTATTCCTCATCCTGCTGCTCGAACTATACCGCCGCCGGCCATCTGCAATCACCGATTAGCTAGTGGTCACTTATCACTCCTTATTAACTGTTGGCTGATAACTGCGGCGGGTTTATTGCTGGCTGATATCCGCTGGGTGCCACCTGCTCACTGCTACTTGCTACCTGAATTTAATGCGCCAACTCCTGCTTCGCCTGCGGCCCGCCGATGCCAGCCAGCAGCTGTTTCTGGGCTTCGTGGCGCTGCTGCTGCTGGGCGGCGTGCTGGCGGCCGGGCTGCGGCAGCCGGCGCTGCTGGTGCCCGCCCTGGCCGTGCCGGCGCTGGTGCTGGCCCTCACCCGCTGGCAGTGGCTGTACTACGGGCTGTTTCTGACCCTGGCCTTTTCGCACGAAATCAGCCTGCCGGGCGGGCTGAAAATGGACGTGCCCTCCGAGCCGCTGATGCTGGCGCTGCTGGGCTGCGTGCCGCTGGCGCTGCTGCTGGGCCCCGGCGGCCTGCGCCAGCTAGCCCCGCGCGAGTGGCGCCACCCGCTGCTGGTGCTGCCCCTAATGCTGCTCGCCTGGGCCACACTCGACACTTTTTTCTCGGTCGATAAGCTCAAGTCTGTCAAATACCTGCTGGCCAAGTGCTGGTATCTGGCGCCGTTTCTGCTGGGGTCGCTGCTGGTGCTGCGGCGCCCGGCCGATTTTTGGCGGCTAGCCGCCTGCTACGTGGGCGGCGCGGTAGTGAGCCTGCTGTGGGTGCTGCCGCGCCAGGCCAGCGTGGGCTTTAGCTTCGCCAAGATTAACTGGCCGATTCAGCCTTTTTACACCAACCACGTTATTTATGCCACTACGCTGGCGCTGCTGCTGCCATTTGCGGGGGGCTGGCGGCGCAGGCCACCACGCCGGGCCGGCGGCGGCGGTGGCTGGGGGCCGGGCTGCTGCTGCTGTTTGGGCTGATTATGTCCTACACGCGGGCCTCGTGGCTGTCGCTCCCGGAGGCAGCTTTGGTGTACTGGGTCATGCGGCTGCGCCTCACGCGGGTGCTGCTGCTGGGGGTGGCGCTCGGGGTGGCCGGAGCCACCGTCTACTTCGTGAGCAATGAGAACTTTATGCGCTTCCGACCCAATTTCGAGAAAACCATTTGGCACGGCGGCAACCTCGCCGCGCACCTCCAGTCGACCTACAAGTTTCAGGATGTGTCGGGCATGGAGCGGGTATACCGCTGGGTGGCCGCCGCCCGCATGATTGCCGATAAACCCCTGACCGGCAGCGGACCTTCGACCTTCAACCCCACCTACAAGCGCTACACGGTGTCGAGCTTCCGCACCTACGTGAGCGCCAACCACGAGGGCTCGACGGCGCACAATTATTTTCTGCTTCAGCTGGCCGAGCAGGGTATCCCGGCTTTTGCACTGTTTTGCCTGCTGGTGGGCACCACTTTGCTCACGGCCGAGCGCCTTTACCACGCCACCCGCCCCTACCCCGAGCTGCACCGGGTGGTGCTGGTGGTGAGCTTATCGTTCGTTATTATCCTCTCGCACTTGTTTCTCAACGAGCTGGTGGAGAACGACAAAGTAGGCTCCATCTTTTTCGTGACCCTGGCCATGCTCATCCGCTGCGGCACCTGGCTGGAGGAAGCTCAGGCCACCGAAGTCTCAGCAGCTCGGCAATTGACGGGGCAAGCCTAGCGGGCGGGCCGCCAGTGCCGCCACTCGCGCGCCCGGCCGGTCGAGCCCGCAGGCGGGCGGTGGCAGCCGGCCACTGAGCAGCGGGGGTTGCAGTATTTATTTCACCCGCAGGCTCAGCATCGTCACGTCGTCGGCAAAGCGCTCGCCGTGGATGTTGAAATCACGGATGCAGGCCAGCAGCTCTTGGTGGAGGCGCGGCAGCGGCAGATAGCGGTTGCGGCTCAGGGCGCGCAGCACGCTGCCCTCGCCAAACTCCTGTTGCTGGGCGTCAAATACCTCCGTCAGACCATCGGTGTAGATGAAGAGCAGCGAGTGCGGCGGCATGGCGGCTAGCCCCACCTTGAAGCGGGGCAGCTCGGGCATAATGCCCAGCATCACAGTACCATCGTGCAGGGGCTGGGGCGGGCCGGCATCGGGCAGCAGCAGCGGGTCGTTGTGGCCGGCGTTTACGTACTCCAATACCTGGGTGCGGCGGTCGTAGAGGGCCAGGAAGGCCGTGATGAACTTCTCGCCGCCCGAATTACGGAAAATCAGGTGGTTAAGCTCGCGCACTATCGTTACCAGGTCGGCGCCCTGGCGCAGCAGCGTGCGCAGGCCCGCCTGAAAGTTGGACATCAGCAGCGAGGCCGGCACGCCCTTGCCGCTCACGTCGGCCACGCACACCAGCAGGCGGTGCGGGTCGATTTCGACCACGTCGTAGTAGTCGCCGCCAATCTCGGTGTGCGGCTGGTAGGTGGCGTGCAGCGCGTAGCGGGCATTATTGGGCAGGTGCTGCGGAAACAGCAATTGCTGCACCTGCTGGGCAATCTCAATTTCGCGGCGCACGGAGGCCTCGGCCACCAGCAGAGCCTCGCGCTGGCGGGCCAGGCGCAGGTTGGCCACGGCCCCGAGCAGAATATTACTCAGCGTTTCGAGAAACGACAAAGCCTCGCGGCTGGCATAGTCGCCCTGCATGGTGCCCACAAACACCAGCGCCTGCACATCTTCCTGCTGGCGCACGGGCACCAGCAGCTCAAAATTTTGCCAGGCAGCGCCCAAACTCAGGTCTTTGACCAGGCACGTGGGGCCGGGGCACCAGTCCGCCACCTCGGCGGGCAAAAAGTGCGAGTCATCCGCCAGCGAGGTACCAAAGTTCACCTTCAGCCGAAAAGCGCCTTCATCGAGCACGTAGAGGGCTAGCCGGCGCACGCCCAGCTGCCCGATGAGCGTGAACTGATATATTTTGTACAAATCTGCCTCGGCCGAATCGTGGGTGATGGCCTGGGTGATTTCCAGCAGCGCGCCCAGCTCCCGCTCCTTCAGGAAGAGGCGTTTTTCGAGGCCAGCTACTGCGGCAGTTTGGGGCATTGGGCAGGAAAAGGGCCGGTGGCTTTACAGGCCGGGCAGCGGTGAATAAACAGGAAGGCGCTACAATAATACGCCCAGCCGCCTAAGCAGCCAATGACGAGCTTAGGTAAGCTGCGTTTTGGGGTCGAAGGCGTCGCGCAGGCCATTGCCCAGCACATTAAAGCTCAGCACCAATAAGCTGATAGCCAGGCCTGGTAACAGGGTTAGCCACAGGCCGGCCTCGGTGCCGAGCAGGTCGTAGCCTTCTTTCACCATCAGGCCCCAGCTGGGGGCAGGCGGCTGCACGCCCAGGCCCAGGAAGCTCAGGCCGGCTTCGAGCAGGATGGCGGCGGCAAAATTGCTGGTGGCCAGCACGATGAGCGGCCCGCGCAGATTGGGCAGCAGGTGCACGAAGATGAGCCGGCTGGTGGGCAGCCCCAGCACCCGCCCGGCCTCGATAAACGTGGCCGAGCGCAGCCCCAGCACCTGCCCGCGCACCACCCGCGCCACGTCGACCCACATGGTGAGGCCCACGGCTACAAAGCTGACCCACACGCCTTTACTATCTAATGCCAGCGAAATGCCAATTACCAGCATAATGCCGGGAATGCTCCACACCACCGTCATCAGGCCCAGCAGCAGGCTATCGACCCAGCCGCCGAAGTAGCCGGCCACCGCGCCCACCGCCACGCCAATAATGAGCGAGATAAGTACCGCTACCAGCCCGATGCCCAGCGAGATGCGCGTGCCCAGCAGCAGGCGGCTCAGTTCGTCGCGCCCGGCTTTGTCGGTGCCTAGCCAGTAAGTGCGCTTTTGCACACTAGATACAATAAGGTGTTGCTTAGTAGTATTACTTTTCTGTTCCAGGTGTACTGGACCAAGAGCCGGGTCACCCGTGACTACCAAAGGCACTATTACTAGGGAGTTACTCTGAGCCTCCGCAACAGGCACTTCCAGTACTCCTATCTTTCCTCGCCACCACACAGCTATCGGAGAATTTATGGCCCGTAGCGAATCGGTACTAGTGCGCCGGATGAAGCGGGCAGTAAAGCCGGGCGGCTGCTTTTGTAGCTGTACGAACCCATTGTTGGCGTTGGGCGACGGGTCGGGCAGTATCCAATACCCTAGCAGCGCCACCAGCGCGCATAGCCCGATGAAGACCAGCCCGGCCACGGCGGGGCGATTGGCCCACAGGCGCTGGCGCACGTAGTAGCCGGGCGTGCGCACCGGGGGGGGCACCACCACGGCCGTATCGGGCGCGGCCGGCAGGGCATCGGGCAGGGCGGGCGCGGCGGCCACGGCTAGCGGGTGTTGTGCTGAAGCAGCCCCTCCTTAGAAGCCAGGTAGCTGGCATCCTGGCCCAGCGCGCCGAAGGACGTGGGCTCGTAAGCCAGCTCGGTGTCGGGGTCGGGCCAGTAGTAGCGCACCAGGCCGCGCTCAAGCAGGCTACCCAGCAGGGCTAGCAGCTCGGGCGTGGGCAGGCCGGTTTTTTCGCGCAGCGCCCGAAAAGGCGTCACAAAATATAATTCGTCTAAGAGGTCAAATTCGGCGTCGGTCATGGCCAGCAAAAGTACTTCTGTTTGTCTTTGCGAGCAGCTGGTAGCGCATGGTAGCGCAGACTTTTAGTCCGCGCGAGGGGGCGCTGGCTATGGGACTACAAGTCCGCGCTACTTGCTCACTTTTCGCACGCGCAGGTAGTCGAGCATGGCCTGGTTCACGGCGCCATTCATATTGGCGTTGGCCGGCTCGAAGGTGAGGGCCAGCGCATTTTTGCCTTTGGCCAGGCGCACCAGAATGGGGTTCGAGAAACCCCAGTTGCTCCACTCGTCGACGCCGCGCTGGGGCAGCACCACGGTGCCGAGCAGCGCGCCGTTCGCATCGCGCAGGGTGCGAATGGCGCACTTGTTATTGGTGTTGATGGGCCCGTTGCCGTTGGCGTAGCGGAAATCGAGGGCGTAGAGGCCGGCCTCGGGCGCCTCGACCGGGATGATGAGGCGCGGGTTCTTGGCCGTGCTCACTTCTATGAATCCCTTGCCGCTGAAGCCTTTGTAGGCATAGCTAGCGGCCGGCGCCACGGTTTCGAGCTGCACCTCGGTGGCGGGCGCGCCCACCGGCAGCGGCTCGCTGGCGAAGGACTCCAGGCCCTTGTTGTCGATGGCTATAACCTGGTATTCGGCGTAGCCGCCGGCCGGCACCGCGTAGGTGAGCGCGCCGCTGGCGTTCACGGGCTGGCCGTTTTTGAGCACGCGGTACGTTTGGGCGTCCTTGATAGCGGGCCAGCTGAGCTGGCTGCCCACTAGGGTCACCTGGGGCGTTTCGGGGCTGAAAAGGTTAGCCACGCGGTTGGTTTTCGCTGCCGCCGGGGCCTGGCTCTTGAGGATGATGCGCAGCGCGTGGGCGCCGGTGAGGCTAGCCGGCACGGCGGCACCGGCCAGCGGCTGGCCGTCGAGCTTAATCTCTTGTATCTCATTACCGTAGCCCAGCATCTCGATAGTGAGCACGGCCTTGCGGTACTTGAAGTTCAGGAGCTTGCGCTCGCCCTGCAAGGCCTGCGGCACGAAGGGCCGGAAAACCAGCCGGTCGGTTTCGTAGTGCATGCCAAACAGTACCTTGTACACCAGCCCCAGGCTGCCCGAGAGGCTCCAAAGCATGTTGGAGGAGTTAATCTGGGTGCCGGCAAAGTCGCCGTTGCCGGCCACAAAATTCTCTTTATTGGTCAGAAACAGCGCGGCCGGCCGGTACACGGCGGCAATGCTTTCCATGAGCGAGGCTTCGTTGCCGGCCTTGGCGGCGGCCAGCGCCCAGAAGCTCTGCACGAAGGGCCACACGGCGTCGTTGTGGTAGGGCGGAATGCCCGGAATCTGCGGGTAGATGCACGAGATGCCAAATGGCACGGTGGGCGTTTTCTCCACCACCATTTTAGCCCGGCCAGGGTCAGTCACGTCAAACAGCACGCTCAGGGCCTCCCCCAGCGCCTCGGCCTTGGGCGATACCACCGGAAACACCCGGCCGTAGCGGTACTGGCCGTAGTAGCCGGCCTTATCGAGCCACAGGTGCTGATTAATAGCCTGCTTAATGGTCGCTGCGGCCTGCTCGTGGCGGCTAGCCACGGCCGCGTCACCGAGCTGCCGCGCCATGAGGGCCAGCACCGTGTTGGCCTGGGCGTGCACGGCGTTGGTGCCCAGGTTCTCACTCTGGTAAATATCGACCGGCTGCATCCAGCGCGGGTAGGTTTCCTCGCGCCAGTCGAGAAACGACGACTCGCCGCGCACGAGGCCGGTAGCCGGGTCGTAGGCATTCTGGGCGTCCTCTTCGAGCGACTTTTTAATGACCGGGTATACTTTACGCAGCCAGGCCTCATCGCCGGTCACTTTGTAGATTTCCCAGGCCGCCACGGCCCACACCACGCGGTCGGTCGAGCACGGGTAGGCGCCGCCGGTGCCCGTGTCCTGAATAATGCGGCCCTCGGGGCTCACCTTGCGCAGCAGGCTTTTCATGGCCGACTGGGGCTGCAACGTGGCCTGGGCCAAGATAATAGAGTAGCTGATGTCGCGCGTCCACACGCCCGCCCACTCCTTGCCGGTACGGAAGGTGCTGTCGGGCTCCACGGCCCGGCGGGCTTCTTCCAGGGCCAGGTTGTAAAGCGCGTCGGCTAGGGGGTAATCGGATTTATACTGCGGAAAATCGTCGGTGGCAATGGTCTTTTTCCACTGCTGAGCCGTGGTTTTGGCGGCGGCCGGCTGGTTGAGCGTCAGCGTTACCTCGTAGATGCCCTTGCCGTCGGGGTCGTGCATCTCCAGCTCCGGCTTGTTCACGAGGTTGTCAAAGTCCCAGCTCAGCGGGGCCGGCGTGCCCGCCACAAAGACTTTCTTAAAGTCCTGCTTATAAATCTTTTCGCCCTTGAAAGTAGTGTAGAAGCCCTGCTTGGCAAAAGCGTCGAGCACCGGCCGCAGGTCGAGACGGATTTTCACCTTGGTATTGGGCGCTAAGTACTGGCCGCTGGGCACGGGCCGGGCATCGACGTAGCGCTGGCCAAAGGCAATAACCGGCGTTTCGATGGCCGCGCCGGCCGTAGCGGGCAGGGCCAGAAACACGTTGTCTTGGCCGGGCGGCAGCTCGTTGTCCTTGCCGTTGAGGCTGAACTTGAAAGTGATTTGCGGGCTCTGCGTTTCGTTGGCCGGACTGCGGTAGTTGGAGTGCAGCTCGGTGGCCGACACGGCGCGGGCGTGGCTGGGGCCCTGCACCACACTGTCGCGATACACCGTGTAAGCATCTGAATGCCAAACGACTTCGGCCGGGTCGCCGGCCGCCGCTTCGCCGGTGCCGGGCTTCGACTGGCAGCTCGCCAGCAGCAGGCCGCTAGCCAGCACGGCGGCGCTCAACTCGTAATAATTCATATTTGAAGCGATAAAAGTGCCATAATTATCTGCGATTGCCGCGCTGCGCTCGCAATGGCAAACGAAGTTTTAATGCTTTATCTGGGCTAGCCCACCTGCATGCCCACGGCCGCCAGTGCCCGCCAGAAGCTGGGGTACGACTTGCGCACCACCTGCGGCTCGTGCACCAGCAGCGGCCCGCGCATGGCTAGCGGCGCAAAGGCCATTGCCATGCGGTGGTCGTCGTAGGTAGCAATCGCTTGGCCATCGACTTGAAAAACAGGCGCCTGCACTTCAAATACGCCGGGCTCGACCTCCGGCATGTCGGCACTAAACTTACGCAGCTCGGTTTGCAAAGCGGCGATGCGGTCAGTTTCCTTGATGCGCAGGCTGTGCAGGCCGCTCAGGCGCAGGGGGCGGCCGAGGGCGGCGGCCACCACGGCCACGGTCTGGGCTAGGTCGGGGCAGTCGGTGAAATCAAGAACCGGCGGCGCGGGCGTGGCCTGCGCCATCAGCACCTGCGTGAGGCGCACCCCGCTCCCATCGGCCAAAAACTCGGTGGCCACCCCTAGCGGCCGCATCAGGTGCTGAATAACGTGGTCGCCCTGCCACGAAGCGCGCCGCAGCCCCGGCAGCACAGTGGCCGAGCCAGCCGGACCCAATGCCACCAGGGCATACCAGTAGCTAGCCGCCGACCAGTCGCTCTCCACCGTGTAGTCGGCCGGGCGGTAGCCGCCGGGCTGCACCTCGATTACGGCGGGCCCCACTTCGCCAACCGTGGCCCCAAAGTGGCGCATAAGCTTAATCGTCATTTCGATATATGGCCGCGAGCCAACCTCACCGGTGAGATGCAGGCGCAGGCCGCCGGGCAGCGTGGGCCCCACCATCAGTAGGGCCGAAATGTATTGGCTACTGATATCGCCGCGCACCGCCAGCTCGGCCAGTTGGCCGGCCGGGGCCGCCACCGGCTGCCCGCCAAAGCGCAGCGGCGGGTAGCCTTCGCGCTCCACGTAGGCAATGCTAGCCCCTAGCGAGCGCAGCGCCTCGACCAGAATGGCAATGGGCCGCTGCTTCATGCGGGCCGCGCCGGTGAGAGTGCCGCGCCAGCCGGTCACGGCCAGGTAGGCCGTCAGGAAGCGCATCACGGTGCCGGCGTCTTCGGCGTCGAGGTGGTCGGTGATGGCAGCCTGGGCTAGCAGGCGCTGCATCAGCACGGTATCGTTGGCCTCAGAGAGGTTGGCGAGCGTGCCGCCGCCGGCCAGCTTTTGCAGCAGCAGGGCGCGGTTGGCTTCGCTTTTGGAGGCGGGCAGGTGGGCAGTGCCGGCCAGCGGGCCGCCCGGCCAGCGCAGGGGTTGAATGGTCATAAGGCAGGTCAACCGGAGTGGCACTCCGGTTTTAGGGGCAAAAAGTCAATTCCGGGGCGGTCGAAAACGGCGTGCCACTCCGGTCTACCTACTCAGGTAAGCGCGCAGTGAGGCAGCAATTTCAGCCACCGTCACGGCCTGGTCAAAGATTCCGTGGCCGATACCGGTTAATAAGGTGCACTTGATAATATCACCCCGGTTTTTCTTATCGTGGCGGGCATAAGCAGCTATCTCGTCGATTTCGCTTTCGGCAAAGGCTAGCGGCGCAAAGGAGGCGCCTACCACCTCGCGCACCTGGGCCAGCTCATCGGCGCTGAGCAGGCCGCGCTGAGTGGCTAGCCAGCTTTCGCACAGCAGGCCCGCCGCCACGGCTTCGCCGTGGCGCACGGCGCGGCCGGGCCGGGCCAACAGGTAGCTTTCGAGGGCGTGGCCCACGGTGTGGCCAAAGTTGAGCAGCTTGCGCGGGCCGCTCTCGTGCGGGTCCTGGGCCACAATCTTCTCCTTAATAGCCACCGAATGGCGGATAATGGGCGTCCAGTCGGGCACGGCGGCCACCGCTAGGCCCCGTAGCTCGGCAAAAGCCGCCGCATCGGCAATGAGCGCGTGCTTGATGACTTCGGCGTAGCCCGAGCGCAGCTCGCCGGCCGGCAGCGTGCCTAGGAAAGCCGGCTCCATAAACACCGCTTCCGGCTCCTGAAAGACGCCGATGTGATTTTTGAAACCCTGAAAATCAACGCCGGTCTTCCCCCCTACCGCCGCATCTACTTGGGCTAGCAGCGTGGTGGGCACGCCCACGCACCGCAGGCCGCGCTTGTAAGTTGCCGCGCAAAAACCGCCCAGGTCGGTGACTACGCCGCCACCCAGACACACGAGGAGCGCGTGGCGGTCAGCCTCGTGCTGGGTCAGCCAGGCCCACACGTCGGTGCAGGTAGCCAGCGTTTTATGTGCCTCGCCGGCCGCGATGGTTAGCAGTTCGTGGGCCGGCAGATGCGGCACCAGGTGGGGGTAGCAATCGCGCGCCGTGTTGGCATCGGCTAGCACGAAGAGGCGGCTCGGTGGGGCTAGCTGCAGGCGCTCGGCCAGGGCGGGTAAGGCCTCGGGGCCGATAATGGGCGGGGTACTCAAAGTAAAAACGGCGGAAGTAACGCGACTGCAAATAAACGGCGGGCAAGCCCATGCAATTTCTGCGCGGGCCATGCAACGCTTTGCCAGCCGGGCATCTCCCTCTTATTAACCGCTCTTCCTTTCCACATTGCGATGCGAAAATTTTTACGCTATGCCCTGCTGCTAAGTGCAGCGCTAGCCACCGGCTGCCAGCGCGAGGCCGATATCCGACCATCGAGCTACGACGAGCTAGCACTGGATACCGGGCATTGGGAGTGGGATGTGTCGACGCTCGGCTGGGCCGGCAACCGCACGCCCGCCACCGAGGGCTACACGCGCCAGTTGGTGTTTGGGGCGGGTGGGCAGCTGCTGCTGCGCCGCAGCGGCCAGGGCGACGTCCGCACCAGTTACCAGCTCTCGATGGGGCAACTGCCGCGCTGCGGGACTAACCAAGCTAATTTTCCCATCGTTACGTATTCGACCGGCGAGGAGAAACTGCCCAATAACGAGCGCAAGACTTACACTATAAGCCAGCAAAATGGCCTGCAAGTGCTGCACATCACTGGCGAAGATGCCTGCTTCGATGGCGGAGCTTACGAAACCTATCATTGGGTGGCCGACTAGGCCCTCCTATTTCTTTTCTATGAAAAAAACCGCCGCTTCCTTCCTCCTGCTCGCCGCTAGCCTCGGCGGCTGCAAGCACGACGCCGACTCGCCCGGCCCCGACCCAGGCACCCTAGCGGGCAGCTGGCGCCTCACCGACCGGCAATGCTATTGCCCCGCCGGCCAGCCCCTGCCCGACGAGCAAATTACGTTCGATGCTTCCGGGCATTTTCAGCTTTTCCGCGGTGGAGCGCTCGCTACCGTGGGTAGCTACGCGTTTAGCCAGGGCATGCCCTGCGGAGGGAGCTCCACCAACGCAACCCAGATTACCCTAACGGCCGCTACGCCTAACGTATACGTGCCCCACGGCGCCTACACCCAGCAAAATAACACCCTGGTCATCGACCAGTGCTCCGTGGCCGATGGCCCCAAATACACCTACACTCGCCAGCCGTAGCAGTTTTGAAGCCACCAGGCAAAAAGGAGGGGCTAGCGCTAGCCCCTCCTTTTTGCCTGGTGGCTCTACTACTATAGCCCCGGCCCGAGGTTGGTAGGCCCATCCACGGGCCGGCCGTTGAGTACCTGGGTTTGCTGCCGAATGCTTTCGATGTGAATGAGCTTGTAGAGCTCGCCCACAAATTTTTCGTCGATATTCAGCTTTTTGCCCCACTCGGGGCGGGTTTTGAAGATTTCCTGCCAGCGCTCAAGCTGCAAAATCTTCACGTTGTTTTCCTTTTTATACTCGGCCAGCTCCTGGATTAGAGCCATGCGGCGGGCCAGCATTTCTAGGATTTCGTGGTCGGCAGTGTCCATCTTCTGGCGCAGTTCCTCGGCCTTGTTGCGGTAGTCGGCGTTGTCGCTCGAGCGGTAGCGGTATTTCAGCTCGCTCAGGATTTCCTGCAGGCGGGCGGGCGTTACTTGCTGGGCGGCATCGCTTAGGGCGTGGTCGGGGTCGGGGTGCGTCTCGATAATGAGGCCATCGTAGTCGAGGTCGAGCGCCTTCTGGGCGATGGGCAGCAGCAAATCGCGCGAGCCCCCGATGTGGCTAGGGTCGTTGATGAGCGGCAGCTCGGGAAAGCGCGTTTTCAGTTCAATCGGGATGGCCCAGGTGGGCGCGTTGCGGTAGCGCGAGGGCGCAAAGGTGCTGAAACCCCGGTGAATAGCCGCCAGGTCAGTACTACCCGCCCGCTCCAAACGCTCCAAGGCCCCTATCCACAAAGCCAGGTCAGGGTTGACAGGATTTTTCACCATCACCGGCTTGCCGGTGCCGGCCAGCGCATCGGCCAGCTCCTGCACGGCAAAGGGGTTGACGGTGGTGCGCGCCCCAATCCAGAGCACGTCGATGTCGTGCTTCAGGGCATCTTCGACGTGCTTGGGCGTGGCTACCTCGATGGCCATCGGCAGGCCGGTTTCCTGGCGGGCGGCTTGCAGCCAGGGCAGCGCGGCGGTGCCCATGCCCTCAAAGCCGCCGGGCTTGGTGCGCGGCTTCCAGATGCCAGCGCGGTACATATCGGCCTGGCCGGCCGCCTTTAGGGCGCGGGCCACGGTGAGCACCTGTTCTTCCGATTCGGCCGAGCACGGGCCGGCGATGATGAGGGGTTGGCCCTTCTGGGCTAGCCGACGCGTAAAGTAGGTGTCGGCGGGAGAGATAGTTTCCATTACTACAAAGGCGGCGCGGAGTGGCATTTCGCGCCCGTACTGCCGGGTGGCAGCCAAAAAGAAGTCAACTCGCCCAGGCGGGCGACCCAAAACAAAGCGCCACTTCGTTTTGACAACCTAAAAGTAACCCGGCCGCGGCAAATAGGGTTTTCGCCAGGGGCCGTACCTTCGTATACCGCTGCTCTCCCACCCCATCCCCTCTCACCCGTTCTGCCGTTTTTGTATGCCTGCCAACCCCGCCGTGCCCGCGCCGCCCGTGGCCCCTATCTCCTTCGAAGACACGCAGATTGCCTTCGAGTCGAAGTCTGATGCTGACTTGCGTAAGATGTACGCCTTGTTTGCGGCCATGAACAACGGCAGCTTGGTAAAAGCCGGTGGCGGGCTGATGCAATCGGCGCTGAAATTTAATTTTCCGGGCACTAAGTTTCTCATCAAGCACAGCATCTTCCGGCAGTTTTGCGGCGGCGAAACCATCGAGGAATGCAAGCCGGTGATTGCTGAGCTGGGCCGCTACCACATCGGCACCATTCTCGACTACTCGGTGGAGGGCACCGGCAACGACCGCAGCTTCGACCGCACCCGCGACGAGATTCTGGCGACCATTGCCCTGGCTGCTACCACCCCCAATATTCCGTTCTCGGTTTTTAAAGTAACGGGCCTCATGCCCACGGCTTTGCTCGAAAAAGTACAGGCCGGCGCGGCCCTCACCCCCACCGAGCAAGCCACTTTCGACCGCGGCCGTGAGCGGCTCAACGCGCTGTGCGTCAGCGCCCACCAGCACGGCGTGCGGCTGTTCGTGGATGCTGAGGAAAGCTGGTTTCAGCAAACCATCGACGACCTGGCCGAGGAGATGATGCGCCGCTACAACGATGAGCGCGCCATTGTGTGGAACACGTATCAGCTTTACCGCCACGACCGCCTCGATGCGCTCAAGGCGGCCCACGACCGCGCGGCCCAGGGCAATTATTACTTAGGCGTAAAGCTGGTGCGCGGCGCCTACATGGAAAAAGAAGCCCGCGTGGCTCAGCAGCGCGGCTACCAGAATCCCATCAACGCCAATAAGCAGGCAACCGACGACCTTTATAACGAGAGCCTGCGCTACTGCGTGCAGCATGTGGCCCGCATTAGCCTGTGCGCGGGCACTCACAACGAGGCCAGCTCGCTGCTACTCACGCAGCTGATGCAGCAGGCCGGGCTAGCCCCCGGCGATGAGCGCGTATGGTTTGCCCAACTTTACGGCATGAGCGACAACCTGAGCTATAACCTGGCCCACGCCGGCTACCACACGGCCAAGTACGTGCCCTACGGCCCCGTGGAGGCCGTAATGCCCTACCTGCTGCGCCGGGCCAACGAGAACACCGCCATCGCGGGCCAAAGCAGCCGCGAGTTTCGGCTGATTCAGAAAGAGCTGCGCCGCCGCCAGGGCCGCCGCTAGCCAGGCAAGTAGCAGTCAGCCAGGCAAATACTGGATTTTTACGAGTCAGCAGACGATTTTCGCAACGCGGGCCTGATTTTTGGTATCTTTCCCAAGCCCGTTTGCTGGCTCGGCAAAAATGCTGCCCAACCTACCAGCGGGAGCAGTCGCGTTTTTTTCTCACCTCATTCGTAAAGCTTCGGCCTGGCTGGTTCGCGCTAGCTTTGGGGCCATTCGTTTTCTCCATGATTAACCGTCTTCGTCACTACCTCATCCGCTATGCTCGGCAACAAGCCGGCACGGTCAGCTACCTCACGCTGGTGCAGGAATCCGAACTGGGTCTGAACTTGGATATCTCGCACGAAAAGTCGCGCCTTAATGAAATGCTGGCCGAAATCTCGACTGAGGAATATGCGGCTGGCCGGCCCATCCTCAGCAGTCTGGTTAGGGTGCAAGGCTCTAAAGGCCAAGGTGATAATTTCTATAAGCTCTGCGAGCGCCTGGGTATGGGCGAGTGGCGCAGCCTGAAACAGGATGAGAACTTCCTGAAAAATCTTATCAAGGAATGCCGGGAATTCTGGCAGCAGGAGGCAAATTATAACGAGTATGCCCTAAAGGAAGCCTAGGCCCGCTTCCGGGCCTAACTCCTTCAGTAGTTGCCTGAAAAGCCTCAACCTTGGTTGAGGCTTTTTTATGGCCACGCCAGCTTCAAACCAGTTGAAGAAAATGCGCGGCTCGCAACCCGCATTCCGCTCGTCCCGTTTAGCTATCCGAAGCCGGGCAATAGTCCTGGCGCCTGTTTACTAAACCCACCCCCTTTTCCGATGAACACCAACGATGCAAATAACCCGATGAATTCTGGTACCGGCGCCGGCGCCAATTATGGCACCAGCAATACCGGCACCGGCCTCGGCAACAGCGGCACTACCAGCAACGAAAGCACGAGCTACAATGCTGGCACCGACTACAGCAGCGCCACCGGCGGCAGCACTTCGTCGGATGCCAATACTCTCGATTCTACTGCCAGCAAGCCCCTGTCAACGACTTCGCCCACCACCCCGACCAACTCGACCGACCCCAACGCCCGCCCCGGCGACGACTACAGCGCTACCGCTAAAGGTGCTGCCGTAGCTGGCACGGCCGGTGCTGCCGTGGGCCGCGCCGTTGATGCGGTACAGAACACCGCTTCGCGGGCCGGCCACGCCGTAGAGGATGCTGCTACTGGCACCAACGATAGCTATGATGGCGACTATACGCACACGAGCGGTATTTTCCGGGACCGCAACAGCGCTGAGAAAGCCTACCAGTCGTTGCACGAGCGCGGCTACGGCAAAGATGACGTGAACCTGCTGATGTCGGACGACACCCGCAAAACGCATTTTGGTGATAATTCAGCCCACACTGAGCTCGGTGACAAAGCTATGGAAGGTGCTGGCGTAGGCTCGGCCATCGGTGGCACGGCCGGTGCTATTATCGGTGCCATTGCGGCTATCGGTACTTCGGTAGCCCTGCCGGGCCTCGGCCTTATCATTGCCGGCCCGCTGGCCGCTGCGCTGGCCGGTGCCGGTGCCGGTGGCCTCACGGGGGGCCTGGTTGGCGCCTTGGTAGGCTCGGGCATCCCCGAGGAGCACGCTGCTGAATACGAAGAGGGTATCAAAAACGGCGGCATTGTGATGGGTGTGAAACCCCGCAACGCCGAAGATGCCAAGTACTTCGAAGAGCAGTTTAAGAATAACAACGCTGACAAAGTTTACCGCTACTAGGTAGCCTTGCCTTTGCTATTCCAAAAGCCTCTCCTGAACGGGAGAGGCTTTTTTGTACCTGTTACCTAAGTACTAGCCTACTTTGCGGCACGCCATACTGCAACATCCGGCCGGGATATTTGTCTCTAGCTTGGTAAGCGCCTAGCCTTTGTGCGGGCCCTCACCTTTCCTTTCCCACCCGGCCTCAGAAGAACTAGCTAGTAGCAGTTGCTTACTAATGAATTATTAGTGAAGCAATTGGGCACGGAGTTAATACTCCCCAGCGGTGCAACTATTCCTGGAGAACACAGTTTTTAGTGCAGAATTCGGGCGCGGGCTGCAAATTTATTGGTTGAACAAGTAGCTTAGGCTTTGCCTGAGAAGAGCTTATGTGGATAGTACGGTTGGCGCTGGCGCGGCCCTATACCTTCGTGGTGATGGCGCTGCTTATTTTAATCGGGGGCATCCTGACGATTCAGCGCATGGCGGTGGATATTTTCCCCAATATTCCAATCCCAGTAGTGGGTATCGTCTGGACGTATTCGGGCATCTCGCCCGAGGAGATGAACCAGCGCGTGGTAATACCCGTGGAGCGGGCCATTACCACCACGGTAAGCGATGTGGAGCACCAGGAAAGCCAGAGCCTGAAAGGCATTGGCCTTATTAAAGTATTTTTCCAGCCGGGGGCTAGCCCCGATGCGGGCGTGGCCCAGCTCACGGCCATCAGCCAGACGCTGCTGCGGGTGCTGCCGCCTGGCATAACACCGCCACTCATTATCCGCTACTCGGCTTCCAACGTGCCGATTGCCCAGACCTCACTCAGCTCCGAAACGCTCGGCGAGTCGGACCTCTTCGACGCGGCCAATGCCTTCATCCGGCCGGGGCTGGCGGTGGTGCCCGGCGCCTCGGTGCTGCTGCCCAACGGCGGCAAGCCCAAGCAGGTAATGGTGGACCTCGACCCGCAGAAGCTAGCCGGCAAGGGCCTCAGCGCCGACGACGTGGTGAATGCCCTAACCACCCAAAACCTGACCGTGCCCGCCGGCTCGGCCAAAATTGGCAGCCGCGAATACGACGTCAAGCTGAACTCCAGCCCCGAGGCCATTGCCACGCTCAATGACCTGCCCATTCAAACAAAAAACGGCGTCACGACCTACATCCGCGACGTGGCTTTCGTGCACGAGGGTGCGGCCGTGCAAACCAACATTGTGCGCCAGAACGGCCGCCGCACGGCCATTATTCCGATTCTGAAAAGCGGGGCGGCCTCAACCCTGGCCATCATCGATAAGATTAAAGCGACGCTCCCCAACATTCAGGCAAATGCGCCGCCCGGCCTGAATATCAAGCTGTTGTTTGACCAGTCGTTTTTTGTGCGGGCCAGCATTAAGGGCGTTATTATTGAGGCCAGCATTGCGGCGGCCCTCACGGCGCTCATGATTTTGCTGTTTCTGGGGTCGTGGCGCTCGACGCTCATTATTGCCGTCAGCATTCCACTTTCGATTCTGGTCAGCATTATCGTCATGAATATTCTGGGCCAGACCCTGAATATTATGACGCTCGGCGGCCTTTCGCTGGCCGTGGGTATTCTGGTGGATGACGCGACAGTAGAAATCGAGAATATTCACCGCAACATGGGCCAGAAAAAAGGCCTGAAACGCAGTATTCTGGATGGCGCGCAGCAGATTGCGACGCCGGCACTGGTGGCCACGCTGGCTATCTGCATCGTGTTTGTGCCGGTGTTTTTCCTGGGTGGGGTGGCATCAGCCATTTTCGCCCCCCTGGCCACGGCCGTAATTTTTGCCATGCTGGCCTCGTATATTCTCAGCCGGACGCTGGTGCCGACGCTGGTGATGTACTTGCTGCGCAAGGAATTGCCCATTTACCACGCGCAGGAAGAAGACGAGGTGCCGAGTGCCCACTTCCGCAACGGCCGTGAAGTGACGCAGGTTGAGCGCGACCTGGCCCGGCTGCACCGCCAGCAGTTTGAGAAAGAGCACCCTAGCGGCACGCCCGAGGAAGAAGCCGAAAAACCCATCACCGACGCCGAGCGGCAGGCTAGCGAGGGCATCAAGAAAAGCTGGGTGTGGCGCCTGCACGAAGGATTTGAGCATCAGTTTGAGCGGTTTCGGGGCAGCTACACCTCGGCGCTCGACTGGGCGCTGGCCCACCGGCCGCTGGTAGTCACGGCCTTTGCGGTGCTGTTTGTGGGCTCGCTGGGGCTATATCCGCTCATCGGGCAGAACTTCTTCCCGACCGTAGATGCCGGCCAGCTGCGCCTGCACATCCGGGTGCCCACCGGCACGCGGGTGGAAGAAACCGAGCGTCGCTTCCGGCAAGTGGAGGGCGTAATTAAGCAGGTGATTCCGGCCCAGGAGCTGGATTTGGTGCTCGATAATATCGGCCTGCCCGTTATCCCGATTAACCTGCTGCTGAGCGATAACCCAACCATTGGGGCCGGCGACGGCGAGATACTGGTGAGTATGAAGGAGGAGCACGGGCCGACGGGCGAGTACATTGAGCGCATTCGCCGCGAGATTCACCGGCAGTTTCCTGACCTCATTATTTTCTTTCAGCCGGCCGATATTGTTAATCAGACGCTGAACTTTGGCTTGCCCGCGCCCATCGATATTCAGGTGACGGGCCGCGACGTGAAGGCTAACCAGCGCATTGCCGGTGAGCTGAAACGGAAAGTTGACAAAGTGCAGGGTGTGGTGGATGCCTTTATCTACCAGGCGTTTGACCAGCCGCAGCTGCGCCTCGACATCGACCGGGTGCGGGCGCAGCAGGCCGGGCTAGCCCAGCGCGACATCGCCAACAACGTGCTCGTGAACCTGAGCAGCAGTACCCAAACCAACCCCAACCAGTGGCTGAATACCCAGACCGGCGTCAACTACACGGTGGCCGTGCAAACGCCGCCCAGCCAGCTGGCTAGCCTCAACGAGCTGGGCAACATCACCGTGACGGGCCCCGGCCAGCCGGTGCCGCAGCTACTCACCAACTTCGCCCAGCTGCGCCGCACCGAAACCACAGCCGTGGCCTCCGACTACAACATTCAGCGCACCGTGGACCTCTACGCCAGCGTGAGCGGCCGCGACCTGGGCGGCGTGAGCAAAGACGTGCGGCGCATTATCGCGGATGCTGAGAAGCACCTGCCCAAGGGCACGACTATCGTGCTGCGCGGGCAGGCCGAGTCGATGCGTACCTCGTTTATCGGGCTGGGGCTAGGGGTGGCCGGCGCCATCCTGCTGGTGTACTTGCTGATGGCGGTAAACTTCCAGAGCTGGCTCGACCCGCTCATCATCATTACGGCCCTGCCGGGGGCGCTGGCGGGTATTTTATGGATGCTGTTTGTGACCCAGACCACGCTGAGCGTGCCGGCCCTGATGGGCGCCATTATGTGCATCGGGGTGGCCACGGCCAACTCGATTCTGCTCGTCACCTTCGCCAATGAGCGGCGCGAAGAAGAGCCCGACCTGAGCCCGCGCGATGCGGCCCTCGATGCCGGCTTTACCCGCCTGCGCCCGGTGCTGATGACGGCCCTGGCCATGATAATTGGCCTGCTGCCGATGTCGCTGGGCATGGGCGAGGGCGGCGAGCAGAACGCCCCACTCGGCCGCGCCGTGATTGGCGGGCTGATGCTAGCCACGGTTACGACCCTGTTTTTTGTGCCGATTATGTTTTCTTATTTGAAGACCAAGGAAGAAGAGCCCGCCGAGGCTGAAGCGCAGCCGCAGGAGACACAAGTGGCGTAACCTTCCACTTTATTAAAAGAAGAATGTTTGTCCTTGCGAGCCTGCGAAGCAATTTCTCCTTCCGCTAGGGGTACTAGCCCCATAATGTGAAAAGGAAGGAGTGCTTCGCAGGCTCGTAAGGACAAGAGTTGGTTTACGACCTGCCCTCGATTAAATACCTTATGTCTGACTCACAACCGAGCAATACCGGCCGTTTCTGGCTCATCATCTTTATTCTGCTGCTCGTTTTTGGTGGCCTATTTTTGGTGGGCTTCCTGCCCCGCCTCCGCAAACAGAAAGCCCGCGACGAGGAAACCCAGCAGCAAAACACCGCCAAGCCCGTGGTAACGGTGGTGCCGGCCAAGTCTGCCCCCGACACCACCACCGTGACGCTACCCGCCGACCTGCGCTCGAACCACGAAACCTTCGCCTTCGCCCGCGTCAACGGCTTCGTGCAAAGCTGGACGGCCGATATTGGCCAGCGGGTGCACCGGGGCCAGGTGCTGGCCACCATTGCCACCCCCGAAATCGACCAGCAGATTGCCCAGGCGCAGGCCAACCTGAGCCTGGCCCAAAGCTCGTATAATCGCCTCACTAGTGTGAGCTTGCCGGGCGCTGTTTCTAAACAAGAGCTGGATGCGGGCAAGGCGCAGTACGCGGCCCAGCAGGCCGTGGTGCGGCAGCTGCAGGCCCAGCGCAACTTCCGGCAGGTGGTGGCGCCGTTTAACGGCGTGGTGACGCAGCGTAATGTGGAAGTCGGCACCCTCGTGACGGGCGGCAACGCCACGGGTACGCAACTTTTTAAAATCGAGCAGACTGACACGCTTCGCGCCTTCGTGGACGTGCCGCAAAACTTCGTGCCCGGTATTCGGCGCGGCCTGCGGGCCGATGTGCTGGTGCCCGAGTATCCCAACCAGCCTTTTGAAGGCCGGGTAGCCCGCGACGCTGCGGCCCTCGACGACCAGACCCGCACGCTGCGCACCGAGGTAGTGCTACCCAACAAAGGCCAGCGCACGCTGCGCCCCGGCGTGTATGCGCAGGTGCGCTTCCGCCTGCCGCAAACTTCGCCGAGCGTGCTCATTTCGGCTAATGCCCTGGTGCCGGGCATCGACCCCAAGGTAGCGATGGTGCAGGATGGAAAAATACATTTCCAGCCCCTCACCCTGGGCCGCGACTTTGGCTCGACCATCGAAGTAACCAATGGCCTGAAGGGCGGCGAGCCGCTGGTTATCAACCCCGCCGAAACCCTGACCGAAGGGCTAGCCGTGGCTACCAAAGTGGCGCCCAAGCCCAAAACGCCGCCCGGCCCGCCGCCCGCCAAGCCCCGCCCCAACGACCCCGACGCCCCGCGCGTGTCGTCGCCGGTGGCGAAGTAATTCGCCAGAAGTCGGTTGTCTTTGCGAGCCTGCGAAGCAAGCGCACCCGCACGACATCCGCACGATTAGGTTCTGCTGCGCTTGCTTCGCAGGCTCGCAAGGACAGCCGGATTTTATCCAATAGAAAAAGTTAGAATGCGTATCCCCGTTGCATTACTTGGCCTGGCACTGGGCGGCTGTGCCGTGAGCCACTATAAATACGAGCCGCCCGCCGTGCCGGTGCCCACGGCGTTCAAGAATACCGCGCCCGTCGATTCGCTGGGTCGGGGCCGGGCTGAGGTGCCGGCGCCCGTAGTCACCGACACCTTGCAGGCCCGCCAGCTGCGCCAGCTTCCGGTATTGCCGGCCTGGTGGAGCATATTTAACGATACCACCCTCACGCGGCTCGAAACCCAGGCGGCGAGCCTCAACTTTACGACGCGGGCGGCGGTGGCCCGCATCGACCAGGCACGGGCGCAGCTGCGCATTGCCGAGGCCCAGCGCTCGCCGGTGGTGGCGCTGGCCCCGTCGGTGTACAACACCCAGCTTTCGGCATTGCGGCCGGTGCAGTCGGCCGTTATTCCGGCGGTGGCCGTGCAGCAAAATCAGTTTTACGTGCCGCTCAACGTCAGCTACGAAGTAGACCTTTTTGGCCGGCTGCGGCGCGGGGCGCAGGCCGCCCGCGCCACCGAGCAGGCCAGCGAGGCCGATGAGCAGGCGGTGCGCCTCTCGGTGTCGGGCGACGTGGGCAATGCCTACTTCAGCCTGCGCGGCCTCGATGCCGAATTGCTGGTGCTGGATAGCGCCCGCCAGGCCCGGCGCTACAACGTGCAGCTGACCAACGCTCGCTTCCAGGCCGGCGTGGATAATGAAATCGGCGTGCGCCGCGCCCAGACCGAGCTGGCCAACGTGGAAGCCAGCGCCATCGAGCTGCGCCGCCAGCGCGCCGGGCTGGTGGCCTCGCTGGCCACGCTCACCGGCAAGCCGGCCAGCAGCTTCGTGCTGCCCTCCTTGGTCCCCGACTCGGTGAGCTACCAGGGTGCGCTGCCGCTCGATGACAACGCCAACGCGCCGGCTGGCCCGGCCGTATCGCCGCTGCTGGTGCCGCTGCCCCGCATTCCGGCCACGCTGCCGGCCGGCCTGCTCGCGCGCCGCCCCGACCTGCGCCGCCAAGAGCGCCTGCTTTCGGCCGCCGACCTGCGCGCCGACCAGGCCCGCCTCAACCGCCTGCCCACGCTGCTGTTCAATGGCTTTATCGGCCCGCAGGCCAGCCGCATCGGCGAGCTGCCCAAGGTGGGCAACGCGCTCACGTACTACGTAGGCGGGGGCTTCAATATTCCGATTTTTGACGGCGGGCGCCTGCGCGGCGCCGAGCAGCTGGCCCGCGCCCAGGGCCGCGAGCAGGAAGCCGTGTACAGCAGCACCGCCCTCACCGCCTACCAGGAAGTAGAAACTGCCCTGGCCAACGTGCGCGCCAGCGAGGCCCAGCTAGCCGCCCAGCAGCGCGCCCTCACGGCCGCCCGCCTGGCCGGGCGCCTCACCCTGGAGCGCTACCGCCGCGGCCTCACCGACTACTTCGCCGTGGTCGATGCCGACCGCCAGACCCTCGACGCGGCTCGCCTGGTGGTGCAAACCCAGACTACCCAGCTGCGCGCCGCCGTGGCGCTGGTGCGGGCGCTGGGCGGCGGCTGGCAGTAGGCTAGCCAGCCTCAACCGGGCCGGCAGCAACCATTTGCGAAGTAGTGGGTTGTTTGCCTACACCTTTCCATGCTTCGCCCATGACTGCCTCTACCCGCAACGCAATTGCCTGGATTCTGCAAGGGCTGGCTGGCCTGGCCTTTATCGCCTCAGGAGTCATGAAATTTATGGACCTGCCCAAGACCGTGAGCGGCTTCACGGGCATGGGCTTCCCGGCTTGGTTTGCCTACCTTATCGCCACGGCCGAGGTGCTGGGCGGCATCGGGCTGCTGGTGCCGCGCTTCACGCGGCTGGCGGCGGCGGGGCTTATCATCATCATGCTCGGGGCGATATGGGTGCATGCTACCAAGGTGCCCGGCGGCATTGCCACGGGCGTGCCGGCTATTTCGCTGCTCGTCATTCTGTTTATAATCATTGCCTTGCGCCGGCCAGCGCCGCTGGCGGCCTAGCCCTTTTTGCTACTTTACTATAAAGAACGTCACGCTGCGCCTGTCGAAGCAGCTCGCTCACGCCGCTAGGGTCACTGCCTAACCCTGCGGTAGCGCTGCTTCGACAGGCGCAGCATGACGTTCCGCTTTTTTATTATGCAACTGCTGTATTCTTACCTGCGCCGCTACTGGAGCCTGCTCGTGCTAGCCCTCGTGCTGGCGGCCGTCAACCAGATTTTCTCGCTGCTCGACCCGTACCTGTTTCGGCGGTTAGTTGACCACTTTGTGCCGCGCACCGGTGCGGCAAGCGGGCTGCTGGACGTGCCGTTCTGGCCGTTTTTTTGGCAGGCCATCCCCTACATCGGGGCCATGCTGGGCGTGGCGATGGTGTCGCGCATCGCCAAAAACTTCCAGGATTACTACGTCAACGTTATCACCCAGCGGCTGGGGGCGCGCATGTACTCCGATGGCCTGCGCCACTCGCTCGATTTGCCCTACCAGGTATTTGAGGACCAGCGCTCGGGCGAAACGCTGGGCCGCCTCCAGAAGGTGCGTATCGACGTCGAAAAGCTTATCCAAAGCTTTGTCAACGTGCTGTTTACGGCCGTGGTGGGCATCATTTTCGTGATGTGGTACGCCATTACGGTGTACTGGCCCATTGCGCTGGGCTACTTTCTCACCATCCCGCTGCTGGGCATTCTGAGCTTTGCGCTGAGCAAAAAAATCAAGGTCATTCAGCGCACCATCGTCGCCGAAACCACGGCCCTAGCCGGCTCAACCACCGAAAGCCTGCGTAATATCGAACTCATCAAAAGCCTGGGGCTGGCCCAGCAGGAAACCGAGCGCCTAAACGGCATCACCACCAAAATCCTGAAGCTGGAGCTGCGCAAGGTGCGCTACCTGCGCTCGCTGAGCTTCGTGCAGGGTACGTTTGTAAATCTGCTGCGCAATATTATCATCTTGCTGCTCTTGTACTTGCGGGTGCAAAACCACATCAGTCTGGGCGAATTTTTCTCGTTCTTTATCTACTCGTTTTCCATCTTCGGGCCCTTGCAGGAGTTGGGCGCCATCATCGGCACTTACCGCGAGACGGAGGCTTCGCTGGGCAATTTCCAGCAGATTCTCGACACCCCGCGCGACGTGAAGCCCGCGCACCCACAGGAGGTGGGCCGCATTCAAACGCTAGCCTTCGAGCATGTCACGTTCAAGCACCTCACGGCCCCGGCCCCGGCCCTGTCCGATATTTCCTTCGAGGTGAAGGTTGGCGAAACCATTGCCTTCGTAGGGCCTAGCGGCTCGGGCAAAACCACGCTCGTGAAGCTGCTGGTGGGCCTCTACCCGCCGTTGGCGGGCGGCATTCTCTACAACGGCATTCCGAGCCAGGACGTGGACCTCGACGTGCTGCGCGAGCAAATCGGCTTCGTAACCCAGGACACGCAGCTGTTCGCCGGCACCATCCGCGAAAATCTGCGCTTTGTAGCCCCGCAGGCTACTGACGAAGAGTGTCTGCGCGCCCTGCACCAGGCGGCGGCCGATACCTTGCTGGCCCGCGCCCCGCAGGGCCTCGACACGGTGCTCGGCGAGGGCGGCGTGAAAGTGAGCGGCGGCGAAAAGCAGCGTCTCAGCATTGCGCGGGCGCTGCTGCGCCACCCTACCCTGCTGGTGTTTGATGAGGCCACGTCGGCGCTCGACTCGCTCACGGAGGAAGAAATCGGCCGCACGGTGCGCGAGCTCTCGGGCTCGCGCCAGCACATCACGGTGCTCATTGCGCACCGGCTAAGCACGATTTTGCACGCCGACCGCATCTTCGTGCTGGAGCGCGGGCAGGTGGCCGAGGCCGGCCGCCACGCCGAGCTGCTAGCCCAGAAAGGCCTGTACTACGCCATGTGGCGCCAGCAGATTGGCGAGCGCAAGGAGGTGGCAGCCGTGGCAGGCTAGGGTGAGGCGCCCGCCCGAACAAAAAGCCTACTTATCCCCAATCAGCAGCTGCGCGCCGCTGGCCTTGCCCATAATAATGACCTTGGCATTGGGCGAGGTGGCGATGGCCTGCTGGGCTTTGATGCTTTCGTACTGCAAGAGCTTGTCGCTCAACTCGGTGTTCACGATGCGCTGGTAGTCGGCAATGCCCTGGGCCTCGACGCGCTTGCGCTCGGCTTCCTGCTTTTCCTTTTGCAGCACAAACTGCATTTTCTGGGCGTCCTGCTCGGCCGAAATCTTGCTCTCGATGCTGGCCTTCACCGACTGCGGCAGCTGGATGTTGCGAATCAGGAGCTGGTCGAGCTTGAGGCCGTTGGCGTTAAAATCCTTCTCGATGGCGGCCAGGATGCGGGTCTGAAACTCCTCGCGCCGGGTCGAGTACAGCGCCACCGCGTCGTAGTACACGGCATTGTCGCGGATGCGGGTGCGGGCAATGGCGCGCACGATTTTTTCCTGATAATCCTCGCCGATGGTGGACAGAATTTTGGGCGCCTCGCTGGGCACCACGTGGTAGAGCACGGTGAGGTCAATCACCACTTCCAGCCCATCGGCCGAGAGCACCCGGATGGCATCGTCGCCGACCTGCTGGCCCTCGGTGCGCACCGCCGACATGGTGTAGTTCTGGGTGCGCGTGTCGAAGCGCGTGACACTCACCAGCGGGTTTACCACGCTCAGGCCGGGCTGCAGCACCCGGCCCTCTACCTTGCCAAATAGCGTTTGCACGCCCACCTGCCCCACCCCCACCTGCACCACCATGCTGGATATAGCGCCCAGCAGCAGCAGCCCAGCGCCCAGCGCCAGCAGCCCGCCGCGCCACCGCGCAAAGCCCTCGGAATAGCGGTTAGCATTAAGGCCCAGAATGAGCACGATAAACCCTAGAAAAAGCAGCAGCATGGGAGGAAAAAAAAGAAATGCGCAGTAAAGAACGTCAGGCCGGCCAGCTTTTAATCGCTGAGGGTCAGCGCGGCATTACGCCGGCAACTGCTTTAACACAACTTTTCGGCCCCAGCACCCGAATGAAGGCCTGATGCACTTTACCGTAATTACCCCTAGCCACCGGCGGCGCGACCTGCTGCCCGCAACCATTGCCAGCGTGCGAGCTAGCATTGCGGACCCGCTCGACTTCTCCTTCGAGCACTTCATTTACCAGAATGGCCCCGACGACGGCACCGCCGCCCTGCTTGCCGAAGCCGCCGCCCAGCCCTACCCGCCCCTGCGCCACTGGCAGCACCCTAGCCGGCAGCGCCCCGGCTTTGCCCGCAATGCGCTGAGCCAGCACGCCCCCGCCGGTGCCTGGCTGCTACCCCTCGACGACGACGACCTGCTGCTGCAACGCACCCTCTACCACTACGCCGCCCAAATCGAGGCCCACCCCGGCCGCCCCTGGCTCGTGGCCGACTTTCTGCGCGTGGATGAGCACGCCCGCTACCTGCCCAACGAGGATTACTACGCCTGGCAGTTCGACTCGCCCACGGCTATGCTCACGGCCATCTTCCGGGCCGAGCACTTCATTCAGGGCAACGTGTGCTATACCAAGCAGTTGCTCGACGAGGTGGGCGGCTACGACGCCGAGCTGGCGATGGCTGAGGACCTCGACCTCTACGTGCGCTTTTTGCTGGCCGGGCACCTGCCCGTGGTGTGCCCGCACATCAGCCACCTGCACCGCTTCCACGCGGCCAATACCAGCCAGGGCGTGGATGCCGCCAAGCACAACGCCGACCTGCGCGTCATCTACGACAAGTATGCCGGCCGGCTGCGGGCGCTGGGCATCGCCGCACCGGCCAGCCAACAATGCGCTGGTTTATAGCGCAGTCAGCCGGGTTCAACTGGCTGCAGCCACTGTTTAACGATGCGGCGCCCAGGGCAAATTTGGGCGAAGGAGATTTGTGGACTTATGCGCCAGAATTCCTTCCCCCGTTGCCTGGCAAATGCCAGCTGCGCCACGGCCCTGCCGGGCGAGCCCAGTGCTACTACTGTGGTTCATGTGCTGGACATAGCCTGCCAGATAGGCAAGCTGCGCGATTTTATGGGTGATGCCCAGCAGTGGCTGCCCTGGACTATGCCCGCGCTGCAATCGGTGCAGCCGCTCCCGTTTGGCCAGTGGCTGCTCAAAACGCCGCGCCACTTGCTCAAGCTGCGCCGCTATCCTGCCCCCACCCCCGATGAGCTTTACTACGAGCTGGTGCTGCCGGGCCTGGGCAGCTGCCAGGCGCTGGTGCACCTGGGAGCCACGCACCGCGGCTGCCAGCTAACGCTTACGCTGCAACGCCGCCAGCACCTGCCGCTGCCCGCCTTCACCACGAGCGCGCACCACACCTTCAGCGGCCTCCAGACCCTTAAGCTCGTGCTGGAGCAAGACTAGCCCCGGCCACCGCGCCGCCCGCCTGGCTAGCCCCGCTTGTTGCTGATAAGCCCCAAAGGTCCTTGGGTATACCTGGGGGCCATTGGGCATAACCGCCACGCTACTTCTGCACGTTTGTTCTTATTTCTTTTTACGCGCTGGGTTCTTTCCGCTGGCTAGCCTTTGCTACGGCGGCGTCTCCGTGCGCCGATGGTCGAAATGCTATGCTCCAGCTCCTACCGGGTACCGCCAAAAAAACGGCCTGGTGCCATTCGGGCTAGGCTACCGCATCGACAAGTAGCGCCCGCTAGCCCGGCTGGCCGACGTAGTCGGCCGGCTGGCCGATAGTTTGCCTCGCCAACGCGGCCCCCGTTGAACCTTTGCCTGGTTCCAGAGTCTTTGGAGTTCAAACGCTCGGGCGCTGGTACTTTGGCAGTGTCGACTGGGCGGCAGCTGGCTTTTGCAACTACTTGGCTCACGTGTACTTTACTTTCTGGCAGCAGGTGCTGCGTTATACGGGCAGCTTGGTGGCTATGTGCCTGCTGGCTCACCTCGGCTTTGCCCAGGTAGTGCCCCCGCCCGGCCTGCCCCCGGCCGACGCTTCCCTCCCGCTCGACGTGGCCGACGTGCTGCATCGCGTCAACCACCGCATTCCGGCCCACGACTCGCTGGGTTTGCAGCGCGGCCACCACATGCTGCTGCTGGTACCGGTGGTGGGCTACTCGCAGCAAACCAGCGGCGTGGCCGAGCTGGCGCTCGATATAGCGTTTCAGCGGCCGGGAGCTAACGTATCGACCGTGGTCGGCACGGCCCAGTATACACTCAAAGACCAGCTGATTTTTATGGTGACGCCCTCGCTGTGGCTGCCCGAAAACACCTGGAATTTTGTGGCCGACTGGCGCGTCATGCGCTATCCGCAGAGCACCTACGGCCTGGGGATGTATACCAGCACCACCGGCGGCGTGGTGTCGATGGACTATAAATACCTGCGCCTTTACCAAACGGCTTTCCGGCGGGTGGCCCCGGCCTGGTACGTGGGCCTGGGCTACCAGCTCGATGACCACTGGGATATCGTGAGCCGCAATAGTCGCCGCGAGGTGGCCAGCATCTCGCGCTACAGCTACGGCGTGTCGAACCGCTCCCTTTCATCGGGCCCGGTTGTCAGCGTGCTGCACGACAACCGGGGCAACGCCATTAACCCGCAGGGGGGCTATTTTTTCAATGCCCTGTACCGGCCCAATTTCAAAGCGCTGGGCAGCGATACCAACTACCAGACGCTGCTGCTCGAAGGCCGGCTGTACCTGCACCCCTCGCCCTACTCCAGCAATATCCTGGCGCTGTGGTCCTACAACAACTTCACCCTCAACGGCAACCCGCCTTTCCTCGACCTGCCCGCCACCGGCTGGGATATGTATGGCAACACCGGCCGGGGCTTTATCCAGGGCCGCTTTCGGGGCAAGAATTTCATGTACGGCGAGGCCGAGTACCGCTTCGGCATCACCCGCAACCACCTGCTCGGCGGCGTGGTATTTGCCAATGCCCAGAGCGTAACCGAGCTCAGCGTGACCCACGGCCGGGTGCAGGATGGCACCTTCGAAAAGGTAGTGCCCGCCGTGGGCGGCGGCCTGCGCATCAACCTCAACAAAGCCTCGCGCACCAACCTGGCCATCGACTATGGCTTTGGCTTCGACGGCTCGCACGGCATCTCGCTGAATCTGGGCGAGGTATTTTAGGCTAGCCCTCGATTAGTATTAAGACAGGCTATATCTTGCTGATTTACTACCCTAGCCAGCCGCCGCATGTCGCCCGCCACTACCGACGTTCTCCTTTATCAGTCGCCCGACGGGCAGATGCAGCTCGACGTGCAGCTCGACCACGATACCGTGTGGCTCACGCAGGCGCAGATGAGTAAGCTATTTGAGACTACCAAACAGAACGTTAGCCTGCACGTTCGTAATTTATTTAAGGAGAACGAACTAGCTGCAAAGGCAGTTATCAAGGAATCCTTGACAACTGCCGCCGATGGCAAGTCCTACCGCACTAACTACTACAACCTCGATGTCATTATCTCCGTCGGCTACCGCGTAAAGTCGAAGCGCGGCACCAGCTTTCGACAGTGGGCCACGCAGGTGCTGCGCCAATATCTCGTGCAAGGCTACGCTTTGAACGAGAAGCGCTTACGTGAAAGCCAGCGCCAGCTAGCCGACCTCAAGCGCCTCGTACAGCTGCAAGCCGAGGTGGCTAGCAGCCAAGAACTCACCGCCGACCAGTCGGACGCGCTGCTACGTATCCTGGGCGACTACGCCCGCGCCCTCGATGTGCTCGACCAGTATGACCACCAGCGCCTGCGCGTGGCCCGCGATACCGTGGCGCCGGCTGCCGCTGCCGGCTTCGAGCTAACTTACGAAAGCGCCCTGCAGGCAGGCGACGCTGGTAGTCAATCTCATTAACGGCGAAAACTAGCGCCGCTGCGCAAACCCGCATTCCTACCTTTGCCCGATGGAGTATCAGCTGACCAAGCTCGCCGCCATCGATATTGGCTCCAATGCCGTGCGCTGCCAGATTTCGGCAGTTTTGTTCTTTCAGGGCCGCTACCGCCTCAAGCGCGTCGAGTACGTGCGCTACCCGCTGCGGCTGGGCGAAGACGTATTTGCCACCGGCGAGATTCCGGCCCGCAAGGCCGATAAGTTCGTCAAGTTTCTGCACTCGCTCAAGCTGCTGATGGAAGTGCACGAAGTGTCGCACCACCTCATCTGCGCCACCTCGGCCATGCGCACCGCCGCCAACGGCGCGGCCGTGGCTCAGCGCGTGAAAGACGAGCTAGGCCTTGATATCCACGTTATTGACGGCCAGGCCGAAGCCTCGTACATCAACCGCGTAATCGAGCACGTGCTCGAAGACAACCGCCACTACCTGCATATCGACGTGGGCGGCGGCAGCACCGAGTTCAACATCTACCACGACCGCCGCAAGGTGGCCGCGCAGTCGTTCGAAATCGGCTCCATCCGGCGCATGCAGCAGGAAGAAAGCGGCCGCACGGTAGAGGAAATGAACGGCCTGTGGCAGCGTATGGAAGTGTGGGTGCGCGAAAACGCCCGCCGCTACCACGTCACGCGCGCCATCGGCACCGGCGGCAACATCAACAAGCTCTACAGCATGTCGACGGCCGCCCCTAACCGGCCCATCACGCGGCGCAGCGTGCAGGCGCTGCTCGACCGCCTCGGTGGCCTGAGCATGAACGAGCGCGTGAACGTGGCCATGCTCAACCCCGACCGTGCCGACGTGATTGTGCCCGCCGGCCACATCTACCTCGCGGCTATGGACTGGGCCAACGTCAAGAATATGATAGTGCCCGACATCGGCCTGAAAGACGGCATGTTGCAGGCGCTGTTTGAGCAGTATTTCGATGAAATCAGCCCCACCGTGCACCCAAGTATTTTGCCGGTAGCCGATGTAGAGAATGGGCCGATAATGTGATAGCAACTCAAACCATGTAAAACAGCCAGACCTGCTGCGCCTCGCGTAGCAGGTCTGGCTGTTTTATTCCCGGCACAATCAATGGCTAGCCTTCATCCACCACCGTGGCGGCGATGTCGGTTTCGTGTTCTACTTCAATTTCCATCAGCGCCTCACCCTGGCCAAAATCGTCGGCGCCCTCCTCCACTTCCGGAATAATGGAGGCGGCTTCGGCCGCGTCAGCTTCGGCGGCGGCTAGCTGGCGGCGCTGGGCAGTTTGGTCATGCAGCAGGGCTAGCAGGCCCTCGGGCGTGGCCTGGGCCAGCTGCGCCTCGTCGGGGCGGCGGTAAAATTCGCGGTGGATGTTCAGGGCCGGCTCGCCGGGCGCGGGGCGCTGGCAGATGTAGGCACCATCCTCGCGCATGAGGTAGCTGTTCTGCGTATCCAGCAGGTTGAGCTGCAAGATGTTAATGGCCTCACGGCGCAGCTGTGGGTTGGTAATCAGAAACAGCGCCTCGATGCGGCGGTCGAAGGAGCGCACCATCGCGTCGGCCGAGCCAGCGTAGAGCCGCGCTTCGCCGCCGTGGTGGAAGTAGAACAGGCGGGCGTGCTCCAGGTACTCGCCCACGATGCTTTTCACCTCAATGTTTTCGCTCAGGCCCGGCCGGCCCGGCCGCAGGCAGCAAATGCCGCGCACAATAAACCGGATGGGCACGCCGGCCTTGCTGGCCTTGTAAAACTCGTCAATCAGCTCCCGGTCCTCCAGCGAATTCATCTTCATCACGATGCCGCTGGCTAGCCCTTTCTTGGCATTTTTGGCTTCCTCGCGCACCAAGTGAATGAGCTGCTGGCGCATGTCGCGCGGGGCCGTGATGAGGTACTCGTAGTCGTCGGGCTGCGAGTGGCCGGTGATAACGTTGAAAAACTCCGACACGTCGTGGCCATACGTGTCGTTGGTCGTCAGCATACTCAGGTCGGTGTAGAGGCGCGAGGTTTGCTCGTTGTAGTTACCCGAGCCGATGTGCACGTAGCGCGTCACCTTCTCGCCTTCCTTACGGATAATCATCAGCATCTTGGTGTGCGTCTTGTACTTACCCACGCCGTAGATGACGAAGCAGCCGGCCTTTTCGAGCCGCGCACCCTCCCGAATGTTGCGCTCCTCATCGAAGCGCGCCTTGACCTCAAACAGCACCGACACGTGCTTGCCGTTCTCGGCGGCCTTGAGCAGGGCGGCCGTCACGCGCGAGTCTTCGGCTAGCCGATAAATCGTCTGCTTAATACCCAGCACCTGCGGGTCTTCGGCGGCGCGCTCCAGCAGGCGCACCACGGTTTCGATGCTGTTGTAGGGGTGGTGCAGCAGCACATCGTGGTGCTTGAGATACTCAAACATATTCTCCTCGGCGCCCTCGGGCAGGCTCTGGGGCTGCACCGGCGCGGGCAGCTTGGCACCCTTACCCCGGAAGCTGGGGTAACGCAAAATCTGGTTAAGCCCTTTTAAATCAAGCAGAATGGGAATGACAAAAATGTTGCCGTTGTCGATGTTCCAGCGCTCGCGCAGGATGTTCATCAGGTAGGGCGAGGCGTCGGGCTCGACCTCCACGCGCACCACCCGGCCGCGCTTGCGGGTTTTGAGGCCGGTCTGGATTTCCTTGATAAAGTTGCTGTCGATGTCCTCCGATTCTTCCAGCGTGAAGTCGCCGTTGCGGGTAATGCGAAACAGGTCGGCCGACAGAATATCGACGTTGCGGAAGAGCTTGGGCAGGTTGGCCCGCACGATTTCCTCGATGGGCACAAATACCACCCGGTCTTTGCGCGTGATTTCAAAGAAGCGCGTCAGGTTTTGCGGAATCTGCACGAAGGTGAGGCGCTCCTGGCCCTTCTCCACGTCGGGCGCAGCGGGCAGCGGCGCGGCGCTGGCTAGCCCCGCCTCGCGCGTTACCACCCCAAACGTCAGCACCTGGTTGATGATGAGCGGAAAGCCGTGGTACGAGTCGTAGACCATCGGCGTGAGCAGCGGAAAAACGGTGTTTTTGAAGTAGCCTTCTACCTTTTTCAGCTCAATCTCGGTCAGCTCCTCTACCCGCTTGATGCTGAAGCCGTTCTTTTCAAACTGCGGCTTCAGCTCGTTCAGGTACGTGAGCGACTGGTCATTGACGAAGCGGTGCGCAAAGTCGAGCAGCTTACGCCGAAAGGGCAGCTCGCGCAGGCCCGAGTAATCGACGCGCTCCTTGCCATAGTCGAGGTAATTATACAGCGAGCCCACGCGAATCATGAAAAACTCGTCTAGATTCGAGCTGGTAATGCTCAAGAATCGTAGTTTATCAAACAGCGAGCGGCCAGGGTCCTTGGCCTGGTCGAGCACCCGGTAGTTGAAGCGCAGCCAGCTCAGGTCACGGCTGATATACTTGCTTTTGCGGATAAGGTCGGCAGACTTAAAGAGCTTCATGAATCTCGGATTTTCGGATTTAAACGGATTTTGCGGATTTTGCGGCTAGGCTTCGCCTAGCGAAGCCGCTGCAAAACCGCCGAAGCCGCTGCCGAATAAACAAAATAACGGCGCACACCGGAGAGGTCTGCTAGGCTTGGTAAAAGAATAACGTGCGGCCCGCCAAAAACGACGAGCGCAAGCGCCTATGGCCTTGCTTCGGGGGCCTGCACCTACCCAACCCGGCAGCCGGGCTAGCCGGATTACTCGCGCCGCACGCGCTGCGGCATGGTCAGCAGCAGCAATAAAAACAGGCCCGCCCCCAGGCTGTACCACGTAATGACGGGCAGCCCCCGGTAGTACGGCATTTCGGCCGGGTAGTGCCCTAGCAAACTCAGACCCGCAAACAGGATGCTGGCCAGCAGCAGCAGCGCCAGGATGGTGCGGCCCACGAGCTGGTCGGCCTTGCGCAGCAGGCTGGTGTAGCCGCTCAGCTCCACCTTCACGCGCAGGTCGCCCTTGCTGATTTTGCGCATTATCTGGCGCAGGTCGATGGGCAGCGTCTGGAGCAGGGCCAGCAGTTGCGTGCCCGTATACTCGGCCTCGGTAAGGATATTCTCGGGTGAGTATTGCTCCCTGAGAATGCGGGCGCCGTAGGGCCGCACAAACTCGAAGGTGTTAAAGCGCGGGTGCAGCACCTTGCCGATGCCTTCGAGAATAACCAGCGCCCGCAGAATGAGAAACACCGCGCCCGGCACTTGCAGCTTGTATTGATAAATAATACCTTGCAGCGAGTCGGCCAGGTCGCTCATGCTCATATCCTGCACGTCGAGCACCGAAAAGTCTTCGATGAGCAGGTTGAGGTCGGCCTCGAAGGCGCGCATATCGGGGATGTCGCTAGTCAGCGACAGGCGCCGGAAGTTGAGCGCCATGCTGCGCGCATCCTGCCGGGCCATGCCGATAAACACGCCCGCGAAAGCGTATTTCTGCTGCTTGGTGAGCTTGCCCACCATGCCGAAGTCGATGAGCACAATGGTGCCATCGGGGCGCACCAGCACGTTGCCGGGGTGCGGGTCGGCGTGGAAAAACCCGAACTCGAATATCTGGGTCAGGTAAATATCCATGCCCGTTTCGGCCACGGCTTCGGGGCTCAGGCCCCAGGCCAGCAGCTGGGCTTTGTCGGTTATCTTACAGCCATTTACAAATTCAATAACTAGGATTTTAGCCGTGTTCAGCTCGCGGTAGGGCTTTGGAATATAAAAGCTGGTGTAATTCTCGTAGAGCTTGCGCAGCTGCTCCATCGCGCGGGCCTCGGAGGTGTAATCCAGCTCCTTGGTCATGCTGCGCTCGAAGGCGTCCACCACGTCCTGCGGGTTGGCCAGGCCCTGGTTGCGCAAAAACGTGCTGGTGAGGCGCACCAGCTCGTGCAGCAGCCGCAGGTCGCCCTCCACTTTTTCGCGCACGCCGGGCCGCTGAATCTTTACTACTACCTCTTCGCCGCCGTGCAGCCGCGCCCGGTGTACCTGCCCGATGCTGGCCGAGCCGAGCGGCACATCATCAAACTCGCTGAAGACCTCCCCGAGCGGGCGGCCCAGCTCGGCCTCGATAAGGAGGCGCGCCTCCTCCGTCGGAAAGGGCGGCACGTTGCTTTGCAGCTTCTCAAACTCGTCGATGAGCGCCTGGGGCAGCAGGTCGGCGCGGTTGCTCAGAGCCTGGGCCAGCTTGATGAAAGTGGGGCCTAGCTCTTCGATTATCAGGCGGATGCGCTCCCAGCGCGTGGTTTCAAACACCGGGCGCTGGTCTTCTTCCAGCCAGCGCAGGCGGCGGCTCTGGCTCACGAGGCGGCGCAGGGGCGTAGTCGTCACTACGTCTTCGAAGCCGTAGCGCAACAGCACCTCGGCTACCTGCCTAATCCGGGTGAGGTTGGATATCGTATTTTTAAATAGCACGTATTAAGGAGCTTAAATCAAATGGCCGACCAGCTGGCGCGGCATTGCACGAATTTTGCTGGGCTAGCCCCACGTGCCGCCCGCCGCAAAGGAACACGCCCGCCGCTGATTGTCAGCTCCGTGCTGGTTTTTTAGGCTACACTATGCGCTGCCCCCATCCCACCCACTCGCTCTATGAACAATCGCTTACACTTACTTATTGAGCAGCTCGACCGGGCCACCGAGCAGGCCCTGGCCTCGGCCGAGGCGCTGGGACCGCGTGCCTACGTGCACCCCGTGCCGGGGCAGTGGGCGGCGGCGCAGGTTATCCATCACCTGCTCACGGCCGAAAAAAACATTGCCGGCGCCCTGCGCCACGCGCTCACCACCGACCACAGCAAGTGGCAGCTAGCCTCGCTCAAGCACAAGGTGCGCGCCCTGCTGCTGCGGCTGGCGCTGCGCGGGCCGGGCCTGCGGTTTAAGGTGCCGCCCACGCTGCCGCCGCCGCCCGACCCTACTACCCTCGCGCCGCTGCCCCAGCTGCGCGCCGAGTGGGCGGCCGTGCGCCGGCAGCTCGAACAGGTGCTGCACGAGTTTCCGGGTACCAAGCTCAACCACACGGTGTTCCGACACCCGCGCGCCGGCTGGCTCACGGTAAGCCAAACGCTAGCCTCCATCCTCGACCACACGCTGCACCACCAACAGCAGCTCAACCGCATCAGCAAGGTACTGAAGTGAGCATGAACAATTTCTCAGGCTCACTTCTGCATTCTAAGCTACACGGCCAGCGCCTGCGCCAGTTCGGCGGGCGGTACGGTGAGCTTGCGGCGGTCGAGGTCGAGCCAGGCGCCATCGACGGTCACGACGGCGGCCACCCGGCCATCGGCCTTGCTGATGGTGTGCTCGATGGTCCAGCGGGCACCGTCGGGCGTGCCGGCGGTTACGCGGCCAGCTACGGTTATCTGCTCGCCGCCGTGCAGCTCTTTGAGGTACTTGGTTTCTTCGCGGAAGAGAATGGGGCCCAGCCGCAGCTCGGCAAATTTCTTTACGTCGAAGCCCAGGCTAGCCAGCCAGTGCACGCGCTGGTCGGCGGCAAAGTCGGCGTAGGCCGAGTGGCGCATGTGGCCGTTGGGGTCGAGCTCGGCCCAGCGCACGGTATACGTTTGGCTATGAGTCATTAGCTTATTTTGCATTAATCAATAGCCGGCCCGAAGCCGCCGGCCAGGGTAAGGCGCACCAGGTATTGGCCGCCCTCGTCTTCGCCCAAAAACTCGACCTCGTAGCCGGCCTGGCGGGCCGCATCTTCCAGCAGGCTCGCATCGATAAAGAGCCAGGGAAACGGCTCGCCGGTCTGGCCTTTGTACTGAAAGGTGTAGGTGACCTCGCCGTAGTAGGGGCCGTTGAGGTTGAATACCAGCGCCCCGTCTTCATCCTCATATAGGTAGCTGATGTCGGACGAAGTGCCCAGAATCTGGCCATCGGGTGCGAGCAGAGTGCGGGCGTGGGCCAGAAACTTATCGAGCCCTTCGAGCGTGCCGGCTAGCCCCAGGCCGTTCATGAGCATCAGGATGGTATCGTAGGGACGCTCATTTTTGGCGCGCGGGGCCATAATGTCGTGCTGCGCTGCCTGCTGCACGCCGCGCGCCTGCATCACCTGCACGGCGCCGGCCGAGTGGTCGAGGGCGCGCACGTCGGCAAAGCCCCGGCTTTGCAGCTCCAGCGTGTGGCAGCCGGCGCCGGCGCCCAGGTCGAGTACGCGGCCCCGGCATTCGTCGAGGGCCTGGCGCTCCAGCTCGGGCATGGCCAGCAGGGTGCGAAAGAAGTAGGCGGCGGGCAGCTGCTCGTCGTCGGCGGCGCTGCACTGCACGGTGAGGGCAGCGTTGGAATGGCCCTGCTGGTAGTCGAGCAGGGCTTGGCCGATAAGGTCGGGGGCGTGGTGGGGCATAGGAAAGGCGCAGTGGGCATAGCCAGCGCAGCGCTTTTAAACGTAAACGGCCCGGGGCCGGCCGGCAAAGGTCCGGCACTTTTCGCTTTTCACTTCCCGCCCATGGCTGCCCAACTCAAAAAAGGCCAGTTGCCCACCAAAATCTGCGCGACCTGCGGCCTGCCCTTCGAGTACCGCAAGAAGTGGCGCAACAACTGGCCGGAAGTGAAATATTGCAGCGAGAAATGCCAGCGCAACAAGCCCGCCGCGCCGCCTTCTGCTTGATTTCCTTACCAAACACCCGCCCCCGATGGCCTCCAACCTCGACTACCTGAACCCCGACCTCCAGCCCCTGGTGGAGAAAGTAGAAGCCTACCTAGCTGCCAAAGAAGACCTGCGCAAGCTCACCATTGCCGAGCGCAACGAGGCTACCCACGATGCCAACGTGGCCACCTCGGCCCAGGAATTTGAGCAGCGCCCGCCCACCGGCTCGTTCGACCAGCACGCCGACGAGCTGGCCCTTCAGCACCAGGATGCCCAGCAGGCTATCGACCAGCTCAGCCAGGCTATTATCGGCCTGCTGCCTACCCGCGACGAATGGGTAAAAGTGAACCTCGGCTACGGCCCCAGCCGCGTGGGTGCCTGGCGCGTGCCCAACCCCGATGGTTCGGGCACCGAGCACTACGAAGTGCGCGTGGTGATGTAAGTAGCGCGGACTAAAAGTCCGCGCTACAGCTTTAATGGCCCGCGTCCCAGTCGTAGCCCTGCTCGGCCCAGTAGTCGGCGGGGCGCTGGTCGGCGAAGGCGATGGTGCCGATGCGCTTGAGGTGCTTGATGCCGTACTTGAGGGGCGTGACGAGGCGCAGCGGCGCGCCGTGCTCCAGGCTCAGGGGCTGGCCGTTTATCTCGTAGCAGAGCAAGGTTTGGGGGTGAATGGCGCTGTGCATGTCGAGGCCCACGTAGTATTCCTCGTCGGGCGTGACGAGGCTGACGTAGGGCGCCAGGTCGGCCGGCGGGTTGGCACTGTCCTTGACGGGCTGGCCGCTGCGGCTGGCTAAGGGGTACTTGGCCAGAAAATCGGCGAAGCGCGCGCCGGCCCAGTTCACGATAATGCTCCAGCCCTCGATGCACTTGAGCTGGGTCGTCAGCTCGATGCGCGGCAGGGCTTTGATGTCGGCCAGGGTAAATTCCTGGGCTTTGCCGCCGCCGTAGGGCTGCACCACCAGGCGCCAGGCGGCCAAGTCGATGTCGGAGTTCAAGCCGGCATCGCCGTTGGTGCGCACCTCGCGCACACCCTGGCTTTTGGCAAATTCGGGGGCCAGCCGCGTTTCGCGGAAGTAGGCGGCCGAGAGGCGGCCGTTGGCGTCGAGCACGCGCCGGAAGGGCGCGGGCGTACCGTCGGCATCGGGGCGGCTGAGCAGGTAGCGCCAGCCCAGCACGCCGCCCAGGCCGGCCAGCCCCAGGCCGATAAACGAGCGCCGGGTGCGGCGGGTGGCCTCGCGCTCGACGGCCGAGCCGGGCGGCAGCGTCAGGTTTTCACCATCGGGCGACACGTGTGGCGGGATGGATTTTTCGGATGCGGGCGTGGGTTCCAGGGCCATAATACGGGTAAGCTAGCGGGTAAACAATCAGGCCTGCGTATCGGGTGCGCGCTGGGCCAGCTGGGGGCTAGCCGCACCGGCGGGCACGTCTTCCACCTCAAAGCCGGCCACCATCGAGCGGAAATTATTCCAGCCGGCGCGGCCCACCTGCGCCACGTGCACAATAAAGAAAAGCACGTAGCCAATGGTGAGCACGAAGTGCTCGACGCGGGCCGCCTCGTAGCCGCCCAGCCCCTGCGTGAGCCACCCAAACTGCGTGGGCTTGTAGATGGATAAACCCGTCAGCAGCGAACCCAAACCCATGACAATGACGGCGGTGTAGGCAATGCGCTGGGCGCCGTTGTATTTCTGCACTAGCGGCGCGGTTTTGCGCAGGCCCAGGTCATGGAGCGTCACTTCAATGGCCTCGCGGAAGGAGTGGCGGTTGGGCAGCAGGTAGCGCCACTCGCCCGATATAAGCGTATAAAGCACGTACAGTAAGCCATTTAGGAAAAATACCCACATCAGCAGGAAGTGCCAAGCCATGCCTTGGGCCAGCTTGTGGTCGAGGTGGGTGGCAGCGTAGAATGACTGCGGGAAGAACTTGTAGAGCGTGGTGCTGCCCCAGCCGATGCGGTAGATGTCATTGGCCCAGTATATCCACAGCCCGCTCCAAATCATGAGCGCCAGCACCGGAAAATTAACCCAGTGAAACCAGCGGATGGCTAGCGGGTGCTTCTCGACGAGTTTTTTCATAAAAATGTGGAAGGCAAGTGCGCGCACGAAGGTAAGCCGCCCGGTACGCAAGGCCGGTAGACGCCGCCCGGCGCCGGGCCTTACACGCCGAGCGCATTTTTTCTTAAGTTACCGAAAGTTTTCGGCGGCGCGTAAGGTTTGGAGGCTAGCCGCGTCTGCCTCCCTGGCCGGCGGGTAGCCGGGAGTGCTCACTTTTCAGTTCTTGCTTTTATGAAACTGCTGCTAGCCGCCCTTGGGGGCGTTTGGGGCCTCACCAGCCTTACTTCACCCACCGCGCCGCCCACCGGCGCGCCCGTGGTAGTCGAGCTGTTCACGTCGGAAGGCTGCTCCAGCTGCCCGGCCGCCGATGCTACCCTGCGCGAGCTGGAAAGCAGCCAGCCCGTGGCCGGTGCCGAAATTATCGTGCTGGGCCAGCACGTCGATTACTGGAACCGCCTGGGGTGGAAAGACCCCTTTTCGGACCCGGCCTACACCGCCCGCCAGGGCCAGTACGCGGCGCGCTTCGGCAGCGGCTCTTATACCCCGCAGGCCGTGGTGCAGGGCCGCACCGAGCTGGTGGGCAGCCGCCGCGCGGCCCTGGTGGCGCCCATTGGGCAGGCAGCGCACGCCCCGCTAGCCACCGTGAGCCTGGCGGGCGGCCTCGGCGGCCAGCCGCTGCGGGTGCGGGTGGCCAGCCTGCCAGCCGGCACCGGCCCGGCGCAAGTGTTCTTATTCATCACCGAAAGCGGGCTGGCCACGCAGGTGGGCGGGGGCGAAAATAAGGGCGAGCTGCTGCACCACGCCTCGGTAGTGCGCAGCCTGCGCCCGCTGGGCACGGCGGCGCCCGGCGCCGCTTTTGAGGCTAGCGAGCCCCTGGCGCTGGCTTCCGGCTGGAACCCGGCGCACCTGCGGGCCGTGGTGGTGGTGCAGGCGGCGCGCACCCGGCAGGTGGTGGGCGCGGCGGCGCAGCCGCTGGGCGGCGAGTTGGCCCGGCAGTAGCCCCGTAGTTGGTGTGCGCGGCGCATTTTCTTTCGCTTTTCTTTCCTTGTGACGGCCTTCTCCCCCGCTGCCTCGCTCGACCCACCCCGGTGGCCCGACCGCTACGGCCCCGAGCTTTACCGCTTTGCCTACCGCCGCGTGGCCGACCCCGACGCGGCGGCCGAGCTGGTGCAGGAAACTTTCCTGAGTGCCCTGGCCGCCCGCGCCAGCTTCCGGGGTGAGGCCTCGGAGCGCAGCTGGCTATTCGTGATTTTGCGGCGTAAGCTCGTCGATTTCTACCGGCAGCAGGCCCGCCAGCCGGTGGTATCGCTGCCCGAAACCGACCTGGAAGATGCTGACAACGGCCCGCTCTTTGGCCCCGATGGCCACTGGCTACCGGCCCACGCGCCCCAGCCCTGGCCCACCGCCGACGAGGCCCTGGAGCAGCAAGAGCTGCACCTGATACTAGCCGCCTGCCAGCGCCGCCTGCCGCCGCGCCAGCAGCTGGTATTTGCCCGGCGCTTCGTGGAGGAAATCCCGGCCGAAGAAGTCTGCCAGGAGTTGGCCCTGTCGGCGGCCAACTTCTGGGTGCTGGTGCACCGGGCCAAGCTCAGCCTGCGCCGCTGCCTCGAACGCCATTGGCTAGCCTCCCCACCCCCTACCGCTGCTCCCTGATGCTCTTCCTGCCTGCTTTCGTGCGCGACTGCCGCACCGCCACGCGCCTCATCGAGCGCCGGGCCGATGCCGCGCTAGCCCCCGGCGAACGTTTGCGCCTGTGGGCGCACCTGCACCTGTGCGTGTATTGCCGCCGCTACCAGGCGCAAAGCCAGCTGCTGGCCCGCCTGGCACGGGGGCTGGCCGGGCCGCCCGCCCCCGTGCCGGAGGCGTGGCTAGCCCGCTGGCGCGCCCAGCTTGCGGCGGCCGATGAGGGCACGGCGCGCGGCTAGGGTTGCTTGTAGAGCACGCCGCCCTTCATCACGAATTGCACTTGGCGCAGAGCCTGCACCTGCTGGGTGGGGTCGCCGGCCACGGCCACGAGGTCGGCGAGCAGGCCGGCGGCCACCTGGCCGCGGTCGGCGAGGTGGAAGATGCGGGCGTTGCCGCTGGTAGCCTGGCGCAGCACTTCGAGCGGCGTAAAGCCGTAGTCCTGCACCAGCAATTCCATTTCGCGGGCATTGTCGCCGTGCGGAAACACGCCCACGTCGCCGCCCATCGCAAACGTGACGCCCGCCTGGCGGGCCGCCTGCACGGCGCGGTGCTTGTCGAGGATGCGCTGCGGGTCGGGGTCCTGGCCTTTTTTCCAGCCGCGGTACTGCGAGATGGCATCGGAGGCGGCCACCGTGGGGCACAGCGCCACGCCGCGCTCTTTCATCAGCTTGAATACTGCGGGCGTGCCGCCGTCGCCATGCTCGATGGTTTCGACGCCGGCCAGGGTGGCGCGGCGCATACCCTCGGCAGTACTGGCGTGGGCCACCACGCCGCGCCCGGTGGCGCGGGCCGTTTGCACAATTAGGGTAAGCTCTTCAACCGAATACGTAGGCTGGGCCGAGCCGCCGGGGCCCCAGCGGTAGTCGGCGTACACCTTCACCACGTCGGCCCCGTGGCCGATTTGCTCGCGCACGGCCCGCACCAGGTTATCGACGCCATCGGCCTCCTGGGCACCCTGCGGCAGGTCCTCCACGGCCGCCAGGTGCGGGCCGTAGCTGCCGGTGGCCACCAGCGCCCTAGTAGCCACCAGCAGGCGCGGCCCCGGAATTACCCCTTCGTCGATGGCCTGCTTCAGGCCCACATCGGCGTAGCCGGCCCCCTCGGTGCCGAGGTCGCGGGTGGTCGTGAAGCCGGCCAGCAGCGTTTTTTGGGCGTGCACGGTGGCACGGGCCACGCGCAGGGCCAGCGGCTCGGTGAGCACCTGGTCGTTCCAGCTGGTTTCGTTGTAGGGGTGCAGCAGCAGATGCGAGTGCCCCTCGATGAGGCCGGGCAGCAGCGTGAGGCCGGGCAGCTCCAGGGTGCGCGCGCCGGCCGGCGCCGCGAGGCTAGCGGCCGGGCCGACGGCCGATATTTTCTGGCCCTCTACCAGCACCGCCCAGCCGGGATGCAGCGTCTGGCCGTCAAACACGGCGGCGGGGCGCAGCAGAGTAGCAGTGGGTTGGCCAGGCTGCGCAGGGCTAGCCAGCGGCAGCAGGGCTAGCCACAGCAGCAGGTATAAGTATTTTTTCATCAGAAATCGTTTTTTACCTAGCTGTCCTGCTTATCTGGCGTCCCGAATGAAGCATTCTATCACCGCTGAATGACTTGTTCTTCCCTGATAAGATGCTTCGCAAACTCAGCATGACAGACGTTTTTTGGCTCTGCCACCCCTCCTACTCGCCCGGGTGGTAGCTTTTCTCCACGTGCTGCTGCACATCTTCGGGGTAAAACCACACGTCTTTAAACCGGCCTTCGCAGTAGAGCGGCGCCTGGTCGGTGAAGTGAGGGCTAGCGGGCTGGCTGCTGGCGCCGCCCGTCACCACCGAGCGGGCCACCACGCGGGGCCCAAACTCGACCACCGCCACGAAGCTGTTGCCCACGTAGCCGTAGCGCTTCTTGGTGCCGGGCCAGGTGTGGGCGCCGAAGGCCGCGAGGCTGCCCCAGGCCGACGAGGTGAAGGCCACCGGCCGGCTGTGCTGGGTATCGTCAAAGGTTTCGTTAATCTGGCCGGTTAGGCGCTGGTAACGATTCACCTCGCCCCACGGCACCTGCCAGGAGCCGAAGTCGCGCTTCAGCTCGGCCTGGGTTTCGGCCAGGGCGGTCAGCTTTTCTTCGGGTGAGGTGTGGGCAATGACGAACTGCGTAAAGGGCAAATAGCTCAGGGTTTGGCCGGTGGGCAGCCGGGTGCGAGCCAGCCGCTGCAAGCGCTCGGCCCAGTAGATGGCTAGGGTCTGGGCCGTGGAGGTGGCGCTGTAGTTCAGGTTCCAGCCGCGCAGCACCTCGATGGCCGCCGCCGTGCCCTCGGGTGCCGTGCCGCCGGGCGCATCGATGGTCAGTTGATAATCATTAAACAGCGCAGGCAGCAGCTCCTCGAAGCCCGCTAGGTGCGGGTCATCGGCCGCGACAATAAGGGTATCCAGCGTGAACGCTTTCTTGCGGCTCAGCACCCGCACGGCGTTGATGCCGCGGTAGTTCTCGGCGTCGGGGCCATGTACGGCGGGTAGCTCAGGCGCTCGGGGCTGCTGCCGGGGCCCGCCACGGTGTAGGGCGTCGAGTTGCAGTTCTGGATGAAGCCGCTGGCCGGGTTTTTCACCTGCACCAGCTCTTCCACCTTGTGCAGGCCCTGCCATTCGGTGGCCTTGGTGCTGCCGTCCACGGGCTGGTTCCAGTCGTAGCCGGCGGGGCGGCGGGGCATGAAGTTGCCGTGCCAGTAGGCAATGGTGCCGGTGTTATCGGCAAAAACGGTGTTGTTCGAGGCGTTGCCGTTCAGGCGCATCACCTCCCGGAAACTGGCGTAGTCGTGCGCCTTGGTGCGCAGGTAGCTCTGCTCTAGGGCTTCGAGCGGCGTGTCCATCATTTTCACGGTCACCCACTTATCACCCTGCTGGCCCACCACCGGGCCGTGCGGCGTGCGGTAGGTGGTGAAGGTGCGCCGCAGGCGCTGGCCATCTTTCACGTAGCGCAGGCTCAGCGTATCGGTGGGCAGCGGCAGCTGCTTGCCGTCGTACAGGTACACGTACTTGCCATCCTGGCTGGTCACCGTTTCGAGATACTCATCCATCGAGTCGGCCTGGCTGGAGGTGTGCATCCAGCCACATTTCTCATTAAAGCCTTGGTAGATAAAGAACTGGCCCCACGTCACGGCGCCGTAGGCATTGAGGCCGGCGGCACTGGTCATCTGCACCTCCGAGCGGAAGTAGAACGAGGTGTGGGGGTTGATGAGCAGCAGCGGGTGGCCGCTGGCACTCTTGCTAGCCCCAATAGCGAAGCCGTTGGAGCCCACGGGCTCGTCGTCGGCCCGCAGCGGGTCGGCCTTGGGAAAGGGCGCCTGCCAGGAAGTCTTTTTCGGCTGACTATAAAACGCCTTGAGCCGGTCGAGCGGCACCACGCTCACGTTGCCCCCAATGCTGCCTTCGCTAAAAAGCAGCGGCATCCAGGGCTGAAAGCGGTGCAGCAGCCGGGGCTTCACGGTGGGGTGCGTGGCTAGGTAGTAGTTGGTGCCGTCGGCAAAGGCGTGCAGCAAGTCCTTCATCCAGCGCGGACTGCGCTGGTAGATACCCACGGCCCGCGCCGAATCGAGAAACAGGCGCTGGCGCAAATCTTCGTACAAGGCGGCCTCGCCCTGCACCTCGGCCTGGCGGCCCAGCGCCGTGATGTAATTGTCTTCGACCCGCGCAAAATCGTCTTCGCACTGCGTATAAAGCAGGCCAAATACGGCGTCGGCGTCGGTTTTGCCCGTGATGTGGGGCACGCCCCAGGTATCGCGCACAATGTGCACGCGCTGAGCCTGCCGCTGCCAGCGGGCGGTTTCGGCGGGGGTAAAGGTTTGGGCGCCAGCCTCGCCGGCGGCCAGCAGCACTAGGAGCGGGTAGAGTTTTCGCATCAGCAATCGGGCTATTTCCCTGAGTTTGCGCAAGGGACGCCCTAGCCGCAAGTTAGGTTGCCCACGGCGCCGGCGCCTGGCAGTCGCTACCCATCGGCTACCAGGCGCCCAGCGTTGGCCCTAGCGCAGGGCGGGCAGCAGCGTTTTTTTCAGGTACGCAGCGCTCTGGGCGATGCTCTGGTAAGCATCCATCCCGAAGTTTTCCTGCTCCATAAAAATATGCTGGAGGCCGGCCGTGCTGGCTAGGGCAAAGATTTTGCGGAAGTCAATCGAGCCCGCGCCTACTTCAGTATTCAGCTCGGGCTTGGCCTTGTCCATGTCCTTAACGTGCCACAGCGGAAAGCGCCTGGGGTGCGCCTGCATGAGCTTCACGGGGTCTTGGCCGGCGCGCACCACCCAGTAGAGGTCCAGCTCAAAATCGACCAGCTTGGGGTCGGTTTCCCGCAGCAGCACGTCGAAAAGCGTGGTGCCACTTAGGGGCTTAAACTCGAAGTCGTGGTTGTGGTAGCCTAGCCGCAGGCCCGCCGCCTGGCACAGCTTGCCCGCCTGGTTGAGCCGGGCCGCCAGGGTCTTAAAATCGGCCACCGACGTGCGCAGCTTCTCATCGAGGTGGGGCACAATGAGGTAGCGCTGCCCGCAGCCCCTGGCCGCCTCGATGCAGGGCTGCAGCGACGCGGCCTGGCCGTCGCGCATAAACTCGCCCACCTCGTAGTGCCCGCTGGATGTGCTCAGGCCATGAGCCGCCAGGGCGGCCTTAAACTCGGCCGGCGTGAGGCCCCAAAAGTGCTTCTCCGGGCTGTAGCCGTAGGTTTCGACTTCCTGGTAGCCGGCTTTGGCCACCTTGGCTAGGGTGCCTTTCACGTCGGCGCCGATGGTTTCGCGCAGCGAATACAGCTGGATACCGATTTTTGGCGGGGTCGGGGCCGCCAGCAGCAGGCTGGGCCGGGCGCAGGCCACGGCCGCTAGGGCCCCGGCTTGCTTCAAAAAATTGCGACGGTGGGTCATGGGGTCAGGCTAGGTGGTTTTCAGGTTTTGCTTCTTCTGCTCACGCACCGCGTGGTCTACGGCGCGGGCCGTGAGGGCCATGTAGGTGAGCGAGGGGTTCTGGGTCGAGGTTGAGGTCATGGCCGCGCCGTCAGTCACGTACACGTTGGGGCAGGCGTGCAGCTGGTTCCACTTATTGAGCATCGACGTTTTGGGGTCGGTGCCCATGCGCACACCGCCCATCTCGTGAATGTCGAGGCCGGGCGCCTGGTGCGAGTCGTTGGTTTTGATGTTACTGAAGCCCGCCTGGGTAAACATCTCCGTAAACTGGTCGAAGAAATCCTGCTTCATCTTGGCGTCGTTGTCGTCGTAGGCCACTGAAATCGAGAGCAGCGGCATGCCCCACTCATCCTTGCGGCTAGGGTCGAGGCGCACGTAGTTGGTTTCCTTCGGAATAGTTTCACCCATCATGCCCGCCCCGATGTACCAGGGGCTTAGGGCCGGCTTTTCGAGCTGGTGCTTGAGGTCGGCGCCGAAGCCTTGCTGAGGCTGCACCCGGCCGCGCGAGGCGCCAAAGCTGGTAGCGTAGCCGCGCAAAAAATCGGTTTCCTGCCGAAACACGTTGCGGAAGCGCGGAATGTAGCCGCCGCCCGCCGGGTTGCGCCCGTCGGTGGTAAACTCTTTTAGGCCCTCGTACTCAGCAAAGACCCTGGCGCTGTAGTTGTGAAAGGCCACATACTTGCCCAGCACGCCGCTGTCGTTGCCCAGCCCATTGGGGAAGCGGCTTGAAGTCGAGTTCAGCAGCAGCAAATTGGTATTCAGCGCGCCCGCATTCACAAACAGCACCGGCGCATAGTAGTACTCCGTGGTCGCCTTGGTATGCGCGTCGATGACGCGGATGCCGGTGGCGCGGCCCTGCTGCTCGTCGTACAAAATGCTTTGCACCACCAAATCGGGGCTAGCGTGAGGTGGCCCGACTTCTGGGCCCACGGCAGGGTCGAGGAGTTGCTGCTGAAATAGCCGCCAAACGGGCAGCCGCGCTGGCACAGCGTGCGGTTCTGGCACTGCACCCGCCCCTGCTCGTAGTGAATGGGTTGCGGCTTTGACAAATGCGCGCAGCGCGCACTGATAACGTGGCGGTCGGGATGGCTTTTCTGGAGCTTGACCCGGAAGTAGTCTTCTACCGCGTTGAGCGGGAAGCCGGGCATAAACTCGCCATCGGGCAGGGTGGCTAGCCCATCGCGGTTGCCGCTGATGCCCGCAAACTTCTCCACGTGGCTGTACCACGGCGCCAGGTCGTCGTAGCCAATCGGCCAGGGCACGGCAAAGCCATCGCGGCTAGGCCCCTCAAAATCGTACTTGCTCCAGCGCTGAGTTTGGCGGGCCCACAGCAGCGACTTGCCGCCCACCTGGTAGCCCCGAATCCAGTCAAACGGCTTTTCCTGCACGTAGGGGTGCTCGGCGTCCTTCACGACGAAGTGCATGGCGTCTTCCTTAAATACGTAGCAGCGGCTGGCAATGGGGTTGGCCTGCTGCACGTCGTAGGGCACCTTGCCGCCGTGGGCAAATTCCCAGGGGCTCATGTTGGTAGTCGGGTAGTCCTTGTTGTGCACCACGTTGCGGCCGCGCTCCACCACCAGCGTTTTTAGGCCTTTGTCAGTTAGCTCTTTAGCGGCCCAGCCGCCGCTCATGCCCGAGCCAATGACAATGGCGTCGAACGTGCGGGCCTTGATGCTGTCGATATTAAGATTGGCCATGGTGCGGAACGGCTAAATTGACTTTGCTCACTGGAAAATACCCGTCGTAGCGCCCCGGCACCAGTTCGTACACGACCTGCTTGGTCATGAAATACTTGCTGCCCGTGTAGCCATCTATAGCTAGCTGCCGCGCCGCCCGGTAAAAGGCCCCTAGCGCCTCGCTGAACTGCGCGGGCTGCTGGTCGAGGCGCTGCAGCAGCGCCGTGCGCTGGGCCGCCGTGCTCGCCTCAAACGACTGCCCTAGCTGCCGGGTGGCGGCTGCATCGAGCTGCCCCAGGCCGGCCACGAAGGTTTGCTGGTCCTTGGGTGGGGTGCAGTCATCCAGCATTTTCAGCACGTAGAGGTGCAGGCCCAGGTCTTTGGCGCCCGGCGTAGCAGTGCGCGGAATGAGCGTTTCGCAAACTTCGGCCAGCAGCTTTTCCTGGCGGGCGCTTAGCACCAAGTGCTTTAACGGATACGAAGCGGTTTGCTCATCGTGGCTCTGCGAGAGGCAGCCGGGCAGCAGCGCAGCCGCCCCCGCCACTAGGGTGAGGTGCCGGACCGCTAATCGCCGATTCATCATGCGGGTGGGAAAAGGATGGAGGCCGCAAAATACACCCAATAGTCGCTGCCGCACGCTCCGTTACCCGCTGTCATTAGCCCTCCCCACCTATTTTTTCACTAAAATGCTCCCCCTAAGGCTGGCTTGCGGCCAGCAAAGCCAGCCTTCCGGCTACTCCCGTTGCCCAGGGCTAATTTTGCGGTGGCAGGCCTCGTTGCAGAGGCCGCCTTTGGCAGCAGCACCGGGCTGTAGAGGCATAAAAAAAGCTCAGAGACATTATCCCTGAGCTTTCCAACCAAAACACCTTAAAAAACTATTCTTTCACGTTAGGTACAACAAACAACCCGGCAAAAGATTCCGGCGACGCGCGAATTTTCTTATCCGGTCGGAATAAAAAACTGATTCTCAACACGTGAAAAATATAAATAGCTCCACTTCGGCTCCTAACCCCGCCTTCATGCGCGAAGCCATCCGGCTTTCGCTGGAGAAAATGCAGGCTGGTTTCGGCGGCCCCTTTGGCGCGGTGGTGGTAAAAGACGGCCAGATAATCGCGCGCGGCTTCAACCAGGTCACGACCACCCACGACCCCACCTGCCACGCCGAGGTCGATGCCATTCGCAAGGCTTGCCAGGCGCTGGGCACCTTCCAGCTCGAGGGCTGCGACCTCTACACCTCATGCGAGCCCTGCCCCATGTGCCTGGGCGCCATCTACTGGGCGCGGCCGGCTAGGGTGTTCTACGCCAATACCAAGGCCGATGCGGCCGCTATTGGCTTCGACGACCAGTTTATCTACGATGAAATCGAGAAGCCGCTGGCCGAGCGCCAATTGCCCATGCAGCAGTTTTTGCGCGCCGAAGCGCTGGTGTCGTTTCAGGCCTGGGCCGCTCAGGAAGGCCGCCCCGCTTACTAGGCGCTTCTAGGCAATTATGGCCGTTGCCTCGATTTCTACCAGTAGGCGCGGGTCGATGAGCGCTGCCACCTGAACCATTGTCGTAACGGGACAAATTTCCCCAAATACTTCGCCGTGGGCCCGCCCTACGGCTTCCCACCGAGTAATATCCGTGACGAAAATGCGGGTGCGCACTACGTGCCGCAGGGTAGCGCCGGCCTCCTGGAGGGCGGCCGCTATTTTTTCAAAAATCCGCTTGGCCTGCGTGTATTCATCATGGCCAGTAATGGATGCTCCATCCTGCGCGGTGGTTCCCGCTACCTCCACTACCTGCCCCACGCGCACAGCGCGCGAGTAGCCCACCGTGGCTTCCCAGGGTGCGCCGGATGCAATAAGCTGTCGCATTTAGAAGTTTGTTAAAAGTAAAGCTAGCCAGCGCCAAGCCGGGCTCTTACTCCGATACCGGCAGCTCAAACAGGCTAACGGTGGCGTTGTGATAATGCGCCGGCAGGCCGGCCGTGTCGGTGAGGGTGGCTAGCCCCAGGTACGTGAACCCGCACGCGGTGTAGTGCGCAATGAGGCCGTGGTTTTCCCCCACGGTATCCAGGCGCACAAACTTTTTGTGGTGCTGCCGGGCGTAGTCTCGGGCCCAGGCCACAATAGCCGCGACTAGGCTTTGACCCCGAAAGTCGGGGTTGGTGGCAATGCGGTGGATATACACGGCGGGGTCAGCATTTTTCGCGCCCCAAATCTGCGGGTCGTCAAACGTGATGGCCCACACGCAGGCAATGGCATCGCCCACCAGCAGTTTCCACTGGCGGCCTTCGGCTAGCTCCTGCGCCACCATCTCGCGGTCAAAATCAGGCCACACCACGGTGCCCTTCACGGCAACCTGGTAAGCAGTGGCTAGCCGGTAGAGCCGGAAAATCTCGTCGATATCAGCCGGCGTGCTGGGTAGTAGTTGCGTGCTGGAAGTAGAATCAGCCATGTGCGTAACGGCAAAAAATCGGACTAAAAGATGGGTAAAAACAAAGCACCCGCTACCCCTGGCGGGATAACGGGTGCAAGCTACTCTACTACTCGCCGGCCGGGCGCTGGCTACACATCCAGCTTGGCGTATTTGGCATTCTGCTCGATAAAGTCGCGGCGCGGGGCTACTTCGTCGCCCATCAGCATCGAGAAGAGGTGGTCCGACTCGGCGGCCGACTCGACCGTTACCTGCTTCAGGGTGCGGGTTTCGGGCTGCATGGTGGTGGTCCAGAGCTGCTCGGCGTTCATTTCACCAAGGCCTTTGTAGCGCTGCACGTTCACGGTTTCGGGGCGGCCACGGCCTAGCTCCTCGGTGGCAGCGGCGCGGTCGTCTTCGGTCCAGCAGTAGCGCTCTTCCTTGCCGCGCTTCACGAGGTAGAGCGGCGGCAGGGCGATGTAAATGTGCCCCTGGTCCACCAGCTGGCGCATGTAGCGGAAGAAGAACGTGAGAATGAGCGTGCGAATGTGCGAGCCGTCAATATCCGCATCGGTCATGATGATGATTTTGTGGTAGCGCAGCTTGTCGAAGTTCAGCGGGCCGGTTTCGTTGCCCTCGTCGTCGGTGCCGAAAGCCAGCGACTTGCGCTCGTTGAACGTGACGCCGAGCGCGGTAATCATGTTCTTGATTTCCTCGTTTTCCAGAATCTTGTGCTCCTGGGCTTTCTCCACGTTCAGAATCTTGCCGCGCAGGGGCAAAATAGCCTGAAACGCCCGGTTGCGGCCCTGCTTGGCGGTGCCGCCGGCCGAGTCACCTTCCACTAGGTACAGCTCGCACACCTCGGGGTCCGAGTCGGAGCAGTCGGCGAGCTTGCCGGGCAAGGAGTTGGAGCCCAGCACGTTCTTGCGCTGCACCATGTCCTTGGCCTTGCGGGCGGCGATGCGGGCCTTGGCGGCCAGTATCACCTTGTCCATGATGCGGTTGGCCTGGCTAGGGTTTTCTTCCAGGTACTGCGTCAGAATTTCGCCCACCACGGTGTTCACCGCGCCGCTCACCTCCGAGTTGCCGAGCTTAGTCTTGGTCTGGCCCTCAAACTGCGGCTCCTGCACCTTCACCGAAATAACGGCGGTGAGGCCCTCGCGGAAGTCATCACCGGTAATTTCCACCTTGGCCTTCTCGAACAGCTGCTTCTTGTCGCCATACGCTTTCAGCACCCGCGTAACGGCCGAGCGGAAGCCGCCCACGTGGGTGCCTCCCTCAATGGTGTTGATGTTATTGACGTAGGAATAGACGTTTTCCTGGTACGAGGTATTGTACTGCAAGGCCACCTCGACCGGCGTGCCGCCCTTCTCGCTCTCCACGTAAATGGGCTCGGCCAGCAGCGAAGGCCGCTCGGTGCCATCAAGGTACTGCACGAAGTCGCGCAGGCCGCCCTGCGAGTAAAATTCCTCGTAGCGGAAGCCCTCGGCATCGACGTGCCCCACGGCCGCATCGCCCACGGGCTTCTCGCGGCGGTCGGTGAGGGTAATGCGGATGCCCTTGTTTAGAAACGACAAGTCGCGCAGGCGGCTGGCGATAGTGGCGTAGCGGTACTCCGTTTCCGAGAAGATGCTCGGGTCGGGCAAGAACTGCACTTCCGTGCCGTGCTCGTCGGTATCGCCGATTTCCTTCACCGGGTACAGCGGGTGCCCGATGGTGTATTCCTGCTTATACACGTGGCCCTTGCGGCGCACGGTCACTTTAAGCTCGGTGCTGAGCGCGTTTACGCAGCTCACGCCCACGCCGTGCAAGCCGCCCGATACTTTGTACGAGTCTTTGTCAAACTTGCCGCCGGCGTGCAGCACGGTCAGCACTACTTCGAGGGCCGAGCGGCCTTCCTTGGCGTGCCAATCTACGGGAATACCCCGGCCGTTATCGCGGACGGTAACTGAGTTATTTTCGTTAATCGTGACCTGAATCAGGTCGCAGTGCCCGGCTAGGGCCTCATCAATGGAGTTATCGACTACTTCCCACACCAAGTGGTGCAGGCCCTTGATACCCGTGTCGCCGATGTACATGCTGGGGCGCTTGCGCACCGCCTCCAGCCCTTCCAGCACCTGAATGCTATCGGCCGAGTAGTCGGCGGGGGCTTTCTTTTCTACTACTTCACTCATGCGAGAGAGGGGGTTAAACCGACCGGAAATACGGTCAGGAAGAGAACATCCAAAGGTACTCTTTTAGCTCCATTCAGCCTAGCTTTCGCCCACCTTTTTCAGGGTATTTTCACCCCTAAAAAAAGCCCCTGCCGAGGTCGGCAGAGGCCTTTTTTATGACTTCACAAGTCCATTGGGCAAGCTAAAAAAGCGTGGCCCCAATTGGATTCGAACCAATGACCGGCTACTTAGAAGGTAGCTGCTCTATCCAGCTGAGCTATGGGGTCAAATCCAGTGCAAAAAGTGTCGGGGTGGCAGGATTCGAACCTACGACCTCCTGCTCCCAAAGCAGGCGCGATACCGGGCTACGCTACACCCCGAAAAACTGAATCAAAAACTAAGTATTTCAACCCAATTTCTGGTTCCAAACTCCCCCTTTAAAGAAACATGCGCAGAAAAAGGCAATGCCTTTCCTTGGCTGAATACTCCGCTTGAGTGGGGCAAAGGTACGCCACGGCTGCTAAGCGGGCAAGCTACCGGCATGACCTACCCCCGCGAGTACTGCCTACTCTTGCCTGCAACAACTAGTAATCAGCGGGCCCAGCTCGCTCGGAAGCCTTGCCACTTATCCGTCTAAGGCGATAACTAAGAGCCAAATTATCATGGCACAAATCGCCAGCATCCTTTCCGAAGTTATAGTAGCTACAAAAATTTTTCATTGTGCCCTAACTGGCAGCGGTGAAGACAGTGTTTTATGTATTTCTACTGTAAAATGCTTCTAATCAACTACTTTATACCATGCTTAGCAAACAGAAATTTTCCACTCAAACGGGCAATTGCAACATCAATCGTCATCCTGTGTTCATAAGTGAGTACTTACTCACAAAATATATTACATTGCATAAAAAAAGAAGCATCATGGAAACCATCATCAAATATCTCGCCCATCACTGGCATCTGAGCGCCGCTCAGTATTGGCAATTGCGGCTGCTGGTTGCCATTTCCTTGGTACCGTTTCTGGCCTTTGTTTATATCATGCTCATTGATAAAAGAACTCGTTTTTTTGAGAGCCTACGCCGCGCAGGGAGAAGTAATCCGCGTCCGACGAGACTTTTCACCAGTAGCTAAGCTAGCCGGCAGGCACTAATTCTCACGGTTATTGTGAGCGAAATACGGGCTAGGCAGCACTCTATGGCTGGCTATACCTGGTCTGGCCTTCCAGTGCGGGGGCGTATCCCTATTCCCGGCAAGCAACGTTGCTTATACCGCCACCGGCGTGGGTGGCATCGCACATTTGCCAAACGAAAAAGCCTCAAACACGGTGCTTATGCACTGTATTTGAGGCTTTTCGCGGAGAAGGGGGGTCTCGCGTTTCTACACACTTACCAGCAGTTACCACTAGCAAACAAGCACTTAGCAGCATCTTTTACCTACCTGCTACTTGTCCTTGTCGCTAGTTGTCGTCCTTTTCTGGGTGCAAAAAGTCGAGTGCACCCACTTGCCCCCAGGCATTGAGGAAAAGCGGCCCGTAGCGTTCGAGCGTATCGTAGCCGTAGACGCTGGCTCCGCCCAAATGACCCAGGGCTGCCTCCTTCAGGTTGTGGTCGCCGCCGCTGCCCCAGAGCACCATATCGGCGCCGACGTGGCGCGGGGTGTGGGTCGAGACGACCTGGTGCAAGGGCAGCGGCTCCTCAACGGGCTTGCCGGCCCGGAAGCGCACCCGCACGAAAGTCCGGCTCAGGCCGGCCGCCTCGGCCAGCTCCTTGATGTGCTCGTTGCGCTTCTGCAGGCTGATGACCGGCACGCGGCCCTGCCACTGCCGCCAGATGGCGGCGGCCAGCGGCGGCAAGGGCAGGCGCACCTCGTCACCCGTTTTCTTCTGGTGAAACTCCAGCACCAGCACCCGGCCCACGCCGGCCAGGTCCTGCTCGCTGACATGGTGAGGCTGGAGCCGGCGCAGGTCGGAGTCGCGCAGCAGCAGCTGGGCCTGGAAGAGCACGCGCTGCTGCTCCTGCACGAGCGAAGGCAAGGTGGGACGGTAGCTGGCCAGCTGTTGCAATTCTTCCCGGCGCAGCGACACCGGCCGGCCCTGGCGCACCTTGACCGTGAGCCAGGTCGGGATGTGCTTTTCCGCCAGGCGCAGGCAAGCCCTGAGAAAGCTGATGTTCTTACCGATGGTCGAGTCGGACAATTCCAGCGCATGCAGGTAGGCCAGGTAGCCCACATAAAACGGCTTGGTGAGCTGCGAGACGCGCAGACCTTGGTGGTAGGCCTCGAGGTGGCCGGCCACCTGGCGCCAGCGGCGCTTGGCGTCGGGGCTACTCTGCGGGTGCTCGTGCTCCCACTGCTGAAGCAAGTCGGTGAGCAAGGGGTCGGGCGGGGCGACGGGCCCGTTGCCAGCCTCGGGCGCGGCCGGGCGCACCAACGCCAGCACCTGCTCGCGGCGAACGGGCTGGCGATGCGCCTCGGCCTTATTGAACAGGTCGGAGAGGTCGGCCACGAGCCCGGCCAGCTTGGTGTTCAGCCCCGAGCTACCGGGCTCGGCCTTGGCGATGAGCCGGCCGGGTTTGGCGTCGGCGTCGAAGTGGGCGGGCTGGCAGCGCACGCCGGTGGCTAGCTTCTCGCGGTAGCCCTCCCAGGTCACGTCGAGCAGCACCCGGCAGCGGCCCTGGCTGTCGGGGCGGGAAGTGAGCTGGCGAAACGTGTACTGCATAGGGCCGGCAAGGTAGCACCGGCTGCTAGTAGTGTTAGTACAAAAAGGCTCCGTGTTGAGCGGAGCTGCTCTCCTACTCGCGGGGCTTGCGGGTGGTGGGTTTGCGTGGGGGCTCAGGGGTAGGTGGCTCATCAACCTGTGCTAGTACCGTAACCTTGGGAGGAGTGCTAAACGTCGGGACTGTAGAATTCGGTGGAGGTACTGCCCCAATAGTCGTTGGCCTAATCATGGCCACAATTTCGTTATAACAATTATCGCGGTACTGCTTACTGACGAAAGATATTTCCGTTGATGAGCTTCCCGCTAAGCTATAACTGATATAGTAAACAATTTGCCCTTCTTTGGGCCATCCATCTTGCTTCCCTCTTTCCGCATCATATGCTGTAGCAACTCGCTCACCTTGTAGCAGCCCTGTCAAGTACTTTATATTGATGATAGCGCCAAATAGGCTGCCGAATTGAATGAAGGTAGGCATGGGGCGAAGCTACAAGATTTTACTCGACCGGTGTCGCCCCGGAAATACTCATTGCTACGCTCGCCACCTCGCCCGGCGCGTCGGTTTTGAGCTTGAAGTGAGCCGCACCCTGTGGCCGCAGCAACTCATACACCGGGTACTGCTGGGTGCCGATTTCGGTCTGGGTCTTGGAATACCACGTCACCGTCAGTACGGGGTCTTTGTAGGTCGCTAGCGTAGCCTTGCTGGCAATGTCGCCCTCTAGCACAAGCTGGCTGATGAAGTTGCGGTGGTAGGTACCGGCCACGCCCAAGTAATCGGCCGGGGCGGCCTGCTCGGCAGTCAGCAGTTCGGCGCGTAGCTCTTCGGGGGTTTTAGGACGCTCGACGGAGGCGGTGTAGGTGCCGGCGCCGGAAGTGTCGCCGCTGTAGGTAGAGCCGTGTGAGCAGGCTTGCAGCAGCGCCGGCAGCAACAGGAAAGACAGGTAGCGTAGGGGTTTGGTCATATTGGTGTAAGTAGGGATTATGGAACTGCGAAGCTAGAAGAAAAATAGCAATGATTTACAGTTTTCTGCCTATGTTTATCGACCCAATTATTTCTCCATCACACCCCTATGAAAAAATTGTACATTGCATTGTTTACTGTCGCTTTGCTAGCCTCCGGCTTCTGGCTCTACACTGGTCCGCAACGGGCGCTGCGCGACATTAAAGTAGCTGCCGACGCGGGTGATGTGGAAGGTATCCGCGAGCGCGTAGACGTGCCGGCCGTGAAGGAGAGCCTGAAAGAGCAATTGTCGGCCGTGATGATGAAAAAGCTGGAGAACGATAAAGATTTGCAGAATAATCCCTTCGGCAAGCTGGGCATGCTCTTCGCCGGCAAAATGGTGGATGGCATGGTGGATGCCGCTGTTACACCCACCCACTTGGCTGCGCTGATTAAAGGCAACAAGTCAGCGGCTTTTACGAAGGACCAGGAGCCGGCGAAAGAGGAGGCTAGCCAGCCGCTGGATAATAAGGCCGACCTGGAAGGGTCGTACAACTCGACTGACCGCTACACGCTGAAAGTGCTCGACAAGCAGACCCACAAGCAAACTGTGGCCCTGACGATGCACCGAGATGGCTTATCGTGGCGGCTTACCTCGGTGCAGCTGCCGATGGATGAAGCCATGAAAGATTAATAAAAAAGCCCCGTTGATACGGGGCTTTTTTGTGGGCTACTCTGCTTCAGGCTCCTCCCCTTCCGTAGGGAAATCCCAGGCCTTGCGGCCGGTGGCGATGAGCTTGCTCTCGGATGAGATGGTGACGCTACCTTGCTCGGTATGGTAAGCTGCTTGCCCTAGTGCGTGCAGTTGCTTCACATTATATCAGTCTCAGAATTCGCGCAGGTGCTGGGCTGGTGGGTTAACTATTCAAATTAAGCCGCCGGCTCTTCTGCAAAGCCTCCAAATCACCAAGTCGGTAGTAATTGGGACGGCCCTTTTCATAGGGTAGACCCTGCTTGTGCAGGCCTTGCAGGTGGTAAGTGGAGCAGCCGAGGAATTTGGCGGCATCTGCCGTGTTAAGGCGTTTTTGAGTCCGTTCGTGCTCTTTTTGTGCTGCTAATGCAAGAGCGGCTCCTCTTTGAGCATTATCCTCTAACTGGGCTTTTGTGACTACGTATAAAACGAGTGGTTGTTGGTCCTCAAAATCAATTTTAGGCATTTGTAATAGAATTAGATTTACAGCTGCGAATCTACAGCTACTTCAGCCTAATATCCTAAGCTAATTTACTGACTATTATATTCTTAAAACTTGTGAGCAGTTTGTTTACAAGAAGTTGCTTTATCATTGGCCTAGTACTGGGCGACGCTAATTCTGGACTATTGAGCTCAATATAACTATTCTTACTTCTAATATCTCGCTCCCCATAATACGTTTAGGTGGATTGCCAGGATTATAGGTATAGGCCATGATGTATCCAGCATCTTCATCCACACTCAGATACCTGGTAAAGATACCTGTGTGTGTTACCACTGTGTAGAGCTTGTCTTGCTCGTACTCTGCTCTTTTAGTCAGTAATCTACTAATTACCCAGTGTTCTTCTGGCAGGGCAGAAGTCACTTGGCTATCGGCAACCTCAAAATAGATATACTCGCTAGGCTGCTTTTCTAAGTCACTGGGCTTTAGCTGCTGCTTTTCTGTGTCACTCAGCTCTTTTTGTGCCTGTAGCTTAACCGCACGTTTAATATAATCAGCCTGTTGTTCGCGAGAGACGGTAGATACACCCAATGTACCTAGCCAGGAAAGAAAGGCGTCCCACTCATCGCCTACATAAGCTACCTGTTTGCTTGGTAACACGCTGACTGCTGGCTTAGCATAGCTTGTATCACCTTGAATTACGCGGGGTACTGCTTCCTCTGTTTTGACAAGCCGATACTGCGCAGTCAGCAGCTCCATTGCCCGAATAGCCGCTTTGCGACTACAATAAGCACCGGGTGTCCTCCCAAACTCTTCCTCTGCCTGGCTCAAGAGGGCTTGATAATCCACCGCCATTGGGATAAGAGCGGGAGAAGCAGCTGGTAGAGCAAGATGTGATGTGTGATTTTCTTTCTCTCCAGTTAGCAGATAGTGCACTGAAACGCCGAAGACTTGTGCAAATGCACGTAATGTAATCTCGCGTGTCCCATTCTTGCCACTCTCTATAAGGGAAATGGCCGAACGTGTCATACCCAGCTTTTCAGCAAGTGCATCTTGGCTTAAACCAGCACTTTGACGAAGCTCTTTAATAATTTCAGGAGTATTTTTTTTCTTGTTCATTGACAATACTTTACAAAAACTACAGATAGATTGTTGATTTTATCACAATCAAGGTTGCCTAATAGTGATTTTCTTTCGTAAGTTTGTAACACACGAACAAACATAAGCGAAAGCAAGCAGATGAAGCGTACTAAAACACTTACAAGTCTCCTCGCTCCTGGTGACATAGAAGAGATTGCTACCAAACTAGGGCTTTCTCATAGTGCAGCTGCTGCTGCTATCCGCCGAGCTAATCCTGGTCATCCTGCTGTACGTGAAGCCTTGCATATGGCACAAGAGAGTGGCGCACTGAATGCCGCGAAGATATTGGCGACTCTTAATGCTTCTTAGCCATGCATGTCGAATTCACAAACGGCGTGGCCCAGCTAAAGCTGACGGAACCCCGCGAGATGGAAGTAATTCGCTTAGCCGCAGAAGTGTATGCCAATAGGTTGGCTGAGGCTGAATTACAAAGCCGGGTCTATCATCTTGGAAAAGAACCAACTCCAGGAAAGTCCTTTGACGACAGGCTTACGGTACGCTTGTCCTTGAGTCGCAGCACCATTATGGGCCAGCTTGACCTCTATCGCACAAGCGGTGGAAAACTTGGCGGCCTCCGCTACACCTGGGTGGGCCGGTACCTGGTTTCAGAAGCTGCTTGTCTTGAATTTCTAGGAGATAAAAATGCGAGCCATTAAGCCCTCGTCTGGCACTTTGCGTCGCATGTCTTGCGGCTGCTACCAGCGTGTGCCTCGCCTCATTGACCAACTGGATCAGCACGATGCCAACCTGCTTTCACAATGGAACCGTCACACATTACCCTTCATCCCAACCAATTCAGCAAAATGATAGCTATAACAATCGAGGCCAACGGCAAACAAACTGAGTTCGATGGTACGCACTCAGAAATTGAGGTGAGAAAAACTCACCCTGATTATATCGACCTCTTTTTCACGGCACCGAAAGGAGAGAAAGTGCTGATTTCGTTTGCGCGAGTGCTTTTAATCGACCCCGAGGTACGCGACGAACTGCGAGTGGCAGCACAACACACCGGCCTATTCAATGCCAACAGAATAGGTGGGGAGGTGCGCGATTAAAACAAAGGCCGGCCTGCGTCAACAGGTCGGCCTTCAATCTTTAACACGTAACAAGTCAAAAGTAAGATGGAAACTTTGATTGCTGTATCAGCAGCACCAGTGGCTCCACAAATAGTAGCCGAGCAACTCATTCCACTTAGTAAGAGCAAGGGCGGTAAACCGGTGGTGCTCGCTAGTCTACTGCATCAGTTTTTAGAAATCGGAAGTCGCCCAGATAAGTGGTTTGGTCGCCGCGTGGAAGAATATGGCTTCGTGCAAGGTGTTGATTATGAGCGGTCAAATTTGGGCGAGAACGAAGCTGCTGATTACTTCATCACCCTTGACATGGCCAAGGAATTGGCGATGGTCGAGCGCAATGAGAAAGGTCAACAGGCCCGCCGCTACTTCATCGCCTGTGAGAAACGCTTGAGAACAATAAGTGAAGGGCCACAACTACCTAATTTCTCCAACCCTGCCGATGCTGCCCGCGCCTGGGCCAATGAGTTTGAAGCGAAGCAACAAGCACTAGCAGTAGCCCAGCAGGTCCAGCAGCAGCTAGTCGAGGCAAAGCCCAAAATTGAGTTCTTCGACAAGGTAGCTGTCAGCATCAATTCGATTTCCTTCGAAGATGCAGCTAAGTGGCTCAAGCTACCCGGCCTTGAAGGCCGAAACAAGTTAATAAAGCGCCTCAAGGAAGACAAGATTCTTCAGAAGAACCGCTCGCCTTACCAACGCTACATAGATGAACACTACTTCGAAGTCGAGGCACAGGCCTACCAAGCCGGTGAAAAAGGCAAGCGCTTAGCCAGCACTACCCGCGTGACGCCTAAGGGCCTTGACTGGCTGCTTAAGAAGTACAAATCATAACGTCCTCTCAAGTTTTTAACTTCTTACTTTTTAATTCCCATGCTCACCGCCACCATCACTCCTAGCACCTTCACGGCCACTACTCCTACAATCCATCGCTCGCTGCCCTACGCCGAGTATGTGGCCGGCTGTGACACGGACTCCGAACCCTTCCTGGAATTGACTCACGAATTGGGTCAGGTATTCGAGCGCACCTACACGCCCCATATACTGGCCCAGGCCTTGCGTGAAGTACAACCCCATGTATTGCTAGTGGAAGTCGAAGAAGGCAGCACCCTGCGCACCGATTATCCCACTCTTACCGAGGCTGATTTGATAGAGGTGGAGTATCAAGCCCTACGGCTCACTACGCAAGTCACTTGCTTGGCTGAGTAATCTCCCTAGTTGGTTTTGAAGCAAATTCCGCAAAACCAGCTACTTCATTTCCGCCTACACCTGCTGCCTTTTTCTGCCTTGCTGCCCCGTACCACTTACATCTCTGTTCCCAAAGGCTTAGCAACACAGGTTGTGCTTAACAACCGTGACCTGAAGGCTATGACGGTGCTGTATCAGCTCAAAGCGCTGTTCGTGGGCGGGGTTATTCAGGATTTTGGGCAGCAGGCCCAGCACATTGCGGCCACGTATGGGTACAGCATCTCCAAGCTGCGCTCCTACGTGGCCGTTTTGTGCCAGATGGGCTTGCTTACCAAGCCCCGTCGAGGTACGCTCGTGCTGGCTTCCAGCCGCCGTATCGCAGCCCATCACAGCTTGCAGGTGCGCGGCTTCCACCGGCTTCCCAGCACCCAGCTCACTGACCTTGAAACGCGCCTGCGGGCGCTGGCCCTAGCTGAGAATATAGACCGCCAGCAATACGCGCTGGAGCAAAAAGCAATCACCGCCACGCTTGTCAGTAGAGGCATCCCTATGCCAGCCCACCAGCAGCCTCAGCGCCTAAACCACCTCAAAAAGACGGTGCAGGTAGCGGAGGCCGTTGGCGCTCTACAAACGCGCTTTACCCAAGAAGTGGCTACCCTTGCTTTCGACTCGCGCAAGGCTGATTTCAATCCCTTCGCCACCCTCTCGCGCAAGGGTATTGCCCGCGCGCTGGGTCGGCACAGCAAGGCTACTGGCCTGCGCTACGCCAAGCTGCTGACCAAGGTCCAACTACTGACCGATGAGCCACGCCGAGTATTCGTGTGCGATGCCACCAAGCAAGAGTACAGCCTGATGCAGGAGGGGCTATTTGGCTTCGACTATTCTTTTCGCCATACCCGCACTGGCAAAGTAGAGAAGTGGCTATCTAACCTATTGACTGTGAACAAGCAAAACCTGCTTTACTAATGTCATTCCAAAAAACTGAACTAGCATTGCCAGCTCACCCCGCGAGGCGTGTAGCGAGCTGTCCACTGGTGAACAGCTCGCTCAATCAGACTGAATTTATTGCAGTACCACCTGCAATTGAGACTGCTTTGCAACAGGGCGCGGCGCTGGCCATTAGCTTGAGTGGTGGCAAAGACAGCCAGGCGCTGCTGATGCTGCTGGCGCCCTGGTTTCGTCAGTATGGTTACGCGGGGCAACTCTTCGCTATTCATGCCGACCTGGGGCGGGCCGAGTGGGAGCAAACGCCCGCCTTTGTGCAGTTGCTCGCCGATAACGCGGGCGTGCCGCTCGTAGTAGTGCGCCGGGCCAAAGGGGATTTAGTGGCGCGTATCGGTGAACGAATGCAGGCCACGGCCGGTACCACCGCGCCCGGCTGGCCTAGCGCTAAGCAACGCTACTGCACGAGCCACCTCAAAAGCGGCCCTATCGACCAAGCGCTCCGCAACCCCGCGCCCTACTGGCCCAGCAGTGGCCAGCGCTTTTGCACCTCGGATTTGAAGCGCGGCCCCGTTGATACCCAGCTACGCCAATTTGAGGTAATTATCAGCGCTGAGGGCGTGCGCGCCGATGAGAGCCCAGCGCGGGCGCTCAAAGCCGCTGCCGAGCTGCGCCCCGCCATCACGGCCAAGGCCCTGCGCGGCCTACCGATGGAAGAAGCGCTCGCCCAGCGCCAGCCGGGCCAGCGCGTGGCCTTCAACTGGCGCCCACTACTGCATTTCACCACCGCGCAGATATGGCAGGCCTGCGGCACTAGCGCCACGAGCCTAGCGGCACGCCAGCGGCTACACAGCATCGGCGCCACCACGTCTGCCCTAGCGGGCTGGGTAGGCCACCCGGCCTACGTGCTGGGCAATCAGCGCCTAAGCTGCGCGCTGTGCGTGCTGGGCAGCAAAAACGACCTACTAAACGGAGCCAACCACAACCCCGCCACCTACGGCCTCTACCTCGAATTGGAGGTGCTGGGTGGCTCCACTTTCAAGCACAACCAAAGCCTATTTGATTTACCCGTGAGTGGGCGGGCGGCTGAGGTGCGTGATGAAATATTATCAACTATCAAAATTGCCGCCTAACCTAAAGGGTAAGAGACGCTGGCCGGTCCAGCAGCCAGCGCCTAGTACGGTCCGACTACCCAGCCGGTAGTCCCTTCAGCCAGCAAATATACCTGTATTATATTTTCATCAACCCCTCATCATGTTCAGCAAGCCCACGCTCTAGCTGGTCCTGGCCCCCCGATGACGAGGCTATCCGCATCATCACCAGTCCCGCCTAAACTCCGGAAAACTCCGGACTTTTCTGCAATCGATACCACGCCTAATATGCTGACCCGCAAACCTTACCGCCGCAGTGATTACGCCTTTTTGGCCGAAAACTACCAACATGCCCCCGCGCCCGCCCTGGCGCAGGCCCTGGGCCGCACGCCGGGCAGCCTCTACCGCTTCATCAGCCGCCACCCCGAGCTGCGCAAGCAAGGCAAAAGTTAGGTATAAGTTTCTGGCATTGCGAACGGGGCTAGCGGAGCTTCGGGGCATGAAATTCTTCCTCATTTTCTTCGCTGTCGCCACCTTGGTCTGTGGCTACTTCCTGCTCACCGATGGTCCCGGCTCAGGCATGGGCTGGCCCACTGGCATCTTCGCTGCCCTCGGGGCTGGCGTGGCGCTCTACAACTGGCGTACGAACGGCTCGCCGCTCGACGACTCGACCAAGCGCTAATGCTGGCCTTGCTGCTCACCCACGTCGCCGCCCTGGCCCTGTTCTGGTACGCGCCCCGCTTTTGGGTAGCCCAGGACGTGAAGGCCTTCGCGGCTAACGGCTCGGCCGACTCGCTGCACGGCGTGTTTCACCGCCAGCGGCTCACCTGGCGCCTTGGCTTCCTGGTGCTGGTGGCGGGGCTAGCCTCGCTACCATTCTGGGGCCAGTGGTGGGCACTAGCTACACACTACCTAGCCCTAGCCCAGCTGGGCGGCGCCTACTTCTTCTACGACTTCAACCCGCGCCTGAGCCGGGCCCGCGGCCTCGACCCGTACTACGTCAGCTTCGACCCGCGGGCGGCCTGGTTTCCCGATAGGTGGCTAGCCGGTAAGGCGAAAGTCAAGTGGCCAGCGCTAGATACCATGGACCCAGCCAGCATGCTACGCATTTGGCAAGGGGATGCCAGTCGTGGCCTGGAGCGCCTCACCGTCCAAGTACTCGAAGCCGGCGCTCTGCTTTACCTAGCCCTACTCGCTGCCACCTATTTTCTGCAATGACCCCCAAGCAACTCGCCCGAGCTGACCGATTAGAGCGCCGCAACAAGCAAATACAGGACGCTTTTTACCGGCGCTACACCAATCAGCCGCGGGTGAACGGGGCCAAGCTCTACACCCGCGAGGGCGTGGTGGCGCAGCTAGCCGAAGAGTACCACCTGAGCATGGCCACGGTGGAGCGGATTGTGCTGCCAAAAGGGAACTGACATAATACCTTTGCCCCCACGGGGGATTAGCTCAGCTGGCTAGAGCGATTGCTCCGCAAGCAATAGGTCGTCGGTTCGACTCCGACATTCTCCACGAAAAAGCCCCGCTGGCGCGTGCTAGTGGGGCTTTTTGGTTCTACTGTGTAGATATTTAGCTAAGCTCTTGCATTGCTCATAATCAGCTTATGCACAAAATCAAAGAATAATTCTTTTGTGCTCAACGGTTGGCTAGGCTTAGTGCTATCCAGTATCCACCCATATGTAGAATCTACTACCGCAAGCTTGTAACTCTCATTTGTTAATTGCTTAGGCTTTTCGTCCAGCGAGTAGTTACTTAGGTTACCTCGGAGCGCTTCGAGATTCAGATTGTTCTGCCATGTTTGGACATGTAAGCGCAGGTCATCGAAATTATTGTAAACAGGAGCAAGCAGCAATAGCAACTGCCCCTTTGGGTAGGGAACCGCACGCTCGTCAATCAGTTGACGAATAGTGAAATAGTTTCTTTCTTGATAAAATAAAGGGCCTTCAAAGCGTAGTGTAATCTTGCTGCGCTTTGCATCTGGGTCATCATTAAACTCTTCAACTAGTTGCTTAAGGTAATTTCCCAGTAAACTGTAGTCTTTCATTGCCTTTTCCATTGCCTTTTCAATAACAGCGGGTCGCTGTTGCTCAAGGGCAAGTTTTGCATCCGTATCGTCAGCCATCTGCTTTAGAAAATCCCGCGTATCTTTTTTCATTTCATGCATGAGTTATGAGGCGAGCCGCTAAGGTATTACAAACCTTGGCTGCTCCACGCTATCCAACCCGCTCACCACCTGGCTAGCGCCATCATACCCACCGACATCTGTCAGCAGGCAGTTGTAGCCCATCGAGTACACCCAAATGCCCGGCTGCTGGGCCTGCTCCTTGCGCGAATACGTGCGCACCAGCGCCCCGAACGCACCGGCCCCGTCGAAGTGCTGCAAGGCCTTGTGCAGGTCAGCCAGCAGCTCCAGCTTCTCCAGGGCCTGGGCCCGCTGCGTGCTGCTCTGGTAACTGTCAGCCAGCACCTGCACGGCCAGCGTCACGCGCACCTGGCAGTTGCCCCGCTGAATGCCCTGGCCGATGTCGTGCCAGTTGGCCTCGTCAAAATCAATCAGCGCCACGCCCGCATGATAGGGTAGCGGGTACTCGGCATCGGGGTTGTCAAGCTGGCCCTGGTCGAGGTCAATCCAGCCCAGCGTTGGGAGTTGGGCGCGCAGGCGGTCGGCCAGGATGGGGTAGACGGTGGCGAAGCTGCTCATGGGGCATTATGTTTGGGGAATGAAAAACACATTTTATATAGCTGAACCCATCGCCACTCAGCATGAAAATCAGTCACACCTCGTTTCATACCAAACCATGCAAGCATGGATGGACACGTTGCCTCAATTTCAAACAAGTGAGGAAAGAGAAAGAAGCGGGTACACAGCCTTATGCGGAAGGCAGCTAGTGGATAAGCAAACCAATGCGATGGAATGTCTTTTTGAGGGTGGACAAATGCAAGTAGATAAAAAGCCTGTCACCACGCTTGATAAGAATATTTGTGCTGCGTGCCTGCAAAAGCTAGCTACTTCAGCAGCCCAGTAATGCCGGCGCTGATTTTCTTGGTTAATTTATCCTTCGCACTACGCCCCAGCGTAATGAACGGCCGCGCGGGGTGGCGCTTGCCCGCGCCTTCCTGCTGTACCTCAGCGTAAGGCTCCGACGAGCCCACCGTGACGGTGGTAGCCGTCGTGGCCACGATGCGCACCGAGCGGCGGAGCCGGCCTGTCTTCACCAGAATGGCGCGCTGCCTGGGGTTAATGCGTCGGGGCCCGCGCTGGCCGCCCTTGCCTTTACGGCCGGGCAGCGTGTCGTGCACCAGGCGCGGCGCCCAGGGTACCACGGCGCCCGCGTCGTTCTCGTAGCCCTGGCGCCGGAAGTTGTCGGCACTCTCCAGCACCACGGCCTTGCCCATCTCGCGGGGCACCGTGCGTAGGTAGCCCCGCAGCTGCTGGCCGAAGCGTTCTAAGTCGTTGGAATGGCTCATGCGGTTGTTACTTTAGCAACATGGAATCGAAATTGATTGCTGAATTTGTAGCAGACGCCAACAATAAGTTGCTGCAAGCCGCAGAAAAACGGGTTTGCCAGGCCTTGTGGCTGCTTAACCAAGCGTCCTCTGTGGAAGCCGCCAAATCCCTTTTTCCGCGCATAACGGCCGCATCCTACCCCCTGGGTTACTGTGCTTACTTCCTCGACTACGACACGAAACAGGAGTTGCTGGTGTGTGTGGCGCACCCGCTAGAGTCAGAAATACCTCCAATAACGGGGGCCGAATCGCTGAACTTTCGGATACATCAGGCATACTCCTGGGGCGAAGAAGCCACTGTCTTACTGCGAGAAGTGCTTTCCCGAGCCAACCCAAACGACTAGCGAGTGACTGGCTCATAGCTGGCTCTCAATTTTGCGCGCCTCGTGGGCAGGCAATTGAAAATACGGGTGGTCGGCCCCGAAAATGACGCCCGTCTTGCCCACATTCTCCCGAAAACCCTCGGCCGCTTCCGGCAGGCCCGGCAGCTCATGCGCCGGCGTAGCCGTAGCGTCGCTGTCGAGCTCGGTAGCCGAGCACCGGCAGTTCCAATCCAGCGGCGGGTAGTGGTCATCCCAAAAGGGGTCATCGTGCGGCCGGGTAATGCCATCAAGCGCGGCGTGCTCTTCGCGCACACGGTTATCGCCTACCGTGTCGTAGCGAATCTGGCTACTAGCGTCAAACTCGCTCCACTTGGCTGCCATCTGGCTGCTGGCAATCGCCTGGTTGTACTCGGTGCGCAGGTAGTCCACGTTGTAGAGCTGGTTTACCTCCAGCGCATCGGCCCGGAACTCGGCAAAGGGCCGGATATTACCCTTAGCGTCGGTCAGCTTCTCGCTCATCGCCCGCTGCACGGCCGCCGTTTTGAAGCCCGAGAACTTCTGCACGTTGGCCAGCAAATAGCCCCGCAGCTTCTCATCCGCTACCCCGAAGCCCAGCTGCACGGCGTCTTCGAGGTGCGCCCGCAGGTAGTGATACAGCGGCTGGTCGATGGTGCCGTTAAAGAGGTCGCCGCTGTGAATGGCTTTTATCAGCCGCTCGGCCAGCTTGTTGAGCTTGCCCGAGTCGCCGGCGGCTGCTTGGACACCCTGTCTAAGCTGTGTCCAAGTAATGTCCGAGCAGCGCGGGCAGGCGTGGGCGTAAAGCGCGCTAATCTGGCTGCTTAGGCTCGCCGTCGGTGCCTGCGGGGTCTTCGCCGGTTGGGTCGGGGTCGGCGGCCCCTGGGGCTTTCCCGGCGGCAGCGGGGGGGCAATCGCTGGCTCCGGCTTATCCTCCAGCACCACGCCAAAGGTGTCCTCTAGGTACTGCTTGCTCACCTGGTAGCCGCTGTTCTGCATGATGCCCTGCACGATAGCAAACTGCTCGGTCTTGCTCAGCGTCTCCGTGTCGTCGAACGCAAACTCGTAGCCCGCCACCGCATAGCCGTGCACCAGCAGGAACGGCAGCAGCGTTTCGTTCACCCACTCGGCTAGCCAGGTCGCATCGTCCTTGGTGTAGGCATCGGCCACGCGCTCGTGCACCTCGCCCTGGCTGCGGCTGCTGCCCGAATCGGTGGTCATGGTCTGGCCCAGCACCAGCTTCGACAGCTCCGAGTTGATGCGGTTGATGAAGGTGTCGAAAATCTTGTCATTGCCGGGGGCGGGGGCAATAAAGTCAATCTTGGCGCCTTCCGGAAAGATGCCGTAGCCCGCCTGGCCCATCGTGGCCATCATCGTGTTGCAGGCATCCATCTGCGGCCCGTCGAGCGTGCCGCTCACGGCCCGGTAGGGCGTGCCGAACATCTCCGTGAAGTCGCTCCACGCGGCTAAAACGGTTTTTTTCCAGATAACCGGCGGGGCAGCCTTGAGCAGTAGCCCCAAGTCGTGGCGGCTGCCAATTTCCAAAATCCAGGGCGCATACTCGGGGTCGTTGGCGTAGTCCACGCCCACAATCATGCCCGGCATCGAGCGCACCAGGTGCGCCTCCGGAAACACGTACTGCCGGTTGATGAGCGTGACCCGGTGAAACTCGCCATCGACGGGCGTGGCGAATTCGACCAGGCTGTGGCCGTAAAACTTACTATCCAGCGCGTGCTCGCAGAGCTGGCGGAACCAGGGCCGCTGCAGCAGCTTGGTGAGCTTCGGATTCTCCTGGCCGGCGCTGTCCACCAGCTTAAATGCCTTGCCCAGCACGTTGATTTTGCGCGTTTGCAGCACGCTCGTCAGGTGCGGGTCGAGCACCACGTCGGCGTAGATGGAGAGCAGCTGCACGCGCTCGGGATAGTAGACGTTCTCCGCCCTGTCCAGCGCGTCGCGCCATTTCTGCACGTCCTGCTTGAGCCGGCGCACCTGCACGGGGTACACGGTTTCGAGCACCGAGCCGGGGCTAGCCCCGAAGCCGGCCGGGCCGGCGGTCTGAATCGATTTGCTGAAGGGGTTGAGCGCTTGGCCCAACGACTTGAAAAGATTGGCCATTAGTATGCGCTGTTAAGCAGTTTCGGGTTGGAGCCGCCACGGGGCAGGATACTGCCCGTGTCCTGGGTGCCATCGGGCAGGGTAAGCGTTTCCAGCGGCAGGCCGCACGAAAGCGCACCCTTCCGGACCATCTTGAGCCAGTCAATGGCGTGGTCGTAGCGGTCCTGGCGAATGGTGGGCACGTTGCGGGGGTTCTGGCGGCTGTGCATGTGGTAGAGCGCCATATCCACCAGGTACATCACGATTTGCGGGTTGCGCTGGTCGGGTTGGGCCGGCACCGCGGGCGTGGTGCCGCTGGCGGGCACGGCCGCCACCGCGCCCAGGGCGCCGAATACCTTGGCCACGTCGAAGCGGCCCCGCAGGTAGCTCTCCATCTCGGTCTGGGCGGCTAGCGCGGCTTTGCTCAGCAGCACGTCGTTGCCGTCGGTGAGCAGGCCGCGAATCTCGTCGCGGATTTGCAGGCCGTAATCGTCGGGGGTCAGGAAGCTCATTTTTTAGGGCGTAAAACGTGGGCAATAGCGGCAGCCAGCTCGCAGAGGGCGCAGGGGCTCATGTCAGTAGGTGGCTTTGCTGGCGGATGGGAGAATAAGCGTAGGCAGCGGGGCGGCCTCCTTTTTGTGGAAGCGCTGCCACTGTTCCTTAAAAGCACTGGTGTAGAAGTAGTCGCAGGTGTCGGAGGTATGGCCGAACTTCTCGAAGGTGACCCCCGTGTTTTCGTCCTTTGTTGTTTCCTTGAGCTTGGTGCCGTCGGGCGCTTCTTTTAGGTAAATCAGGTCGCCGATGGTGTTCGTGCAGCCTTCATCGAAGAGGAATTCCAAGCCGTCCAGCTGGCGCTCCAACACGGCATTAATCCACTCCCCACGCACGGCCACGGGCGGCGCTTTGGTGGCCACCCGGCTCTGCGGCCGGAGCTTGGCCAGCGCCTTGAGAATGATGGAATAGTCATTGGTGCCTTCCTCACTCCGGGTGTCGCGCTTGTTGCCCGAGGGGTCGCCGTAGACGAATACGCCGCCCGCGTGCTGGCCAAAGCGTGACTTTAGAAAGGCCTCGCACACCTTGCCGGTGCTGTTGTTGGGGTTTTCCAGGCAGAACTCGGCCAGCTGTACGCTGCGCTTGCCAAAAATCTGGTGCACCGTGAGCGTGTTGTAGGGTATCACGTTCTGGTCGAAGCTCAGGTGCAGCGCCAGGTCGGGGTCGTAGAGGCCGGCAAACTTGCCGACGTGCTTGGCCCGGTCGAAGTGCTTGTAGAACTCGCCGCCGGCCCGCGCAAACGGGTCGCCGTATATCAGCATACCGTGCTTGTCCTTGCCGACGTTGGCGAATTGGTTATCGATGTAGTTGCTCGGCAGGTTGTGGCGGTTGAGGTGACTGGCGCTGATAGTCACCAGTTTATTGCCCACTTCCTTGCGGAAATATTGCGGGGGCAGGTAGATAGTGGCCTTGATTTCGGTCTGATACTGGTCGAGGCTGAACCACTCGTTAATCCACGGCACCTTGGCCGGCGAGGTGAAGATGTAGAGCGGATTGAAGGGCTCGGGCGTGGGCTCACCCACCAGCTCACCGGCCTCATTCACGTAGAGGCCCGGTTGGCGCAGACGGCCCACAATCACTTCCTTCACGGCCACCTCCTTCGTGTCCTTGGTTTCGTCGAGCATTGCCCAGCCGATTTCCATGCCATCGAGCGCCTTGTAGTTATCGAGCGAGCCGATGTAGACCACGGCGCCCCAGCTGAAGCTCATGATGTTGTTGTAGCTGTCGAACTCGTAGAAGGTGGTGAAGTGGGCTGGCGGCTGCTTGCCGACCACGAAGTGCCCGGTTTTCTTCTTTTCATCGTACTCGGTGACGCCAAATTCCTGCTTCCACACCTCCCGGATGCGGAACAGCGTGGAGCGGCTGAGCTGCGAGTAGGTGTTGGCCGCGATGAGCCCGCGCAGGCGGGGAAACTGCGAGAGATAGAGATAGGAGATGACGCCCGCCAGGTGGGTTTTACCGCTGCCCTGACCGGCCAGAAACAGGTTGACCTGCTTGCGGCTCTCCAAAATATCGCACTGAGGGTCAGAGAGCGTTATCATTCGGGGCCTGGTAGCGTTGAACTTGAATGATGGCGGGCGGCCCCGGATTCTTGATTTCGCCCGAGTGCTTCACCTCCTGCTTTTCGCTCAGCCCTTCCACGGTCTGAAGCCAGAGCTTGGCCGCGGCGGCGTCGGGCGGGTAGTGCTCGGTGTAAGGTATCTGCTCTACAACCGAAGCCATCCCTTTCCCCTGTGAGACTGCCAGAATCTTGACGGCCCGGTGCGAGTAGCCCACCGCCCGCGCGTGCAGGGCCAGCAGCACGTCGCCGGTGAGCTGCTGGTACACGTTGGCCTTACCCGAGCCCAGCGGAATGCGCTCGCGGTGGGCCTTCACGGTCTTATCGCTCAAGCCCGTGGCCGCCACCAGGTCCTGCACGGTGGGCGGCATCTTGTATTTTTTGAGGTGCGCCACCATCGCTTTGCGTACCAGCGCGCTATTGCGCAGGCGGTCTTCGCGCTCGGATTTGGTTTTGGGCGTTTTCATAGGCCCGAAGTTGCGGGCGGGCCCAAAAGGAGCCGAAATTCTTTTCCGTCATGCCGGAAAAAAGCGGCATGATGCCGGAAAAAAGCGGCATGACGGAAGTAAAATCCGGGGCCCGTTTGGCCAGGCGAGAAGTTTGGGCTAGCAATTCCGCTCGCCCCCGCAATGGCCCAACCCACGCTCCAGATTTACTCCGCCATCGGCGTCAACGCCCAGGACGGCACCGGCCTCTCGGCCGCGCAGTTCGGGGCGCAGCTGGCCCAGGCCGAGGCCACGGGCGAGAAGCGGGTAGCTGTGCGCATCAATAGCGGCGGGGGCAACTGGCAGGAAGGCCAGAGCATGTACGACCTGCTCAAAGCCTCGGCCCTCAAGGTCGATACCTACTGCGTGGGCCTGGTGGCCTCGGCCGCTACGCTGCCCTTCATGGCCGGCAACAAGCGCCTGATTGCCGCCCACGGCAAGCTCATGATTCACGAGTGCGCCAGCGTGGCCCAGGGCCAGGTGGCCGACCTCGAAAACGCCATTGCCCAGCAGAAGGCCATCAACGACAGCATGGCCCAGCTCTACGCCAGCGTGAGTGGGCAAACGGTCGAGAAGTGCGCCGAGCTGATGAAGGCTACCACCTACCTCGACTCCGAGCAGGCCGTGGCCCTGGGCTTCGCTACCGGCATCATGCCCGACACCCAGGCCACTCAGGCGCCGCCGGCCGACATGCCGGCGGCTTCGCTCCATTCTTACTACGCCACTATCCTCAGCGCCGCTGATATGAAGAACCTGTTGATTCCCATTTTCGCCGCGGCCGGTATGCTGACCGTGACGGCCAGCACGTCGGATGCCGACGTGGCCACCGCCGTGCAAGCCGCCTTCACCGAGAAGGACAAGGCTAAAAAAGAAGCCGACGAGGCCAAAGCTGCCCTGGCTACGGCTACCGCCGCGCTGGCCGCCGCTGAAAAGAAATGCGCCGACATGGAAGAGGAAGACGCCAAGGCGAAAGCCGAAGCCGCGACCGCTGCCGTCACGGCCCTGGTCAAGTCGGCTGTGAGCGCTGGCAAAATCACCGCCAGCATGGAAGCCACCTACACCACCCTGGCTACGGCCGACCTGGCCAGCACCAAGGCGGTGCTCGACGCTATGCCGGCGCGCAAGTCGATTGCCGGCACCATCACCAACGTGGAGGCCAGCGCCGATACGAAAGTGATTCCGCTGACGGCCGGCGGCGCAATGGCCGAAATCCAAGCGCGCCTGGCCGGCGCCACCATTTAATCACCTCTAATTCCTCCTCTCGGAAATCATGGCTGATACGCTTGTAATCCAAGACACCACCTACGCCGGCGAAGCTGCTGCGCAATTCGCCGTGAAGGCGGTGGTAGGCAACGAAATTGTGCAGGGTGGCCACGTCTACGTGCGCGACGGCATCAAAAAGGCGCTGACCATTCCCCGCATGGTGGTGGGCAACGTCATTCAGGACCGGAAGCCGACCCCGGATACGAGCCTGGGCACGATGACCGTGGATGGCCGCACGCTGGTGCCCGCCGACTACACCATCTACGCCGAGTTTAACCCGCGTGACTTCGAGCAGCACTGGTACGCCACCCAGCTGAACCCGACGCTGATTGACCGCCGCCTGCCGGTGACGATTGAGTCGGTGATTATCCAGGAGGTGCTCAAGCGCCACAACGAGTACCTGGGCCTGGCTATCCTGCAGGGCAACACGAGCCTGACCACCAACCTGAAGTACTTCAACGGCCTCATCACCCGCGCCAAGGCTGACGTGCTGGTACCGAAGGTGGCTTCGCCGGTAGCGCTTACTACCGTCAATATCGGCGACGCCCTTCAGAGCACACTCAACAGCATCTCGCGGGCTGTGCTTTACAATCCGGGCCTGAAGTTCTTCGTGAGCTACAAGACGGCCCAGATTTGGGAGCAATACCAGCGCAACACGCTCTACAAGGGCGTGGACATGACGGCCGCCGGCATCATGCGCTTCGCAGGCCGCACCATCGTGCCGCTCAACGGCATGCCCGACGACACCATCTTCCTGGCCATTGGCTCGGCCGACTCGAACTCGAACCTGTGGGTGGGCATGAACTCGACGGACGACAACACGCTCCAGCTCCAGCGCCTGCAGAATAACAGCGAATTGTACTTCGTGAAGATGCTCATGAAGGTGGACACCAACTACGGCTTCTCGGAAGAAACGGCGCTCTACGCGGTGTAACCTCTGCCAGCCAGCGTCGCCCGCGCGCAACCCGGCCGTCCTTCTTCGGGAGGACGGCCTTTGGCGGCACTGGACAATGCCTTTTTTGGGTACCTAACTAACAGTCAGCCTTATGGCCACTATCAACAACAAAGCGGGTATTCGGGAGACGTTCGCGGCTCGCAAAGACCTCAAGGAAGTACACATCCTGCCCTCAGGCGAGCACTACTTCGATAAGCTGCACGCCACCCACGCGCTGGGTGAAGGACAGGAACTGGTCACGCTCACCTCCGAGAGCGACGAGCTGAAGGAAGACGAGAAGCCCGCCAAGCCCGCTAAGTAAAATGACGGACTCGCAACGCTGCCTGGCGGCCTACGGTGACCCCAGCACGCCCGCTTTCGAAGCGAAATGGCTGGTGCGCCACCCACTGCCGGCGGCGGTGATTCCGCATTTCCCGCTCTATCAGGGCGCCACCAAGCCCACCGCCGTCTACATGCACAAGTTTGCCACGGCGGCGCTTGATGCGGTGCTGTTGGAGCTAGTGGCCACCGGGTTAATCAAGGAGCTGCACACCTATGCCGGCTGCCGGGAGGTGCGCCAAAAGCGCGGCATTGGTGAGTGGAGCATTCACAGCTGGGGCCTGGCACTCGACTTCGACGAGAAGACGGAAGTACTGGGGGGTGCCTGCCACTTCTCGGAGGCTTTCCTCAACGTCTGGCGCAAGCACGGCTGGGTATGTGGCGCGGATTTTATCGGCCGCAAAGACCCCATGCACTTTCAGTACACCAAGTATTTCCCGGCTATCGCCTAGCCCATGCGCAGTGAACGAGCAATTTATCATCGGCCTGGCGGCAACGATTATCCTGGGCCTGATTGGTAGCCTGCTCAAACGCAGCATTGACAGCCTCGACAAGAAACTCGATACCACCTGCAACGCAGTGGAGGCCATGAAGCTGGAAATGGTGGGCTATCAAAAGCTCACCGAGTATCTGAAAGCGGACGTGGAGAGTGGCAAGCAGGAAATCAGCACGTTGCGCAAGTCCTTCACCGAGATGGACAAACTCATTTACGCCAAAGGCTGGCAAACCGGCCACCCCGTTCCACCACCCCGCGACTAAGCCATGCTCCGCGACCTCTGGCAACACCACAAAGCCCCGCTGCTCTGCCTGCTTATCGGCGTGACCACCGGCTGGTTTCTGAGCTGGCACGGCTCGGAGCTGCCGACCATGAGCCACAAGCAGGAGCGGACTACCCGCGCCGACCAGACCCGCTCCTGGCGGGTGGCTACCCTCGACACCGCCCGCGCGGCCAAAGCCGACTCGGCCGCGCGCACCGCCTACGCCAGCGGCCAGGCAATGGCCCGCAATGCCCGCCAGTACCAACGTCTTACGACCCCGAACCATGCGCCGCTTCCTGCTAGCCCTCGCGCTGCCCTTACTGACAACCTTCAGCGCCTCCTCGCAGAATACGGCCACTAGGCCGGTCTGCATTCCTTCTGTACAGGCGGCCCGGATTGCCGATAGCCTGGCCGTGCTGCCCCTGGTGCGCCGGGAGGCCAGCGCCTGGCAGGGTAGCGCCAGCCAGTTTGCCCAGAGCGCCCGCACCTACCGCGCTGCTGACTCACTGCACTACCACGCCTTTCAGCAAGTGCGCGGCGCACTGCAGGACGAACGCCTGCTCACGGCCAACGAAACGGCCAAGATGGATACCTGGCGCCACCGCGCCCGCAAGCGCGGCCTGCTCAATTACCTGCTCACGGCCGCGCTGGGCGGCTCGTTCTACCTGCTTTTCAAGCCCTGATTATGAACCAGCTCTGGCAACGCCTCAAAGCCGATACGCCGCCCTTCTGGCGCAAAGTCCGCAACCTCTCGGCCTCCGCCCTCATCGTGGTGAGCGGCCTGCTGGGCGAGGCGGATAAAGTGGGCGAAGAACTTGCCCACTACCTGCGCTACGCCTTCGTGGCGCTCACCACGGTAGCCGGCACGGCGCAGCTGACGTGCCAGGATAAGAAGGACGATACCCCCACACCGCCTACTCCAACTGCGTAACTATGGCCCTGCCCGACATCCTCATTACCCGCGCCCAGGGTGGGCTCGGCCGCCAGCAGCCCACCAACGACGGTATCAGCGCCCTCATCACCCAGGGCGTAGCCGTGCCCGGCAAGCTGGCGCTTGATACGGACTACGAGCTGCGCAGCCTGCTGGCTGCCGAAGCCATTGGCATCCTGCCCACCGGCATCTTTGCCCTTACCCACGACCACCTCAGCGAGTACTTCCGCCTCTCCCCTGGGGCTGTGCTGATTGTGCGCGTGGTGGCCCAGAGCGTGCCGCTGGCCAGCATCCTCGACCACACCCAGGCGCACGCCAAATCGATGCTGGTGGCCGCTAACGGCCGCATCAAGCAGCTGGCCGTGTGCCTGAACCCGGCCGCCGGCTACGTGCCGGTTACCACCGCCGGCCTGGACGCCGACGTACTGGCCGCGATTCCGCTGGCCCAGGCGCTGGCCACCGAAGAGTTTACCCAGCACCGCCCGGTGCTGGTGGTGCTCGGGGCCTACTCGCTCAGCCACGACCCCGCCACCGCCCCCGACCTTACGGCGCTCGCCAGCGAGTACGTGGCCGTGGTGGCGGGCACCGACGCGGCCGAGCCCACCGAGCCGGCCATCGGTACGCTGCTCGGCGCCCTTTCGGCGGCTAGCGTGCATGAGAGCATCGCCTGGGTGCAGAAGTTCAACCTCACCAGTGGCGGCGCTTTCCTAAACGCCGGCCTGAGCAACGGTGCCACCGTGGCGCAGCTGCTGCCCGGCGATTTGGGCGCGTTTGCCGGCAAGGGCTTCATTGTCGTGCGTCAGCATGCCGGCCTCGACGGGTTCTACTTCTCCGACTCGCCCACGTGCACGGTAGTAAGCAGCGACTACGCCACCATCGAAAACGTGCGCACCGCCAACAAGGCCGCGCGCCTGGTGCGCACCGCCCTGCTGCCGAGCCTCAACGGCCCGCTGCCGGTTAATGCCGACGGCACCTTGCAGGCGCAGGTGATTGGCGAGCTCAGCGGCCGGGCCACGGCCACGCTCAGCGCGGGGCTCGCCCAGCCGGGCGAGGTGTCGGCGCTGAGCGTCTTCATCGACCCCACGCAGAACGTCATCAGCACCTCCAGGCTGGCCGTGGAGGTGCGCATTATCCCGGTCGGCGTAGCGCGGCAGATTACCGTGAACCTGGGCCTCACTACTAACATCTAAGCACCGACATGGCAGCTACGACTGATTTTAAGCCGCTCATCAACGGCCGCGCCTACGACTGGGCCAGCATTCGCTTCCAAGCCCTGGGCCAGACTATTGCCGGCACTACGGCTATCTCCTACGAAGACACCCAGGAGAAGGTCAACAACTTCGGCGCGGGCGTCAATCCCACCAGCCGGGGCCTGGGCAAGATAGAGAGCAAGGCCAGCGTGACGATGGAAATGAAGGAGCTGGAGCGCATTCAGGCCGCGCTACCAGCCGGCGGGCGCATTCAGGATATTCCGGCCTTTCCTATCGTCGTGAGCTACGTGAATCCCAGCAACATGCTGGTCACGCACACGCTGCACGACTGCGAATTCACCAATAACAAGCGCGAAATCAAGACCGGCGACACCAACATCGAGGTGGAGCTGGAGCTGATTATCTCGCACATTACCTGGAGCTAACATGCAAGTAGACCAAGCCCAACTCGACGCCTGGAAGGCCCAATACGGCGATATTTTCCAAATCAGTGTTGCCCTCAACGACTCAGACACCGCTACGGCCTATCTCAAGCCCGCTGACCGCAACGTAATGGCCGTGGCGCTCATGCGCGTAGCCAAAGACCAGATGCTGGAACCCGGCGAATTCATCCTGACCAACTGCTTTATCGGCGGGGATGAGCGGCTGAAGCTCACCACGGGCTTAGCGCAGACGCCCGCCCAAATCTCGGCGGCCCTGGCGGCCGTGGCGCTGGTCAAGACGCTGGAGGCCACGGTAAAAAACGCCTAGCGGCCCCGGTCATATCGGACAAGGCCGATGCCGACTTCGATATCCCGAAAATGGCCGCCATGATTAGCTACTTTTTGCATATTCCCGACCCCGAAAACCTCAGCGATGAGCAGTTCGGGGCAAAGTTTCAACAAGCCGACTGGCTGCGCCGCAACCCGCAGGCGCGGGGCATCAGCCACACCCGACTCCTTGCCTAATCCACACCGTCCTGGCCCCCTGGGGCGGTGTGTTGCTTTTCTACCCTATGTCTACGGCTATCAACTTCGTTTTGCGATTAGAGGACCTGCTGGGTCCGAAGGTCGCCGCGGCCATTCGGGAGGTGCAGAAGCTGGGCCAGCAGGTCGAGAAGCCGCACAAGATGAACGTTGATACCAGCGCTGCCAAAAGTGGCTTGCAGGGTATCAAATCGCTGCTCGGTGGGCTGGGGCTCGCCTTCGGCGCCTTCGAGGCCTTCAATTTTCTCAAGGATTCGGTTACTAAATTCAACGAGGCCGACCAGGCCGGGGCACAGTTTGAGGCCACGCTTAAATCCACCAAGGGCGCGGTGGGCCTGACTAAGGAAGAGCTGCTGGGCCTGAGCACGGCGCTGATGGGCAAGAGCCTCTTCGACGATGACGCCATCACCCAGGCGCAAAGCGTACTGCTCACCTTTACCAACATCAAGGGCAGCGTCTACAAGGATGCACTGCCGGCTATTACCGACCTGGCCACCAAGATGGGTGGCGACCTGCAGGGCGCCACGGTGCAGGTAGGCAAAGCGCTGAATGACCCGATTAAGGGCATCACCGCTTTGCAGCGCGTAGGTGTCAGCTTTTCGGAAAGCCAGAAAGCCACCATTAAGAACCTGGTGCTTACCGGCCACACGGTCGAAGCGCAGGGCATGATTCTAAAGGAGCTAGGCACTGAGTTCGGGGGCTCCGCCGAAGCGGCCAGCAAAGCCGGTACCGGGGGCTGGACGGTGCTCAAGAATAAATTCGACAACATCCGCGAGAGCATCGGCGGGCTGCTCAGCCAGGGCGCGGGCTCCGGGCTGCCGATTCTGAACACCCTCGTAGACCAGGGCCAGAAGGCCGTGGACTGGATTGGCGCCCACCTCGACGGGGTTAAGGAGGCCTTTCGGCCACTGAAAGAAGCGCTGCAGCCGCTACTCGACACCTTTCAAGACCTGTGGGCACAGCAGTACGGCAATGGGGAGGCGGGCGACGTGCTGGCTACGGTCTTCAACCGCATCGGCACGGCCGTGCGCCTCATCTCGCCGGTTATCAAGATTGCCGCTACGCTACTGGGTAAGGTCTGGGAAGAGGGGCAGCACGTGGTCAACGTGCTCACCAAGTTCTGGGAGAGCAGCCCGCGCCTGAAGAAGTTCTTTTCTGGGTTCTACGAAGGAGCACTAGCCACGTTCAAGGGCATCGCCGAAGCCGTGGGCAAGTACCTGGGCGGGGTCGGTGATTTTATCGAGGGCATTTTCACCGGCGACTTTTCCAAGATTAAGGACGGGCTGAAGCAAACGCTCAGCGCCATTGCCGACACCCAGCACGTGGGCGAAAAGGCGGCGGATGGCTTCGTGAAAGGCTACAAAAAGGGCTTCGACAAAACCGACTTGTTTGCCGTGAAAGGCAGCGTGGCAGTGGAGAACAGCGCCAGCAAATTCATGGCCGGCGATAAGCCCGGGGCTAGCCACGCGCAGGCCATGACGGCCGACGCCAGCAAGGGCGCAGTGGGCGGCAGCGTGGGCGGCTCGAAGGTGACCAACATCACGCTGCGCATCGACACGCTCATGCGCGAAGTGAAGCTCAGCGGCACCACGATGGGCGAGAGCGTGCAGGATTTGGCACAGAAAATCCGTGATACCGTCGTCGCAGAATTACTTGATGTGAATACTCTGACCAGCAATTAACCATGTCCTATGCCCTATCCCCTGAGCTTGCCGTCGACAGCCTGAAAGGGCGCGGGCTGGCCGTGGGCACTGACCGGGCCAGCGCCGGACTCGGTGGCTCGCCAGGAATTCCGATAGACTTACGGGCCTTAACCGCCGAGGCCTTCGGCTACTCGGGTCTGCGCCGCTTCCAGGTGCCAGCGGGCCAGGGTCAGCAGGGCAACGGCGGCTTCTACGCCACCCAGGCCGGGCAGCTGGCCACCACGGCCCCAACCAACATGTTCGGGCTGCCGGTCTTCCTGCAGGTCAATTTCCACGCGGCCACTAACCCCGTGACTTTGGACCTAGCAAACGGGCTAGCCCTGCTCGACCCGATTGTGACGGTGGAGGCGCCGATGAATGTCATCAAAACGCCGATTCAGGGCCGCAAGGGCACGGTGAAAGAGTACATCAGCCAGGGCGATTACGGCGTGACGATTCGCGCCATCCTGGCCACCGATGTGCACGCGGCCGACCGCTTTGCCTATCCGCTGCCCTTGGTGCAAAAGCTGCGGGCGCTGTGTGAGCTGGGGGTAGCGCTGCCAGTGTCTGGCTTTTTGCTCGATACCTACGGCATCAAAAACCTGGTCGTCGAGAACGTGCGCTACGAGGCCTTGCCGGGCTTTGTGAACCTGCAAGCCTACGAGCTGCAATGCGTGAGTGACGACCCGATTGAACTGGCATTTTAGGTATAAGAATCTTGGATTGCTGCCCGCTGCGGGCCTGCTTGCATCATGTTTACGCTGTCCTGCTTGCTGACCATCGGCTCGTTACCAGCGCTGAATTTCTGCCACGAAATCAGCATCGAAAGCGCGTGGGCGAAGTTCACCGACACGGCCGTCATCACCTTGCCGCGCAAGGTGAAAGTGGTAGGCTCGGGTCAGCTGCCTGACCTGATTTCGGTAGGGGACGCGGTGACTATTCAATACGGCTACGATGGCCAGCTGCGCACTGAGTTTACCGGCTACGTGTCGGAATTAAAGCCCGGCACGCCATTCCAGGTTAAGTGCGAAGACCAAATGTGGGCGCTCAAACGCCTGGCGCTGCCGAGCAAATCCTGGCGCTCGGTGACGCTGCATGAGCTACTGGTCTACATCCGCGACCAGTCAGGCCTGAGCTTCGACATCCGCGAGCTAGGCGGGCTCACGGTGGGCAAGTACCAGATTAACCAAGCCACCGGCGCGCAGGTCTTCGACGACCTGAAAAAGCGCTTTGGGCTGAACTGTTTTTTTCGGCAAGGGGTACTGGTCGCTGGCCAGCCTTACGACGCGGCCACCGCCACCACGCACCGCTACGGCTTTCGGCAAAACATCATCGACAGCGATTTAGCCTATACCCAGGCCACTGACGTGGCGCTGCACTTTCGCGCCACCAGCACCGACCCAAGTACTGGCAAGAAAATTCAGGTTGACGCCTCGGGCGTGGTAAAGACCAAGAAAGCCAAGGGCGACACGACAGCCCTGGTAACGGCCCTGAGCGCCGGCCTGGCCAAGGGCGAGCTGCGCACGCTCATCGGCCCGCCCGGGCTGACGGCTAGCCAACTACTAGCCTGGGTGCAGCAGGAGGCCGCCCGCCTGCAGTTCGACGGCTACCGGGGCGGGCTCACCTCGTTTGGGGTACCGCTGGCTGAGCACGGCGATATCGCCACCATCAGCGACCCCGACTACCCCGAGCGGGCCGGGGCCTACTACATCGACGCGGTCACTAAAACCTTCGGGGTGAATGGCAGCCGCCGCAAACTCAAACTCGGACCCAAAGCCTGATGCGTGACGAATTAGCCCGTTTTGTAGATAGCCGCATCCCGGTGCAAGTCATTGGCGGCACGGTCGTGCGCGTGGACCAAACGCGCGCCGTGTGCGACGTGCAGCCCGCCGACGACCACGCGCCGGAATTGCTCGACGTGCAGCTGCGGGCGGTAGACGATGGCAGCTCCAAGGGCTTCGTGCTCTGGCCGGTAGTAGGCTCGCTCGTGTTGGTAGGCCTCGTCGAAAACGACCCCAACCACTGCGTAGTGCTGCAAACCAGTCGGGTCGAGGCTTTCACGCTGGCCAGCCAGACTGATAGCCTGGCCGCGCTGCTGGCCGACCTCTTGGCGGCCATCGAGCATCTCACCGTCACCACGGCCGTCGGACCCAGCGGCCCGCCCATTAACCTGCCTGCTTTTCAACAACTGGCCCAGCGGGCCGCCACGCTTTTCCGCTCCTAGTTATGCTCGATACCATCGCCGCCGAAAAGGCTGTTTTCGACCTACTCACCGACCAGGCCACGCGCACGGACCACTATGTGAAAGCTCGCCAGGATTTTGCGCATGAGTTGGTGGCAGTCATGGCCGACCTCATCCGCTCGGGCACGGTCACCGGTACCGTGACGACCACGGGCTCAGCTACCACCCAAACCGGCCCGCTCACGGGCGGCAAAATCGCTTAGCATGCTGGCCACCGACCTGCTACTTACCACAAACTATGACCTGGCCTTCACCGAGGCCGGCGACCTGGCCGTGGGCGCGAGCGATGCCCAGCACATCAGTCTGCTGCTGCTCACCAGCCAAGGTGAGTGGCGGGCCGACCCGCTGGTGGGCGTGGGCCTGCGCCAGTACCAAAGTGGGCCGCTGGGCCCGGCTGAAACGGCCGCCTTGCAGCGCGAGGTGGCCGTGCAGCTGGAGCGCGACGGCTACCAGGTGCTGGAAAATGACTTATCCAATCTGGCTGCGGCCAAGCTAAACGCCGTGCGCTTATGAGCCAGACCCTTGTAACCGCCGGCCAGTCGCTCGTCGATGTAGCCCTGCAGGAGCTGGGCAGCGTGGAAACGCTCTTCGACCTGGCCGATGCGCAAGGGCTGGCCATCACCGACCTGCTTACCCCTGGCCAGGTGTTGACCGTGCCCGCTTCGGTGGCTAGCCAACCGGGCATCGTGACCTACTTCAGCCAGCGCACCCAGCGCATCAACACGGGCGATGAGGCGGTACCCGTGCCGCCGCTTAATGCGCAGCGCTATTTCTCCAACCTGTTTTTCAGCCCCGACACCTACGCCTAAATGGGACAATTAGCGATTGATATTCACGACGCGGCCACCGTTATCCCGCCCGCGCCCGTCACCGACCCGGCCCAACTCTTAACCGGTCCGCAGCTGCTGGCCATCTTCGCCAGGGTGGAAGCGGCCGTGGCCGCCCTGGAGCTACGCGCCGCGGGCAGCGAGATTCACAGCGGAGCCGGCGCACCCGGCAACCTGTTCGGCAACGACCTCGACTTGTACGTGAACACCACCAACGGCGACCTCTACGGGAAGGACGCAGGCGCGTGGAGCTTCCTACTCAACCTGCGCGGGCCGCAAGGGCTGCCGGGTAAGGATGGGGCCACGGGTGCCACTGGGGCCACGGGGGCCACGGGTGCTAAAGGGGCCACGGGTGCCGCTGGCCAGAACGGCAGCAACGGCAGCAATGGGGTGGATGGCAACCGCATTACGGCTCCGGCCGCCGCGCCCGCCCCAGCGACGGCAGAGTCGGCGACCTGGCTATCGTGGCCACGACGGGCGACCTGCAGGAGAAAACCAGCACGGGCTGGGTGACACGCGGCAACCTGAAAGGGCCCGCTGGCAAGGACGGGGCCAACGGTACCGGGGGCGGCAGTAGTCCCTACACGCTACCCGTCGCCTCGGCACTGGCCCTGGGGGGCGTCAAGAGCGCGGGCGCGGGGCTAGTGGGCAACGTGGTAGTGAACGCCGATGGGTCGATGAGTGCGCCCAGCGGCGGGGGCGGGTCGGCCAGCTTCCCGGCGCAGAGTGCGGCCACGAATGGCCAGTACCTGCAAAGCACCGGCGTTGCTGGTGCGGAGGCCTGGGCGGGCATGAAAATCGGCTACGTGCTGCGCTTTCTTAATGCTGACATGCAGGAACCGCTGCGGTTTTTTCGCGCGACCACGCTCTACCGCATGGAGGTGGATGCCGGCATTGCCACGCTGAGCTATGCCATCAACGGGGCGGCCAGCACGCCGGTGCCGCTCGTCAGTAATGTGTGGACGGGCAGCCTACAGATTCCAGCCAAGGCCAGCGTGGTGTGGAGCATTACTTATAATACGAATTACAACGAAGGCAATGTTGAATTGCTCGGCTACGAACTCTCAACCCCTTAAGCACTCAGCTCCTATACAATGGCTCATAATTTTCGGATAGCCACTACCGGCACCGGCGTATATCTCTCAAAGGCTGGGGACGATGCCAACAGCGGTACTGCCGACGCCCCGATTAAGACGCTCAGCCGGCTGGCCACGTTCAATCAGACCGGCAGCGCTACCAGCGTAATTGGGACCGGCACTTACGTGCTGCCCAGCGATTGGAACGGGCGCTTTGGGACGTTTTTCGCGGATGGCATTGTGAAAATCCTTGGTGACACGCAAACCACGGCGCAGCTCATTGCCGCCAACGGGTCCTACGTGCACAACGTCATTTTCGATAAGTTTGCCGGGTTTGGGTTTCGACCCAATCCCTACGACGGCGATTGTCAGTATTTCGCCTGCATTTTCAAAGTGCTACCCGATTTTGCGGGGCAGGTCAATAGCAGCGCGACTTCTAACACCTCGTTTTTCGACTGTATTCTTTACGGCGTCAACGCCGACCTAGGCAAAAGCAACTTCAGCCGCTGCCTCTTCATCAATTGCACCATCACGGTCAGCTCCGTAAGTGATTCCTACATTGATAGCACCAGCGCCATCGCCGCGCAAAGCGCCAGCAACAACAACGTAGACCCGGGCTGCAACACAGCGGCGGGCCGGGGCCTCAATGTGGCGGGGGCGGGGTGGAGTCTCACCAGCCCCAGCGGCATTCACGCCCTGCCGCTGTTCAACTCGCTGGTAAAAGAGGATTACACCTTGCGGGCATCATCTCCCCACATCCTCACTGGCATCGGCCCGGCGCAGTACCGCTACGCCAACAGTTTTTACGTGGAATACACGGGTAGCGCGGCGGATACGGCCAGCCTGGCTAATACGCACCTGCGCGCCACTGGCACGAACGTAGTAGTGCCGCTGCTCGACATCACCACCGGCAGTGAGGCGCTAGAGGTGAATAGCCAGGGCGGCCTGGTGCTGCAAGCCACCACGACGAGCGACGGCATGGCCAGCTTGACCACGGGCCGCATCCCGTTTGCGGACGTGGCCGACGAGATGACCGTAATGCTGCTGAAGGCGGGCCTGAATTTCGACACCAGCTACCCGGCGCTGGAAAGTCAGTTCAATTTTAACCAACCGGAAATATTTAACAACAACGTGCCCGACTTCAGCAACTACGCGCCGGGCACGGCGGGCCGCAATCCCAACCGCCTGAGCTACCGGATGCGGTGGAGCACCAAGCTCAATCCCAATGCCGACCTGGCGAATGTGAGCGACTGGATTACGGGCACGAAGTTCATTGAATTCGAGTGGAACCAGAAGCCTCTATGGAACCCGGCTACCGGGGTGGGCAATGGGGAGGCCGGTTATGACCCCGCCACGGGGGTACCCATCCAATGCACCTACTACCAGCTTGCCATCAGCCTGCGCAATAACTACTACCACTAATACCAGCTACCACCAATGGCCTTCGATAAAGAAAGCGTGCCCGGTTTTTTCGGCTGGGCACCCCAGGGGCGGCGCGTGGTGGCCGACACGGCGGGCCTGTTCGGCTGGTCGGCCGGGCGGGCCACGAACCTGCTCATCACCTTTCAGGCGCCCGCCGGGGCTAGCGCGGTGCGCCAGCCCCTGACGCTGAAGCTGGAATATGCCGGCAATACCGTCCTAATTTCCTACGACCCGAATTTTCCGCGCCTCGAACGTCAGGTGCCGGCCAATACGCCCATTACCCTTTCGACCAGCAGTACCTATTACCAGCCCACCAGTGACACGTTCCAGATTGGGACGAACCAGGTACTGAGCCGCGTCATTCAACTTGATTTCGGTGCACCCTCCGTGGCCACCATCCTGCAAAAACACTACTACTAAATGGCCCGCACCTTCGCAGCAATCACGGCGGAACTCGATACCGCCAAAGCGGGCTTCCCAGCCCTGGCCCCGCTCAATTCGCCTAGCGCCACCAGTATCTGGGGGCTGCTGCGCTTCATCGTGGCCACGGCAGCCCAGACGCTGGAAACGCTCTGGGACCGCCACACGGCCGAAGTGGATGCCATCGTGGCACGGGCGGCAGTCGGTACGCCCGGCTGGTATGCCGACCGGGCGAAAGAGTTTCAGAAAGACGATGGCAGCCTGGCCGTGCAACCGTCCGGCGCGATTGGCTACGCCACCAACAACCCAGCGGCCCGCATCATCACCCAGGCCACGGCCAAGGAGAATAGTACGACCGGCAAGCTCTTCATCAAGGTAGCCAAGGCGGGCGCGGTGGCGGGTGCGCTCGCCCCGCTCTCAGCCCCTGAGCTGGTGGAGGTGAAAGGCTATTTTGATAGGATACGGTTTGCGGGCACCCGCCTGGAAGTGGTGAGCCGCGACGCCGACCGACTTCAGGTGAGCGGCACCGTGTACTACGACCCGCTCTTGGATGTGCCGACCGTACAAGCTGCCGTGCTGAAAGCGGCTCAGGCGTACCTGGCCAGCCTCGACTTTGATGGCCAGGTGTACGTGAGCCGCCTCACCGACTACCTGCAAGCCGTGCCCGGCGTGAAGGACGTGGCCCCGCTGCATCTGGCCGCACGCGTGGGCACGGCCGCCCCGCTGGCTTTTGACCGCCTTTACGAAACGCAGGCGGGCTACATTATTTTGGAAGACACGCCGGGCGCGGGTTTGCTCAACACCCTTCAATTCGTGCCCAATGCCTAACGTGCCCCGCTACCGGGTAGATTTTGCGCGCCTGGCGCTGCTGCTGCTGCCCTCCCTGCTCAGGCGGCCCCGGCTGCTGGCGCTGTGCCAGTGGCTACTTACTCCAGTGGCCACCCTCTACGCCCGATTTATAAGCTACGAAGCCTACGTGCGCCGCGAGCTGAGCTACAACAGCCAGGTCCTGCTGTTTGAAGAGGCGCTGAACGACCACTACGATGCGGCCGTGCGGCGCATCTACATCACGAACACCGATGTGGAGCTGCAACCCGTCTACGTCAACTTCGTGGCCGAAAACCAGCCAAATCCAGCGCTGTATTTCGTGGCCGAAAATCAGCCACCCGTCTACCTTTTCAACTGGGTGGAGTTCAGCCAGCAGGCCGATTTCATTGTGCACGCCCCGGCCATTCTTAGGCCCAAAGCCAGCCAGTTGCACGCGGCTATCAAGCGCCTCAAACTGGCCAATAAACACTACCTCTTAGTCTTTTTCTAAATGAACACGCTGCAACTCGAAACCGGCGGGCGGCCGGTCGCCAACGATGATTTTCAAACGCTTCAGGACATCCATCAAGTGCTGAGCCTACCGGCGCTATTGGCCTCGGTTGGCCCCTGCGTGGTGAGCGGGTGCCGCGTGTACCAGACAGGCAGCCAGTACAACGTGGGCGCGGGCGTGGTGTGGGACGGGGCCAATTTGCTCGACTTCACGGGCCGCAGCAACGTGAGTTTGCCGGCCATGTTTGCGCCTGGCGCCGTGGTGGTGGTAGATGAGCGGGCCTATCAGACGGGCGGCACCAAAACCGCTATCAAAGGCCAGACGATGGATTTAGTGCCGTTACTAGCTGGGGCGCCGAACCTGGTTGTTAACACCTATGGCGCACTCACGTTGTGGCATCGCATACAGGAAAAAACACGTGGTAAATTCGAGATTCAAACATTAGGCAGCGCGGCTTACGTGTCCGCCAACTACGACCATGACGGCCTGGGACTACCAGGCACCGAAGCCTGGGGCTGGGCGCTGGCCAACGGCCTGCATAACACCGATGACCTGCAGGGCCGCACCGTAGCCGGCCTGGACCCGGCCAACGCAGATTATGCCCTAGGCGCAGCAGGCGGGCAAAATTCAATCACTTTAACTACGGCCAATTTACCAGCAAACCCGCCTAATACACCCGTGTTTTTAGCCTACACCGGCAATCCTAACGGTATGAACATCGTGCCTAGTGGTAACAATGGCTGGGAGGGGCGCCAAACCCCGGCTGGCAATGGCACGCCTATAGATACTCGGATGCCATACAGGGCGCTGCTGGTGCGCCAGTGGGTAGGATTCTAGGCAACTTACCTTAAAAGGTAAGCCCCGTCCCTACTGGCCGGGGCTTTTCTTTGCACCATGTACACTGCTGCCCGCCTACGTCGTGCCCAGCGCCGCAATCGCCTGCTACTCTACGCTGCCGTAGGCCTACTAACATTGGCCGTGAATCGGTGCGTAGCCTGGCACGCCAACCCGTCAAAGCCAGTATCCGAGCCCCTGGCCAGCTAGTATATTCTTAGGGCATGACCTTCTACGCCTTCCGCCTGCTCTCGCCCGTGGTGCAGCTCTACTGGGTGCTCAAGCACGGCACCTTCCTGGCCCAGCGCTGGGAAGCCGACGATGAGGGCGTCAACCTCTACTACTGCGCCGACGAGGGCCGCGGCTTCTTTGTCGAGGTCGGCGTGGACTATGGTCAGGAGCAGCCGGTGGTACTCCGGAGCTTTGTGAGTAGCGTGCCGCTGGAGGATTACAGCTACTACGTGCGACTACCGGAGTTGGGAACTTAGCCCAGCGACTACAAGCCTCGCCGACGCCGGCGTGCAGGCATGTCCTCTTCGCGGGTCAAGGCCGGGTGCAGTTGGTGCTCGTAGTAGCAATCCCAGTGACCGTCGTCAATACGGTACACGGGCGCCTCGTGGGGCTGGCTGATGATATTGGGGACTACTTGCTTGCCGCGCCAAATGACACGCTGCATGGGCGCGCCCTGGGCCAATTTCACGAAGCTGCCGATGACGTACTTAAAGAAGGGTTGTGGGCGACGCATGGGCGGCATAAAGAAGCCTCCTGGTAGATGGGGCTTCTATACAAAAAGAAAAGCGCTAGTCATAGCCGCATTCGATGCCGATTGCTTCCGCCTGCGCACGAAGTTCAGCGGCTACCCGGTCGGGCAATTCCAGCATGACCGGTCGCTTTGCCAGCACCCGTTGGACCACTACCCGGGCCCTAGCTACCCCTAAGGCTGCGAGCTTACAAAGTAGTAGCGTAAATACCTCTTGGTGAGCACACACTTGCCAGCTGTAAAAGGTCAGCTTTTTCATTTTGTAAAGAAACGTTGTGCGGACGAAGTAGCCAGAGGAGTGGGCATGAAAAAGCCCCGCTGGTGGGCGAGGCTATATTTAATCGACTCGCCTCACTTTTTAAAATCTATTTCGACTACTCTAAAAAGAATATACAGGCAACGAGTAATTGAAAGTATGATTTCTATCAGTCCTACAACACTTAGTAGGCTAATCCAACGGAGAGGCAAATTAGCGCCAAAAATCATCCCTAAATACAGAACAAGAGTACAGATGACCAAACCAATTATAGCTCCCTTGAATACACCTACAATATCACGATAAGCAGGACCATTAAAAATTATTTCCATTCCGCTCATCGATTCCATTATTCCTTTTGAAGCCACATTTGCCCTGAATGTGACAATAATTGTCAAGGCAGCCAGAATAAATCCAGCCAAAGAAACCGCAGTGCCCGCAAGACTGGAAATAACACTCCCTCTTTCGAAAGAACTCAACGGTAAACGACCTGCCCAAAAGTGCAGCACTCCTACTATCACAATGGAAATAGCAATATCACACTTAAGTGAATGGCGCAAATAGGAGTCTAGAATTCTATTCATCTAAATTAGTCGCTTGCGCTCTAACTCTGCTACCATTTTTTGGAAGATATCAGTTGAAATTAGTACACGTGAGCGGGGCCGCTTTTGTACCCTTATTCTACTCTTTATCTTATCTTCCAACAAGTCAAACTCATCTAGGTTCCCATTTTTATCCCTATCTTCTGCCTTAACTCGAAATACCTTAAACGCATCCATCTTGGTGGGATTTCGCGTGAATGCCCGCACTATCGAATCTACTACTTCACGCGCACTCGCTGTGGCGGTTTTACTTCTATAATCAAGCTTGGGTTTAAGTGTAATCATCTCAGAATCAAACAGTTCATTAGCTGCGGCTAATGTAGTCGCTAGTCCTTGATTCATAGTAGCAACCTGCTGAACATTCTCACGAAATACTCGAACATCCATCTCTGAGATTCGCCCCATACGGCGCTCAATCTGCCGAAGCGTATCGGCTGAAATAATCCTATTTACTACAACGGCTAATAGCCCAGCTTGGCGGCCTATGTGTTCAAGATAGAACCGCAAGTCTGCTGCCTTTGGACCTACATCATTATATTCCAGTGCAAGGTGCTTTACTCGGTCGCGGTAAGCAATGACAAAATGAGATGTTTCTAGTATTCCTTCGTCCTCCTCCGCTTCTATCTCCCTTGCAGTATCATCACTGAAATTACCAAGCTCTGGAAACAAGTCTGTTCGAATAGAACAAAGCTTCCCGTGAATCTGCTTAGATACTGGCTCAAAATGGACATCCTTAACGAAATATCGTCGGCCAGCTGATAGCCAATGTCTGTTTGGATTTAGCTGCTGCGAGAGATTAACGGCGAGATGGAATAGGCCTACAAAGTAGGTCTCTTGCTGTGCTGGCGTATCATCACTGAAGCTAAAGTGAATATCGTAGTAGTGGATGGTTCGGTCTGCGTACTCTTGCTGAATCGGCACTACTGGCGCTGCTGGTGCATTCATTATTGAGAGATACAAAAAAGCCCGTGCGCTTGGCAGAGCGCAACGGGCTTATCCTCCAGCCGCGATTCGGCTAGTGGTGAAGTCGAAAGCTGCGTCTGCCAACGCGCACCTATGAAAGGTTCTCAAATATACACGGACTCAGTAATATTGCCCTATGCTCACCCACCACCGCCACCTTTACCTCACCCGCTGGCCTCGCCGCCTCGCCTTCGCCCTGGCCATCGCGCTGCTACTGGCTACTATCTGGCGCGGCTGGCGCGCGCTACATCCGGTCCCAGTAGTTGCGCCGAGTGGAGTACTTACATAATAAACAAGCCCCGGCCGTGTGGCTGGGGCTTGTTTATTTAATACTGCTTGACCCCATTTGAAGCGGCGACCTCCCTTGCGGGTGCTCTTAGTCCGAGGCGTGAATTAAATCACTATCTAGCCTATCTGAGCTACGTAACAGTATTGACAACGCAAATGCACGCTCTTACAGCCTAATAAGTTCACCTCGCTTGCTTCCAGCGCTGCAGCGCTTCCACGTCACCTGTTTGGAAGATGGGGGCCGCTGCTTGCAGGTCTGCCTCTGACCAGTGCCACCACTGTAGCTGTTCTAGGATAGCAATCTGAGCTTCACTAAAGCGCTTGCGGATTGTCTGTGCGGGCACCCCACCCACAATGGCGTACGGTGCAACGTCCTTTGTCACGACAGCGCCGGCCGCAATGATGGCCCCGTTGCCGATGGTCACGCCACTTTTGAGGAAGACATTCGCGCCAATCCACACATCGTGGCCGATGTATGTATGCGGGTGTCCGTGGTAAACATCTTTTTCAGCGAAGCTAATTCCTACTACTGGGTAGCGCATATAAAAGGCCGGACTCGTACTAAGCAGGTGGGTTGGATGATTGCCGCTGCCAGTAGACAGTCCGTTTGCAATAGAGCAGAAGTTACCAATGGTAGTATCTCGTATTATGTTATTTGCGCCCGTATAAGAGTATTTTCCTATCGTAGAGCGCTCCAGAAGGGACTCTTCCCCCAGGTAGGCATGACGCTCCAACGCGCTATTCTTCACTATTGAGCCTGTCCTGATAACTGCAAAAGCTGCCGCCGATGATTTTTCAACAATACTGGTCGGTTCGAAAGCAGTGGCCAAAGAAGGTTCGGCTGCGATGAGTTTGGCCTGGGTATTTGCTTGCTGATAAGTAGTTACCAACAGTCTTTTTAATTTACCACCTAGCAATCTGGCGAACCGAATTATACTCATAATAATTACCACTGTCAGCGCCCTAAAAGAGAGCTATTAGTTGAAGTATTTACGCATTCCGCGCATTACGCCAATTGGCCATGTCACAAGCGCATAAAGCAGTATAACTAAGATAGGCTGCTTGCCCGCTTTCTGAAGCCCTAGTTGTTCCAGCAGTTGGGGCTTCTTTATTTCCGAAACCACTTCTCAAACTGCGCACTGCTCACCACCAGCGGCCCTGCGCCCGGGCTCACGTGCGCATGCTAGCCTGCTAGATTCCACGACAAACGTGCGGGTTTTCGATGGTCATTTAAGCCTTGATTGGGTGCAAAAATGGGTGCAAAAATTAAAAAAGGCCTCTAGTAGAGTACTAGAGGCCTTTTAGCGGAGAAGGGGGGATTCGAACCCCCGGTAACCTTTAGAGCTACGGCAGTTTAGCAAACTACTGGTTTCAGCCACTCACCCACTTCTCCGTACGGGTGGCTTGCCAAGACCTCGCCGGCCTTAGCGGCTGCAAATATACAGGGCGGGCCCGAATAGTTCTTAATCTTTCCCGAACTTTATTGCTTTCGTTGACGCAACTCTCTGCTAAGGAACGCGGTGGATTCAGCCTTAGCCAGCCACGCTCTAGTTTTGCGGGCTCTCGGCCTTCCTTTGCGCGCATGTTGACCTGGGCTTATCCTGATTTTTGGGCCGCTGCCGCCGGGCTGGCACTGGTGCTGCTACTGCTCGTCCTTTACACAGGACGCACAGCGCGGCTCGGGCGGCGGCTGGGGCTGGGCGTGGGCCGGCTAGCCTGGAAGCTGCCGCTGCGGCTGGTGGCTGGGGCGCTGCTGCTCATAGCCTGGCTCGGGCCGGCCCTGGGGGTGCGCCAGCAAGCAGTGCGCAGCAGCGGCCAGGATGTGTGGCTGCTGGTGGATGTGTCGCGCTCGATGGATGCCGCCGACGTGGCGCCCACCCGCCTGCTACGCACCCAGGCAGCCCTCAACGAAGTGGTAGCTGCTTTTCCGGCCGACCGGCTGGGGCTCATCGTGTTTGGCTCGCAGGCCTACGTGCAGTGCCCTTTAACGTATGACCAGGCTTCCTTGCAGCTGTTCTTGAATACCCTGAGTACCCGGCTCACCGCGCCAGGCCCCACTACCCTACGGGCGCCGCTCGACTTGCTGCTGGCCCGGCTAGGGTCGGCCGCGCCCGCTAGCCCCACCGGCCCGGCCCCGCCGCGCACCGTGGCCGCCGTGCTGGCCAGCGATGGCGAAGACTTTGGCGAAAACCTAGAACCGGTGCTGCAGACGCTGGGGCGCACCGGGGCGCGCGTGTATACCGTGGGCGTGGGCACAGCGGCGGGGGGGCCGGTGCCCGCGCCCGGGGGCCGCACCGGGCTGCGCGACGCCCAGGGCCGCCCCGTAGTGAGCCGCCTGCGCGAAGCACCACTGCTGCAAATAGCCGCCCGAACCGGGGGGCAGTACGTAGCCCTCAACGACCGCGAAAACGGCTTGGCTAGCCTGCTGACCAGCTTGCGTAACCTTCCCCCCGCCACCGTGGCCACTGCCCGCACCGTGGCCGTGGCCGATAACCGCTATCGCTATCCACTAGGTATTGCCCTAGCTTTATTACTGATTGACAGCTTGATAACGGTGCGCGTGCTGCGCCTGGAACTATGAAAAGCTGGCTCATTCTATTTGTGTTACTAAGCACCGGCTTGCCAGGTTGGCGCTGGCTAACGCAGGTGCGCGAGCACAATGCGGCCCAGGCGCGGGCCCAGGCGGCCCTGGCCGGCGGCCACGCGCCCGAGGCAGTGTATTACTACCAGCAGGCGGTGGCCCTGGCTGGCCGCCGGGGCCCTGGCGCTGCGCTGCTGCTCAACCTGGGGCAGGCGCAGCAGCGGGCCGGGCAGGGCAGCGCCGCCCGCGCTACCTATTCCCGGCTGCTGGCCCCTACGGTACCGGCTGGTATCAGCAGCGCGGCCCGGCAGCAGCTAGCGGGGCTACTGACCCAGCAAGGCCAGGTAGCGCAGGCGGCCGCGCTGCTGCGCCAAGCCCTCAAGCTGAACCCGGCCAATACCACGGCCCGCTACAATTACGAGTTACTGAGCCAGTACCTGGCTGGTCAGCAGCCCGACAACCCAGGCTTGCCCGCTGATGCGCCGCCTCCGCCCCCGCAACGCGACCTAGCCCCCGGCGCGACTCAACGGCCCGGCAAAAAAATGGCGCGGCCCCTGCGCCGGCCGAAAAGGCGGGCACCACGCGCCCCGGCCCAGCCCCCAGCCCGACGCCCGCGCCGCCTGGGGGCCCCAGCGGCCCCCGCTACCCAACGCCACCGGGCAGCCCGACCGCCACCAGCCTACTCCCGGCACGGGCAACAGTGCCAGCGGTAGCTTTCGGCCCGGCCAGGGCGAGCGCCGGCCTTTACCCAGCGGCCCGGCATCCGGCACCCAGCGGGGCCTCGATGCCAGCGGCGCCGGCGCCCCGGCCGGCCAGGGTCGCCGTCCCGGCACCGAGGCAGCCACCAATACCGACCTGCAGCTCCAAACCCAGCGCGAGCGCCTCAAGGCCATGAACCTGACGCCCGCCCAGGCCCAGCAGGTGCTCGAAGCCCTGCGCGAGAGCGAGCAGCAGTATTTGCAGCAGCGGCCCCGGCCGCGCCAGGGCGCGGCGCCCGCGCCCGGCCAGCCCACCTGGTAAACTGACTACTCCGGCCGCCGTACTTTTGAGGATACGAACGAAGGTTTGTTAGTGCCCTGGGCTAGCCAGTTGGCAGCGGCCTCTTACCCGATTTTCACCCTCCCACCCTCCCCTTACATGCAAGTAAAAGAAGTAGTTATCGTAGCGGCCGTGCGCACGCCCATCGGCTCATTTGGCGGGGCACTGGCCTCGCTCTCGGCCACCGAGCTGGGCGCCATTGCCCTGAAAGGTGCCCTCGACAAAGCCGGCGTGGCCCCCGAGCTGGTCGAACAGGTAATTATGGGCAACGTAATTTCGGCCAACCTCGGCCAGGCGCCCGCCCGCCAGGCGGCCAAGAAGGCCGGCCTGCCCGACACCGTGGAGTGCACTACCGTGAACAAGGTGTGCGCCTCGGGCTCGAAGGCCATTATGTATGCGGCCCAGGCCATTATGCTGGGCCAGGCCGAGGTTATTCTGGCCGGCGGCATGGAGAGCATGAGCAATGTGCCCTACTACCTCGACAAGGCCCGCTTTGGCGCCAAGTACGGCAATGGCCAGATGATTGACGGCCTCGTGCGCGACGGCCTCTGGGACCCCTACCACGACTACGCTATGGGCAACGCCGCCGATGCCACGGCCCAGCACTACGGCATCACCCGCGAGGAGCAGGACGCCTTTGCCCGCCAGAGCTACGAGCGCAGCGCCGCCGCCGCCCAGGCCGGTAAAAAGAAGGAAGAGCTTGTGCCCGTGACCATTACGGTGCGCGGCAAGGAAACCGTGGTGAGCGACGACGAGGAGTACACCAAGGTGCAGTTTGAGAAGATGGCCAGCCTCAAGCCGGCCTTCACCAAGGAAGGCACCGTGACGGCGGCCAACGCCTCGACCCTCAACGACGGTGCCGCCGCCGTGCTGCTGATGAGCCGCGAAAAGGCCGACGCGCTGGGCATCAAGCCGCTGGCCCGCATCCGGGGTTTTGCCGACGCCGAGCAGGCGCCGGAGTGGTTCACCACCACGCCCTCGCTAGCCATCCCAAAGGCGCTGAAGAACGCCGGCCTGGAGGCGAAGGATGTTGATTTTTACGAGATTAACGAGGCTTTCTCGGTCGTTTCGCTGGCCAACAACAAGCTCCTCAATCTCGAAGGCAGCAAGGTAAACGTGTACGGCGGGGCTGTGAGCCTGGGCCACCCGCTAGGGGCCTCGGGCGCGCGCATCGTGACCACGCTGCTGAGTGTGCTGGACCAGGAAGGGGGCAAAATCGGCGTGACGGGCATCTGCAACGGCGGCGGCGGGGCCAGCTCCATCGTGCTCGAAAAGCTGTAAGCGCGCGGTTTGGCAAGGTTAAAAACGGTTTCGCAAGGGTTGGGCTCCGACTTCACGTCTGGCCTGAACCTTGCGAAACCTTTTTTAACCTTGCGCACCTTTGCGCTAAAAAAGACGCGACCGGCGTTGTACTGACTTATGCGATACCTGTTGCTTTTTTTGCTGCTGCCGCTGGCTAGCCAGGCCCAACGCTCGCAGCGCGTTACGATTTATTTTGACTCGACTAAAATTCACCCGCACGAGATTTTCCGGGCCTTGGTAGGCCAGGATACCGTGATGAACGGGCCCTACAAGCGCTTTTACCCCAACAGCCGCCTCGAAGCCCAGACGCGCTACACCGACGGCAAGCGCGACTCGGTGTACGTGGAGTTTCACGCCAACCGGGGGCGGCGCCTGGAGGCTACCTACGTGGCCGGCGTGCGCCAGGGACCGTTCAAAACCTACTACGCCGATGGCAAGGTGGCCCAGGTTGGCACCTTTCTGGACGATGAGCCTAGCGGGCCGCTCACGACCTACTTTCCCACCGGCGAAATCAAGCTGCAAACGACCCTCGTGAAGGGCCAGCCCAACGGCGCGGTGCGCGAGCTGTACGCCAGCGGCCAGGCTGCGGCCGAGGTCACCTACGCCAATGGGCAGCCCAATGGCCCGGTGAAGTTTTTCTACCCTAGCGGCAAGGTGCAGAGCGAAGGCACGCTGCGCAACGGCCTGCTGGCCAGCTCCTATAAGACGTATTACGAAACCGGCCAGCTCGAAAGTGAGACGGTGATGAACGACCAGACCGGCAAGGGCAGCTACCGCTCGTACTACCCCACCGGCCAGCTCCAGACCGAGGGCACCTACGCGCCGGCGGCCCTGCGCGAGCGCCAGGTCACCAATAAGCTCGGCGACGACCTCACCAAGCGCGTGGCCCCGCGCACCGGCACGGCCGCCCTCGACGGCCCGGCTACCTCGTATTATGAAAGCGGCAAGGTGAAGGGTAAAACCACCTACCGCCTGGGCGTGCCCACCGGCCACGGCGTGGTGTATTTTGAAAACGGCAATCTCAAGGAAGAAATTGACTACGCCGCCCAGGGCCGCGACCGCAAGGTAGTGCGCTACTACGATGCCGCCGGCCAGCCCCGCCAGGCCGAGGAGCAGTACAAAAGCAACCGCCCCGCCGGCACCTGGCGCGAGTATTATCCCGATGGCAAAACCCCGCGCCTAGTCGAAGCCTACGGCCCCAGCGGCAAGCTAGCCGGCGAGCGCCTCACGTATTTTGACAATGGCAAGGTGCAGATTCGGCAGCAGTTCGACGTGAATGGCCTGCAAACCGGGCCGGGCGAAGAGTACTACGCCAGCGGCCAGCCGCGCAAGGAAGCTAACTACTTGAAAGGCCTGCTGGCCGGCGATTTCAAGGAATACCACGACGATGGCAGCCCGGCCGTGACCGGCCAGTACAAAAACGGCAAGCAGAGCGGGCAGTGGACCTACTACAAAGCCGACGGCCACAGCATCGAGCGCCAGGTAACCTACCGCGACGGCCGCCCGCAAGGCTCCGGCTCGCGCCCCAAGCTGAATGGCAAGCCCTACGTGCCCAAAGCCAAGAAATAGCGGCGGGCGTGGGCTAGTAGGGCCGGCCGTGGGTTAGCCGCAGAATAACATCAGTCATAAACGGCAGCCGCTTCAGCACCTGAATGCCGGCGGTGGTGAGCTGCGGCTGGCCAAATACCTGGTGCAGGAGACGCCCCGCCGTGATACGCAAGCTCAGCAGGCGGCGCCAGGCGCGGGTGTAGCGCTGCTCCAGCCCGGCGCGGGACAGGCGGCCGGCGAAAAATTCCTCCAGCAGGCCGTAGAGTAAGTAGCTGGCGTTCATGCCCATGCTCATGCCATTGCCGGCTAGCGGGGCGATGGTGCCGGCCGCATCGCCGAGCATCAGCACGTGGGCATCGACGGTGGAGCGCTCGCGAAACGTGATTTGGGAGATGACAATGGGCGGCGTGGGTTGGCGATGAGCAGCCTCCAGATAAGGACGCAGCAGCGGGTTTTGCATCAGCACCCGGCGCTCCATCTCGGCAATGCTGTTGCCGTGGGCGCGCAGGTTGCGCACGTCGGAGATGTAGCTGCAATTGGTGAGGCCGCCCGCCACCGGCGAGAGGCCGCAGTAGCCATCCCTGAAGTTGTGCATCTCCACCATCGCCTCGGGAAAGTCGACGTTTTCGAGGTGACGCTTCACGGCCACAAACTGGCGGGCGTGGCGGCTAGGCTCCAGAAAAGGCCGGTGCAGCTTGCTATCGAGGTTGGCGTGCTTGCCCCAGGCCCCGCAGGCGATGCGCGCCCGGCAGGTGCCGCCATCGGCCGTGGTGAGGGAGAACTGGTCGTCGGCAAAAACTACGTCCGTGACGCGCGTGCCTTCGCGCACAGTGGCACCGTGCCGGGTGGCTAGCCTAGCCAGCAGCTCATCGAGCACGTAGCGCGTAATGCCCAGGCCGCCAATATCAAGCGGGTGGTGCAGGGCCACGCCGCTGGGCGACGACACCGTGAAGCGCGTCATGCGGGGCAAGTCCATCTCGGCCAGCGGCACGCCGATGCGGCACAGGAAATCGTAGTTTTCCATCGAGATATACTCGCCGCAGACGCGGTGAAACGGGTAGGTTTCCTTCTCAAACAGCACCACCCGCCGCCCCGCCTGCGCCAATTGCAGGGCTAGCGTGAGGCCCGCCACCCCGCCGCCGATGATGGCGCAGTCGTAGAGCATATCGTCGGAAGCAGGCATAAGGGATAAGATTGGTTTAAAGTGCATTGACCGTCTTGCTGAGCTTGCCGAAGCATCTCTACCGCACCGTTTGAGTTCGTTCAACGATACGGTAGAGATGCTTCGGCAAGCTCAGCAGGACGGTCTACTATTGTTTTGACAGGTGACTATTTCTTACGCAGCGCCCGCGCGCCGAACAGCACGCCGGCCGCCAGCAGGCTGGTGTAAGCGGTGGCCATGAGCCACTTGGGTATCAGCGGGCCGTGCTCCTTGATGATGGCAGTGGCGGCGGCTTCGTCTTGGCCGGCGATTTTTTGATTCACGGTTTCGTAGCCCTGGGCGATGTAGGCCACGGCGCCGGCCAGCGGCACCAGGGCCAGGTAAGCGGCTTTGGGCAGCTTTTCGGCCTTGAATAAATAGCCAAAGCTGCCGAGCGCCAGCACGCCCGCGCCGCCCGTCAGCACCTGCGCCACGCGCATGCTGCGGTGCAGGCCTAGCGCCACAATGGCCGTGTAGAGGCCCGCGGCGCGGTCTTCGGTGTAGTCTTCGGCGTTGTTGAGCATCAGCACGCCCACTTGCAGCAGGCCGTAGGCGCCAGCCAGGGTGAGCACCGCCGGCCGCGGAAAGCGCGTGACGAGGCTAGCGGTGTAGGCCATCGGCCCGAAGAAAATAACGGCCCACAGCGCCGCCAGCTGCCACACCCCGCGCGACTTAAGGTGCAGCGGCTGCCACGAATACTGGAACCCTAGCGCCCAGCCAATGACCGTGAGCGGCACAAATTGCCAGCGCCCGGTGTGGCGCGTGAGCCAGATGCTGATGCCCACGGTGCCGGCCACCGAGGCGCGCAGCTGCCAGCGCACGCCCTGGTCGCCCAGCTCGTAGATGGCATTGGATAAGTGGCTTTTATACACGGCATCGACCTGGCGGTCGGCGTAGGTATTCACCATATCGCCGAAGTTGAAAAGCAGGTAAATGCCGGCCAGCCCCACGTACAGCTCGGGCCGGCGCAGGAAGCGGCCATCCTCGGCGCTGAGCAGAATGGGAATAAAAAAAATGGGAATCTCGGCCGGCAAAAACTCGGGCCGGCGCAGGATTTTGCTGTTGCGCAAAAACCGCCCCAGCCCGCCGTGCTTGGGCCGGGCCAGCAGGTTGATGCGCTGAATGTGGCGCTCGTTGGGATTCAGAAAAGCGTCGCGGCCGTGCAGCAGCACGTGGTTGTCGGCCAGCACAATGTCGTTATCCTGCCAGGTGTGGGTGTAAAATACCTCCGGCGCGTAGAGGGCCGCTTGCAGCTCGGCAATAAGCTCGGCCTGCGCTTCGGGCGTGGCGTCCAGCACCTCTACGTGCACGGGGTTAAGGTCGTGCACGGGCTCGGCAAAGCGCAGCGTGGCCTCCCCCGTGACGGGGTGCGCCTGCACCAGCGGCTGGGTAATGGTGCCGCCGTAGTGCACCACTTTTTCGGTGCGGTAGCGCAGCGTGGCCTGCTCCCAGCGCTGGCGCTGGGCGGCGGTGGCGCGGGCCAGCGCCCGGCCGGTATCGGCGAAGGTGGTGCCGCCGCGGTCCTCGGCGCGGGGTGCCTTCAGGCACTGAAAGAAGATGAGGTGCGGAATGCGGCCGATAAAGGCGCCGTCCCAGTGCAGCGGCACGGCGCTGGGTGTGTAGAGGTAGTTCTTGGCGTCGGGCTTAACCAGCAACTCATTGATGGCACCGAATGGCCATTGCAGCGGCTCGCCCAGCTGCTGCGCGTACAAGGCAAACTGCGTTTTGCTGAACGACTCGAACCCGCGAAAAATAAGAATGCGGTGCAGCTGCACCCACTCCGCGAGCTGCTCGGCGGCGAGGTCGGCAATAGTTTGGCCGGGTTGGCTAGCCCGCACGAGCAGGCCAAAAGGCGCTTGGGGTTCGAGGGTATACGTGGGCATGAGGCAGAGCTAGCCGATGAGCGTTAGGCAGTTGGCGACGGCAGCAAAGGTGCGGCACCCCGGCAGCCGAATGCGTAAATAATTCAGATTACTTGGTTAAGAATTCGGCCCGGCCACGAAGTGACTCGGCCGGCCGTCTTGCTCGACCAGCACGGCGCCGGTTTCCTCGGCCTGGGAGCGCTTCAGGAGCACGTAGTCGTTAGCGCGCAGCAGCACCACGCCGTGCCAGGGCGTGAGCCAGTCGTCCTGGGCGCGGGTGATGCGCAGGCCGATTTTATCGGAGTGCGGGTGCTGGGGATGGATGCTCAGGCGCAGGGCGTGCGGAAACTCCTGGGCCAGCAGCTTCGTCCAGGCGTTGCTGCGCTGAATCACTTCGTAGGCCACTTCCTTGCTTTCCTCTTTCACGCGGCTTTTGCTTTTTTCGGGGGCCAGCGCCTGGCCATCTTCCGACACGAAGCGGTGGATGCCGTTGAACATGGCGCGGGCGTGGTCGGTGTCGCGCACGCGGGCTTTCAGCTCGGCCAGCGGCTCGCCGTACTGGGCTACTATCCAGGCGCGGGCCTGGTCGAAGGAGTCGGTGGCGAGCAGGTCTTCGAGGTTCACCACGTCGAGGTCAGGGGTGCCTAGCCGCTGAATAAGGGATTTCAGCACGTCGTTGTAAGCCGATACGTCGGCGTCGCTCACCTGCACCAGGTCGGCAAACACGCGGCCATCGGCGCAGATGCTGAGGCGGGCGCCGGGCGCGTACACCTGCCGAATGTCGTCGCAGAGGCTTTGCAAAAACGTGAGCGCGATTTCCTCGCCCAAGTCGGGCAGAGTGCCCAGCACCTTCTGGCGGTTGGGCGACTTGGCCGGGAAGGCCGGCAAAATAAGGTGAATGGGCCAGCCCTGGCTGATGTAGTAGTGCAGCTTGGGCAGCTGCACGGCAATACTCTGCTCGTCGGGCGCGGGGCTAGCCTCGGAGTCGGTGCGCAACACCTTGCGGTGCCGCAAGATGAGCTTCGCCATGCGCCGCGCCACGGCAAAATCCACCGCCGGGCTCACCTGCAAAAACTGCCCTACCGCCACGCCCACTTGGCCCAGCAGCAGCGGCCCCAGCTGGGTAGCGAGCTGCGGCGTGGCCAGGGCCAGCCCGGCACTCAGCATTTCCAGCAGCTCGTCGGTGGCCTGGCCCGCGGCTGAGCGGTCGAGCAGACGCAGGCCCAGCACGCCCCAGTGCGCCGCGTACAGCGCCTGCGTGAGCGCAGGCACCAGGTTTTCGGCGGGCGCATCGGTGGCACCGCGCACCACCAGTTCAAACAAGGCCAGGCCGCGCAGACGAATATTTTCCGTTTCGGGACTGAGCACGCCGGTGGGCACGTCGGCATCGAGTAAGGCGGCCATCTGCGAGCGCAGCAGGCGGTGGTGCGGGGCTAGCAGGCGCAGCTTTTCGCGCATAAAGGCCTGAAAGCGCAATGCCAGCGGGCCGGCCGGCAGGTCGGGGCTGCGGGCCTCCAGGTCGTCGTGCACCCGCTGGTAGAGGCCGAGCACAAAGTCGTTTTTGGAGCCAAAATGCCGGTATACCTCGGCTAAGGGCTGCCCGGCGGCCAGGGCAATGTCGGCCATCGATACGGTCCCAAAACCCTGGTTTTCGAGTAGTTGCAAGCCCGTATCGAGCAGGATGCGGCGGGCAGAAGAGAAGGCAAGCGAAGAAGGAGCGGCAGCAACCATGAACAGCAAGAAACGAGGCCCACACCGGGCGTCTGCCTAAAGGTAGGAATACCTACCTGTAGCGGCCAGCCGCCACGCGCCTACCTAGCCGCGCCGACAGAGGCTTGGCACCCTAGCCGAACACTGGCACCACGCGGCCTTCCTCTACCTTGAGCGCGGCGTCGTACTTCTTGCCGGTTTTAGCGGAGAAGAAGCCTTTGATGACGCCCGTTTCGCCGCGCCGCAATAATTGGCGCAATTGCATGTCGGTCAGCTTTTTGCCGCCCCACTCGAAGGGCACCCGAAACTGGCAGTCCTCGCGGAAGCGCGAGCAGCCGAAGGCGCTGCTGCCCTTGAGCATAGTGCCGAGCCGGCACACCGGGCACGGAATCTGGCCGGGGTCGGTGGCCGTGGTGGGCTTGCTTTCGGCGGCGGGCACCAACTCAAACTGGTGGCGGGCATCGAGAATAAGTGCGCCGTCGATTTTCTCGCCCGCGCCCGTTACGAAACCCTTAATGAGCTGCGTACGGCCCTTGGCCAGCAGACTTTTCACCTGTGGGTCGCTCAGCTTTTTACCCAATATCTCAATGGGTAGCCGGAACTGGCAGCCCTCGCGGAAGCGGGCGCAGCCAAAGGCCGTTTTGCCGCGCAGGATGTGGCCGGTTTTGCAGGCCGGGCAGGTGCCGAGGCCATTGGCAGCGGCAGTGGGGCTAGCGGCTTTGGCGGCTGAGCCGGCCGGCTTTTGCACCGAGCCGTTGGCCGTAGCGGGCTGGCTAGGCCCACTCACTGCTGCCGCCGCGCTACCGGCCGACACGGCGCGGCCGCTGCGGTCGGTTTTTACCTCCTGCACCATTTCGCGGACCAAGCCCTTCAACTCCTCTAAAAACTGGTCGGACGGCAGCTCATTGCGCTCAATCTGGCGCAGCTTTTTCTCCCACTGGCCGGTCAGCTCCGCCGATTTCAGCGTGGGGTTGCGGATGAGGCCGATGAGCTCGACGCCAGTGGGCGTGGGTAAAATCCGCTTCTTATCGCGCCGGATATAGTTGCGCTTAAATAGCGTTTCAATGATGGCGGCGCGGGTGCTGGGGCGGCCGATACCGTTTTCCTTCATGGCTAGGCGCAGCTCATCGTCGTCGATGTTGCGGCCGGCCGTTTCCATGCCGCGCAGCAGGCTGGCCTCGGTGTAGTCCTTGGGCGGCTGGGTCATCTTGCTTTCCAGGCGCGGCTGGTGCGGGCCGCTTTCGCCCTTGGCGAAGCTGGGCAGCACGGTGCTCACCACGTCGTCATTGTCTTCGGCGCCGGTGGCTTTCTCACCGGCCGGGGCCGCGGGCTTAGGCGCGGCCTGCTGGCTAGGGTCGCCGTAGACCACGCGCCAGCCGGGGCTCAGTATCTGCCGGCCGCGCACGCGAAAGAGAAACCCCGCCGCTTCGGCCAGCACGGTGGTATTGCTCACCTCGCAGTCGGGATAAAAGGCGGCGATGAAGCGGCGCACGATGATGTCGTACACGCTGCTTTCCATGCCGCCGCCGGGGCCCCCGCTACCCGTCGGAATGATGGCGTGGTGGTCCGTTACCTTATTGTTATTGAATACCTTACTGGTTTTTGGAATCTTATTTGCCAGCAGCGGCCCGGTCAGGTTTGAATAGCCAATGCCGCGCAGAATACCCGGTATTTTGGGGTAAATGTCGTCGGGCAGAAACGTGGTGTCGACGCGCGGGTAACTCACGGCCTTCTTCTCGTAAAGCGCCTGCACAATCTTGAGCGTATCCTCGGCCGAGAGGCCCAGCTGGTTGTTGCACTGCACTTGCAGCGCGGTCAGGTCGAAGAGGCGCGGCGGCGACTCGCGGCCTTTTTTTATCTCGACGTTGGTGACGGTGAGCGGCGCGGGCTGCACCGTTTCGAGGGCCTTCTTGGCCTCGTCTTCCTTCACGAAGTACCCTAGCGCGCGCAGGCGGCTCTGCTCGTCGGGCGCGTCCTGGGCTTCTTTTTGCTCGGCTTCGGTATTAATGCGGGTGAAGGTGGTGTCGCGGTATTGCGTCTTCAGCACCCAGTACGGCTCGGGCTTGAAGTTGCGGATTTCGTGGTGGCGGTCCACGAGCAGGGCGAGCGTGGGCGTTTGCACCCGGCCGATGCTCAGCAGCTGCTTGTCGCCGTAGGTGGTGTATTTGAGGGTGAAGAGGCGCGTGGCGTTGAGGCCCAGCAGCCAGTCGCCCACCGCGCGGCTGCGCCCGGCCTGGTAGAGGCTGTCGAACTCCTTGCCATCGCGCAGATTATTGAAACCCTGGCGGATAGCCTCTTCGGTGAGCGACGAAATCCAGAGGCGCTTCACCGGCTTGCGGCACTTGGCCTCGTGAATAACCCAGCGCTGAATGACCTCGCCCTCCTGCCCGGCGTCGCCGCAGTTGATGACCTCGGTAGCCGCGTCGAGCAGGCGCTTGATGGTGTTGAACTGCTTGACCACGCCCTCGTCGCGGCGCATGAGCTTGATGCCGAACTGCTCGGGTATCATGGGCAGGTCGTGCAGGCTCCAGCGCTTCCACTCGGGGCGGTAGTCGTCGGGCTCCTTGAGCTGGCAGAAGTGGCCAAACGTCCAGGTGACCTGGTAGCCATTGCCCTCGTAGTAGCCGTCCATGCGCCGGTCGGCCCCGATAACCTGGGCGATTTCGCGGGCTACGCTGGGCTTTTCGGCTAGGCAAACCTTCATCGCAGATTCAAACTGATTTAACGGATTTCGCAGATACGCCCGCTAAAGCGGGCTGGCGCTAATCAACAAAAATACGTTGCGAAAAGGTCGGAATGACTGGCTGGCTCACTGCGTGGAGCACCGACACGCGGCGGCGCCGGGCGCCCGGCTAGCGGAAGTACCTGGGCTTGAGCTGCGCTTTGATACGCTGGGGAAGCTGGTGCACCTCGAATGCTCGCAGGACCCGGACTTCCCTTCGGTGGCTGTATTGGGCTGAGCCGAGTAAAATGCCCAGGGTAGTAGCGGCAAAAATCGGCGCTACCAGGATGTACGTGAGCCCCACCCCAACGGGGTCGTTAGAATGAATGCCGTCGAGGTAGCTCGCAGTGCCGAGACCCAAGTTGGCCCCCAGCACGACGAGGCACAGCCGTCGCTTGTGCACAAACAGCCGGTGAATAGCCGCCATCGTATCAGGCGCCGCTGGCGTGGCAGCCAGCGGCGCCGTGAGCGAATCGGGCCTAGCCGCCCGGCTCGAAACTTGAGCAGCAACCTGCAGGGTGGCTAGCAGCAGGACCACAAATAGGAAAAAGTGTTTCATAGCGCAGAAAGAACAAATGACAGGGCGAAGTACGCAGTCCTTTTCAGTGCTTCCTACTGACAGCAAATGAGCCCAAAGTCTGATTATATAGCGCACAAAGCGCTATAAATCAAAACGCAAGGACATTGCACACTTTCTCCTAAAGTCAGGGGCTGGCAACAATAAAGGTCGAGCCGCCAGGCTGAAGGGGGCTAGCCTATCCTTTCTTTTGCTGCGTGGTAATCAGCACCACCGAGCCCACGATAACGGCCGCGCCTACCAGCATTTGGCCGGTCAGCTTTTCGCCGCGCATGGCCCAGCCCAACAGCACGGCCACCACGGGGTTGACGTAGGCGTAGGTGGCCACCCGCGCCGGCGGGGCGTGCTTCAGCAGCCAGCTATAGGCCGTGAAGGCCACCAGCGAGCCAAACACCACCAGGTAGCCCCAGCCCAGCCACGCCGCCAGCCCAAAACGGCCAGGGTGCAGCCCCTGCCACTCGCCGGTGGCCGTGCCTAATAGCAGCAGCAGCGCGCCGCCGGCCAGCATTTGCATGCCCGAGGCCAGCACCGCCGACCGGGGCACCGGCGAGCGCAGCCCGTAGATGGAGCCCGCCGCCCAGCTAAACGCCGCCAGCAGCACCAGTGCCACGCCGGTAAGCTGGGCGTGGCTAGCCCCCATCGTCAGCTGCTCGCCCACCAGCAGGTACACACCCACGAAACCCAACAGCAACCCCAGCACCACCTTCCCGCCGGGCCGCTCGCCGCGCAGCCAGAGCCAGCCCAGAATAACAATCCAGAACGGCTCGCTGGCAATGAGCAGCGCGGCCAGGCTGCTGGGTAGCGCGCGCTCGGCCAGCACCACCATGCCGTTGCCGCCCAGCAGCAGCAGGCCGCCCACCACGAAGCTCGTTTTCCACTGCGCCAGGGTGGGTTTTTCATAATCGGCCGAGGCGCGCCCGGCCAGCGCCAAGATGCTGCCCGCCAGCACAAACCGGCTGCCCGCCAGCAAAAACGGCGGCATCGTGACAATGGCATACTTGATGGCCAGGTACGTGGAGCCCCACAGCAGGTACACGGCCGCGAAGGCCAGAATGAGCAGGATAGTTCGCGGCTTAGTGGCGAGGGGGCTAGCCATTATTTTCTTCTAAATAAGTGTTCAAAAAAGAACGTCATGCGGAGCTTGCCGAAGCATCTCTACCGCTTTATCAGCGCCACTCACCGGCGTGGTAGAGATGCTTCGGCAAGCTCCGCATGACGGGCTGTCTACTTTCTAAAAAGCACTCAGGATGCGTGCTCTTATTTACGCAGCGCTACGCGCACGCCGGCCATGAGCCAGCGGGTGGGCATCTGGGCCCCTAGCAGGTCCGAGTAATGAGCATTAAACAGGTTTTGGGCCTGGCCCACCAGCCACACGCGCTCGGGCACCAGCGTCAGGTCGAGGCGGGCGTTGAAGACGGCGTAGCTCGGCGTGAGCTCGGCAAAGTTGGTGCTGGCGCTGGCCACGGTTTGCTGCCCGGCGCGCTGCTTATACACCCCGCCGAAGGCCAGCGCAAAGCGCCGGTGCGTGACACTCACGTTGCCGGTCACGAGCTGGCGCGCCACGTTAGAGAGGTACTGCGACTGCACGTCGCCCTCCACGCCCAGGTGCACCCAGGTATAGCCCACGCTGCCATCGAGGCGCAGGCCGGGGGCTAGCTGGGCGCGGCTGCTCAACTCGGTTTCGAGGCCCTGGGTGGTCACGGCAAACAGGTTTTCGGCCAGCCGGTAGCTGCCGCTCGGGTTGATATTGGTAAAGCCCGTCGTTTCGATTACCTGGCTGCCGGTGGCGGCCACGTAGTCAATCAGGTTGCGGCCGTAGCGGTTGAAGTACGTGCCGCGCAGCGTGAGCGCCTGCCACGGCTGGTAGTCCAGGCCGGCCTCGTAGTTCCAGGTGCGCTCGGCGCTGAGCGCGGGGCTGCCCACGTTGAAGCCGCTGGGCACGATGCCGGGCCGGATGGCCGAGTTGTACTGCTCGGTAAAGTTGGGTGCCCGGATGCCCCGGCCCACCGCGCCGCGCACGGTCAGCTTTTCGCCCACCAGCTGGCTGGCGTTGAGCTGGGGCACTACCTCGGTGCCATAGTTCTGGTCGTGGTCGAGGCGCAGGGCGGCGGTCACGTTCAGGCCGGCCGTGGGGGCTAGCCCGGCCACGGCAAAGGCGCCGGTGTGCCACACGGCGTGGTCGCCGCGGTCGTTGCTGAGCACGGCGCGGCGGTCGGCCTGGCCGCCCAGCGTGAGGCGCACGTGGTCAGACACTTGCAGCTGGTGCTGGCCCTGCACGTTGAGATAGTGCATGAGGTGGTCGCTGGCCACCGAGGTCGGCGTGTACACGTAGTAATCGGTGCTGGCCGTGCCCACAATTTGCAATTCGGTGCGGGCGCGCTCGTTCCACTCGTAGCGCAGCTGGCCCTGGTACCAGTCGCGGCTGGTGGTTTCGCGGGCACGGTCGGCGGTGGCGGTGGTATAAAAATTCTGGGCGTTGTAGTCGCGGCGGTCGAAGCTGGCCCTAGCGGCGGCGCTGAATTTTTCGCTGAGTTGATACGCGCCCGACAGCGAATACGTATTCAGCTTGAAGTTATTGCGCCCGCCGCCGGGCAGGTCGAGCAGCTGGCCGCTGGCCGTGTTGTTCAGAATACCGCCCGCCAGCCGCAGACCCTTATCCTGGCCGTAGAAGCCGGCGTTGGTGCTTTTCAGCCCGTACTCGCCGGCCAGGAAAGTGCCGGCCAGCTCCGTGCCATCGGGCCGGTGGGTGGCGGCGAAGGTTTTGGTGACGATGTTGATGAAGCCGCCCACCGCATCGGGGCCATAGAGGGCCGCGCCGGGGCCGCGCACCACCTCAATCTGCTCAATCTCGGCCGGCGTGATGGGAAAGTAGCCGGCAAAGTGGCCCGTCAGCGGGTCATTCAGCCGCATGCCATCCAGCAAAATCAGCACCTGATTAAACGTGGAGCCGCGCAGCGTGATGTCGGCCTGGGTGCCAAAATTGCCCCGGCTCTGCACCTCCATTGCGGGCAGCAGGCGCAGCAGGTCGTCGAGCGACGTAACCGGGTAGTGGCTGAGCGTGCTGCCGGGCACCACCGTCACGTAGCGGCCGGTCTGGCCCGCCAGCTGGCCGAGGCGGGTGGCGTATACGGTCACTTCGCCCAGCGCGCGCTGGCGGGCAGTATCGGCGGGCACGGTGGCGCGCTGGGCCTGGGCCGCGTTCGGCAGGGCTAGCAGCGACGTGGAAAACAGAACAGCGGCGGGTAAAAATCGGAGCATAAAACGGGTAAATGGCCCCGCAAAGCTACGCCCGGCCTAGCCCGCCGCCCGCCGCTACTTGGCCACGACGGCCGGTTTTTGGCGCGTTAACAGCAATCCCAGCCCCAGCCCCTGGCTGAATTGCAGGCCCGCATCCTGGTCGTACTGGTAAAGCACCGTGCTTTGAAAATTAACGCTCAGCAGCCCGTAGACCTTGGCCGTGAGCGTGAGGTCGAGGCGGTGGTTGATTTCCTGCGCCCGAAAGTGGCCGTAGTTGGTAAAGAGTAGGTAGCGGGCCTTGAAGTTGGCGTTGGGGCCCAGCGGCTGGTCGAGGCTAGCCAGCACCTGGGCGGCTAACAGTTCCCAGCGCGTGGTGTGGCCGGGGCTCACGCCGTACACCACATCGGTGGGCAGGGTCTGAAAGCGGCCCAGGTCGCGCACGATAGTGAGGCGCGGCGCAAAGGGCGAGAGCCGCAGCGAAAACCGCTTACTGGGATGATACTCAAAGCCATAAGCATTCGTCAGATAAGCCGGGGCCAGGAAGCTGGAAATCAGCCGGGGCCTGTCGCCCGAGTAGTCGTAGCCGGGCGCAAACTGCGAGAGCAGGTTTAAGGACACGAAGGCGTCCCACTTGGGCGTGAGGGCGTGGCCATACTTGGTATCGAGCCAGAGGCGGTCGTTGGTTTTGCGGTAGCCCTGGCCGCGGGTGTACTGGCCGGCGTAGAGAAAATCGGCTTCGTTGTCCCAGCTGCGCTTGCCGCGCAGGTAGTGCGCCTGGCCATTAAACAAGGTGCTCAGGCCCAACGAGGTAGCGCCACCGCCTTTCCAGTTGTCGGAGATGACGGCCTCGTTCAGGTTCACACCCGCTTTGAGGCTGGTGCGCCAGTAGGAGGTGTCGGCGGGCAGGGCTGCGGACAATGCAACGCCGGCCTGAGCCGCCGCCAGGGCCGGCAGCAGCGCCAGCAGCACAGCTAACAGTTTTTTCATCGTAGAATCCCGAGCAGGCGGCAAAGAGTGGCGATAAGTGCCGGTAAATGTACCCAACGCGGTAGTAGTATCTTGCGCGCTGATGCCACCTACTCCGTCTATCGTGCACTCAGCTGCACGGCCTTATTACCCGGCCCTCACCGGGCTGCGGGCCGTAGCGGCCTACCTGGTTTTTGCCGCCCACTTTCGCTCGGCGGCGGCGTCCGATTTTTACTGGCGCCTAGCGGAGCGGGGTGGCCTGGGCGTAGGGATGTTTTTTGTGCTCAGCGGCTTCGTGATTGCGGCGCGCTACCAAGGCGATGTGCAGCTCACGCGCAGCTGGCTGCGACGCTACCTGTGGCGGCGGGCAGCCCGCATCTACCCCGTTTTTTTTCTACTTAATGGCCTGGCACTGTGGCAGGTGTATTGGCCATTGGCGCGGGCTACGGCGGCGAATACCCTGCTACTGGTTTTCCTGAGCCAGAGCTTGCTGAAAGGCTTCTCCAATACGCTCATGTTTGTAGGATTGCCGCAAAGCTGGTCGCTCACCACCGAGGAGTGCTTTTATTTTTCAGCTCCCCTCGTCCTGCTCTGGCAAGACCGCTGGCGCTGGGCACCCCTGGCCTTTGCTGCGCTGATGATGGTCCTGGGAGTAGCCCTCACGGCCCTGTGCAGCGGCCGGCCGGCGCTCCACGGCCTGTTCGGCTCCTACCGGGCGCTGTTCAACTACCTGTATTTCGGACGGGTGCTGGAATTTATGATGGGCCTGATGCTCGCCCGCTGGTGGGCGGCCCGCCCGCCCGCGCCTGCGCCGGACTGGCCCTGGCGCACGATTACCGGCTTGGCCCTGATGGCACTGGCAATGGGCTGGCTGGTGTGGCTCAACCCCCACTTTCAGTGGTACCAGGGCGTGCCAGCTTCTGCCACGGTTATTACCAATACACTGTTTCCGCTGGGTGTGACGCTGCTGCTAGCGGGCCTGCTGGCCGAGCGCAGCTGGCTCCGACGCGGGCTGTCCACCCCTCTGCTGCAAGCGCTGGGGCGCAGCTCCTACTTTTTTTACCTGCTGCACGTAGGGGTTTTCAGCTTGTGGTGGCAGCACCGCTTCGGCTGGGGGCACCACGTAGGCTGGCAGTTTGTGGCTACGTTGCTCCTGGCTGAGTTGGGCTACCGGCTACTCGAAGAGCCGCTCCGCCGCTGGGTGCTGGCCCAGACGCTGCCGCGCGAAGCTGCCGCCTGACTGCCCCCGAGGCAGTGCCGGTAGCCTGCGTACCCAGGCACTGCACCGGGGGGCTTAGTTCAATAGCAAATAAAATGCGGTATTATTTAGCACTACTCGGCGCGCGGCCAGCTTCATTATCCGGCGCGGCCTCCGTGCCGTAAATGTGCTCCAGCTCTTCGACTACTTCCAGGCCATCGACTTTGAGGTCTTTGAGCACGCCATCGGCAATATCGTAGACGAGGCCGTGGAGGCGGGGCGGCTGGTGGCCGCGCAGCGCGTTCTGGATGATGTTGGTTTTGGCCAGGTTGCGCACTTGCTCCACCACGTTGAGCTCGACGAGGCGGCGCAGGCGCTGCCGCTCGTCCGGGAGACGCAGCAGCTCGGTTTCGTGCAGGTGCACCACGTCGCGGATATTGACCAGCCAGTTGTCAATCAGCCCGTACTGCTTGTTGGTGGCCGCCGCCGCCACGCCGCCGCAGCCGTAGTGGCCCACCACCAGAATATCCTGCACGCCGAGCACTTCCACGGCGTATTGCAGCACGCTGAGCAGGTTCATGTCGGTGTGCACCACCAGGTTGGCAATGTTGCGGTGCACAAACATCTCCCCCGGCCCGGTGCCCGTGATGCCCGAGGCCGGCACCCGCGAGTCGGAGCAGCCGATGAACAGGTAGCGCGGCTGCTGGCCATTAGCCAGGCGCTGAAAAAACTGCGGGTCCTCGGCGTTTTTGGTAGCCACCCACTGCCGATTGTTGGCCAGAATATCCTGAATGCCGGACATAAAATGAATTAAAAAGAAAGCGCTAGCACCTAGCTGCGCCTTATACGCAGCCGGCTAGGGTATGCGTTGGGGCAAGGCCCCGGCTGCCGGCTCAAAGCTGACGCGCAGCGTGTGCCGCGCCCCGGCTGGCGCAAAGTCGTAGCTCAGCCCGAAGCCATAGTAGGCGCAAATATGCTGCACGATACTCAGACCCAGCCCCGGCGACTCGGAAGCGGCGTTGTGCTTGCGGAAGCGCTCAAAAAACCGGGCCGGGTCGCCGTGCACCACCGGGCCGGGGTTGCTCATTTCCAGGGCGCTATCGGTGAGGCGCACGGCCACGTCGCCGCCCGGCACGTTGTGCCGGATGGCATTGTGCAGCAGGTTGTGCAGCAGCGAGTCGGCTAGCCCGGGGTGCAACTTACGGGGCGGCGCGGCGGCCAGGGTGAGGCGCAGGGCCAGGTGGCGCGCTTCGAGCAGGGGGGCGAGCTGCTCGGCTTTTTCGGCAATCAGGCTGGCCAGGTCGAGCGGCACGGCCTGGGTAAACTGGCCATTTTCGATACGGCTGAGCAGCCCCAGCGCCTGGTGCAGCCGCGACAGCCGCCGGGTGGCGCCGTAGAGGTCGGCCAGCAGCGGGGCCGCCGCGGCATCGGTGGCCAGAACGGGCAGCTGCAGCAGCTGCTCGAGCTGCGCCTGCATAATGGCCAGCGGCGTCTGGGTTTCGTGGGCGGCATTGGCGGTGAACTCGCGTAGGCTCTCGTAGTCGGCCCCTAGCCGGGCGCACAAGTAGTTGAGGGACTGGTTTAATTCGGCAAATTCCTCGATATTCGACGTGGGCAGGTTTAGCGGTTGGTGCTGCTGCAAGTCGTAGGTGCGCAGCGTGGCCAGCGTGTGCTGAAACGGCGCCCATAGCCGCCCCGACAAGTAGTGGTGCAGCCACACAATACCGCCCAGCAGCAGCGCCAGCACCACCAGCATGCTGCCCACGGTAGCCGCCAGCAGCTCATCGGTTTCGACCAGCGACCGGCGCAGCGTTACCCAGGTGGGGGCCTGCTCCGCCCCCGCCACCCGAAACGTAAGCTGGCGGTGCGGCACTATCGCGCCTTCGATGGGGTCGAGCAGCGTGGTATCCGAAAAGCCCAGCGGCCGGGGTTTGGTACTCAAGCTATACTGGTGCCTGAATACCGGCTCGGGCAAGGGCCGGCCGTGGGCCACCTGGGCCGCTAGCTCGAGGCGCTGGTTTTGCAGCTGCTCGCTCACCTCATTGCGCACGGCGTGGTCGGTGCCCACGTACAGCACCAGGCTGCCCACTGCAAATAGCCCCGCGCTCAGTAGCACGTAGTAGCGATTGGTGGCCGACAGGAGCTTCATTTTTATTCTTTAAGCAATGCCCGCAGCGCGGGTACTCAGCGTAGCGCCGCTTTAGCTGTTTTGCCTAGCAATCCGCCAGGTACGCGCATTACGCCCCGCGCTTTATTCTGCGCTCAGCTTATACCCTACCCCGTACATCGTGCGGATGTAGTTTTCGGCGCCTTTCTCCTGAAGCTTTTTGCGCAGGTTTTTGAGGTGCGTGTAAATGAAGTCGAACGAGTCGGCGGCATCGACCGAGTCGCCGCAGAGGTGCTCGGCAATGGCCTCCTTGGTGAGCACGCGGCCGGGGTTGGCCAGCAGATACAGCAGCAGGTCGTATTCCTTGCGCGTGAGGGCTAGCGGCTCGCCGCGCACCAGCACCTCGGCCTGCTCGGGCCACACCACCAGGTCGCGAAACAGCAAGTGGCTTTGGCCCTGGAACCGGCGGCGACGAATAATGGCCCGCAGCCGGGCATTGAGCTCCGAGATATGGAACGGCTTCACCAGGTAGTCGTCGGCACCCAGGTCGAGGCCCGCAATGCGGTCGTCGAGGCCATCGCGGGCCGAAATAACCAGCACGCCCGCCAGCGAATTATCGGCCTTGAGCATGCGCAGCAAGTCGAGGCCATTGCCGTCGGGCAGCGTCAGGTCGAGCAGCACGCAGTCGTAGCGGTACATCCGTATTTTATCCAGCGCCTGCGCAAACCCGTCGGCCACTTCCACCACGTAGTCCCCTTGGCGCAGGGCATCGACCAGGGTCGAGCGTAGCGCGGGCTCATCTTCCACTAATAGTATCTTCATAACTAAGCCGGATTAATTCGGCCGCTGAAAAAACAAAGGAATTCTGTAGAAAATCAGCACGCGGCGCCTTTTCTTTCCTTATTCGCCCGCCGGTACTTCCACCCACGTACCCGCAACTGCCGATTGGTAGCGCTGCGCTTCTGGGCTAGCCGGAAGCGCAGCGCTACTTGCTGGGCCGCCACGTGAGGCACAGGCCGGGCGCATTACCGTAGTAGGTAGGCATGACGCCAATATCGCGGCCGATGGACTTGCGACCCCAGCGGTTGCGGTGGGTGAGGTAGCCCAGGTGAGCCGATAAAATGCCGAAACCCGCGCCGGCTACCACGTCGCTCTGCCAGTGCTTATCGACTACCATGCGCAGCACCCCCACGCTGGTAGCCAGCGCGTAGGCCCCGATACCATACCACTGGCTTTTGTCTCTGAACTCGGTGTGCACGATGCTAGCCGCCAGAAAAGCCTGCGCCGTGTGGCCCGACGGAAACGAGAGATTATCCGAGCCATCGGGCCGCTCCTCATGGCTCAGCGATTTTACCAGAAAAGTGCTCCCCAGCATAATGGCCTCGCTCTTGGCAATGATGAGCAGCGTGTTGATGCGGTCGTTGCGGCTCTCAACGCCGGCCAGTGCCACGGCCCCGAGCTCCAGGTAAGGCACGAAAATGAGAATGTCGGCCACCCGCGTTTGCGACGATGGAAATACGCGGTGGATGTCGCGCTGCGCATCCTGATTGGTGTAAAACCCGTGGCCGTTAAACGTATAAGCCCCGTAGCCGATAAGCACCGCCGGAATGGCCACCGCCTTGAAGAGCTTGCTCTGGAAAAACGGTTTCCTGGGGCCGGCCGGCACCCCGGCGGGGTTTTCGTACTTGTGCGTGGTATCGGCGGGGGCGGGCGTAGCGGCGGGGTTGAGGGGTACCTGGGCCAGCAGGGGCGTCGTGCTGCTCAGCAGCAGGCCGAGCACGAAGGTGCGGGCCGAGGAGAAAAAAGAACGCATGGCGTAACGATTAGGTAATAGACTTGCGCTCTACGCAAGCCGGGCAGCTTTTGCTGCTGGCAGCAAACCTATTTTCTAATTCTAGCGAGATTCTGACTACCCGTCTGCCTGGCCCACGCGGCCGGCGTGTTTCCATGCCGGCGCCCGGCAACGTTGCCGGCAACGATAGCGGAAATAAATCGGCACCTTCGCTTGCAGATGCCCGCTGGCTAGCCTAGTATTCCACTGCCGAAGCCTGGCTTGCGCCGGCAATCGGCTTCGTTTTATTCACTGCTGCCCAGCGGGAGCGGCCCCGCCGCCCCGCCTTCCCACCCGCATTTATGCTGACTTTTTCTTCGTTGCTGCCCGGCGTGCTGCTAGCCCTGGCCGCCTGGCAGGCTATCCCTGGCCAGGCTCAGAATGGCCGCCCCGCTCCTACTCAGCCGGCGCCGCCCACCCTGCCCGCCGTGCGCCAGGTGCGCCTCAAAGCCGATACCTTCAATATTCAGAAATACGGGGCCGTGGCCGATGGCCAAACACTCAATACCCAGGCCTTCCGGCAGGCCATTATGGCCTGCACGCAGGCGGGCGGCGGCACGGTGTTGGTGCCGGCCGGCCTGTGGCTCACGGGGCCCATCGTGCTGCAAAACAACGTGAACCTGCACCTGGCCACCGGCGCGCTGGTGCAGTTCACCACCGACCACCTGCAATATCCGCTCATCAAAACTACCTGGGAGGGCGAGGAAGCTATTCGGAGTCAGGCCCCGATTTCGGGCGTGGGGCTGACCAATATTGCCATCACCGGCAACGGCACCTTCGATGGGGCCGGCGACAGCTGGCGGCCCGTCAAGAAAAGCAAACTCAACGAGGGCGAGTGGAAAAAGCTGCTGGCCTCGGGTGGCGTGCTCAATGAAAAAAAGGACTCGTGGTATCCGTCGGCCAGCTCCCTCAAGGGCAATATGCTGGCCGCCGCCGGCACGCCGCGCAAGAGCCTGAACCCGGCCGACTTCGACGATATCCGCGATTTTCTGCGGCCCAATATGCTGAGCCTGACTGACTGCAAGCAGATTTTGCTCGAAGGTTTCACCATCCAGAATTCGCCTGCCTGGACGATTCACCCGCTCTTGTGCCAGGATATCACGGTGCGCCGCGTCACGGCCCGCAACCCCTGGTACGGACAGAACACCGATGCCATCGACGTGGAGTCGTGCCGCAACGGCGTGCTCGACGACTGCGTGTTTAGCGTGGGCGACGACGGGCTGTGCATCAAGAGCGGCCGCGATGAGGAAGGCCGCCGCCGCGGCGTGCCCACCGAGAATTTTCTCATCCAGAACTGCAAAGTGTACAGCGCCCACGGCGGCTTCGTGATTGGCTCGGAGATGTCGGGCGGCGTGCGCAACCTGGTGGTGCGCAACTGCACCTTTCAGGGCACCGACGTGGGGTTGCGCTTCAAAACGGCCCGCGGCCGCGGCGGCATGGTCGAAAACATCTGGGTCGATGGCATTACCATGACCGACATTGCCGGGCAGGCCATCCTGTTCGATATGTATTATGCCGCCAAAGACCCCGTGCCGCAGGCCGGCGAATCGACGGTGCCCCCCGTCATCGCGGCCCAGCCACTGAACGAGGGCACGCCGCAGTTCCAGCATTTCTACATCAGGAATGTGACTTGCAAGGGCGCCGAGACGGGTATTCTGGTGCGCGGCCTGCCCGAAATGGCCATTAAGGATATCAGCCTCGAAAACATTGTGATTGAAGCGAATAAAGGCATGCTGTGCCAGGAAGCCGAGAATATTCGCCTCAAGAACGTGACCCTGCTCACCCGCGAAACCAAGCCGGTGCTGGAAGTGCAGAACAGCAAGAATATCAGCCTCGACGACATTAAATACGCCAGCGGTGCCGACCTGCTGCTGCGCGTGAGCGGCGACCGCAGCCAGGATATTCGCCTCACCAACACCAATACCAAGCTCACCAAAAAAGGCCTGGAGCTAGGCGATAAGGTGGGTAAAAAGGTGGTGCAGGTAGCCGCAAAGTAATCCACTTACAACCCGTCTGTCATTGCGGGCGTGTTGCGCGGCAAGCCAAGTCGCAGCAGTCGCATCGCAACGAAGCCGGACGACTCGTGCCAGAGTCGCTCGGGTGCGATTGCCAGGCAGGCTCGCAATGACAGACCGACTTTTTTCTATGACTTCTCCCACCCGTCATTTTTTCGCGGTCGCGCTGGCCCTGCCGCTGCTGGCCCCGGCCCAGCATGCGTCGGCCGCTATGTCGCAGCGCATGGCCGATGCGTTCATCGCCCAGCACCCCGACTCCATCGTTATCGGCAACCGCAAAACGGCCCGCTGGGACTACGAGCAGGGCCTGATGCTGAAGGCCCTGGAGCGCGTGTGGGAGCGCACCGGCGACGGCCGCTACTTCACCTACATTCAGAAAGACCTCGACCAGTTTGTGCAGAAGGATGGCAGCATCCGCACCTACCAGGCGGAGGATTATACCCTTGATAACCTAGCTACTGGCCCAGCCCTGCTACTGCTCAGCCAGGTGTCGCTGCCCGGCAACGAGAAGTACCGGCTAGCCGCCGCCACCCTGCGCCAGCAGCTGGCTAGCCAGCCGCGCACCAAGGAAGGCGGCTTCTGGCACAAGAAGGTGTACCCCAACCAGATGTGGCTCGATGGCCTCTACATGGCCGAGCCCTTCTACGCCCAGTACAGCGTGCTGACCGGCGACCAGGCCGGCCTCGATGACGTAGCCAAGCAGTTTGCGCTCATCGAAAAGCACCTCGTGGACCCCAAAACCGGCTTGCTGCGCCACGGCTACGATGAAAGCCGCGAGCAAAAATGGGCCGACAAAACCACCGGCCTCTCGCCCCAGGCCTGGGACCGCGCCGTGGGCTGGTACGCGATGGCCCTCGTGGATGTGCTTGATTATCTGCCCGCTGGCAATGGTCACCGCGCCGAACTTATCCAGGATTTGCAGCGGCTAGCCCCGGTTTTAACTAAGTACCAAGACCCCAAAACCGGCACCTGGAGCCTTGTGCTGGGCCAGGAAAACCAGAAAGGCAACTATGCCGAGGCTTCGGGCAGCAGCATGTTTGTGTACGCGCTGGCCAAGGGCGTGCGGCTAGGCTACCTCGACAAGAAATACGCCGCCGTGGCCCGCAAGGGCTACGAGGGTATTCTTAAAACCTTCGTGGCGACCGAAAACGGCGCGCTGGCCCTCAATGGCACCGTGAGCGTGGGCGGCCTGGGCGGCACCCCCTACCGCGACGGCTCTTACCAGTATTACCTCAGTGAGCCGCTGCGTAAGAATGACTTGAAGGGCGTGGGGCCGTTCATCCTGGCGAGCACGGAGATGGAAATAGCCCAGGAAGACGCGTTGGGCCAGGGCAAAACCGTGGGCCTCGACTACTATTTCAACCACGAGCTGCGCAAAAACGCCTTCACCGGCCAGCCCGAGCAGTGGCACTACACCTGGGAGGAACGCACGCACGGCGGCTTTTGGCTGTGGGGCAACCAGCTGCGCGAGCTGGGCGCCCGCACCGTGCCGGTGCCCACGGCACCCACCGCCGCTAGCCTCAAGGGGCTGCACGTGTACATCATCGTAGACCCCGACACGAAGAAGGAAACGCCGCAGCCCAACTACGTTTCGGCCGCCGATGGCCAGGCCGTGGCCGACTGGGTGCGGGCCGGCGGCACGCTGGTTTTGCTGGCTAACGACACGGCTAATTGTGAAATCAAGCATTTCAACACCCTGGCCAAGAATTTCGGTATCCAGTTCACTGACCAGAGCGTGAACATGGTGCAGGGCAGCCAGTTTGAGCAGGGCCGGGTGGACCTGGCGAGCGGCACAGCGGTATTCAAGCAAGCCAAAACGGCCTATATTAAGGAACTGTCGGTGCTAGCCCTAACGGCGCCGGCCCAGCCGCTGGTGACAAATAATGGCAAGGTGCTAATGGCCACGGCGACGCTGGGCAAGGGCCGCGTCTTTGCCCTCGGCGACCCGTGGCTGTATAATGAGTACACCGACGGGCGCAAGATTCCGGCCACCTTCGAAAACTTCCAGGCGGGCAAGGACCTCGGGCGCTGGCTGCTGAAGTAAGGGCGCATCTTTGCGGCTCACCCAGGTATTCCTTGCCATGCTCCTCATCCGCCACGGCCAGCCCGGCCACGAAAAACCCGGCCTCGTCCTCGACGGCTATCGCTACGACCTCACCCCATTTGGCGAAGACTTCGACGAGAAATTCTTTGCCTCCGATGGGCTAGCCCGCCTGGCGGCTTTCGTGGATGTGCAGCGCGAATTGCTACTGCCCATTCCGCCTACCGAGCGGCTAGGGCCGCCGGTGGCGCGGCCCTCCAAAATCGTGTGTGCCGGCCTCAACTACACCGACCACGCCCAGGAAATGAACCTGCCGCTGCCCACCGAGCCGGTTCTTTTCCTGAAAGCACCTTCCTCGCTGAGCGGGCCGAATGATGACATTATCCTCCCCCGCGGCTCGGTAAAAACCGACTGGGAAGCGGAGCTAGCCGTGGTTATCCGCAAGCGGGCCAGCTACGTGGCCGAGGCCGAGGCCGCTCAGTACATTGCCGGCTACGTGCTGCTCAACGACGTGAGCGAGCGCGCCTACCAGCTGGAGCGCGGCGGCACCTGGGATAAAGGCAAGGGCTGCGACACCTTCGCGCCGCTCGGCCCCTGGCTAGCCACCCCCGACGAGCTGCTCAACCCTAGCCGCCTCAAAATCTGGCTCTCGATAAACGGCGAAAAAGTGCAGGACGGCAACACCGCCAACCTCATTTTCCGGGTGCCCTACCTTATCAGCTACATCAGCCAGTTTATGACCCTGCTGCCCGGCGACATCGTCTCGACCGGCACACCGGCCGGCGTAGGCAGCGGCCTCAAGCCGCCGCGCTACCTCGCGCCCGGCGACGTGGTGGAGCTGGGTATCGAGGGCCTGGGCAGCTCGCGCCAAACCGTGCGCGCGCACACGCCTACTCCAAGCTAACCCTTTTCTTACCCATGAGACTCCCGCTTTTCCTTGGCCTGCTGCTGGCCGCTTCCACTGCCTGGGGCCAGGCCCGCCGCGTGGTGGTGGCGGCCGATGGCAGCGGCGACTTCCGCACCGTGCAGGCCGCCTTCGATGCCGTGCCCGCCGGCAATGCCGACTGGTTTACCATCGTCATCAAGCCCGGCACTTACAAGGAAAAGCTGACCCTGGCCAAGGAGAAAACCCACGTGCGGCTGGTGGGCGAGGATGCCACTCGCACCATCCTCACCTTCGACGATTATAACCAGCGCATCGACCCCGCCACCAGCAAGAACTTCGGCACCACCGGCTCGGCCAGCGTGCACCTGTATGCCAACGATTTTGCGGCCGAGAATATCACCTTCGAAAACTCGGCCGGGCCGGTGGGGCAAGCCGTGGCCGCCTGGGTAGCTGGCGACCGCAGCAGCTTTCGGCACTGCCGCTTCCTGGGGTTTCAGGATACGCTCTATACCTTCGGTTTCGGCAGCCGGCAGCTCTACGACGACTGCTACATCGAGGGCACCGTCGATTTTATCTTCGGCAGCAGCACGGCCTGGTTTGAAAACTGCCACGTGGTGGGCAAAACCGGCGGTTTTTTCACCGCCGCCTCCACGCCCGACACCACGCGCTACGGCTACGTATTTCACCGCTGCCGCCTCGACGGCGCGGCCCCGGCCAGCACCTTTTACCTGGGCCGCCCCTGGCGCCCCTACGCCAAAACGGTGTTTCTGGAGTGCCAGCTAGGCGCCCTCGTGCGGCCCGAGGGCTGGGATGAATGGGGCAAGGAAAGCAACAAGCAAACTGCCTACTACGCCGAGTACCAGAGCAGCGGCCCCGGCGCCAACCCTAGCGCCCGCGCGCCCTGGTCGCACCAGCTCACCAAAGTCGAGGCCAGGACTTATACCCAAGCCGCCGTGCTGCGCGGCTGGCAGCCGCCGAAGTAAGTATGAGGCTACAAACCGGGTCAAAACAGCAGTAAAAGGCCGTTATGCTGAGCTGGTCGAAGCATCTCTACCACGCCGTTAGGATTAGTATTCTAACAACGTAGTAGAGATACTTCGACCAGCTTAGCATGACAACATGCCTATTTTAAGATTATGATTGTCAGTAAATTACTACTTCTGTTCAGCAGCGGCCTGCTGGCCCTACCCCCCGCCCTGGCCCAAATCCCTACCCCCCCACCCGCCGCTAGCCTCAGCATGCCGCCCGCGCGCCCGGCCCCACCGCCCCAGGTGCTGCTGATGCGCGTGGCCCAGGATGGCAGCGGCGATTACCGCACTATTCAGGAGGCGGTGAATGCCTCGCGCGACTTGTCGCAAGTCACGGTCACGATTCAGATTAAAAACGGCATCTACCGCGAAAAGCTGGTGGTGCCGGCCCACAAAACGCACGTGCGGCTGGTGGGCGAAAGCGCGCTGGGCACCATCATCACGGGCAGCGACCACACCGGCGACGCGGCCGGCCACAACACGTATTCGTCCCAAACGGTGCTGGTGCAGGCCAACGACTTTACGGCCGAGAATATCACCTTCGAAAATGCCGCTGGCCCCGTGGGCCAAGCCGTGGCCCTGCACGTGGATGGCGACCGCGCCACCTTCCGCCACTGCCGGATGCTGGGCAACCAGGACACGCTCTTTCCGGCCGTGGAAAATAGCCGCCAGTACTACCAGGACTGCTACATCGAGGGCACCACCGATTTCATCTTCGGCACCGCCGTAGCCGTGTTCGACCGCTGCGAAATCCGCAGCAAACGTAATTCCTACATCGCCGCCGCCGCCACCACCGAGCGCCAGGCCTACGGCTTCGTGTTCCGCGACTGCAAGCTCACCGCCGATACGGCCGCCCACAAAGTATTTCTGGCCCGGCCCTGGCGCCCGCACTCGCGCACCGTGTACCTGCGCTGCGAGCTGGGCGCCCACATCCTGCCCGCCGGCTGGGACAACTGGCGCGACGCCGCCAACGAAAAAACCGCCTACTACGCCGAGTACCAAAGCACTGGCCCCGGCGCTAGCCCCGCCACCCGCGCCCAGTGGAGCCACCAGCTCACGGCGAAGGAAGCTAAGCGCTACACCCTAGCCAATATCTTCGGCGGCGAAAGCGGCTGGGTGCCGCAGGAGTAGGCTAAGAGCGTATCAATTAAAAAAGACCGTCATGCTGAGCTTGCCGAAGCATCTCGCTCGCGCCGCTAGGGTTACTAACCTACTGGCTCGGTAGAGATGCTTCGGCAAGCTCAGCATGACGGTCTTTTTTAAAGAAATGACTTCCTAAACAGGTTTATTTCGGACCGTTTTTACTACGCCAATAAGCTAGATACTCGGCGTGTAGCAGTCCGCCAGGGATGAACCCCTCTCTAGAGCCTGCATAGGTTTGAATGGCGAATTCAACTGCCTCCTCTACCGATGCAAAGGAGTGTTCAATCGCCTCATCTGGGTCCAGATGGGAAAACTCCGTAACATCAGTCCACTCCTCATCTCCCTCATCAAAAGATTCAACGTAACAAACAGTGTATTGCTGCTTATTCTTTGCAATGTATAGCCATCTCAACACGATATAGTCGTCTTCTGCAAAGTAGCCTAGCCACTGATGCACCTCCTTGCCCAAGTGAAGCCGTGCAGTTAACTCTAACGGAGAAAGGTAGAGAGCCATAAAGAATATTATTTTCGACCTTACCCCTCCCCCACCAACCCACCCGACGACTCCCTTACCACCAGCGTGGTGGGAATGGTAATCGTACTAGGCGGCGCGGCGCGATGCTTCAATTCAATGAGGTCGAGCAGGCGGCCTACGGCCACGCGGCCGATTTCGGTGGCGGGCTGCGTCACGGTGCTCAGCGAGGGGCTAGCATATCGGCCACGGTAAGGTTGGTGAAGCCGATGAGCGACACCTGGCCGGGGATGGCGATGCGGCGCTGGCGCAGGGCCGCCAGGCAGCCCACGGCCAGCCGGTCGCTGGCCGTGAAAAAGGCGTCGGGCCGGGGCTCCAGGGCCAGCAGCTCATCCACCAGCGGGCCTACCTCGTCGGGGCCGAAAGTGCCGAAGCGCACCAGGCTTTCATCGTAGGGCACGCCGTGCTTTTCGAGGGCGGCGCGGTAGCCGGCCAGCCGCTCCTGCGTGATGCTGAGCCAGGGCTGAATGGTGAGGTGCGCAATGCGCCGCCGCCCTGACTGCAACAAGTGCTCGGTGGCCGCGAAGGCGCCGGCGAAGTTGTCGGCCACCACGCGGGGCGTATTCAGGGCCGCCGACACGCGGTCGAACTGCACGATGGGCGTGCCCTGCTGCTGCAATTCCTGCAGGTGGCTCACGTCGTTGGTTTCGCTGCTGAGCGAGATGAGCAGGCCATCGACGCGCCTAGCCAGGGCCTGGCGCAGGTTGGCTACTTCGCGGTCGTAGGCTTCGTGGGTCTGGAAGATGAGCACGTCGTAGCCGCGCTGGTTGGCCACTTCCTCGATGCCATTGATGGCCTGCGAAAAGTAATAATTGGCAATCTGCGGCACGATGACCCCGATGGCCTTGCTGCTGCTGCCCTTCAGGCTGAGCGCAATGGGGTTGGGGCGGTAGTGGAGGCGCGCGGCGCACTCCATCACCAGCCGCTTGGTTTCGGGATTGATTTCGTAGCTGTCGCGCAGGGCCCGCGATACGGTCGATACGGAGATGTTCAGCTCGCGGGCGATGTCCTTGAGGGTGGCGGGTTCCAAGCGGGGTTCTACTTAAAATGCAATTGCCTGCCGCCTAGCGGGGGCTTCTTTGGCGGCTAAAGATAAACGTTAACTGCAGGTTACTAGGCTAGCCAGCGCGCAGATGAGCAGTGCATGAGGAATGTGGAAACGTTACCGATAACGATTGCGCAAATAAAAACGCTCCCGGGTAGTCCGCGCACCTTGGCTAGAGCCTAAACTTCGACACTGCCGCTCGAGCCAGCTCTTTTTCGGTCGACTTTCCATTCTTTTTAAAACGCAACTCCCACCCGATTTTGCCCATGCGTGCGCCCTCCCTTTTCAGCCTGGCCGGCAAGCGCGCCCTCGTCACGGGGGCCGACCGCGGCATTGGCCAGGCCATGGCCGTGGGGCTAGCCGAGGCGGGAGCCGACATCGTCGGCGTGTCGCGCAGCCTGCCCGATGGCGGCGAAACCGAGCAGGCCGTGCGGGCGCTGGGCCGCGACTTCCGCGCCTACCGCGCCGACCTCGGCGAGCCCACTGCGCTGCAAAGCTTTATCCAGCAAGTGCTGGCCGACTTTGAGCACATCGATATTCTGGTGAATAACGCCGGCATCATACGCCGCGCGCCGGCCGCCGAGCATTCTGATGCAGATTGGGATGCCGTGCTGAGCGTGAACCTCGACGCGCCCTTCCGGCTAGCCCGCGCCGTGGGCGGCCGGATGCTCCAGCAAGGCTCAGGCAAAATCATTTTCACGGCCTCGCTGCTCACCTTCCAGGGTGGCATCAATGTGCCGGGCTACGCCGCCAGCAAGGGCGCCATTGGCTCGCTGGTGAAGGCCCTGGCCAACGAGTGGGCCGGCCGCGGGGTGCACGTGAACGCCATTGCGCCCGGCTACATCGCCACCGACAACACCCACGCCCTGCGCCAGGACGCCGACCGCTCGGCCAGCATCCTTTCGCGCATCCCGGCCGGCCGCTGGGGCGAGCCCGCCGACTTCAAAGGACCCGCCGTGTTCCTAGCCTCCCCCGCCAGCGACTACGTGCACGGCACCATCCTCACTGTGGACGGCGGCTGGATGGGCCGCTAGCCTTCCTTCTCCGTCTTCCGCTTTTTCCACCCATGACCCAACGCTTTGCCATCGGCCCGCGCGAAACCGCTCGCCTCGACACGGCTGGCCTGCGCCAGCATTTTCTGCTTGAGAATATCTTTACGCCCGGCGCCATCGAGCTGACCTACACGCACTACGACCGCATGCTGGTGGGTGGCGCCATGCCTACCGAGGCCCCGCTAGCCCTGCCCTGCCCGAGAGCCTCAAGGCCAGTTACTTTCTGGAGCGCCGCGAGCTGGGCGCGCTGAACGTGGGCGGCGCGGGCGAAATCGTAGTGGACGGCACGACCTACGCGCTCGGCTCGCAGGACTGCCTCTACGTAGGGCGCGGCAGCCAGCAGGTCGCGTTTCGCAGCCTCGACGCGGCTAGCCCGGCCAAGTTCTACCTGCTCTCGGCGCCGGCCCACAAGGAGTACCCCACCACCCGCCGCACCCAGGCCGAGGCTACGCCGGTGGAAATGGGCGCGCTGGAAACGGCCAACCAGCGTACCATCTACAAGTACATCTTTAACGAGGGTATCACTAGCTGCCAGCTCGTGATGGGCCTGACGCAGCTCAAGCCGGGCTCGGTCTGGAACACCATGCCTTCGCACGTGCACGACCGGCGCATGGAGGCTTACTTCTACTTCAACCTGCCCGCTGGCCAGCGCGTGCTGCATCTGCTGGGCGAGCCCAGCGAGACGCGCCCGCTGTGGGTCAGCAACGAGCAGGCCATCCTCTCGCCGCCCTGGTCCATTCACACCGGCTGCGGCACCAGCGCCTACGCCTTCATCTGGGGCATGGCCGGCGAAAACCTCGAATACACCGACATGGATGCCGTGGCCCTCGCCGACCTCCGCTAGCCTTCCGATTTAACTTTTTTCAATTTCCCACCCAACTGCTTCCGCTTCTTTATGAAAAAACATCTCCTCCTGCTTTGGCTCTTGCTGTGCGGCAGCATCGGCCTGGCGATGGCGCAAAGCCGCACCGTAACGGGCGTGGTGAAAGGCCCCGACGGCGATACGCTACCTGGCGTGACGGTCGTGCTCAAAGGCACGTCCGTTGGCGCCTCGACGGGCGCCGACGGCTCGTTCTCGCTCGCCATTCCGGCCGCCGACAAGACGGCGGTGCTGCGCTTCAGCTTCATTGGCTACGTGAGCCAGGAAATAGCCGTGGGCAACCGCACGACGCTGACCGTGGCGCTGACCTCGGACACGCAGAGCCTCGACGACGTGGTGGTAATCGGCTACCAGGAGGTGCGGCGCGGCGACGTGACGGGCGCCGTATCGTCGGTTAGTGCGCAGCAAATCAAGGATATTCCGGTAAACTCGGCCGCGGAGGCCCTGACGGGCCGCCTGGCCGGCGTGCAGCTGACCTCGGCCGAGGGTACGCCCGGCAACACCAACGTGCAGGTGCGGGTGCGCGGCGGCGGCTCGATAACCCAGGACAACTCGCCGCTCTACATTGTGGACGGCATTCAGATTGAGAACGCGCTGTCGGTGATTGCCCCGCAGGACATTGCCTCGGTCGACGTGCTGAAGGATGCCAGCTCGACCGCCATTTACGGCGCGCGCGGCGCCAACGGCGTGGTGATTATCACCACCAAGGGCGGGCGCGAAGGCCGCACGGCCGTGACGTACAACGGCTTCGGCGGTTTCCGCCAGCTGAGCAAAAAGCTGCAGGTGATGGGCCCGGCCGACTACCTCAACTGGGAGTATGAGCGCGCCCAGCTCACGGGCTCGGGGGCTAGCGTATCGGGCGGCACCAGCACCTTTAAGAGCGTGTTTGGCTCGCTCAATTTCAACGGCGATACGCTGAACCGGATTCGCACCCTGCCCTTCCAGGACTGGCAGGAGCAGGTGTTTGGCCGCAAGGCATTTCAGCAAACGCATAACGTCTCCCTCAGCGGCGGCACCAAGCAGACCACGTTCAACCTGAGCCTGACCCGCAACAACGAAGACGGTATTCAGCTAGGCTCGGGCTACGTGCGCAACCTGGTAAACTTCCGCATCGACACCAAGGCCAGCGACAAGTTTCGCGTAGGCTTCAACGCCCGCTTCAACGACCAGGTGAACAACGGCGCCGGCACCGGCGCGGCGCTGGGCACCTCCAGCACCGGCCAGACGGTGAACACGGGTTCGAGCGTGACCTCGCGCCTGCGCAATACCGTGCAGTACCTGCCCTTCAACCTGCCCACCTTCGCCGGCGGCGACCCCACCACCAATTTCGACCCCGACTTCTTTAACAACTCCAGCCTCGTGAACCCGGTGCTGGCCAACAACAACGAGTACCGGGCCGATAAGCGCCGCACCTTCAATATGGGCGCCACGGCGGCCTTCAATTTCACGCCCGCGCTAGTGTTTCGCTCCACGGGCGGCTTCGACATCACCTACACCGACCTGAGCACCTTCAACGGCTTGTACTCGCCCACCATCCGGCAGGCGGCCGGCGGCTACCAGAACCTGCCCTTCGTGACGCTGACCAACGGCCTGACCACGACGCTCAACAATTCGAATACCCTCGACTACACCTTCAAGCGCGACAAGCACGTGCTGAACGCGCTCATCGGCGAAGAAACCTACCGCCAGCGCACCACCCAGGAGTTTGTGCAGGTGAACTTCCTGCCGGCCGACATCACCGCCGAGCGGGCCCTAGCCAACATCAACCAGGCCGTGCTGCCGGTGGGCACCGTGTCGCAGCCCGTGCTGCCGAGCACCGCCATTCCGGTCGATTACGGCCTGGTGTCGGGCTTCACCCGCCTCAGCTATTCTTATGACGATAAGTACCTGCTCACGGCCACGGCCCGCCTCGACTACTCGTCGAAGTTTGAGCCCGGCAACCGGGGCGGCGTGTTCCCCGGCGCTTCGGCCGCGTGGCGCATCTCGAAGGAAAACTTCTTCCAGGACCTCACCGACAAGGTATCGGACCTGAAGCTGCGCCTGAGCTACGGCCAAGCCGGCAACAACCGCATTCCCGACTTCCTGACCAAGCCGCTCTACCAGGCCGGCAACGTGAACTACGCCCTCAACCACGTGACCACGCCCGCCACGGCCCTCACCACGCTGTATAACCCCGATTTGAAGTGGGAAATCACGACGACCCGCGACGTGGGCCTCGACGTGGGCCTGTTCAACAACCGCGTGCAGTTTACGGCCGACGTGTACTACAATACCACCAACGACCTGCTGATTAACCGCACCATCAACCCTATCCTGGGCTACACGCAGCAGTACAAGAACATCGGCTCGACCTCGAACAAGGGCCTGGAATTGCAGCTCAGCGGCACGGTTATTCAAACGGCCAACTTCACCTGGACGGCCACGGCCAACGCCTCGATGAACCGCAACCGCATCGAGGACCTGGGCGGGCTGTCGGAAATCTCGAGCATTCAATCGGGCTGGGCTGGCTCCGCCCTCTCGGGCCCCGACTACGTGGCCCGCGTGGGCCAGCCGGTGGGCCAGATGTACGGCTACATCACCGACGGCTTCTACACGGCCAACGACTTCAAGAGCTATAACTACGCCACCCGCACCGGCGTGCTCAACGATGGCGTGGCCAGCGACGCCGCCATCACCGGCAACCCGGTGATGATTGGCACCATCAAGCTGCGCGACACCAACGGCGACGGCACCGTGACGGAGGCCGACAAAACGGTAATCGGCAACGCCAACCCCAAGATTATCGGCGGCCTGAACCAGCAGTTCACCTATAAGAACTTCGACGCCAGCGTGTTCGTCAACTTCGTAGCCGGCAACAATATCTACAACGCCAACAAGATTGAGTTTACGAGCAGCACCGCCAACACGTCGTATGCCAACCTGCTGAGCGACATGAACAACCGCGTGCGCTACATCGACAACAACGGTGCCCTCATCACCGACCAGGCCACCTTCGATAAGGTAAACGCCAATGCCACCATCTGGAGCCCCGTGCGCGGCAACTACTTCCTGCACTCCTACGCCGTGGAGAGCGGCTCGTTTCTGCGCCTCAACAACATCACGCTGGGCTACTCGCTGCCCAAGGGCCTGCTGAGCCGCGCCAAGGTGCAAACCCTGCGCTTCTACGTGACGCTCAACAACCTGGCCACGCTCACCGGCTACTCGGGCTACGACCCCGAAGTGAACACCCGCCGCGGCACGCCGCTCACGCCGGGCGTCGACTACGCCGCCTACCCCCGCAGCCGCGCCTTCCTCTTCGGCCTGAACCTGGGACTGTAGTACAGCGCGCAATGAACAGTGAGCCGTGAACAGATTGACCACCACCACCTCACTGTTCCCTTCAACATCCTCCCACCCGCCTTATCGCTAGCATCTAGCCTTACTCATGACATTTTCCATTTTTTCTTCGCGGAAGGCCACGGCGGCCGTGCTGCTGGCCGGAGTAGCCGGGCTAGCCTCGTCGTGCAAGAACTACCTCGATATTGAGCCCACGGCCCTGACTACCACTGCCGCCACGTTCAGCACCGTGAGCGGGGCCACCAGCGCCGTGCTCGGGGCCTACGACCCCCTCTCGGGCGACAACACCTACGGCACCCGCCTGAGCATGTACTACCCCTACGATACCGATGAGCTCATCGGCTCGTCGGGCACCTTCGACACGGGCCGCCGGGGCATTGCGCGCTACAAGGCCTATGCTTCTAACACCGAGATTATTAACCCCTGGAACAACTTGTATCAGGGCATCGAGCGGGCCAACGTGTGCATCAAGTACATTCCGCAGATGGCCCTCTACACCACCGGGGCCAGCGCCGACACGGCCAGCCTGCACCGCCTCTACGGCGAGTCGCTGACCCTGCGGGCGCAGTACTACTACGAGCTGATTCGCAACTGGGGCGACGTGCCGGCGCAGTTCTCGCCGTCGAGCTACGACCAGGATTTCAACCTGCCCAACGCCGACCGCAACCAGACCCTGGCCACGCTGATTGCCGACCTGGCCACCGCCGAAAAGCTCGTGCCCTACCGCTCGGGCGCCGGCATCACCAACGAGCGCATCACGAAGGGCGCCGTGAAGGCCCTGCGCGCCCGGCTAGCCCTGCAGCGCGGCGGCTACTCGCTGCAAGGCAACACCATGACCCGCCCCGCCGACTACGCCACCTACTACGCCATTGCCCGCCAAGAGTGCCTCGAGCTGCTGAACCAGCGCAAGGAGCACACCCTGAATCCGAGCTTTTCGGACCTGTGGCTGGGGGTGAACCAGCAGCGCCACGACACCTACAACGAAATCATCTTTGAGGTGGGCATGGCGGGCTCCACGGCCACCGGCGACTCGAAGCTGGGCTACTACAACGGCCCGCGCCTGAACAACTCGCCCATCTACGGCTCGACCCAGGGTGCCGTGACGGTAGTACCGACCTACTTCTACGCCTTCGACTCGCTCGACGTGCGCCGCGACATCACCATCGCGCCCTACCAGTACGCCAGCGGCGCCAACGTGCAGTCGGCCGTGGCCCTGAACACGCTGTACGACGGCAAGTTTCGGCGCGACTGGCACAGCCCGCCGCTGCCCGGCACCAACAACTACCTGGGCTACAACTGGCCCCTCATCCGCTTTGCCGACGTGCTGCTGATGTTTGCCGAAGCCGACAACGAGCTCAACGGCCCCACTGCCGCCGGCCGCGCCGCCCTGCTGGAGGTGCGCACCCGCGCCTTTGGCGGCAACGCCACCCGCGCCGCGCTCAACGTGAACACCGGCTCGAAGGCCAATATGTTCACCGCTATCGTGAACGAGCGCCTGCTGGAGTTTGGCGCCGAAGGCATTCGCAAGTACGACCTGCTGCGCTGGAACCTGCTGGCCGATAGGCTGGCTTCGACCAAGGCCAACCTTGACCTGCTGCGCGCGGGCGCGGCGCCCTACAACACGGTGCCGCAGTACCAGTACTACAAGGTGGTAAATGGCGTGGTGCAGTGGCAGCGCTCGTTCTACCGCCCCTCGCCCGCTGCCACCCCTGGCGGCACCACCCGCGTGAACTGGCGCCAGGGCATCGACGCTACCTACGTGGCCAACCTGCGGCCCAACGGCACGGCCGTGACGGTGGGCACCACCACCGTCAACAGCACGGGCAGCGGCATGGCGGCCGAGTATGCGCCCGGCCAGGGCAAGGAGCTGCTGCCCATTCCGCAGACGACCCTCGACACCGACCCGGCCATCAAGCAAAACTTCGGGTACTAGCCTGCCCGTGGCCGGGCTACCGGGCTAGCCCCCGTGGCCGGGCCACGGGTCATTTTGCCTTTCTGACCTATGAAAATCTGCGCGCTTCTGCTCGGGCTAGGCCTCACTACGGGGTTGGGCCCCGGCCTCGGCCGCCCGGCCAGCCGGGGGCAGCTGCCCCCCCTGGCCGCTAGCCTGCCGCAAGCCGCCCAGGACACCACCGCCGAAAAAATGCTGGCCTTCCAACGCAGCAACGGCGGCTGGCCCAAGGCCGTGAACGAAGTGAAAGTGGACTACCGCCACCCCATGAGCGCCGCCGACCTCACGGCTGCCCGCCGCGGGGCTAGCCAGGAAGACGCCACCATCGACAACAACGCCACTACCCGCGAAATCACTTACCTGGCTGCGGCTTTCAAAACCACCCAGAACCCGGCTTATCGCCAGGCCGCCGAGAGCGGCATCCGCTACCTGCTGAAGATGCAGCAGCCCAGCGGCGGCTTTCCGCAGTACTACCCCGACGCCCGCTTTTACCGCGCCCAGATTACCTACAACGACAATGCCATGGTGCGGGCGCTGCAGGTGCTGCAGGCCGTGGCCGACAAGAAGGCCGACTACGCCCTCGTGGACCCTAACCTGGTGGCCCCCGCCCAAAAAGCCGTGGCCCGCGGCGTGCAGTGCATTCTGAAAACGCAGTACGTGCAGCACGGCCGGCTCACGGCCTGGGGTGCCCAGCACGACCGCACCACGCTGCTGCCCTGCAAGGCCCGCGCCTTCGAGCTGGCCGCGCTGAGCGGCGACGAGTCGGTGGGCATCACCGAGTTCTTGCTGAGCCTCGACCAGCCCGGCCCCGAAGTGCGCCGGGCCGTGGCGGCGGCCGTAGCCTGGTTTGAAGCCTCCAAAATTGAGAACACGGCCGTGCAGGACATCGCTGACCCTAGCCAGCCCAAGGGCCACGACCGGGTAATGGTGCCCCAGCCCGGCAGCACGGTGTGGGCCCGCTTTTACGACCTCGACACGAACCGGCCCATCTACGTGGGGCGCGACGGCGTGAAGCACGACCGCCTGGCCGATATCGAGGTGGAGCGCCGCACCGGCTACGTGTATGCCGGCACCTGGCCGGCCAAGCTTCTGACCCACGACTACCCCAGGTGGCAGCAGAAATGGGGCAGCAACTAACTGAAAATCAAATTTTACTTGGAACAATACCCTACGTTATGCCTATCCTAACCCAGGAAGTGGTGCGGGCGGCTGCGACCAGTCCGGCCGTAGCTCTACCCCCGCCCGCCGTATTCGACCTGCCCGAGAAAGTGCTGCAATTCGGCACCGGCGTGCTGCTGCGTGGCCTGCCCGACTTTCTCATCGACCAGGCCAACCGCCAGGGGCTGTTCAACGGCCGCGTGGTAGTGGTGAAGAGCACTGAGGGGGGCGATGCCGCCGCCTTCGCGCGCCAGGACAACCTCTACACGGTGTGCGTGCGCGGCATCCAAGACCAGCAGCCCGTGCGCCAGGATGTGGTGTGCGCCAGCCTCAGCCGGGTGCTCTCGGCCCGCAGCCAGTGGGCCGAGGTACTGGCCTGCGCGGCTAGCCCCGATTTGCACATCGTGCTCTCCAACACCACCGAAGTGGGTATTGTGCTCGATGCCGACGACGATGTGCGCGCCGCGCCGCCGCGCTCGTTTCCGGGCAAGCTGCTGGCTGTGCTGCTGGCCCGCTACGAAGCCTTCGCCGGGGCCGCCGACAAGGGCCTCGTCATTGTGCCCACCGAGTTGATACCCGACAACGGCACCAAGCTGCGCGGCATCCTGCGCGAGCTGGCCGAAAACCAGGTGCCCGACGTGGGCTTTCTAACCTGGCTCGACAAAGCCAACACGGTGTGCAACTCGCTGGTTGACCGCATCGTGCCGGGCCGCCCCGACGAGGCGACCTGCGCCCGGCTAGCCCAGGAGCTGGGCTACGAGGACGAGCTGCTGACGATGGCGGAAGTGTACGCGCTTTGGGCCATCGAGGGCGACGAGCGGGTGCGGCAGGTGCTGAGCTTTCAGCCGGTGCACCCCGGCATCATCGTGCAGCCCGACATCAACCAGTTCAAGGAGTTGAAGCTGCGCCTGCTCAATGGCACGCACTCGCTGGCCTGCGGGCTGGCCGTGCTGGCGGGCGTGCCCACCGTGCGCGAGGCGATGGAAAACGAGCACCTGCTCACCTACATCCGCCACCTGATGCTGGCCGATTTGCTGCCCGGCATCCCCTACCCCATCGAGGAGAAGGTGGGCCAGCGCTTTGGCATGCAGGTGCTCGACCGCTTCCGCAACCCCGCCGTGGAACACCGCTGGCTAGCCATCACCCTCAACTACTCGGCTAAGCTGCGCCTGCGCGTCATTCCCGATTTGCTGCACTACGCCGAGCGCTTTCGGGCCGTGCCGCAGTACGTGGCGCTGGGCTTCGCGGCCTACCTGCTATTTATGCGCGGCACCCGGCTGGATGCCGGCACCTGGTATGGTGAAGCCAATGGCCAGCAATATCCCATTCAGGACGAGCAGGCCGGCTTTTTTGCCGACCTTTGGGCCAGCCACTCGCCCCCCGAGCTGGTGCCGCGCGTGCTTGGCGACCTGCGCCTGTGGGACACCGACCTAACGGCTTTGCCCGACTTCGCGGAAGCTGTGACGCGCTACCTGCTGCAGCTGCAGCAAGAGGGCGCCACCGCTACCTTGGCCGCCACATTAACTAAAACGGCACGCGCACCTGTTTAATCTCAGTACGTTGAATTAGCAATGCCCCCGCGTCTGTCAGGGCGAGCCTGCGAAGCAAGGACAGACGATTAATTATCAGTTAGTATGAAGCATTTAGTTGCGAAAATTCACCCCGCCGATAACGTGCTCGTCGCCCTCACCGACCTGCCCATCGGCACGCCCGTAACCTGGGACGGGGTGACCGTGACCACCACCGAAAAAATTCCGGCCAAGCACAAGCTGGCCCTGCAGCCGCTAGCCCCCGGCGACAAAGTGACGATGTACGGCGTGCTGGTGGGCAAAATGGCGTCGGCCGTAAGCCAGGGCGGCCTGCTCACCACTGCCAACATCAAGCACGCCACCGACGCGTACCAGGAGGGCCAGCACCAACACAGCTGGGCCCAGCCCGATGTGAGCAAGTTTAGGGAGCGCACCTTTCTGGGCTACCACCGGCCCGACGGCCGCGTGGGCACGGCCAACTACTGGCTGGTTATCCCGCTGGTTTTCTGCGAAAACCGCAACATCCAGGTGCTCGAAGAAGCCTTGGTGAACGACCTCGGCTACGCCCGCCGCAAAAGCTACCAGCCCCAGACCCAGGCCCTGGTAGAGCTGCTGAAGGCCGGCAAGTCGGTAGAGGAAATTCTGGCCACCGACCTGCATTCGGCCGAAGTGGACTACCAGAAGCCCCGGCTGTTTCCGAATGTCGATGGCATTCGGTTTTTGCAGCACGAGGGTGGCTGCGGCGGCATCCGGCAGGATGCCCAGACCCTGTGCGGCCTGCTGGCCGGCTACATCACCCACCCTAACGTGGCCGGCGCTACGGTGCTCAGCCTGGGCTGCCAGAACGCGCAGGTGAGCATGCTGCAGGACGAAATCAACAAGCGCGACCCGCACTTTGCCAAGCCGCTGTTTGTGCTGGAGCAGCAGAAAATCGGCACCGAAGAGGCCCTGGTGAGTACGGCCCTGCGCCAAACCTTCGCCGGCCTCATGCAGGCCAACCAGCAGCAGCGCCAGCCCGCGCCGCTCAGCAAGCTGACTATCGGGCTGGAATGCGGCGGCTCGGATGGCTTTTCGGGCATCTCGGCCAACCCGGCCGTGGGCCACGTGTCGGACCTACTGGTGGCGCTCGGCGGCTCGGTTATCCTGGCCGAATTTCCGGAGCTATGCGGCGTGGAGCAGGAAATCGTGAACCGCTCGGTGGACCACGACACGGCTCAGCGCTTTACTGCGCTTATGAAAGCCTACGGCGAGAGCGCGGTGGCCGTGGGCTCGGGCTTCGACATGAACCCCTCGCCCGGCAACATCCGCGATGGGCTCATCACCGACGCCATGAAATCGGCCGGCGCGGCCCGCAAGGGCGGCTCGTCGCCGGTAGTGGCCGTTTTGGATTATCCTGAATTAGTAACCAAGCCGGGCCTGAACCTGCTTTGCACGCCCGGCAACGACGTGGAAAGCACCACCGCCGAAGTCGGCTCGGGCGCCAACGTGGTGCTCTTCACCACCGGGCTAGGCACGCCTACCGGCAACCCCATCGCCCCGGTCGTCAAAATCAGCTCCAACACCAAGCTGGCCGAGCGCATGCCCGACATCATCGACCTGAACACCGGCACCGTCATCGACGGCGAAGAAACCATCGCGCAGGCCGGCGAGCGCATTCTCGACTACGTGGTGCAGGTGGCTAGCGGGTTGGAGGTAAGCGCCGTAAGGCACGGCCAAACCGACTTTATTCCGTGGAAGCGCGGGGTGTCGCTGTAACTTAACTCACCACCTAAAGAACGTCATGCTGAGCGCAGTGAAGCATCTTGGCCGCTTCATCCACGTCGTTCAACGACTCTGCCAAGATGCTTTACTGTGTTCAGCATGACGTTCTTTTGTGCGTTTCTATCGCTAACTGCTAACTGAAATTATGAAGCCCTTTCTCTCCGACGACTTCCTGCTGCAAACCGAAACGGCCCGCACGCTCTACCACCAGCACGCCGCGCCGCAGCCCATTATCGACTACCACTGCCACCTGCCGCCCGACCAGATTGCCCAGAACCGGCAGTTCGACAACATCACCCAAATCTGGCTCTACGGCGACCACTACAAGTGGCGCGCCATGCGGGCCAACGGCGTGAACGAGCGCTTTGTGACGGGCGATGCCTCGGACTGGGAGAAGTTTGAGAAATGGGCCGCCACGGTGCCCTACACCGTACGCAACCCCCTCTACCACTGGACGCACCTGGAGCTGCGCCGCTACTTCGGCATTACTGAGCTGCTGAACAAAGACAGCGCCCGCCGCATCTACGACCAGTGCAACGCGCTGCTCCAAACGCCCGCATACAGTGTGCAGGGCCTGCTGCGCAAAATGAACGTGGCAACCGTGTGCACCACCGACGACCCGGCCGACACCTTGGAGCACCACCAGGCGCTGGCTAGCCACGACTTTGGCACCCGCATTCTGCCCACCTTCCGCCCCGACAAGGCCATGACGCCCGAGGCCGCCGACTACCGCCAGTACCTCGATAAGCTGGGCGCGGCGGCCAATGTAGACATTCGCACCTACGCCGACCTGCTGGCCGCCCTGCGCCAGCGCCACGATTTCTTCGCTAGCCTCGGCGGCCGCCTCTCCGACCACGGCCTGGAGCAGATTTATGCCGCCGACTATACCGCCGCCGAGGTCGCCGCCATTTTTGAAAAAGCGCAGGCTAGCCAGCCGCTTTCGCCGTTGGAGGTGGAGCAATTCAAGTCGGCCATGCTGGTCGAGCTGGCCATCATGGACTGGGAGAAGGGCTGGACGCAGCAGTTTCACCTCGGTGCGCTCCGTAACAATAATACCCGCGCCCTGCGCGAGCTAGGCCCCGACACGGGCTGGGACTCGATTGGCGACTTCTCGCAGGCCCGGGCGCTCTCGCGCTTCTTAGACCGGCTCGACAACCAGAATAAGCTGGCCAAAACTATCCTCTACAACCTCAACCCGGCCGATAACGACCTGTTTGCCACCATGATTGGCAACTTTCAGGATGGCTCGGTAGCGGGTAAAATTCAGTTCGGCTCGGGCTGGTGGTTTCTGGACCAGAAGGATGGCATGGAAAAGCAGCTTAATGCCCTCAGCAACATGGGCTTGCTGAGCCAGTTTGTGGGCATGCTCACCGACTCGCGCAGCTTCCTCTCCTTCCCGCGCCACGAGTATTTCCGCCGCATTCTGTGCAACCTGCTGGGCCGCGACGTGGAGAACGGCGAGCTGCCCGCCGAGGAGCTACCCTGGCTAGGTAAGCTGGTAGAAAATATCAGCTACGGCAATGCCAAAACCTACTTTGGCTTTGAGGCGGCCGCCAAGCCGGTGAGCACGGGAGAGTTGGTGGCTAGCTAGGCCCTCTCTTTGCCTGAAACCCTCGTTTACGCCTGCCTCACTGGCAGGGTATCGGGAACGTTTGCATTAAAAAAGACGGGAAAAGCAGGTTTACGCACCCTTTACTAGCCTACCTTTCCCGTCTCATTCCCTCCTGACCAGCGCCCGGCTCGGCCCTCGCCGGGCTAAAAACGACCCTAGCGCCCCCGCCCTCATGAAGCAAGTCGTAACCTTCGGCGAAGTGATGATGCGGCTCTCGCCGCCGCTGAACTACCGGCTGCCGCAGACCGCCACCCTCGAAGTAACCTACGGCGGCGGCGACGCCAACGTAGCCGCCGCCCTCTCCCAAATGGGCGTGCCCGCCGCCCACGTGTCGGCCTTTCCGGCCAATGAGCTGGGCTACGCCGCCGCCAACCACCTGCGCCGCTACGGCGTCGATACCACCCACTGCCACTTCACCGAAGGCCACCGGCTAGGGCTGTATTTCTTGGAAGTCGGTGCCTCGCTGCGGCCCAGCCGCATCGTGTACGACCGCGCTGACTCGGCCTTCGCGCACCTCGACCCCAGCGCTTTTAACTGGGATGAAATCCTGAAAGAAGCCGGCTGGCTGCACTGGACGGGTATCACGCCCGCCATCTCGGCCGCCGCCGCCCAGGCCACGGCCGACGCCATTGCGGCGGCGCGCCGGCTAGGGGTCACCGTATCGGCCGACGTGAACTACCGCCGCAACCTGTGGCAGTATGGCCAAAAGGCGCAGGATGTGATGCCGGGCTTGGTCGAAGGCTGCGACATTGTAGTCTGCACCGAGGGCGACGCCGACGACCTGTTCGGCATCAAGGCCGACGCGGATTCGGACAACGGCTTCATCTCAATGAGCCAGCAATTGACCCAGCGCTTTCCCAATATTAAGCGAGTGATTGCCACCCGCCGCCAAACGCAGAGCGCCTCGCACGAGCGCATTTGCGGGCTGCTGTGGGATGATGGCGAGTTTTTCGAAACGCCCTTCTACGACATCACGCCGGTGGTGGACCGCATCGGCGGCGGCGACTCGTTCATTTCGGGCTTCATCTACGGCTCAACTACTTACGAAGACCGCGCGCAGGCGCTCTCCTTCGCCACCATCGCCTCGGCGCTGAAACACACCATTCACGGCGACATCAACCTGGTGACGCCGGCCGAAGTCGAGCACCTCATGCAGGGCAACCTCACCGGGCGGCTGCTCCGCTAGCGCGCTTCAATTATCAATTAGCAGTGAGCAATTATTAATTGACTCGCTACTAGTAATTGATAATTGCTCACTGCTAATTGAAACTAAAAATGTCTTCCCAAGAAGTTATTACCCGTACCCTGGCCGCGCCGCTGGTGCCGGTTTTTTTCCACGCCGATGCGGCTTATGCGCAGTCCATTGTGCGGGGCTGCTACGCGGGGGGCGTCCGGGTATTTGAGTTTACCAACCGGGGCGCGAATGCCTTCGAGGTATTTCAGGAGCTAGCCAAGCTGGTGGCCGCCGACTGCCCCGACCTCGTGCTGGGCATCGGCACCATCTACACCGCCGCCGAGGCCGAGCGCTTCATCGCGGCCGGCGCGGCCTTCGTGGTGCAGCCCGTGACCACCGCCGAGGTAGCCGCCGCCTGCCAGCGGCACGACGTGGCCTGGGTGCCCGGCGCCATGACGCCTAATGAGATTTATGCCGCCACCCAGCTAGGGGCGCAGCTGGTTAAAATCTTCCCCGGCAACCTGGTTGGCCCGGACTACATTAAGGCCCTGCGCGGCCCCATGCCCGGCACCAAGCTCATGGTGACGGGCGGCGTCGAGCCCACCGAGGCTAGCCTCACCGAGTGGTTTGGGGCCGGCGTGAACGTGGTGGGCGTGGGCTCGCAGCTCTTCAAGGGGGCTAGCGACGCGGCCACCATCACGGCGCGGGTAGCTCCGCTGATGCAGTTTTTACAGAAGCGAGTAGCGGCTGGTTGATAAACACTAATTGGTTGTCAATGCTTGGCAGGCTCGCAAGGCCAACCGAATTTTAAGTATTCGATACGAAAGCTCTATTCTATGAATCCCACCCTTCGCAGCTCGCCGCCCGGTGCCGATACGGCGGCCGTCATCGGCCGGTACCGCTGGACTATCTGTTCGCTGGTGTTCTTTGCCACCACCATCAACTACCTCGACCGGGCGGTTATCTCGCTGCTGAAGCCCTACCTCGAAACGGCGTTTCGCTGGAACGCGGGCGACTACGCCAACATCGAGATTGCCTTCAAGCTGGCCTACGCGGTGGGCATGATTGGGGTGGGCCGCATCATCGACAAGCTGGGTACCAAGCTCGGCTACGCGCTTTCGACGGCGCTGTGGAGCGTGGCCGCCATGGGCCACGCGCTGGTGAGCAGCACGCTGGGCTTTGGGGTGGCGCGGGGCTTTCTTGGGATTACCGAAGCCGGTAATTTCCCGGCCGCCATCAAGACGACGGCCGAGTGGTTTCCGCAGCGCGAGCGGGCCCTGGCCACGGGCATCTTCAACTCTGGCTCCAACGTGGGCGCTATTGTGGCGCCGCTCACGGTGCCACTCATCGCCGAAACCATCGGCTGGCAGTGGGCTTTCATCCTCACTGGCGCGCTGGGTTTCGTGTGGCTGGTGCTGTGGATGCTCGTGTACGAAACGCCGGCCGAGAGCAAGCGCCTGAGCAAGGCCGAGTTTGATTACATCAATGCCGATATTCCGGTGGGCCTGCCCACTGAGGGCGTGACGGAGGAAAAGCCCAAGGTGGGCTGGCTGCCGCTGCTGGGCTTCCGCCAGACCTGGGCCTTCGTGCTGGGCAAGTTCATTACCGACCCCATCTGGTGGTTTTACCTGTTCTGGTTGCCCGACTTTCTGACCAAGCAGTACCACCTCAAGGGCACGGCCATTGCCCTGCCGGTGGCGGCCGTGTACGTGCTCTCGAGCATCGGCAGCGTAGGCGGCGGCTACTTGCCGCTCGGGTTTATCAAGCGCGGCATGCCGGCTTTCAAGGCCCGCAAAACGGCCATGCTGCTCATTGCCTGCTGCGTGTTCCCGATTGTGTTTGCGCAGTGGCTGGGGGGCATGAATATGTGGCTGGCGGTGCTGGTTATCGGCATTGCGGCGGCGGCCCACCAGGCGTGGAGCGCCAACATCTTCACCACCGTATCGGACATGTTTCCGAAGCGCGCCGTGGCCTCGGTTACGGGTATTGGCGGGATGGCGGGCGGCCTGGGCGGCATCGCCCTCACGGCCCTGGTGCAGAAGCGCATGTTTGTGCACTTCGAGAGCATCGGGCAGCTCGACAAGGCCTACTACATCATGTTTTTCATCTGCGGGGCGGCCTACCTGGTGGCCTGGGTGCTGATGTTCGCGCTGGTACCGCGCATGGAGCCCATCAAGCTCGATGAGAGCGACATTCTCCCCACTGCTTCTTAAGCTGCTTCTATGAAACGCTCGTTCACCGCGCTGGCGCTGCTAGCCCTGCCTTTGCTTGCCCAGGCCCAAACTGCGCCCAAAGCCCGCCCGCACACTATGGCCCGGCTGCCCACCCAAAGCAATCCGGCCCAGCGCAACGCCGAGGCGGCTAAGGAAGTGGAGGCGCTGGAACGCCAGCGCTTCGCCGCCCAGGTCAGTAAGGACTATGTTTTTCTCGAAAAAGCCTTTGCCGACGACCTGGTGTACACTCACGCCAGCGGCAAGCAGAATGGCAAAGCCGACTACCTGCAAAGTATTCGCGACGGCAAGAGCGTGTACGATAAGATTGACGTGGAAAACCTCAACGTGCGCGCCTACAATGGCGGCACCGCGGCCGTGGTGAATGGCCAAATTACCATCTACCAGCCCAATAAGCCCGACGGCTCGCCCAACGTGGCCCACCTCAAGTACGTGACCGTGCAGATTAAAAATCCGCAGGGCTGGCAGGTAGTGTTGTGGCAGTCGCAGAAGCAGCCGGAAGCCACTAAATAGGTCGTTCAGCCGTGCGCTGGCGCGGGGCTCTGCCCCGTGCCGACACCCCGAATTACTCCAACGACTGCGGGCCAGAGGCCCGCGCCTATCCGGCACGGGGCAGAGCCCCGCGCCAACGTGCTACTATGTCTACCTCCCCTCCGCTACCCTCGCCCGACGAGCTGGCCACGCCCGTCGGCACCACCCTTGAGCGCTACATCATGCGCAAGCAGGCCGAGTTTCCGTTTGCCACCGGCGAGCTCTCGCAGCTGCTGCGCGACGTGGCCCTGGCCAGCAAAATCATGGTGCGCGAGGTGAGCCGCGCCGGCCTTAGCAGCTTGGCCGAGGCCGTGGGCCCCGAGGGCGAAACCACTGCCCCGAGCCACCGCCTGGGCGAGGAGGCGCACATCCGCTTCGTGCGTGCCCTCACCAACGGCCGCGAGTGCTGCGCCGTGCTCAGCGAGGCCCGGCCCGACCTCATCGAAACCGGCAACCCCGACGGCAAGTACGTGGTGGCGCTCAACCCGCTCAACGGCTCGGTGAGCCTCGACTTCAACGTGAGCACGGGCACCATCTTCAGCATCTACCGGCGCGTGAGCCGCTACGGCGGGCCCGCTAGGGCCGAGGATTTTACGCAAGGCGGCCGGGCGCAGGTGGCGGCGGGCTACATCCTCTACGGCTCGAGCGTGATGCTGGTGTACACCACCGGCCACGGCGTGGCGGGCTTCACCTACGAGCCGAGTCTGGGTGAGTTTTTCCTCTCTCACCCCAAGCTGACGATTCCGGCGCAGGGCACGGTATTCTCGTGCAACGAGGGCAACTGGTTTGACTTTCCGGAGTTTGCCCGCACCTTCCTCACCACCTGCAAGCAGCGCCGCTACACCGCCCGCTACGTGGGCTCGCTGGCCGCCGACTACCACCGCAACCTCTTCACGGGCGGCATTTACCTCTACCCGCCCACCGGCGAATGGCCCAGCGGCAAGCTGCGCCTGCTCTACGAGGCCTACCCCATCGCCTTCGTGACCGAGCAGGCCGGCGGCGTGGCCGTAACCGGCGCCGCCGATGTGCTCGATGTGCCCCTAGCCAGGATTTGCACCAGCGCGTGCCGCTCTTCGTAGGCTCGGCCGAGCTGGTGCGCGAGCTGCAAGCCGTGGCGGCGCAGTAGCCCGGACGCTCAGTCCGGCCGTGAACCTAGCGAGTAACAATGGGCGAACGACCGGTAGCGTGCGGGGCGCACCAGGCATGCGGCCGGACTGAACGCCCGGGCTACTTACTGGCAACCGCCCTAACTATTAGGCCAGTCGGCCGTTTTACAGGTCTGATTCCTTTCACCAATGCGCCCAACCAACACCCGGCGCCCTTCTTTTTCATGCCTAAAATCATTGCCCCCGAAGTCGTATTCAGCAAGCTGCTGAATGACGTGCAGCAGGCCGTACCCGAAATATTTACCGCCGACGGCGGCTTTCTCAACCTGCTCGAAGGCAAGTGGCAGGCGCCCGGCGAGCCCCGCGCTTTCCATTCGCCCATTGATGGCTCCGACATTGGTGCGCTGCCTATGCTCAAGCACGATGCCGCCCTGCGCGCCGTGCGCTTTGCCAAGGGCGAAGCCGCCGCCTGGGCCGCCACCCCACTGGCCGAGCGCAAGCGCCGCGTGCAGGACTGCCTCGACCAGCTGCGCCCGCACATCGACCTGGTGAGCAAGCTGCTGATGTGGGAAATCGGCAAAACCTACAAGCTGGGCTTCAACGACATCGACCGCGCCATCGAGGGTGTGCAGTGGTACGTGGAAAACATCGAGGGCCTGCTCGGCGACCGCCGCCCGCTGGGCCTCGTCAGCAACATTGCTTCCTGGAACTACCCCATGTCGGTGCTCATGCACGCGGTGCTGGTGCAGGCGCTGGCCGGCAACTCGGTTATCGCCAAAACACCCACCGACGGCGGCTTCATCTCGCTGAGCCTCACCTTCGCCATTGCCCGCCGCGCCGGCCTGCCCGTGACGCTGGTGAGCGGCCCCGGCGGCGAGCTCAGCGATGTGCTGGTGAAGGACCCGGCCGTGGATTGCCTCAGTTTCGTGGGCGGGCGCTACAACGGCCGCAACATCGCCGACGCCCTGAGCGTGGAGCACAAGCGCTACATGCTGGAGATGGAGGGCGTGAACACCTACGGCCTCTGGAACTACTCGCAGTGGGACAAGCTGGCCGAGCAGCTCGTCAAAGGCTACGACTACGGCAAGCAGCGCTGCACGGCCTACGTGCGCTGGGTGGTGCAGCGCGAGTTGTTTCCGCAGTTTCTCGAAACCTACACCAAGGCCATCGGCAGCCTTAAGGTGGGCAACCCGACCCTGGTGGACAACCCCGGCGACAAGCTGCCCGACCTGGCTTTCGGCCCCGTCATCAATGCCCATCAGGCCGAAAGCCTCGACGAGCTCTTCACCGATGCCAGCAAGCACGGCGCCATTCCGTTCTACCAAGGCAAGCTCGACGACAGCCTCTTTTTGCCCGGCCAAGACCGCTCGGCCTACCGCGCGCCGCGGGCGCTGGTGGGCCTGCCCCGCCAGGCCGAGCTGTATTTCAAGGAGCCCTTCGGCCCCATCGACACGGTGGTGCTCGTGGACCGCGTGGAGGAGCTGGTGGGCGAGATGAACATCTCGAACGGCGCCCTGGTGAGCGCGCTGGGCTCGGACGATGAGAAGTGGGCCGCCCGCACCGCCAAGGAGCTGCGCGCCTTCAAGGTGGGCATCAACCAGCTGCGCAGCCGCGGCGACCGCGAAGAAGTATTTGGCGGCCTGGGCGAAAGCTGGAAGGGCGCCTTCGTGGGCGGCAAGCTGCTCGTAGAGGCCGTAACCCAGGGCGCCCCCAGCCAGCCCGTGCTCGGCAACTACCCCGACGCCGTGCTGCTGCCCGAAAAGGCCTAGCGCGGCGTTTATCTAAAGTCGAATCGGGGTCGTTTTCCAGCCGGGAAACGGCCCTTTCGCTTGCTACTCTACCCGATAACATGAAAAATAAGCTTACCCTGCTCGCGCTGCTGTTGGCGCTAACTAGCCTGCCCGCCGCCGCCCAGTCCCCCTCCCCCCCGTTATCGACTGGAAGGCGCCCGCCACGCTGCCCACTTACCTCTTGCAGCAGGTGCACCAGCAGTACGCCCCGCGCCGGCTAGCCCTCGATGCGGCGCTGGCCTCGGCGGCCGGCACGGCGGCGTACCGCGACTCGGCGCGGGCGCGCTTCCGGCGGGTGCTGGGGCCGCTGCCGGCGCGCACGCCGCTGCGGGCGCGGGTGGTGGGCACGGTGGCGCAGGTGGGCTTTCGGATTGAGAAAATTATTTACGAGAGCTTGCCGCACCACCACGTCACGGCCAATTTGTACGTGCCCGCAGGCCAGGGCGAAAAGCCGGCGGCGCTGCTGTTTTGCGGGCACGAGCAGACTAGCAAGGCCACGCCCAGCTACCAGCAAACGGCCCGGCTGCTGGCCCGCAATGGCTTCGTAGTGCTCGTTATCGACCCCGTGAGCCAGGGCGAGCGGATGCAGCTGGTGGACCCTGGCGGGAAATTTCTCACCCGCGGCGGCACTACCGAGCATACCTTGCTTAATGCCCAGGCTAACCTGCTAGGCACCAACCTGCCCGCCGAGGAGCTGTGGGACAACGTGCGCAGCCTCGATTACCTGCTGACCCGGCCCGAGGTCGATGCCGCTCGCGTGGGCTGCCTTGGCAACTCGGGCGGCGCTACCCAGACCGCCTACTTCATAGGCTACGACGAGCGGGTAAAAGTGGCGGCGCTGTGCAGCTACGTGGCCGCCGGCGAGCGCAACCTCACCCTTACCGGTCCCGCCGATGGCTGCGTGATGCTGCCCGGCGCCGGCGCGGCCGGCCTCGACGTAGCCGACTGGCCCATCATGTTCGCGCCCAAGCCGCTGCTGCTACTCACCGGCCGCTACGACTTTGTGGACCAGACCGACCTGGAAGCCGCCTACGCCGACACGCGCCGCGCCTACGCTGCCCTGGGCGCAGCCGCGCAAACGGATATTTTTACCTACGACGACGGCCACGGCATTTCGGTGCCTAAGCGGGCGGCGGCGGTGGCGTGGTTTCGGCGCTGGCTGGGGGCTAGCGGGCCAGCCGTGGCCGAGGAGGCTACGCCCATTGCTTTGCCCGAGGCTACGCTGCGCTGCACGGCCACCGGGCAGGTAGCCACGGCCTTTAAGGACGAACAAAGCCTGGCGGCCCTACACCTGGCCCAGGCGCGGGCGCTAGCCAAGGCCCGGCCTACCTACTCGCCCGAGGCGCTGGCGGGCGTGCTGCAACGCGAGCTGGGTACCTACCCGGTACTCAGCCTGGCACCCGGCTCCGTGGAAGTGCGCGATACCCTGCGCCTGCCCAGTGGCCAAGCCTGGCAAGCTGTCGTGCTGCGGCGGGCGGGCGAGCCCCCACTGCCCGCCCGCCGCCTGCTGCCCCCGGCGGGCGCGCTGGCCCCCACGCGCCTCGTGTTGTGGTTGCCCGGCCAGGGCATGGCCACGGTACTGCGCGACAGCGCCGCCCGCCTGGCCGCCTACCAGCGCCAGGGCACCGCCGTGCTGCTAGCCGACCTACGCGGCCTGGGCGAAACCACCGACCCAGCGGCATTTAACGACCCCAAATATTATAACCAGGAATACCGCGATGCCTCGCTAGCCCTGCACCTGAGCCGCCCGCTGCTCGCCCAGCGCGTGGCCGACGTAAGCCTGCTGCTAGCCTACGTGCGCCACGCCGCTCCCCTGCGCGACTTACCGCTCGTGCTACGGGGCGATGGCCGGGCAACCCTGGCGGTGCTGCATGCGGCGGTGCTGGCCCCGCTCTTCGCTCAGCAAAGCTCAACGGCGAAGCGCACACTCGCCTCCCAGGTCGAGCAGGTGCAGGTGGGCAGCGGGCCACCCTCGTTCCAGTATTTTCTCGAAAACCCGGCCGCTAAAGATGCTTATTCGGAGGTGGTGCCGGGCGTGCTGCGCTCATACGACGTACCCGACCTGCACCGGGCGCTGGGCGCGCGGCTCATTCCGTAGCCTTGCCCGCCTGGCAAGCTGAAACTGTGCCAATTAACTACTAGGCGCCCGAAGTTGGTTTAAAAAAATAATTTTTACCATACAGCACTTACCAATGACAAAATAGGATTGTGGTTAGGGCAGCAGCACGTACATTTGCTGCCGCCGCACCCGCTACCGGCCCTGGTGGCTACGGCAGGCGCGGCGGCTGCTCCCCATACTCTACCCTACAATTTATGAAAGCATCGCTTACCACCATCTTTCTCCTAGCATTGGTTCTGAGTCAGCGCCCCGCCCTGGCTTCTTCGAACGACCCCGAGCGCCCCACGCCCAGCGTGGGCATGCTGGCCGGTGGCGGCATCGGGGCGAGCCCGCTGGTGCGCTACCTGGCGGCCACGCTCCAGCTTTCGCCCGAGCGCACGGTGGCCGTGCAGAAAGCCGTGCAAAACCATCGGCGGCTGACCCGCACGCCCGAGCTGCTGGCCGACCGCCTGTCTCAGGTGCTTACTCCCAGCGAGTTTGAACGCTTTCAGCAGCTCCGCGACGACGCCACCATAGCCGACGACCTGCGCGTGGTGGCCCGGCGCTAGGCCCTAAGCCTTGACCGACGGCTCGGCAGCTTCGGGCTGCTGCACGGTAGCCAGCTGCGTATCGAGGGCGATTTCGAAGCGGTCGAGTTCCAACTCAACCTGCCGCACGGCCTCTTCGCTGAACGTGGCGGCGCGGTGCAGCCGCACCAGCTGCTGGCGCTGGTGCTCGGTTACGTCGAGGCGGCAGCGCAGCAAGCCTTCAAATGAGGTAGCGGCCTGAGTTTCGGCTTCGGTGGGCGGCTGCTCGTCGGTGGCCTCATTGGCGGCGAAGGTGCCGTGCAGGCGGCGCGCCTGGCGGCGCAGCACTTCGCGCAGGGTTAGCAGGTTAGAATCGGGCGGCGCCGAAGCGGCGGCCTCGGCGGCCAGGCGCTGGTCGAGGTAGGCCAGCGCGTCGCGGGTGAGGGCCAGTCGCAGCTCCTGCGCCTCGGCGGCGCGCTGGGCGGGCGACTCCTGCACGGCTAGCCGGCGCACCAGCCAGGGCAGGCTCAGCCCCTGCACCAGCAGCGTAACCAGGATAACCACGAAGGTGATAAACAAGATGGTATTGCGCTGCGGAAAGGCCGTGCCGCCGCGCACGGCCAGCGGCAGGGCCAGCGCCGTAGCTAGCGACACTACCCCCCGCATCCCGGCCCAGGAAGTAATAAAGAGGTTGCGCTTGGGTGCCATTTCGCCGGGTCGGCCCAGCAGGCGCCCCAGCCAGTGCCCCAGGTACGACACCGGAAATACCCAGCCCATACGAATGGCAATCGCCAAGGCACTCACCAGCAAGCCGTAGCCCAGCGTGGGCCAAAACGCGCCCGCGCCGAGCCCCGTCAGGATGGTGCGCAGCTCCAGCCCAATTATCAAGAAAACCAGGCCATTGAGTAAAAAGCCTAGCACCCGCCAGAAGCTGTGCTTGAGCAGCCGCGTCTGGTTATCGTAGATATCGTGCGAGCGCCGGCTCATCATCAGGCCCATTGCCACTACGGCCAGCACCCCCGACACACCCACGTGCTCGGCGGCCAGGTAAATACCAAATGGCAGCAGCAGCGAGAGGGCCGTAATGAGCGTGGCATCGGTCAGGAAATTCTGAATGCGCACCACCAGGTAGCCCACCGCGATGCCAATGCCCGCCCCGCCGCCGGCCACCCACAAAAAGTGCCAGCTGGCATCCCAAAGGCCAAACGTGCCGCTCACCACCGCCGCCACGGCGTAGCGGTAGGCAATGAGCGCCGAGGCGTCGTTTACCAGGCTCTCGCCTTCCAGAATGCCCGTGATGCGGCGCGGCAGCCCCAGGCCTTTCGTGACGCTGGTGGCCGCCACGGCGTCGGGTGGGGCCACTACCGCGCCCAGCACAAAGCCCATCGCCCAGCTAAAGCCCGGAATAAAGTAGTGCGCCAGGGCCGCTACGGCCGTAGTCGTGAGCAGCACCAGCCCTACCGCCAGCAGCATAATGGGCCGCCGGTTGGCCACAAACTCGTGCCACGACATCTGGTAGCTCGCCTCGTAGAGCAGGGGCGGCAGAAAGATGAAGAAGATAAGGTTGGGGTCAATGTCGATGGCCGGCAGGCCGGGCACCAATCCTAGCAGCCCGCCCGCCAGCACCAGCAGCACCGGGTAGGGCAGCTTGAGCCGGGGCGCCAGCGCCGAAAGCGCCACCAGCAGGGCTAGCAGAAAGATGATGAGGGCGAGGTGTTCCAAATGAGTAGCGTATGGGGTAGCAATAACTAAAATCAGAACGTCATGCTGAGCTTGCCGCAGCAGCTCGCTCGCATCGCTAGGGTTGCCAACCCCAACGATTCGGGCGAGCTGCTGCGGCAAGCTCAGCATGACGTTCGTTTTGGCTTATACGCTTTTCTTAAAGCAGAGGGTCTATTCAGCTTCAGCCATAGCCTCCGCTGCCCTAGCCAGCCCGCCGTCGAAACCGCAGCGGCAGCGCGCCGCCCGGCCGCAGCGTAATGAGCGGCGACATAATAGGCACGGCGGGGCTAGCCGGCTCTACTTGGTAGCGGCGCAGCGTCTGAATGAGCACCAGTTGCAACTCGGTGAGCGCAAACTGTTGGCCCACGCACAGCCGCGGGCCCGCGCCAAACGGCAGGTAGCCATAGGCCGGCAGCGGCGGCTGGGCGCCGGCCGCAAAGCGCTCGGGCCGAAATACTTCGGCATCGGGCCACAGCGCGGGGTGGTGATGCAAGCCGTAGAGGTACAAGGAAAACAGCGTCCCCTTGGGGATGGGCTGCCCCTGAAACTCGTCGGGCTCGGTGGCCACGCGGTCCATTATCCAGGCCGGCGGGTAGAGGCGCATGGCTTCCTGCACCACGTGCAGGGCGTAGGGCAGCCGGGGCAGGTCGGCAAACTCGGGCGGCCGGCCACCGGGCAGCTCGCGCTCGATTTCGGCTACCAGCGCGGCCTGCTCGGCGGGGTGGCGGGCCAGCAGGTAGAGCGCCCAGGCCAGGGCATTGGCCGAGGTTTCGTGGCCAGCCACCAGCAGAATGTTCAGCTCGTCGAGCAGCTGGTTTTCGGTCATCGCCTCACCGGTGTCTTCGTAGCGGGCGTCGAGCAGCATTTGCAGCAGGTCGTCGGGCGCGGGTGGGCCGGCGGCCGCTTGCGCCGCTTGGTGCCGGGCGATGGCCGCCCGCACCAACTCACGCAGCTGGCTAGCCAGCCGGTCGTGGCGGCCGTAGTTGCCGCGCACCCAGTGCCAGGGCCGCAAGTATGGCTGCCGGATGGTAGTAATGTAAAACGCTTGAATGTCCGTGAGCCAGTCGCTGAGCTGGGCCAGCTGCCCTTCGCTGAGGCTGTCGCCAAATACCGACCTGGCCACGATGCGAAACGCCACCCGCGTCATGGCGGCGTGCACGTCGAGCTCGGCCACCGGGCTAGCGGCAGTCAGCGCATCAAGCTCGGCCACCCACTCGTCGGCCGCCGCCCGCATCAGGCGCGTGAGGCCCGCCAGCCGCTGCCGGTGAAAGCCCGGCTGAATGAGCCGGCGCTGGCGCAGCCAGTCGGCGCCTTCGTTGGTGAGCAGGCCGCGGCCCAGGTAGCGCACCAGCCCGTGCGTGAGGTCCGACTTGTGGTAGCGGCGGTGGTTTTTTTGCAAAATGTGCTGCATCAGGGCCGGGTCGCGCGTGACCACCGTAGGCCGCACGCCACCCAGGTACAGGCGCACCGTGTCGCCGTAGTGCGCCAGCAGCTGGTTGAGCGCCCCGATGGGGTCGCGGGCCGATTTCAGCGAGTTGCGCAGCGTGATGCGGCGCGGCACCTGGGGCCAGCCGCCGGCCGGGGCAGCCGTAGAAGGTTCGCGCATGGCCATTAGTCAGGCAAAACCAGTTGGCGGGGCAGCTCAAATTTCAGTTCACGGCTCTTGTGGCGCCCGTGCAGCTGGGTCAAAAAATCATCCAGTTCGGGCTTGTATTCCAGCCACAGGTCTTCGTGCAAATGCTTCGGAATGAGCTGCGTGAGCCGGGTGGCTAGCCGGGCCGTGCCCACAAAAAAACCCTGGTACACGCTGTCAAACTGCCCGGTGTAATTATCGAAAATCAGCCGCAGTGTGTAGAGGCTCAGGTCGATTTCGAGCTGCTTGCTCTTGGTGATGCGGCGGGCACGGGCCGCCTCCTGCACGGCGCCGCGCAGGGCCTTCACGAGGCTGCGGTTGAGCAGGCGGCCCGTCACAGCCACGTTAAACAGCTCGTGGATGCGGTCGGCGCTCACCTCATACACGCTTTCGAGCGTCACCTCGGGCAGCAGCTCAAAGCTGAACGTGTCGTAGAGCTCGGCATCGCGGCGCACGGCGCGCAGCACCAGCGCCTCCTTCTCCTTATCGGAGAGGCGGGCCACGGCTTTCTTAAAATCGGTGGAAGGAACGGGCATAAGGCTGGAACGTCATTGCGCGGGCAGCGAAGCAATGACCAGGGCTGAAGTACGCTTTAAAAGTAGCGGCCAGGGGGTGTTTATCTTCCTTTCGGCCCGAACGAAAGCCCCTGCCCTGGTGTTATTAGCCGGCTTCCCGCTTCGCCGGGGCTGCCGTATTTTTGCATCATGGCTTTCCCCGAAACCCGCCCGCAGATTGACTACAACGACGACGTGCTGCTGCTCGAAGAAGAGCAGGAAATGCGCGCGCTCGTGGTCTACAACGACGACGTGAACACCTTCGAGCACGTCATCCAGACGCTTATCGATGTGTGCGAGCACGCCCCCGAGCAGGCCGAGCAGTGCACGCTGCTCATCCACTACAAGGGCAAGTGCGCGGTCAAAAACGGCACGTTTGAAGAGCTGGAGCCGCGCTGCGCGGCCATCCACGACCGCGGCATCTCGGCCGACATCGTCTAAATCAGCCTGAATGGATTTTCCTTCCAAACTTATTGAGAACGCGGTAGTGGAGCTGTCGCGCCTGCCCGGCATCGGCAAGAAAACCGCCCTGCGGCTAGCCCTGCACCTGCTCAAGGCCGAAAGCGACACCACCGCCAACCTGGCCGAGGCGCTGGCCAAGATGCGCTTCGACATCACGTATTGCCGCACCTGCCACAGCATTTCCGACTCGGAGGAGTGCAGCATCTGCGCCAATAAGCTGCGCGACCACGCCCAGGTGTGCGTGGTGGCCGATGTGCGCGACGTGATTGCCATCGAAAATACCGGCCAGTACCAGGGCGTGTACCACGTGCTGGGCGGCGTCATTTCGCCCATCGAGGGCATCGGCCCGGCCGACTTGCAGGTCGATTCGCTGGTGGCCCGCGCCGGCGCCGAAGACTCGGAAATCCGCGAAATCATCCTGGCCATTTCGCCCACGATGGAGGGCGACACCACGGCCTTCTACCTCTCGCGCCGCCTGCGCGACTTCGAGAACGTGCACATCAGCACCATCGCCCGCGGCATTCCGATGGGCGGCGAGCTCGAATACGCCGACGAAATCACGCTCGGCCGCAGTATCGTGGAGCGCCAGCGGCAGGCGCGCTAGCCCATCCCTCGTTACTACTTTAACTTCGCCCTCCTGTGGTGAAGCTCTCCGTCGTCATTGTTAATTACAACGTCTGCTACTTCCTGGAGCAAACGCTGCTTTCGGTACGCCAGGCGGCGGCGGGGCTCGGCGAGCCGGTGGAAGTATTCGTAGTTGACAATAACTCGGCCGACCACTCGGTGGCGATGGTGCGCCAGCGCTTCCCGGAAGTTATTCTCTTGGAAAACAAAGATAATCCGGGCTTCTCTAGGGCTAATAACCAAGCCCTGCGGCTAGCCACCGGCCAGTACCAGCTGCTGCTCAACCCCGATACGCTCGTCGAGGAAACTACCTTTCGGCGCTGCTGCGACTTTATGGACGCGCACCCGCGCTGCGGCGGCCTGGGCGTGATGATGCTCGACGGCCAGGGCCGGTTTTTGCCCGAAAGCAAGCGCGGCTTGCCCACGCCGGCAGTGGCCTTTTATAAGATGTTCGGGCTGGCTAGCCTCTTCCCCAAATCGCGCACCTTCGGGCGCTACCACCTGGGCTTTCTGGCTAACGACGAAGCCCACGAGGTGGCCGTGCTCAGCGGCGCGTTTATGCTGCTGCGCCAGGCGGCCCTAACGCAAGTGGGGCTGCTGGACGAGGATTATTTTATGTACGGCGAGGACATCGACCTCTCGTACCGCCTCACCCGGGGCGGCTGGCAAAATTGGTATTTTCCGGGCACCCGCATCCTACACTACAAGGGCGAGAGCACCAAGCGCACGAGCGTCAACTACGTGCTGGTGTTTTACCGAGCCATGGTCATTTTTGCCCGCAAGCACTTCGCTTCCAGCCAGGCCGGGCTGTTTTCCTTCTTGATAAACAGCGCCATCTGGCTGCGGGCGGGGCTAGCCCTGGCCCAGCGGCTGGCCACGGCCGCCACGCCGGTGCTGCTCGATGCCGGCCTGCTCTACGCGGGCATGTACGTGCTAAAGTCGTACTGGGAAGTCAACCAGAAATACGTGCGCACCCCCTACCCACCCCAGTATATGCTGGTGGCGGTGCCGCTCTACATTGGGGTGTGGCTCGCCACCACCTGGCTCAGCGGGGGCTACGACCAGCCCACCCGCGCCAGCCGCGTGGTGCGCGGCGTGGCCGTGGGCACGGTCCTGATTTCGGCCGTGTCGAATTTCTTCGACAACTGGCGCTTCTCGAAAGCGCTCATTGTGCTGGGCGGCGGCTGGGCAGTAGCCGCGTTCGTGGGCCGGCGGGTACTCAGCCACTGGCTGCGCCAAGGCAACCTGCGCCTGAGCGAAGCCCGCCCCAAAACCCTGGCCATCGTGGGCTCGGCCCCGGAAAGCCAGCGCGTGCGCCAGCTGCTGGCGCAGGCCCAGGTGCCGGGCAAGGTTATCGGCTACGTCACGCCCGGCGGGGCTAGCCCCGCCCTGCCCCGCCCCGACTACCTCGGCCCGGTGGCCGAGCTGCCCGCGCTGCTGCGCCTCTACGGTCTCACGGAGCTGATTTTCTGCGGCCAGGACCTGCCCGCCAGTCAGATTATCGACCTCATGGCTAGCCTGCCCGCCCACCCGCCAGTAGCGTACAAAATATTGCCAACGGGTAGTCAGTATATCATCGGCAGCAGCCACAAGGATGCGCCCGGCGACTACTACGCCCTCGACCGCTCGTGGCGCCTGAGCCAGCCGGCCCAGCGCCGCAACAAACGCCTATTAGACCTTTGCACCTGCTTGATAATAAGCTTACTAATTCCTTTATTAGTGTGGGTGCAGCACCGGCCCAGCGGGCTGCTGCGCAACCTAGGCCAAGTGCTGCGTGGCCGCCGCAGCTGGGTGGGGTTGCGCTACCTGCCCGAGGCCAGCCGCTACCCCGCCGTGCTCTCACCCGCCGACGTGGCCGCCACCGCTAGCCCACTCGACGCGGCCACCCGCCAGCGGCTGGAATTGCTGTATGCCCAGGACTACGAGCCGGGCTTTGATGTGACTGCGCTCTGGCGCGGCTGGCGCCGGCTGGGCGGCTAGCCCACTTGCTTTAGCGACTAAGCCGGGCGGTTTTTTAAGCAACAAAAAGTAGAGCCTGGCCCCGCCCCGGAAGCCGTTGGGCGAAGAAATAGCCGGTGGCAGCAGTAGTGGCGGCCAATAATAAGCGCGGGGGCGGCTACCTTTGCGCCGTCTCATTGGGTCGCTGTGAAAGCATTTTTCGCCTATTTCTTTATTTCGCTAGTGCTGCTGCAATCGTTCAGCCGCGAAGTATTGCTGGTGGATTTTGCGCTCAACCAATCGGTTATCACGGCCCGCTACTGCGTAAACAAGGCCCGCCCGGCCCTGCACTGCGATGGCAAGTGCTACTTCGCCAAGAAAGCCCGCCAGCAGGAAGAGCGCCAGAACAAGTCGGCCGGCCCCGTGAAGGAGCAGCTCGAAATGCTGCCCGCCGCCTTTGGCCCGTGGCAGCTGCCGGCGGCCCGGCCGGCTACGCACCTGACCAGCCCGCGCTACGCGGCGCTGGTGCCGGGGCACTACGCGGTCCCGCTAGGGTCTGTTTTCCGCCCGCCCCTCGGCTAGGCCTACCTCCGCTTGGGGAGTTGCCGGCTGGCCGGTGCCCAGGGCTGCTTTGCGCACGCCCGGGCGCTGGCCGGGCCTTGCCCCCATTGGGTTTGGGTTAGTCTTTTTTCAGGGGAATGAAAGGTATTTTTATGGGTGCCGGGCTGGCCGTGGCTAGCCTGGTGAGCGCGCAGGCGCAGCAAGCCGCCGTGCGCGGCACCGTGCTCGATGCGCAGTCGCAGCAGCCGCTGCCGGGCGTAACGGTAGTAGCGCCGGGCACCGGCGCCGGCACGACCACCGATGCCAGCGGGCGCTTTGTACTGGAATTGCCGGCCGCCGGCCGCGAGCTAACTATCTCGTTTATTGGCTACAACACGCAGCAGGTGCGCGTGCCGGCCACGGGCCACGCCCTCACCGTGCGGCTGGAGGCGGCGCCCGTGAGCCTGCAAGGCGTGGTGGTGTCGGGCAGCCGCGAGCAGGAGCGGCGCACCGAAACGCCGGTAGCCATCAGCCAGCTTTCGCCGCAGCTCCTGGCCGATACCAAGGCCACGGCGCCTTACCAGCTGCTCAATAAGGTGGCGGGCGTGTACATGGTGGACCTGGGCGCCGAGCAGCACATGATGGCTATCCGCCAGCCGATTACGACCAACGCGGTGTACCTGTATTTGGAAGACGGGCTGCCCATCCGGCCCATCGGCATCTTCAACCACAACGCGCTGTACGAGATAAACCAGGCCGGCGTGCGTAGCATCGAGGTGGTGAAGGGCCCGGCCTCGTCGCTCTACGGCTCTAACGCCATTGGCGGGGCGGTCAACTTTTTGACCAAGCAGCCCACGCCGCTGCCCACGGTGGGTGCCTCGGTGCAGGGCGATAACTTCGGCTACCGGCGCGTAGATGCCAGCGCCAGCGGCACGGTAGGCCGGCTTGGGCTGTACGCGGGCGGCTACGCGGCCCAGCAGCGCGGCGGCTGGCAAGACTATACCGACTTCAACAAGCAGTCGTGGACGCTGCGGGCCGACTACACCTTCAGCCCCAAAACCCGGCTTATCGGCACGGGCAGCTACAATTACCTCTACACCCAAACGCCGGGCACGCTCGACAGCGCGCACTTCTACAGCCGCACTTACCAGAGCAACAACCGCTTCACCAACCGCGAGGTGACGGCCGTGCGCGCCAGCCTGCGCCTGGAGCACGACTGGAGCCCTAGCCAGCAAACGGCCCTCACGGCCTTCACGCGCTACAACTCGACCGGCCAGCTGCCGAGCTACTATATCGCCGACGTGCGCGTGAACGGCGCGTACCAAAGCTCGACGGGGCAGGTTAATAACCAGTCGTTTCACAGCTACGGGGCGCTGGCGCAGCACCGCGCCGACCTGGGTTTCCTGAACTCGCGCCTCATCGTGGGGGCGTATGCCGATTTCAGCCCGAGCACATACTACGCGCGTTTTCTGACGATTCAGAAGGATGTAGCAAATAATTTTTACACTGGCTACACCGACACCGGCCGCTACCTTGACGATTACAAAATCAACCTCTCCAACGTGGCGGCCTACGCCCAGTATGAGGTGCAGGCCACCGAGGCACTGCGCCTGGTGGGCGGCCTGCGCTACGACCGCGTGCAGTACAAGTTCAGCAACAACCTGAGCGGCAGCCAAACCAGCAAGAAGGCTAGCCAGGACAACGTGTACAACATTGTGGCGCCTAAGCTCGGCCTGACCTACGCGCTAGGGCCGGCCCAGGGCCTGTACGCCAATTTCAGCACCGGCTTCCAGCCGCCCGAAACGGGCAGCCTCTACAGCTCGCGCCAGACTATTGAGCTGAAGCAGGCCAATTTCACCAATTATGAGGCCGGCGGCTGGGTCGCCTTATTTGAGCGCAAGGTGTATATTGACCTGAGCCTCTACCAGATGGAAGGGCGCAACGAAATCGTGAGCCTTTTGCAGGCCGACAATACCACGCAGAGCGAAAACGTGGGCGCCACCCGCCACCAGGGCATCGAGTACACCCTGACGTATGCGCCGGTGCCGGAAGTAAACTTCCGCCTCAGCGGCACCAACGTCCGCCATACCTACCTCGATTACAGCGAGGTAGTGCAGGGCCGTAACCGCGATTACGCCGGCAACCGCATGGTGGGCGCGCCCAACTGGCTAGCCAACGCGGAGGTGTTTTACAAGCCGCGCTTTGCGCCCGGCGCCCGCCTCGGGCTGGAGTACCAGCGCGTGGGCCAGTTCTATACCAACACGGCCAACACCAAAACCTACGCCGGCTACAACCTGCTGAACCTGCGCCTGGGCTACCGCCTGCCGCAAGCGGTGGCCCGCGGCCTGGAGGTGTGGGCCAACGTGGTGAACCTGGGCAATGCGCTCTACGCCGTGAACGCTACTACTAATCAATACGGTACCACCTACGCCGCCGCCGCGCCGCGCACCGTCACCGTGGGGCTAGGGTACACGTTCGCCGCCAAGGCGCGGGAGTAGACTGTAGCGTGGGCTCTGCGAGTCCGCGCGTCGCACGATAGCTAGCTAAATGCCCCACGCGCAGACTCGCAGAGTCTACGCTACATCCCACTATTTTTCATGCAAACAACTTCAACCCCGCCGGTCCGCCCAGCAGCTTCGCCGCTGCGGCGCCTAGTGGGCCGCAACATGTACCGCTGGCACCGGGTGCTGGGCCTCATCACGCTGCTGCCGGTGCTGATGTGGACGCTCAGCGGCATTTCGCACCCGCTGATGTCGAACTGGCTGCGGCCGCCCATCGCCCACGAAACCGTGCCCGCGCCGCCGCTGCAAGCTGCCGCGCTAGCCCTGCCCGTGCCCGGGTTGCTGGCCCGGCACCACCTGGCGGCCATCCAAAACCTGCGCGTGGTGCAGTACCGCCACCAGCCTTATTATCAGGTTACTGACTTTCGGGGCCGGCTGCGCTATTTTGCCACTGCTACCGGCCAGGAGCTACCCCAGGGCGACCGCGCCTACGCCGAAGACGTGGCCCGCTACCTGCTAGCCGACTCGACCTCGGCCGTGGCCAGCGCCACGCGCCTGACGCACTACACCAGCGACTACAAGTTTATCAACCGCCTGCTGCCGGTTTGGAAAATCACCTTCGCCAGGCCCGATGGCATGGCCGTGTTCATTGAAACCGAGCAGAGCCGGATGGGCACGTTTAATAATACGGCCCGCGCCCGCTTTTTGCGGGTGTTTGGCATGCTGCACAACTGGGACTTCCTCGATGCGCTGCCGCGGCCCTGGCACCTGGGCATCATGCTGGTGTTTACGACTATCATCTGGCTGTCGGCCTTGAGCGGGCTTGTCATCTACGGCTTTGTGCGGAAGAAACTGCGGCAGCCCCGCTCGGCCCACGACCAGGTAGGCTGGCTGCGCCGGCGGCACCGCTCGCTGGGGCTGTGGGTGGCATTCGTCACGTTCACCTTTGCCCTGAGCGCCTCGTACCACCTCTGGCAAAAGCTTACGCCCGACCGCCGCGACACCGTGGCCCGCGTGTCGGGCTTCGCCGCCAGCGAGCTGACCTGGCCGCTCGCCGAGGCCCTAGCCGGCCCGGCGCCGGTGCAGCGCGTGTCGCTGGTGCGGGTGGCGGGCCAGCCCTACTATCGGTTGGCTAGCCAGGGCGCGGCCGGCAGCCCGGCAGCCGTGCAGTACCGCAGCACCCGCGACGGCCAACTGCTGCCCGATGGTGAGCTGCTGTACGCCCGCGAGCTGGGCCAGGAATTTATGCTGAAGCTTAATGGCCAGGCCGCGCCAGCCACCGCCACTGGCGCCGCCGAAGACGGCGCCCTCCCCGACTGCTGCATCGCCCCTAGCCTCACGGCCGAAACGCCCGCCGCCATCGGCCCGGCGGCCGCTAGCCCCCCTCGGCCCAAAGCAACCTGCTTAGCCCCGAGCTGATAACCAAGTTCGCCGGCGAGTACGGCTTCGTTAATAAGCGCCTGCCGGTGATGAAGCTGGCCTTTGCCACGCCCGAGCACACGGCCCTGTACGTGGAGCCCGCTAGCGGCCGGCTAGCCGCCCTCGTCACCGACGGCGACCGGCGCGAGGGCCTGTCCTTTGCCGTGCTGCACAAGTTTTTCCTCCTGGACTGGGCCGGCAAAAACGTGCGCGATGCCGTGGCCATTCTCTCGGCGCTGGGCGTGCTCGTGGTCACGCTCTACGGCTTTGCACTTCTGCTGCGTACCCGGCGCTAGGCCTGGGCGTTTCCGATAATAATACCGAGTGTCAGGGTCAACTCCTATACAGCTTCCATAAATAAGCAATTCCTAGCCTAGCCGCGATAATACTACCAGCAAGATGACTTGCGACGGATTTTTGGGCGAGAGCTTGTTTTCAAAGCTATCAAGCTCGTAGCCCTTTGCCAGCCACGCCTTTACTTCCGGAAAGGCCAGTAGCTCGGCTTTGGTGAAAGGAATGGGCGTGGCTTGGTGGCCGGCCGGCGCGGGCGCCGAGAGGAAAGTCAGGATTTTGGTAGCGGGCAGGTCGGCGGAAGACATAACAGGGCTAGCAACAAGGGGGGCAGCCAACTGCATTGGCTAGCTGCAAAGCTACGGCGCGGCCTAGCCCGCGCCGGGGCCAGCCGGAAGCCAGCCCGGCAGGCACCGGTTTATTTTGTAAAATAAAGACCCGCAACGCTCGCAACCCCGCGCGGGCCAATACTTTTGCAATTCGCATCCTTCTTTTTTGTATAAGATTATGTCGCCTAGTACCGCTACCCCGGCTGCCGCGCCGGCCGACCCCACTGCGTATTTCTCCGACCGCATTCTCCAGATTCAGGAATCGGCCACCATCGCCATGGCCAAGAAAAGCCGTGAGCTGGCCGCCCAGGGCGTGGACGTGATTAACCTGAGCTTCGGCGAGCCCGACTTTCAGACGCCACAGTATATCAAGGACGCGGCCAAGAAGGCGATTGACGACGGTTTTACGTTTTACACGCCGGTGCCGGGCTACTTAGATTTACGCCAAGCCATTTGTGATAAGCTACTGCGCGAGAACCACTTAACTTACGCTCCCAACCAGATTGTGGTGAGCACCGGCGCCAAGCAGGCCCTCAGCAACATCATTATGACGCTGGTGAATCCCGGCGACGAAGTCATCATTTTTTCGCCTTATTGGGTGAGCTACGCCGCGCAGGTGGAGCTGGCCGAGGGCGTGGCCGTGCCCATTATGGGCGCGCTCGAAAACGACTACAAGGTGACGGCCGCCGAGTTTGAGGCCGCCATCACGCCGCGCACCAAGGCCGTGATGTACTCCTCGCCCTGCAACCCCACGGGCGCCGTGTTCAGCCGGGCCGAGCTAGGGGCCATTGCTGAGGTGCTGGCGCGCCACCCCGGCATTTTTGCCATTGCCGACGAGATTTACGAGTACATCAATTTCACCGATGAGCACGTGAGCCTGGCGCAGTTCGATGCCGTGAAAGACCAGGTTATCACCATCAACGGCTTCTCGAAGGGCTACGCCATGACGGGCTGGCGCCTGGGCTACCTGGCCGCGCACCCGGCCGTGGCCGCCGCCTGCGACAAGCTCCAGAGCCAGATTACCTCGGGCACTTGCTCTATTGCGCAGCGCGCCGGGCTAGCCGCGCTGCAAGGCGGCCGCTCATCAGCCGATGAGATGGTGCAGGCCTATCACCGCCGCCGCGACCTCGTGCTAGGGCTGGTAAAAGACATTCCGGGCCTGAAAACGCCCACGCCCGACGGCGCATTCTATATTTTCCCCGACGTGTCGGCGTTCTTCGGCCGCACCGCGCCCGATGGCGCAGTTATCAATGATTCGTCGGACCTGGCGCTGTACCTGCTGCGCGACGCGCACGTTGCGGCCGTGAGCGGCGACTCGTTTGGCGCCCCCGCCTGCATCCGCTTCAGCACGGCGGCGGCCGATGACAAGCTAACGGAGGCGTTTGGACGCATCAAGAAGAGCCTGGCCGCCCTGCAATAAGCATCGGCCATCAAACCCTGTACGCAAAAAGCCCGGCCATAAATCTCGGCCGGGCTTTTTCTATAGTGACAAGCTAGGTAGAGCTGCCGCTAGCTGAGGCGCTACACGCTCCACAGCCGCATGCCCAGCCAGCTATAGGCACCCAGCACTGCCACCAGAAAGCACAGCCCGCCGTACGTAAACAGCAGGTACCAGGCCGCCAGGCGGCTGCGAAACTGGCGAAACCGAACCAGCAGCAACGCCAGCCCGGCCAGCGCGAACGCAGTGAAGGCCAGCGGCCCCATGAAGATGAGCACCGATTCGGCGCTAACGCGCCCCAGGTGGTCCAGCTTTGTGGAGGCGCTAGTGAAAGCCCAGGCGGTGGCCACAACAGCCAGCGTGGCCAGCAGCGGCAGCAACCGGGGCAACACCTGCGCCCGGGGCAGGCGCCGCCGCAACGCATACACGAGCCACACCAGCCCCGCGAGGCTGGCTGTAACCGCTAGCAACCCGCTCAGGGCTAACAAAGCTGGCGCCAGCCACCACCAGCTACCCGCCTCTATCAGGTAATACTGCGCGGGAGTAGTGCCGGTTATCAGCACGCGGTGGCCATCGGCATCGTGGGTGAATACGGTGCTGGCTACCAGCTCGGACGGATGCCGGAACAGGTGCGGGCCCGTAGCCAGTAGTGTGTCGGGCTTGCCAATCAGCGGCTGTAGTACGAGCAAGGGGCCGCGCCGCTCCAGGCTGTAAACGCTTACTATCGTGCCTAAATCCTTCTGGTAGCGCGGGGCCGCCACGCGATAGTGGCCCAGGTAAGCCGCTGCTTGGGTGGTGGCCAGCGCCACCGGGGCGGGCGGCAGGCTAGCAGGCGCCTGCCGTAGCAGAAACTGCTGCACCAGCAGCTCGATGCGGCTCTTGCGGTGGTTGCCGTTGTTCGAGAGCGCGTAGCCTACGCCCAGCTCCCGGTTGTAGCCCAGGGCCGAAATAAAGCCCGGGATAGCCCCGCCATGCCCCCGATAAATGGCCTTGCCTTCCACCGTTACGGCATAGTTGGCCAGGCCATAGCCAGTAGGCTGGCCGTTGCGGGCAGCTAGAGTACTGTGCATGGTTTCCATCTCGCGCAGGCTGGCCGGCTGCACAAGCGCAGTGCCAGCGGCGGTGCGGCCATCATGCAGAAAGAACTGCACGTAGCGGGCCATATCGGCCGCCGAGGCATTCATGGAACCACTCGCGCCGGGGTAGAGGGCAAATGGCGGGTTGGCCTCGTAGCGGCCGCCGGTGTAGGTGTAGCCCTGCGCAAGCTGCGGCAAGGCGCCCGGGCGCCGGGTGGGCGTAGCATCAGGCATGCCCAACGGACGCAAAAAATGCTGCGTCAAATACTGTTCATAAGATTGGCCACTAAACTTTTCCAGCAGATAGCCAGCTATTTGGTAGCCGGGGTTAGAATAGGCCATTCGCTCGCCGGGCCGCCAGCGGCAGCGCAGCTCATCTCGGTATAGCTCGACACTAGCCCGGCCTGGCAGGTCAGTAGCCGTGTAGTTGCCGAAGCGGTTGAGGCCCATATCGTCGAAGCCGGCAGTATGCTCTAGCAAATGCACCACGCGCACGGGGTCGGTAGTTTCCCAAGGATTATCGATGGGCACTTCGGGGGCAATTTTGCGGACCTCGTCGTTGAGGTGCAGCTTGCCCTGCTCAATGAGTTGCAGCAGGCCTAGCGCAATAAAGCTCTTGGTAATGGAGCCGATGCGAAACAGCGTGTGAGCCGTAACGGGCTGGTGCGTCGTGCTATTAGCTTCGCCCAGTCCACCGGCATACAGCACCGAGTCGCGGGTGGCCAGCACCAGCATCAAGCCCGGAATGTGCTCTTTGACCATCACGCGCCGGATGGAGTCGGTCAGCTCGGGCACGGAGTTGATGACGTGGCTGGCGCGCTGGGCGTGGGCAGGCCGGCCAGTTGCTGCGGTCAGCAGCAGCAAAAGAAGTAGTTTTCTTAGCATGAGAAAGTTAAGAGGGTAGAATTCCCTCAAAAGTATCTTGTGTCCGTGGCTCGTTGGTGCTGGAAGAAGCTACTTTGTTTTCCGGCGGGGCACATTGCCGCAACTATTGCGGCAATGTGCCCCGCCAGCGCCCTACCCCCGCCGTACCTTTGCAAGACTTATGAATTTGCTATCCGCCGAGAATATCTCGAAGAACTACGCCGACCGCTGGCTATTTCAAAACCTAAACTTTGGGCTGCAACAAGGACAGCGTATAGCCTTTGTGGGCATTAATGGCACCGGTAAAACTACGCTCATGCGCGTGCTGGCCGGGCTGGAAAACCCTGATACTGGCCTGGTTACGCGCCGGCAGGGCATCCGGGTCACGTACCTGGGCCAGCAGCCGGTGTTCGACGAAAGCCTGACGGTGGAGGAAACCATCTTCGCCAGCCAGAACGACACACTGCGCGCCGTGAAGGCCTACGAGCACGTCGTGAACGACCCCGACCACGACCCCGACGAACTGCAAAAGGTGATGGAGCGCATGGATGCCCTCAACGCCTGGGACTACGAAAGCCAGGTGCAACAGATTTTGGGTAAGCTTGGCATCCTGGGCGAGCTGCTACAGCGCAACGTGAGCAAGCTGAGCGGCGGGCAGCGCAAGCGCGTGGCCCTGGCCAGGGTGCTTATCGAAGAGCCCGACGTGCTGCTGCTCGACGAGCCCACCAACCACCTCGACCTGGCCACTATCGAGTGGCTCGAAAACCGCCTCAACTCGCCCAGCCTCACGCTGCTGATGGTGACCCACGACCGGTACTTTCTGGACAAAGTAGCCAACGAGATTGTGGAGCTCGACAAGGGCCAGATGTACCGCTACCAGGGCAACTACGCCTACTTCGTGGAGAAAAAGGCCGACCGCGAAATGCGCGAAGCCACTGAAGTAGAGAAGGCGCGCCAACTCTTCAAAAAGGAGCTGGAGTGGATGCGCCGCATGCCCCAGGCGCGCGGCACCAAGCAGAAGGCCCGCATCGACGCTTTCTACGTGACCAAGGAAAAGGCCAGCACCAACCTTAGCAAACAGCAGCTGGAGCTGAGCGTGAAAACCACCCGCCAGGGCGGCAAAATCATCGAAGCCGAGCACTTGAACAAGAAGTTTGGCGATAAGGTGGTGCTCGATGATTTCAGCTACGTCTTTAAAAAGAAGGACCGCATCGGGCTGGTCGGGCCCAACGGCGCGGGCAAGAGCACGCTGCTCAACATGCTGACCGGCAAGCTTCAGCCCGACAGCGGCACCGTGGACGTGGGCCAAACCACCGTGTTCGGCTACTATACCCAGACGGAGTTGGAATTTGACCCCAGCCAGCGCGTAATCGACATCGTGAAGGAAGTGGCCGAAGTGGTGGAGCTGGCCAACGGCGACGTGCTCACGGCCAGCCAGTTCCTGACGCTTTTCCTCTTTCCGCCGGCCCAGCAGTATACGCTGGTGAGCAAGCTGAGCGGCGGCGAAAAGCGCCGCCTGCAGCTGCTGCGCGTGCTGGTGAAAAACCCCAACTTCCTCATTCTTGACGAGCCCACCAACGACCTGGACCTGGGCACGCTCAATATTCTGGAAGACTTCCTGCTGAATTTTTCGGGCTGCCTGCTCATCGTGAGTCACGACCGGTATTTCCTCGACAACCTGGCCGAGCACCTGTTTGTGCTGGAGCCGGGCGGGGCCGTGCTCAACTTCCCCGGCAACTACACCGACTACCGCGACTACCTGGCCGAGCGCGACGAGCTGGCCGAGCTCGAAGCCGAGGAGAAAGCCGCCAAGGCCGCCCGCACCGCCGCCAAAGCGGTGGCGGCTAGCCCCAGCCCCGCGCCGGCCCCGGTAGTGGCCGCGCCGCCCAAGCGCCGCGCCAGCTTTGCCGAGAAGAAGGAGTTTGAACAGTTAGGGAAAGATATTGCGGCCCTCGAAAAGGAAAAGGAGCAGCTCGTGGCTAGCCTGGCCACCGGCCACGGCTCGCGCCAGGAATTGATTGACTGGCCGGCCCGTCTGCAAGCCGTTGATAAAGAACTCGATGCCAAAGGTGAGCGCTGGCTGGAGCTGAGCGACTTCATGTAGCGTCGGCCAGGGTCGGCTCAAAAAAAAGGCAGCAGTCCGGCGCGGGACTGCTGCCTTTTTTTTGAGTTGAAGCCGGCCAGCCTGCAACCTGAGCCTTTACCCAGACGTAGACGGGCGTTTTATTACGCGGCAAGCTGCCATTCCAGCCGCCTGTTTGGGGGTTTATGCTTCCGCCAACCAGGGTTTTATTCCTACTCAGCTAGCCCGTTGCAGCCTTGGCAGTATTACCAGCTTATTAACTCCGCCCCTCTATTCTGCCTGCTTTCTGCCCCGTGAGCGACCAACTTATTTTCTCTGAACCCTACGGCGTGGTGCTGGTCGATGCCAGCGTACCGTGCGTTATTACCCAGTGGCACGCCTTTGCCAATGCCACCGAGTTTATTACCCTGCAAGGCTTTGCCTTAGAATATTTTGAAGCGCACTCCAGTTCCGGAAACCCATGGGGTTGGGTCGGTGATGTGCGGCAGATGGGCGCGATTCCGGCCAAGGCGCAGGCCTGGCTCGTTGCCGAGTTTAATTCCCGCGCCACTGCCGCCGGCCTGCGCGAAGTGAGCGTAGTGGTGGCCGAAACAGTATTTGGCCAGATTGCCACCCAGCGCTACATCGACGAAACCCGCCACAACCGCGACCGGGCCGACCTGCATACCCAGGTTTACGACTCGCTGGCCAGCGCCAAGGAAGGCGCCCGGCAGTCGGTAGTCCGGCACCGGGCCACTGACTCCCACCCTAGCTAGCCTCGCGCAGCCTACGGCACTAATCACCAAGCCGCCCCGGCCACCGGCATGGCAGCCGGCAGCCGGGGCGGCTTGGTGATTAATGCCGCAAAAACTACGCTTTCCAGAGCTCGTGCTCCTGGCCTTTGCTGGTGGTGAGCACGAAGCGGGGCGGGTTGGCGCGCAGCACGAGGCGCACGCGGCCGGGGTACTTTTCGGAGTCAATCCAGACGCCGTCTTCCTTCTGCGGCTTTTCGGTGGCAGGCAGGTAGGCGGTGGGCAGCAGCACGTCGGTATCCGACTTGAGGTCGAGGTGCACTTTTTCGAGGGCCGCTTCGAGGTCGGGGCCATAGTCGTCGTTGAAGTCGTCTTCGAGGTCGTGCAGGGCTTCTTCCACGTCGTCGTAGCGGGCGTCGTCGTAGGTGAGCGTGTGCAGCTCGGCTTTCTTCTCAATCAGGGCCAGCAGGGCTTTGTTCAGTTCGGCGGCGTTCATGGGGGCAGGCAGGGGGAAGACAACGGAAGTGGGTACGCCGCAAATTTGCGCATGAAAAGGCAAACTTCGCCGCCAACCCCCGGCGCCGGGCCGCCGTTAAGGCGGCCATGTCGCTTTCGTATTTTCTGGCTGGCGCCGCGCTGCTGGCTGTGCTTTTCTTTTTTTACCGCTACCTCACGGCCGATGCCCGTCGGCGCCGGGCGGCGTTAGCCATGCCGTTTCCAACCGCTTGGCGCACGCTTCTCACGGAGAACGTGGCCTTTTACGACGGCCTGGAGGGGCGCGAAAAAACCCGCTTCGAGCAGGCCATGCAGCTGTTTCTGGCCCGCACACGCCTCACCGGCGTGCAAACCGAGGTCGATGACCTTACGCGCGTGCTCACGGCGGCGGCGGCCGTCATTCCGGTATTTGGCTTTCCGGGCTGGGAATACCCGACGCTGCACGAAGTGCTGATAGTGCCCGATGCCTGGCAGCTCGAAACCCGCCCCGACCAGGAAATGAAACCCTTGCAAGGCACCCTGCTAGGGTCGGTGCAAAGCTTCCAGACCTCGCAGTACATGCGCCTGAGCCGGGCGGCCCTGGTGCAGGGCTTTGCCGACGCCGAAGACAAGCACAACGTGGGCGTGCACGAATTTGCCCACCTCGTAGACGAAGCCGACGGGCAGATTGACGGCGTGCCCGGCGCGGGCCTGCCACCCGCCCTGCGCCAGCCCTGGGCCGCAGTGATGCAGCGCGAGCTGGCCGCCATCCGGGCCGGCCACTCCGATATCGATGCCTACGGTGGCACCAACGAAGCTGAGTTTTTTGCGGTGGTGAACGAGTATTTCTTCGAGCGGCCCGAAAAGCTCCAGGAGCATCACCCCGAGCTATTCGACCTGCTGGCCCAGGCCCTGCGCCAGCACCCCGAGCAGACGCTGACCGCCCACGGCCGCCACCTCGACCCGCGCCAGTGGCTGCGCCAGCTGCGCGCCAAAAAGAAAGTGCTGGGCCGCAACTCGCCCTGCCCCTGCGGCTCGGGCCAGAAGTATAAGGACTGCCACCTAAGCCAGGCGGCCTAGCCAGCACGGCGCAAGAGTTCAGCAAAAATCGCTAGTATTGCAACTAAGCTGGAAAGCCATTTTCAGTTGGTTACTTAGGCGACTTATGCTCTCCCGTTTTTTTATTTGGCTAGCCCTTAGCGGGTTCAGCATGGGCGCGCTAGCTGCCCAGGGCATCTATTACCTGGCTGCGCCCACCGCCCGCGCGCCGCTGGCGCCGGGGCCGGCCTACGTTGCCCGCGTGGTCGATGCGCGGGCGCAGCGGGCTAGCCTGGGCAGCGTGAGCCGGGGCGAGGTGCTGCCCTTGCCGGCCACGTTTCGGGCGGGGGTGCGGGCCACGTTGCAGCCGTTTTTTACTGCCTACGCACCCGGCCAGCCCGGCGCGGTGCCGCTGGTGCTGCGCCTCACCGGCCTCGAAATAGCCGAGACCCTGGGCCGGGTCGAAACCGCCGTGGCCGGCTGCACCGCCGACTTCTATGCGCCGTAGCCCGATAGCACCTACCGCCTGGTGGCGCGCTTTGCCCAGGTGCACGAGCAGTCCACCCGCAGCCTGTTTGCCGATGCCACCAAGCACCACGCCGACAACCTGGGCGAGCTACTGCTCGATGCCGCCGCCCTGGCCCGCAACCAGGCGGCCTGGCTGCCCGCCGGCCCCAGCTACCCCGCAGCCTATGTGCTGGTCCCTACTTCTCACCCCGGAGAGCAGCTGCCCATCCTGCAGCCCGAAATCTCGCCGCAGCCCGGCATTTACCACTCGCTCGTTGAGTTTTGGAATAACCGGCCCAGCGAGCCCAGCCTCCCAGACGTGGAGAAGCATCCCTATTTAAGTACCGAGTGGGCTGGCGACTCGGAGGTAAAAGTATACCGCCATCTGGCTGGCAATAAGCTTAAACTGATTACGGATGCCTGGGGCTTTTGCGATGGCCAGGACTATTATTTTCGCCGCGAGCGCAACTACTACCGGCTGCGGCGCCAGGGACCGGGCTTTGTGTACTACGGCCAGGTGGGCGATGACCCGCAGTACAGCCGGGCCGTGAATGGGCGGGCCTTCAATAATTCTCTGCTCATGGGCAGCATGCTGGCCAGCGCCAGCGCGCCCTCGCTGGAGCGCCGGGCGCTGTTTACGCTGCACCTGCTGCCCGGCACCGCCACCCTCGACCAGGCCCCTACCCTAGCCGAAAAGCCGGGGGCGGCCGTGCGGCCCACGCACCTGTTTGTGTACCGGCCGCGCGGCGATAAGGGGCCGGCCGTGCGCATTCGGCTGGCCGACGACCAGCCCGCCCGGGAGCTGGTGCCCGGCGATTACCTCACCTTTGAGCCGGCCAGCGAGCAGCCGCTGCGGGTGTGCCTGCTGCCCGCTGCCGGCCCCGCCGTGTACCTGCCCGTGACGCCCACCGCCGAGGCGCCCACCTACCTCGAATGCCGCGCTACTGCCCCCGAGCCCCTGCGCCAGGTAAAAGACGCGGCGGGCGCGGCCGCCCTCAACCGCCTGGTGAAGTAGACCGGTGCCAATTGGTTTGCGCAATGACCGAGCGGTACTAGCTAATATCCTAAAAATTCTTCCATAAAGAATAAATCAACCCCTCTTTCGATTACCTTAGCGGCTGAACCTCAACCTATTTCAGCCCATGAAAACACTTACAATCTGGCTAGCCCTGCTGCTGGCCTTGGCCGGTGCGCCGTACCCTGGCGCGGCCCAGCAAGCCACCGTGCCGCTCATCGACCGCGAGCTGCTGTTTGGCGACCCCGAGGTGTCGGGCGCGCAGCTCTCGCCCGACGGCAAGTTTCTGTCGTTTATCAAGCCGTATAATGGCACGCGCAACATCTGGGTGAAGGGCCTGAGCGAACCCTTTGCCAAGGCCCGGCCCATGACCAACGACCAGGCCCGGCCGGTGCGCAGCTACTCGTGGAGCCGCGATGGCAGGTATCTGCTGTATGCGCAGGACAAGGGCGGCGACGAGAATTTCAATATCTACGCCGTGGACCCGGCCGCCGCGCTGCCCGCCGGCCAGGTTGTGCCCACTGCCCGCGACCTGACTGGCCTGAAGGGCGTGCGGGTCGTCATCTACCACGCGCCGCTCAATGACCCTAACGCGCTGTTTATCGGCCTCAACGACCGCGACAAGGCTTGGCACGACTTGTATAAATTGAACCTGGCCACTGGCGAAAAAACGCTGGTGCGCCAGAACAACGACCGCCTCACGGGCTGGGTTTTCGACTGGCAGGACCAGCTGCGGCTAGCCTCGCGCTCGAACCCCGATGGCAGCACCGAGTGGCTGCGCGTGGCCGGCGACCAGCTCACGCCCTTCTACCGCACCACGCTCAATGAGGAAAGCAACGTGGTGGGCTTCGCGCCCGATAACCAGCATATTTACTTGACTACCAATAAAGGGGAGGCCCGCGACCGCTCGGAAATCATGCTCTTTGACCCGGCCACGGGCCAGGAAAGCATATTTGCCGCCGACCCGCTGCACCGCGTGGATGCCGGCGAGCTGGTGCTATCGGAGAAGACGCACCAGCCGGTTTTTCTTGACTTCACCGACGACCGGCTGCGGCGCGTGTGGCTCGACAAAGGTTTCGAGCAGGATTTCAAAGCCGTGGCGGCCCAGCTGCCGGGCCTTGAGGTGTACCCGGCGTCGCACACCACCGACGAGCGTTTGTGGCTGCTCAATGCCAGCGACGCCACCCATCCCACCACGGCCTATCTATTTGACCGCCAGACTAAAAAACTCACCCAGCAGTACCAGACCCGGCCACTGCTGCTACCCGCCACGCTAGCCCCCATGACGGTGGTGCGCTACAAGTCGTCGGACGGCCTGGAGATTCCGGCCTACCTGACCCTGCCCAAGGGCGTGCCGGCCAAGAACTTGCCGGTCGTCATTTTCCCGCACGGCGGGCCGTGGGGGCGCGATGCCTACGGCTTCAATGTTTTCCACCAGTTTCTGGCCAACCGGGGCTACGCGGTGCTCTCGCCCAATTTTCGGGCTAGCACCGGCTACGGCAAGAAATTCCTGAACGCCGGCAACAACGAGTGGGGCCAGAAAATGCAGGACGACCTGACCTGGGGCGTGAAATACCTGGTGGCCCAGGGCATTGCCGACCCGAAGCGGGTGGGCATCATGGGCGGCTCGTATGGCGGCTACGCCACCCTAGCGGGCGTGGCCTTCACGCCCGACCTCTACGCGGCGGGCGTGGCCATCGTAGCGCCATCCAATTTGATGACGCTGCTCAACTCGATTCCGGCTTATTGGGAGCCGATTCGCAAGCAATTTTATGAGCGCATGGGCGACCCCGGTACCGAGGCCGGCCGAGCCCAGCTCAAGCGCCAGTCGCCCCTCAACTCGGCCGATAAAATAAAAACGCCGCTCATGGTGGTGCAGGGCGCCAACGACCCGCGCGTGAACAAGGCCGAGGCCGACCAGATTGTGGTGGCCCTGCGCGACCGCAACTACCCCGTGCAGTACCTGCTGGCCCCCGACGAAGGCCACGGCTTTGCCCGCCCCGTGAACAACCTGGCGATGATTGCGGCCTCCGAGAAATTCCTGGCCCAGTATCTGCACGGCCGCTACCAGGCCAGCCTGACGCCCGCCGTGGAAAAGCGCTTAGCCGAGATTACGGTAGACCCTAAAACCGTAGCGCTGGCCGCACCGGGCGTGGCGGGCAAGTAGCGCGGCAGAAGCAGGTATTTCTACCTGTTTTACCATTTTATCTTGCTTTAAGCATACTAACTACTTGATTTTCTGCTAGATTTGGCACTCACCTTTCTCCTTCTAGCAGCGTATGAAAGCTTCCCTACCCCTCCTGGCTGCGGCCACGCTCCTGGCATTTGGCGCCGGCAGCACCAGCGTACCTGCCGCTCCTCGCCCCGCCGCGGCCGGGCCAACCACGATGGCCGCCTTGTATCAACAGTTTGCCGATGCCTTGCAGCAGCAGGATATGGCCAAAGCCACCGCCTGCCTGGCAAAAAATGTGCGGCTGCTCGGCACTACATCTGCGCTAAGCGGCCGGGACTCGCTCAGCACTTACTGGCTTAAGGATTCATTCAGCACCACCACCAATCTGAAACTTACCCCTTTGCGCTCGGGCGGCGATGCAATGATGGGCTACACTACGGGCTACTTCTCCGCCGACCTCAAACCAACAGCGGCCTACCCGGCAGGTGGCTCAGTGCGCGGCTCGTACATGTTACAGAGCCATAAGCAGGGCACTACCTGGCAGATTTCGTACGTGCACGTAGCCCAAGTACCTGTTAAGGCCAATAAGTAACGGCCCATTCTTACCTACAAAAAGCTGCTGGAAGCCCGTCTCCCAGCAGCTTTTTGCTTTTGCAGAATAACCAGTCGGCCCTACCCCAGTTCGGTGGCCGGGTTCCAGAATAGCTTCTTGAACTCCACTACCACGTCGTCCTCCACCCGCACGCCCTCGGCCTCCAGGCGTTCCTGCATGGCGGTGGGGGTAGGAAAATGGTGGCGCCCGCTGAGCTGCCCTAGCCGATTGACGACGCGGTGCGCGGGCACGGGCGCGTCTTTTTGGTGGGTGATGGCATCGAGGTTGGAGGCCATGAGGGCGTAGCCCACGGCCCGCGCGCCGCGCGTAGCCCCCAGGTAGTGCGCCACGGCGCCGTAGCTCGTGACGCGGCCCGGCGGCACCAGGCGCACTACCTCGTGCACGTCGGCAAAGTAGTTGCGCTCGGGCGCGGGCGTGGTTTGGCCGGGGGGTGGGCTAGCGGGCTTTTTCATGGCGGTGAAAATACGGGGCCGGCGGCGCAACCCCCGGCGCGCGGGCGCGTCCTTGCGCCCGCGCACTTGAACCCGAACTTTGCGCCTGCTGTTTTCTGACCTTCGGCTGGTCGCCGGGCTCTTTGCGGGGCTAGCGGCTGATTTCCAACTAATTTCCCGTATGCGCTTTTTTTTTGCGGCCCTGCCTGCGGCGTCCCGCGTGGGCGCGGCTCCGCTGCTGCTAGCCGGTGCGCTGGCCCTGCTGGCCGGCTGCCATTCTAAAACCGAAGAGAAAGGCGGCAAAGACGCCAAAAAGAACAACGGCCCCGCCCTCGTGGATGTGCTGGTGGCTAGCCCCTCGGCCGTGACCGATTCGGTAGAAGCCAACGGCGCCGTGGTGGCCAACGACTACGTGGAGCTGCACCCCGAGGTGAGCGGCCGCCTCACCTACCTGCAAGTAAACGAGGGCCGCCGCGTGAGCAAGGGCACCGTAATCGCCCGTATCAACGACGCCGACCTGCAGGCTACCCTGCAAAAAATCCGGGCGCAGTTGCAAGTGGCCCGCCTCTCGCAAGACCGCCTCGAAAAGCTGCTTAAAGTGCAGGGCGTGAACCAGGCCGACTACGACCTGGCCGTGAGCCAAGTGCGGAGTGCCGAGGCCGATGCCGCCTACAATCAGGCGCTGCTGGCTAAAACCGTTATTCGGGCGCCTTTCGGCGGCGTGCTGGGCCTGCGCCAGGTGAGCCCCGGCGCCTACGTCACGCCCGCTACCATCATCGCCACCTTGCAGGCCGATACCAAGCTTAAAGTTGATTTTACGCTGCCGGAGGCTAACGGGGGGCTGGTACATCCCGGCACCGTGGTCACGGTGCGCTTTGCCGGCAACCCGCCGCGCACCTACGCCGCCACCGTGCAGGCCCAGGAAAGCCAGGTCAACCAAACTACCCGCAACCTCACGGTGCGCGCCCTGCTGCCGGCCGGCGCGCAGGTGAGCCCCGGCACGTTCGCTAGGGTGCTGGTGCCCACCGGCACGGCCCGCCGCAGCGTGCTGCTGCCCACCAATGCCATCATGCCCGGCGATAAGTCGGACCAGGTGGTGCTCGTAAAACACGGCAAAGCTGTGATGCAGGACGTAAAAACCGGTGACCGTCAGGAAGACCAGATAGCCGTGATAAGTGGCCTCGCGGCTGGCGACTCGGTGGTGACGAATGGGGTGCTCTTCACCCAGCCCGGCAAGCCGGTGAAGGTGCGCAAGGCGAAGGTAAAAGAATAAAGACCACCTAAAAAGAACGTCATGCTGAGCTTGTCGAAGCATCTCGCATGGGGTAGTAATCAAAACTGTTGAACGATTAAATTACTGCTGCACGCGAGATGCTTCGACAAGCTCAGCATGACGTTCTATTTGCGCTGTCCTATTAATTAAAGCATGAATATTTCCGAGCTATCCCTGAAGCGGCCCGTGCTCGCCACGGTCTTCAACCTGCTGCTGATACTCTTCGGCGGGGTGGGCTTCTCGTTTCTGGCGCTGCGCGACTACCCGGCCATCGACCCGCCGATTATCAGCGTGAGCACCTCCTACACCGGCGCCAACGCCGACGTAATTGAGAACCAGATAACTGAGCCGCTCGAAAAGCAGATTAACGGCATTCCGGGCATTAAATCCATCACGTCGAGCTCGTCGCTAGGGTCGAGTAATATCACGGTCGAGTTCAACCTCGACGTGGATTTGGAGGCCGCTGCCTCCGACGTGCGCGACAAGGTGGGCCAGGGCGTGCGCTCGCTGCCGCAGGACATTGACGCGCCGCCGGTGGTGTCGAAGTCGGACGCCAACTCTGATAACATCCTCATCCTGGCCGTGCAAAGCCGCACCAAGAGCCTGATGGACCTGAGCGACTTTGCCGAGAACAACCTGCAGCAGCGCTTCCAGACCATCAACGGCGTGTCGGCCATCAACATCTTCGGGCAGCAGCGCTACGCCATGCGCCTGTGGCTCGACCCGGCCAAGATGGACGCCTACCAGGTGTCGTTTACCAACGTGCAGCAGGCCCTGAACGCGGAAAACGTGGAGGTGCCGGCCGGCAAAATCTACGGTGGCCAAACCGAGCTGACCATTCGCACGATGGCCCGCTTCAGCACCGAGGCCCAGTTTCGCAACCTCATCCTGCGCGAAAACAAGGCGGGTATCGTGCGCCTCGGCGACGTGGCCCGCGTGGTGCTCGGCCCCGAAAGCTACGAGCAGGCCTGGAAGCTGAACGGGGCCTCGGCCGTGGGCCTGGCCATCATCCCGCAGCCGGGCTCCAACTACGTGCAGATTGCCGACGAATTTTACAAGCGCCTGGCCGAGGTGCAGAAGGAAAACAAGTCGGACATCGAGATGCGCGTCATCGTCGATAACACGAAGATTGTGCGCAACTCGATTGATGAAGTGCTGGAAACCCTGGCTATTTCCTTCGGGCTGGTGGTGCTGGTTATCTTCTTCTTTTTCCGCAACTGGCTCACGGCCCTGCGCCCGCTCATCGACATTCCGATTTCGCTGATTGCCACGTTTTTCGTGATGTACCTGGCGGGCTTCACCATCAATATTCTCACGCTGCTCGGTATCGTGCTGGCCACCGGCCTGGTAGTGGACGATGGTATCGTGGTGACGGAGAACATTTTCCGCAAGCTCGAAGAAGGCATGGACATCCGGCGCGCAGCGCTGGAGGGCAGCAAGGAAATCTTCTTCGCCGTTATCTCGACTTCGCTGACTCTGGCGGTGGTGTTTTTGCCAGTTATTTTTCTCGAAGGTTTTACCGGGCGCTTGTTCCGCGAGTTTGGGGTAGTGGTAGCGGGCGCGGTGCTGATTTCGGCCTTCGTGTCGCTCACCATCACACCGGTGCTCAACGTGGTGCTGCACCGCGAAAGCAGCAGCAAAGAAGGCAGCGGCCACGGCAAGTTTTACGATAAAACCGAGCCCTTTTTCCAGGGCATGGAAACCGGCTACGGGCGCATCGTGGGTGGCTTTCTGCGGGTGCGGGGGCTAGCCTGGGTAGTGGTGGCCGCGTGCGCGGGCATCATCTACTTCGTGGGCCGGGGCCTGCCCACCGAGCTAGCCCCGCTCGAAGACCGCAGCAGTGTGCGCCTAGTCTTGACCGGGCCGGAGGGCACGAGCTTCGACGCGATGGAGAAAATCAGCGGGCAGGTGGCCGACTTCGTGCGCGACTCGGTGCCCGAGAATGACTTTGTTTTTGCCCGCACGCCCGCCGGCGGCAGCGCTAATACCGCCCAGGTACGCGCTGGCCTGGTGCCGCCCGACCAGCGCAAGCGCTCGCAGGAAGACATTGCCAAGTACTTGACCAAGAAGACCAAGCGCTTCAACGACGCCCGCATTTTCGTGGTGCAGGAGCAGACCATCGCCGTGGGCTCGGGCGCCAAGAGCAGCGTGCCGGTGCAGTTTGTGCTGCAAAACACTGACCTCGATAAGATTAAGGAGGCGCTACCCAGGTTTCTGGCCGCCGCCCGCCAAGACCCGACCTTCCAGAACGTCGATGCCAACCTCAAATTCAACAAGCCCGAGGTGCAGCTCACGTTTGACCGGCTGAAAATCCGCGACCTAGGCCTGACCACGCAGGATGTGGTGGCGGCCGTGCAGGGTGCCTTCGGCGGCCGGCGCATGGCCTACTTCCTGCTCAATGGCCGGCAGTATCAGGTTATCGGGCAGGTAGACCGCAACGCCCGCAGCGCGCCCACCGACATCAGCCGCCTCTACGTAACCAACAGCCGGGGCGAGAGCATTCCGCTCACGGCGGTGGTGCACCAGGTCGAGAATTCGAACCCCAGCACGCTTTTCCACTTCAACCGCCTGAAAGCGGCGACGTTATCGGCGCAGCTGGCCGAGGGCAAAACGGTGGGCGACGGCGTGAAGGCCATGCAGGCCATTGCCGACAAAACGCTGGATGCCAGCTTCTCGACGGCGCTCACCGGCTCGTCGCGCGACTTTGCCGAAAGCTCGGGCAACACGGCTTTCGCCTTTATGCTAGCCCTCGTGCTGATTTACCTGCTGCTGGCGGCGCAGTTCGAGAGCTTCCGCGACCCGCTCACCATCTTGCTCACGGTGCCGCTAGCCCTGGCCGGCGCGCTGCTCAGCCTGTGGCTGATGGGCCAGACGCTCAATATCTTCTCGCAAATCGGGATGATTATGCTCATCGGCCTCGTGACCAAAAACGGCATTCTCATCGTCGAGTTTGCCAACCACCAGCGCGACGCCGGCCTGCCCCTGCGCGAGGCCGTGCGGCTAGCCGCTCAGCAGCGCCTGCGGCCCATTTTGATGACCTCGCTGGCCACGGCGCTGGGCGCCTTGCCCATTGCCCTGAGCCTGGGCGCGGCCAGCACCAGCCGCAAGCCGCTGGGCACCGTTATCGTAGGCGGCATCCTGTTCTCACTAGTGCTCACGCTGTTGGTGATTCCGGCCATCTACACCTTCATTGGCAAGGAGCGCAAGCCGGTAGCGGCTGATGCTGTTCCTATGCCCGAGCCAGCGGAAGTAGTTGCTTAAGGCACTAGTTAGTAAGAACGTCATGCTGCGCTTGCCGAAGCATCTCGCTCGCCTCGTTAGGTTCAGCCCCCCTAGCGGCGCGGTAGAGATGCTTCGGCAAGCTCAGCATGACAAACATTTACGTTTGTCCTTCATGAAATCATTGATTATCGGCCTTGCGCTGCTCAGCCTCAGCACCGCCAGCCAGGCCCAAACGCCCGTGCCGAAAGTGCCGGCGCCCGCCGTAGCAGCCAACCCGCCAGCGCCGGTGCTCACCTTGCACGAGGCCCTGCAAACGGCCCTCAAAAACAGCCTCGACCTACAGATTGCCCAGAATACGGTGGAGGTGCAGCGCCTGCAAAACACGCTGGGCTTTGCGGGCGGCCTGCCTTCGCTGGCCCTGGCGGGCAGCAACAACGTGGTGATTAACAACACCAACCAGGAGTTTAATACCGGCCTGACGACCATTCGCACCGGGGCGCGCTCGACGCAGTACAACTTTGGGCTAGCGGGCTCCTACTTGCTCTATAATGGCGGCTACGTGGTGGCCAACCGCAAGCGGCTCGATGAATTGCAGCAAATCAGCGAGTTGCAGCTCAACTCGACGGTGCAGAATGTGCTGGCCGACGTGAGCCTGAAATACTACGCCGTGGTGCAGCAGCAGCGCTACATCCGCACCTTGCAGGCCTCGGTGGAGGTGTCGCGCCAGAAGCTGCGCCTCATTGAGGCGCGCCAAGCGGTGGGGCTAGCCAACAATGCCGACCGCTTCCAGGCCCAGCTCGACCTCAACGCCCAGCTCGAAACCCAGGGCCAGCAGGCGCTGGCCGCCCAGCAGGCCACGGCCGATTTGCTGCGCGCCCTAACGCTGGATTTGAACACGCCCGTAGCGCTGGAAGACAGCATTCCGGTGAGCCGTGACCTGCGCTGGGCCGACCTCCAGGCCTCGCTCGCGCGTAATCCCGCGCTGCTGGCCGCCGACCGCCAAGTGCGCGTGAATGAGCTGCTGGAGCGCGTGGCCCGCGCCAACCGCTACCCTTCGCTGGGTATCAACGCCGGCACCAACTTCGCCCGCAACCAGAACGCGGTGGGCACTACCCTTTTCAACCAGAGCTACGGCCCCTATGCCGGGCTGGGCCTGGCGGTACCCATCTACTCGGGCGGGGTGAACCGGCGCCGCGTGGACGTAGCCCGTGTGAACACCAAAACGGCCGCCCTGCAGCTCGCCGCCTTGCAGCAAACCTATCAGCTCAACGCCCGCAAAGCCTGGGAGGCCTACGAGCAGACCCTGGCGCTGGTAGACACCGCCGAGGCCAGCTACACCACCGCCCGCAACCTGCTGAAACTGGTGCAGATGCGCCTCGACGCCGGCCTCTCGACCCTGGTCGATGTGAAGCTGGCCCAGCAGAGCTACGAAGATGCCGGCTACCGCTTGGTAAACTACCGCTACAATGCCAAATCGGCCGAGATAACGCTGCGGCAGCTGGCGGCACTGCTGGCGCCATAAAAAAGGCGCGGTTGGTATACATAGCGCCTTTTTTATGGGTAGCTTGGCAGCTTTCTTTACCGCACCGGGAAGTTTTCGTTGTTGCGGGCGGCCTCGTCGCGGTTGAGCTTGGTGAGAAACGACTGCGTAGGGGCCGTTTCGCTCTCGTGGCCTTTGCGGCGCTCGTTGGCAGCGGCGCTTTCGCCGGTGGCGGGCAGGGCGCGGTTTACCCAGGCCAGAATATCGACTGTGGTGCCGGGCGCGATGCCGTGGAAGGTAGCGAGTAGCTTGGCCGGCAGCGACAAAATCAGCTCGCCATCGCCGCGCCGGGCGGCGTTCCAGATGCGGCGGGCCGCGTCTTCGGCGCTCATCGTGAAGCCGGGCAGGGCATCGGCGATGCTAAACCAGGCGTATTCTTTTTCGTGGTTGCCTTTCACGTCGGCATTCTGAGCGCTGCCGGTGCGCAGCAGGCCGGGGCACACGGTCGTCACGTAGATGCCGTGCTGGCTCAGCTCGGCCCGAAAGCCTTCCGACAAGCCCACCAGGGCAAACTTGCTGGCGCTGTAAGCCGTGAGGTGCGGAATGGCCACCTTGCCCCCTAGCGACGAGATATTGATAATGCGCCCTTCGCCGCGCAGCCGCATGCCCGGCAGCACCGCCTGCATAGCGTGAAACGGCGCCCAGAAGTGCGTGTTCATGGCATCCTCAAAGTCGCGGGCGTCCATGTTTTCGAGCGGGCCGCCGATAATGATGCCAGCATTATTTACCAGCACGTCGATGCTGCCGAGCTTGCGCTCGACTTCGGCCACCAGCGAGCGCACCTCGGCCGCGTCGGTGAGGTCGCGGGCCAGGGCAAGCACGTTTTTTTCGCTGCCGCCGTAGCCGAGCAGGTCTCGGCGGGCGCAGGTCAGCTCCTGCTCATCGCGGGCGCAAATGGCCACGCGGGCGCCTTCGAGCACGGCGCGGCGGGCCAGCACCAGGCCCAGTCCGCGCGAGCCACCCGTGATGAGCACAGTGCGCCCCGTGAGCTCATACGAGCCGCGCCGATTGCGCCAAACGGTGGTACCCAGGGCGGCTAGCCCCAGGCCAGCGGCCCAAAGCCAGGAAGAAGTGCGGGAGGTGGGTTTCATGCCCCTCTGTATGCAATTTGGGGTTGAAAGGTTACGTTGCGGCCCATTACCAAAAGCCGGCCGCCCGGCGGCGCGGGTAGCGCTGCCCGGCGGCCGGCTTTTGGTAATGGGCCGGGCTGCTGCCTACGCGCCCAGCTTCTCTTTGAAAAAAGCCAGCGTGAGCGCCCAGGCCTCGGCGGCCGCGTCCTTGCTGTAGCTCGGGCGCTCGTCGCAGTTGAAGCCGTGGTCGGCGTAGGAGATAACGGTATTGATGTAGGGCTTGCCGGTGGCATCTACGGCGTCGATTATCGTCTTGATATTCTCCTTCGAGATGTGCTGGTCGAGCCCGCCCCAGAAAAACAAGTGCGGCGCGTGCAGGTCCTTGGCCCGGTCGGCTAGGGTGTGCAGCCCGCCGCCGTAGTACGACACGGCCGCGGCCAGCGGCAGCACGGTATTGGCCACGAAGGCTACCCGGCCACCCAGGCAAAAGCCGATGGCCGCGATGTTGTCTTTCTGCACATTGGGCTGGGCTTGCAGCCAGTCGTAGGCGGCCTGCGCATCGTGGGCCAGCCCCTCGGGCGTGATGCCCTGAAAGTGCGGCATGGCACTCGGAAAGTCGGTGTAGGCAATTTCGAGGCCCGGCGCGGCGGTGCGGTGAAACAGCTCGGGCGCCACCACCACGTAGCCGGCAGCAGCCAGGCGGTCGGCCACGCTCCGGATGTGGTGGTTCACGCCGAAAGCTTCCTGAAACAGAATGATGCCGGGGGCGCGGGCCGGGCTCTGGGGCTGGGCGGCGTAGGCGTGCATGGCGGTGCCGTCGGCCACGGGCAGCACGAGCGCGTTGGGAATGCTCATAAAGAACTGAGGAACTGGGAAAAGGATTCGGAGCCAGAAACAAGGCGGCGGAGGCCGATGTTTTCCCCGGTCGATTCTCGTTTTCTTATCCCCGCTAGCTATGCCTGCCTCCCCCGCCCTGCGCCTGAGCGTGCTCGACCAGTCGCCGGTGCGGCCCGGCGCCACCGCCCGCCAGGCCCTGCAAGAAACCACGCAGCTCGCCCAGCTGGCCGACCGCCTCGGCTACTCCCGCTACTGGGTGAGCGAGCACCACAATACCCCTACCCTGGCCGGCCCCGCGCCCGAGGTGCTGCTAGCCCACCTGGGCGCCCACACCCGCCGCATCCGGCTCGGCTCGGGCGGCGTGATGCTGCCCCACTATTCGGCCCTGAAAGTCGCCGAAAGCTTCAAGCTGCTCGAGGCCCTGCACCCCGGCCGCATCGACCTGGGCCTGGGCCGCGCGCCCGGCGCCGACCGCCTCACGGCCTACGCCCTCAACCCGAGCAATAAGTTTGAGGAAGAAGCTTTTGCCGAGCAACTGATTGATTTACAGGCCTACCTGCGCGATGACCGGACGCCCGAAACCATCCACGAGCGGGTACAGGCTATTCCGAAAATCGACACCCAGCCGGCCCTGTGGCTGCTCAGCAGCAGCGGGCAAAGCGGGCTGTTTGCGGCGCGGCTGGGCATGGCATTTTCGTTTGCGCAGTTTATCAACCCCAGCGGCGGGCCGGCGGCGGTGCGCACCTATCGGCAGCAGTTTCGGCCCTCGCCCGAGCTAGCGGCGCCGGTGGCCAACGTGGCCTTGTTTGTGCTCTGCGCCGAAACCGAGGAGCAGGCCGGCGCCCTGGCCAAAGCCACGTACCTCCAGCTCCTGCGCTTCGACCAGGGCGTGCGCGGCCCCTACCCCAGCGCCGCCGAAACCGCCGCCTACGTCTTCAGCCCCCAGGAGCAGGCCCGGCTAGCCTACCACAAAGGCCGCGTGGTGAGCGGCACGCCCGCCCAGCTCCGCGAGCACTTGCCGCGCATCGCCGCCGCCTACGAGGTCGATGAGCTGGCCATCGTCACCATCACCGCCGATTTTAAGGACCGCCTGCGCTCGTATGAGCTGCTGGCCGAAGCCTTTGGGCTAGCCCCCGCTAGCCCGGCCGTGGCCGCTGAAGTGCTCACGGACTAAGCGCAGGAAAACCTAATTCATTGCATTTCACCGGAGATAGCTTCTGGTAAGAAATTTTAAGTAAGTCTATTTCCCAAATCAAAAATTTACCCTAAAGCTGCTTTTTACCATCGGTAGCGCGCACAAAATTTCTTCACGCTTTATTTGGAATAATTCTAAACACAGCTGCATCTTTGCACTATGTTGAATAATTCTAAATAATCCTATGCGTCACCTTTTCCCTGCTCTGCTGCTCACCAGTGCTGCCCTGCCTTTGGCGGGCCAGGCTCAGGCACCGGCCCCTGGCCACCCGCACTATGCGCCGCATCGCCGCCTGGGCACCGTGACGGGCCGGGTAGTACTGGCTGATGGCCAAAGCGCCGACCATATTTCGGTATTGGTGCGCGGCACTACGCACGGCACCACGCCCGATGCCAATGGCCGCTTTCAACTCGACGCGCCGGCGGGCTGGCAGGTACTCACCTTCACCGGGCTAGGCTACTCGGCGCAGGAAGCAACCGTAGAAGTACTAGCTGGCCAGTCGGTTACGGCGGCTACTCAAACGCTGGCGCGCGGCGACCGCCAGCTCGACGAGGTGACCGTGACGGGCCGCAAAACCCTTAACCAGCGCCCCACCGCCCTAGGCAAGCTGCCCGTAGCCCCGCTCGACTTGCCGCAGGCTACCCTCACCGTGGAGCGCCAGGTGCTGGAGCAGCAGCAGGTGCTGCATCTCAGCGATGCGCTGGTAAACACGCCGGGCGTGTACGTTATGGGCACCACGGGCGGCGCGCAGGAAGAAATTGCCAGCCGGGGCTTTGCCTACACCAGCACTAATACCTTTAAAAACGGGGTGCGCTACAACAACGCCATCTTACCCGAGGCCAGCTCTTTGGAGCGCCTGGAGGTGCTGAAGGGCAGCGCGGCCATCCTCTACGGCAACGTGGCGGCGGGCGGCGTGCTCAACCTCGTCACCAAGAAGCCGCTCTTCGAGCGCGGCGGCTCGGTGGGGCTGCGCGTGGGCAGCTTCGGACTGGTGAAGCCGACGGTGGATGTGTACGGCGCGCTGGGGGCTAGCCAAAAAGCGGCTTTCCGACTGAACGGCTCCTACGAGCGCGCCGATAGCTACCGCGACCAGGTGCGCAGCAACCGCTTCTACGTGAATCCGTCGCTGCTTTTCACCCTCAGCGCCAAGACGACGCTGCTGCTGGAGGGCGACTTTTTGCGCGACCGCCGCACGCCCGATTTTGGTATTGGCGCCATCGACTACGTTATTCAGGACGCGCGCGCGCGGTTTCTGAATACCGCCGACGCCCTTAACGCCACCCAGCAAACCAGCGCCACGGCCACGCTAAACAGCCGCCTCAGCGACACGTGGTCGGTGCGGGCCATTGGGGGCTTTCAGCGGTATTATAATGAGTTGCGGAGCGCCGCCCGGCCCACGGCCCTCAACAACGGCACGATGGCGGCCTCCGGCACCGCTGGCCGGCCCGGCTACGCGCCGGCCCACGCCAAGCCCGGCCTCTACGGCAACTGGGGCCGCAGCCTGCAGCGCACCGAAACGGCCGAAAACTACTACCTGGCCGAGGTAGACCTGACCGGCCAGTTCCGCACCGGGAGCATCGGCCACGTGCTGCTAGTAGGCGCCGACGCCGACCAATACAACACCAACACGCTGGCCTACCGCACCCAGGCCTATGACTCGCTCAACATCCTGGACCCTAGCCGCCGGCTGGGCACGCCCGCCGGCCGCACCACCGGCTACGACGCGCTGGGCTACGCCACGCGCACCTTGGGCAACACCCGCCGCGCTGGCTTCTACGCCCAGGACCTCCTCAGCCTGCTGCCCAACGTGAAGCTGCTGGCCGGCCTACGCTGGAGCTACCAGGAAACCCCTAGCGACGTCTACACCTACTCGGCTACCAACGGCACGGCCACCGTGGCCGAAAACCGGCGCTACGACAACGCGTTTTCACCGCGCCTGGGGCTGGTATATCAGCCGCTGAAAACTACGGCGGTATTTGCGTCTTACGCCAACTCGTTCAGCCCCAATACGGGCGTGGACGTGACGGGTGCGGCCCTGGCGCCGTCCATTATCGGGCAGTACGAAGTGGGGGTGAAGAATGACTTATTCGACGGTGCGCTCTCGGCCAACGTCACGCTCTACCGCATCGTGAACAGCAACCAGGCCCAGACGGTACTCGCCAACGCGCCTTACTACAACCCCAATTTCCCCGCCGCCCAGGAGCTGGCCGGCGAAGTCACGAGCAAAGGCCTCGAAGCAGACGTGCAAAGCCGGCCCTACCTGGGCTGGTCGGTGCTGGCCGGGTACAGCTATAACAACACCGCCTACACCAAGAGCAGCCTCTATCCCGATGGCAGCCGCCTACGCTACAACCCCGCCCATACCGCCAACCTGAGCGTATTTTATAACTTCAGCGGAGCCTTCAGCGAGGGCTTTCTGCACGGCCTCACGCTAGGCGCCACCGGGTACTACGTGGGTGACCGCCTAGCCGGCCGCAACCCGCGCCTAGTAGACCCCGTGACCGGCGCCGCCGGCTACAACGACACCTTCAGGTTCATCGCCCTGCCAAATTACGTGCTCCTCGATGCCAATATGTCTTACAGCTACCAGCGCTTCACCCTGCGCGCCAAGCTCGCTAATATTCTTAACGAACTGAGCTACAACGTACACGATGACAATAGCATCAACCCCATCGCGCCGCGCGCCTACTCGGCTTCGCTGAGTTTAAAGCTGTAGCAGGCTACGCCAAGGTCAGGCAGCTGGCCATTAGGTACGCATACAGGCGTTAATCCAGGTATTCGTAACTGCGTCATTAAACTTTTCAAAGTTCTAACGTTGAACATTTTCAATACTACAAAAAAATCTTATTTTTTCTTAAAAAAAAGATACTATAAATCATAAAAAGACACTAAGTTTACGCAGGTTTTTGGCAATACTTCTTTTGGTTTAACTCCGTGTCTTACATGGTTTCCGGCCTCTGCCCTAGATTTGCCAGCCTGCCCCCACGCCTGTGGTTATGGCTGACGGCGGCTTGCTTAGGAACTGCCACAACTACGAGCTGGGCACAGACTCGCCCAGCCGTACGCCCCCAACCAGTACCTAGTGCCGATGTAACCCCGAAGGTGCTGGTGACACCCTCGGCTAAGCCTCTGCCCCCGGCGAAGCTCGAAGAAGCCCTGCGCCTAATGCTGCGTGCTGACTCGGCTGGCCGGCGCCCCGTGCGCCTGGCCGCCGAGGCCGAAGGACTGGTGCTCGACCAGGCTATCTCGAAAATAGGTCACGATTTCTACGACCTGTTCTACGGTGCTTTCGAGGCCCCGTCTGGAAGTGCCGAGTTTACGGTACTTATCGGCGAGCGCCCCGGACGGGGCAGCAGCTCGCTGCTAGTACTCACCGTTAACGACCAGGAGCTAATTGAAACCCCGCTGCCCACCCGGCTCGACCAGCAGGAAGAGCTGGCAGTCCAGGCCGTAGAGATTGCAGCTAACTATTTGGCTGAAGCTCAGAATGTTAGCCGCCAACTGGAAACCGGCCGCCGCACACCGCTCGAAGTCTACTGATTACCTAGGTTACCGAAAGCGCTGCTTTCGACTGCATTGCACTACTCCCACCCATCTTCTATGAAACGATTTTTTACCCTAGCACTGCTAGTGAGCCTGGCTGCCTGGGCACAGCCCACCCGTGCGCAGAAATTTGTGTACCAGCCTATTAACCCAGCTTTCGGGGGCAACACTTTCAACTACACCTGGCTGCAGGCGTCAGCCACAGCCCAGAACCGCATCCAGGCCCCGACGAACGCTACCTCGGCTACCACGGACCCGCTGGCCCAGTTCTCAGCAAATCTCAACCAGCAGGTTCTGAGCCAGTTGACAAGCAGACTCATCACGTCACAGTTTGGGCAGGGGGCAATAAAGCCCGGCACCTACAACGTGGGAGCCTACCAGGTGCAAGTATCGCAGAGCACTGGCGGGGTCGTTATCACCGTGACCGATACCGGCACTGGTAACCAAACCACGATTACCATTCCTAACGGGTTGTAGCAGCGGCATTTGCCGTGCGGTAGTGTCGGGCCATCCTGCTGGGTGGCGCGGCGCTTCGGCTTCCTCATTTTCTACCCATTGCTACTTCCTCCGTTATGTTTGCTTCCGTTGCGCGCCCGCTGGCGGCCGGGCTGCTGCTGAGCCTAGGCGCCTGCACTCCTTACCTCTACCAGCATCCGCTGGCCCCCGCCCCCGCCCGCCTGGGCGCCGAGCTGCGCACACCCGCGCAATGGGGTGAGCTGCCCACTCCCCTACGCAAAACGGTGGTAGCGGTGTATAAATTTCGCGACCAGACCGGCCAGTACAAACCCCAGGAGGCTGGGGCAAGCTTTTCGACAGCTGTGACGCAAGGCGCTACCACCGTGCTTATTCGGGCGCTGGAAGAGTCAAAATGGTTTGAGCCTATCGAGCGCGAAAACCTGGGCAACCTGCTCAACGAGCGCAAGATTATCCGTAGCACCCGCCAGGAATATGCCGAGCAAACCGGCCAGAAGCAGCCCAACCTACCCTCCCTGCTCTTTGCGGGCGTCATTCTGGAGGGCGGCATCATCTCTTACGATGCCAACATCATCACCGGTGGGGCGGGGTTGCGCTACTTCGGCGCCGGCGCCTCGGGCCAGTACCGGCAAGACCGCGTAACGGTGTACCTGCGCGCCGTGAGCACCAACACGGGCAAAGTTCTCAAGACCGTATATACCTCTAAAACCATCCTCTCGCAGCAGCTAGGCGCTAGCCTGTTTCAGTTCGTCGCTTTTCAGCGCCTGCTCGAAACTGAAACCGGCTTTACTTATAATGAACCCAGCGAGATGGCCGTGAAGGATGCAATTGAAAAATCGGTGCAAGCCTTGGTATATGAAGGGTTTGATGACCACCTGTGGCTGCCCCGCGACTCGGCCGACCTGCACGGCCCGGCCCGCGAAAAATACCTGCGCGAGAAGGCCGACAATCTGAACATCGACGTGCTGGGCCGCGAGCAGCTGCCGCGCCGCGCGCCCTTCGCCGTAGGCTTGGCCGGGGCTGCCGTACAGTACCAGGGTGACTACGCCCAGCCTGACCTGACGCTGGGGGCCGAGGCTACTCTGCGCGTGGGCCTGGGTGAGTCGGCTAGCTTGTTTGCCAATGTGGGGCAATTGCGCCTGGCCGCCGGCCCCAGCCGCAGCTATTTCAACAATACCTATGTCTACGCTGAGGGCGGATTGCTGCTGCGTCTGCTTCCACGCGACCGCTTCACGCCCTACGTGCTGGCTGGGGCGGGTGCCACCGTGCGCACTTTCCGCACCGATAACAACCGCCCCTACCCCACCTGATGGCCGGCATCGGGGCCGAGTATCTCCTGACGCCTCGCTTAGGCCTGAGTCTGCAGTTGGACAACCACTATTACCTGAACGACGAATTGGATGGCGTAGTAGCCGGCCGCTACAACGATTTCTACTGGGGCGCCCGCGCCGGAGTAGCATTTTACCTGGGTCAACGCCGACTGGCACGCTCTATTCCGGTAAAACTTTGACTTTCAACATTTTGTCTATATTATAAATTCACTTAATAAGCAACCGCGTATTTATACGTGTTTTTTGAAATTTCACTTTAAAAATTTTTTTTGTAACTATTTTGTCACTTACTTTTGATTCGTTCTTCCGGAGAGAGCAAACAACCCAACCCTTCCATTCCCACCTTTTACCTACCCCCTCAACCAACATGAAAAAACTTAATCAACCCCTAGTGCTCGCCGCCACGATGCTACTGATGGCCGGCTCGGCCTACGCCCAGGCTCCTACTAATACGTATGGTGGCAATCCTATCCGCCCGGTTACGGCGCCTACCAATACGCACAAGGCCAACCCGGAGGTAAGTGGCGCCTCGGCCGGTACTTATAGCAAAGATTACAACGCCTATAGCCAAGACTCCTACGTTAGCCAGACGGGTAGCGGCAACTACGCTACCGTGGACCAAGTAAATACCGGTGGCCCACACAATGGAGGTAGCACGGCCATTCTCGACCAGAACGGCGATAATAACAATGCCACGCAGACTCAGTCAGCGGCGGGAGATTCAAAGTACTATTCCTACAGTGGAAACACAAGCACCAACCGTAACTTTGCAAAGGCGACTCAGAACGGCTCGAAAAGCCAGGTCGACCAAACGCAGTCTGGTGGTATTGCCAACGTGATGACTGTAGTGCAAGGAGCAGGCACGACGGGTAACCGAGCTATTCAAACGCAAGGAGCCGATGCAATCGGTGCTGGCACTGGCAACCAAGCCGAAATCAACCAGACCCACTATTCTTCAAGCGGCAGTGGGTCGGGTAACCGGGCTGAGCAAGCACAAACTGGTATTCTACAGACTGCTAAAATTGACCAGGAAGGCTCTAATAGCTATGCGAAGCAAACTCAGGATGGTAATGCTCAAGGCAGATTTAATAATGCCTATATTCACCAGGGCGACCCTGGAACAGCCAACACCGCTATACAGACTCAGAATGGCTTAAGTAACACCGCCCGCATTCAGCAGTCGGTAAGCTCGACGGCCAATAACAACTACGCCCTGCAAAACCAGACCATGAATGGCAACCAGGCCGATATTACGCAGCAAAGCTCAAATAACTATGCTGAACAGCAGCAGTCGGGCCTATCAGGAGGTGGCAACAACTACTCGAGCATCATGCAATCAAACGTAGCCTCTGCTGCTTATACCACCCAGAGCGGCAATAACAATGCGGTTACCGTAAACCAGCACTAAGCTGAGGAAGCGGTCGCAGACCGTCTACGCCGCAAATACCAGGTTCTAGAATGTTCACCCAGGCATTTTAGAACCTGGTTATTTGGGTATTAACCACCGCTTTTCCTATTCCCTGTATGGCCAGAACTTCCCTTTTAGTGTTCAGCGGGGCTTGTCTGCTCAGTAGCGCAGTTGCTCAGGCCCAGCAGCACCCTGCCAGCGAGGCCCCCACGGTCGAGCAGCGCCTGGCTGAGGACGTGGGCCTGGAGCGCTTGCCCACCGGGGCAGCCGCGCTGTCGGCACTGCAAAACGCCGCTATCCTGCTGCAAAACGGGTCGGACAACACGGCCCGCATCGACCAGCAGAGCGTGTCGGGAATCAGCAACCAGGCGTATGTGCAGCAAGTAGGCGCGGCCAACACGCTAGGCCTGATGCAAACCGGGGGCGGCAACGGGGCTACCGCGCAACAGTACGGCAGCGGCAACCAAGCCGACTTAACCCAACAAGGCCAAAACAATAGTTCGGCCCTGCTGCAGCGCGGCAACAACAACCACCTGACCGGCCTAGTCGCCACTGACCGCAGCGAACTGAACATTAGCCAGAACGGCAGCAACAACCAAGTAAACAGCGAGATTCGCGAAAGTCAGCGCAGCTATACTATCAACCAGTATGGCAACAACAACAGCCTGAAGCAGGTGGAATCCACCATTCAGGCCGCGCCGGGCTACACCGTGGAGATGCGCGGCAGCGGGATTAACCTCACCATCGAGCAAGGCAAAATCAAGCCCTAGCCCGCGGGTAGGCAATGACGACTCTGGTACTGGAAAGGCCAGCTGCCCCGGCAGCTTGGCCTTTCCTACTTCCGGCCCCATCAGCTGAATAACTAGCTGACAATTAATTACTAACATCTTTTTCGCCCTTTACTCCCCCTTCGCTATGAACCCTTGGCTACTTCTGTTGGCGGCCTGGCCCGGTGCCACTGCCACCCCTGCCCCTGCCGCGCTCACCTCGAACTGCAGCAGCAGGATGGCTACCTGTCCATCACAGGCCACTGCACTAGCTTGCTGGCAACCCCGGCGCGCTACCGCTACGAGCTGTCGATGCAGCGCGAGAGCAGCGGCGGCCACTCGCAAAACACGCAGCGCGGCGAGTTTGAAGTAGCCCCGGCGCAGGATGTGGCCCTGTCGCACACCCGCGTGAATGCCTCGGCGCAGGATACCTATCGGGTATATCTGCGGGTGTTGGACCTGGCCGGCCATACCGTGGCTCAGGACTCGGCCACCCAGGTGCCGGCCCGCTAATCGTAGCTGCTTCTTTTTTTCTGCTGCATGCTTCTTGCTTCGCTCGTCCGGCGGCACTGCCCGCGCAGTGTCTTATTCGTATTTAGTTGTCTGCTGGGCCTAGCGGCCTGTGAGCCTAATCTGGTAGAGCCTGCCTACTACGGCACTCTCACTGTGACCGTGCTTGATGGCAGCACCAGCCAGCCGCTAGCCAACGTGGCCGTGAGCACTACCCCCGCCACTGGCTCGTATGTGACTGATGCTAAAGGCCAGCTCACCATCACGCAGGTGCCGGTGGGCACGCTGAGCGTGTCGGCCCGTAAGGCCGGCTACGATGCCACCAGCAGCAGCGCTACCCTCACCGCTGGCCAAACCCAGTCGGTGGTACTGCTGCTCAATAAAACTACCGCCTCGGCTCCGCCCGGCGCGCCTGTTCGGCCCACGCCTACCCCTGGGGCTACCGCCCAGCCCACTACTTTGCAGCTGGCCTGGCACCCAGCCGCCGGGGCCTTGCCCGCCGACTCACTCAAGTATGACGTAGTACTCTATGAGGGCAGCAACCTCAACCAACGCCAGCTGCTCACGGCCTCCAAAGACACGACCGTGACGGCATCGGGCCTGCGCTACAATACTATCTACTATTGGCAGGTGACGGTGCGCAACCCAGCCGGGGCCACCGCCCGTGGGCCAGTCTGGAGCTTCCAAACCGTGTCTCTGCCCGACAACCGCTATTTATTTGCCCGCACGGTGGGCGGCAACACCGACATCTATTCGTCGGACGCTGCCGGTACTACCGTGGTGCGCCTCACCAGCGCCGTTACTGTCGAAACTGCGCCTCAGCTTAGCCCCTCCCGCGACCTGATAGCCTACTCGTCGAACGCCAGCGGGCAATTTCAGCTCTACACCATGAACCGCGACGGCTCGAACCAGCGCCGGATAACTACGCTCTCGGCCGAGGGCTACAGCAACGCCGGTATCGGCTACCGCTGGTCGCCCGATGGGTCGCAACTCATCTATGCCCACTACGACCAGCTCTACCGCATCAATCGCGATGGCTCGGGCCTCGTGCTGCTGGCAACGGCCCCCGCCGGCCGGCACTTCCGCGAGTGCGACTGGACAGCCCAGAACGGCGGCCGCCTCGTGGTGCAGACGATTGGCTCATTACCCTACGATGCGGAGCTGTACCTCTACAACGTGGATGGCACTGGCCCCGTGCTACTAGTGGGTAACCTACCCGGCCGCCTCGATTCGCCCAGCTTTAGCGTAGATGGCACCACCGTAGCCTATACCCGCGATGTGGCCGGCTTCAACGACGTAGGAGGTCGCCAACTGGATAGCCACATCTTCACCCAAAAGCTGAATGGCTCCTCGCTGGTCGATGTGAGTAGTAGCACAAGCGGCAGCACCAAGGCAACGGGCACTAATGACCTTACCCCGCGCTACTCACCTACCGGCTACCAACTCATCTTCGTCAACCGCTCGAACGATGACATAGCTGCCCCGCAGGTTTGGACCTGCGACCTTGATGGACGCAACCGGACCAAGCTGTTCGACAATGCTTTCTTACCTGACTACAGGTAGCGTAGCCCTAGTATCAGTACGCAAACGCCGTCCGGTGCTTCCGCACAAACTCGACCCAGCGCACCGGCTCCTGCCCGGTGATGCCAGGGAAGTTCTCAAATGTGTCGTCGGCGCCCGGAATGGTGTGAGCGCCGTAGCGCTTGTAGTGGTCGTACACGCAGCTCATGTAGGCCATTTCGGCCCCGGCGGCGCGCATATTCTCCAGAAAAATCTCGGGCGGCAGCGCCTCGTAGCGGAACGGCTCACCCAGTTCCTGCTGCATGATGGCCGCGATTTCGCCGTAGGACTTGGCATCGTAGCCTAGCCGATACGTCTGGCCGGCGTGCTTTTCGGGGTGCAGCAGAGCCTGCGCGGCGGCCAGGGCTACGTCCTCGGCATCGACCCAGCTCAGGCGCGCATCCCCCGTAAACTGCCGGATAACGCCCTGCTGCACCACCTGCGTGCCGCCGTAGCTGAGTAGATTTTGCATGAAGGTTTCGGGGCGCAAGTGCGTGAATGAGAAGCCCGCCCACTCGATGTAGCGCTCCACGAGCTGGTGCCAGGCCCAGTGCGCCACCGTGGTGTCGTCGCGCCCACAGGCGCCCAGGTGCACAATGTGCTGCACGCCGGCTAGCTTCGCCTGGTCGAGAAAGGCCTTGCTCTGGCGCAGCATATCCACGGTGTAGCCGGTCACAAGCAAAACTCGGTCGATGCCTTGCAGCGCCGGGGCCAGCGTTTCTTCTTTGTCAAAGTCGAGCATGACGGTATGAATGCCTTGGCTTTCAAATACCTGACCTTTGGCGGAGGAGCGCACGGCGGCCACCAGCGTGATAGAATCGTCGGCCTGGAGGCGGCGTAGCGTGTCGCTGCCAATCTGGCCGGTAGCACCGGTAATGAGGACGGTTGGTTTTTGAGCGGGCATGTTGTGGCTACTAGTAAGCTCTACCAACCCGCCTGCGCGCCCGGATGTTCGGGCCGGCTAACTCATCGCCTGCCAGGTTTCCCAGCCCAGCTTGAGAATAAAGCCGCTCACGACCACCAAAAACAGCACCCGTACAAAGCCCGTGCCCCGGCTCAGCGCCAGCCGCGCCCCCAGCGTAGAGCCCAGCACGTTGCAGGCCGCCATTGGCAGGGCATAGTGATACAGCACCTGCCCGGTTGAGATGAAGTAGGCTAGCCCGGTAATATTAGTAGCAATATTCACCACCTTGGCCGAGGCCGAGGCCGCCAGAAAGTCGTAGCCAAACAGCCCCACGAACGCAAACAGCAGCAAGCTGCCCGTGCCCGGCCCAAAAAAGCCGTCGTAGAACCCAATGCTAGCGCCCAATGCCACGCCCGTCCACAACTCACGGCGGCCGTGCAGGCGCGGCGCATGCAGGCTCCCGAAGTCCTTGCGCCAGAAGGTATAGGCGGCCATCAGCACCAGCAGGGCCAGCACCAGCGGCTTCACCAAGTCTTTGTTCAGCCCACTCACCGCCCGCGCCCCCAGCAGCGCAAAGCAGCCCGCCACCACCGCCGCCACCGCCACCGTGCGCCAGTTGATGCTCACACCCGCTAGCCCCCGCAAGTAGCGGAATGCCGAGGCCGAGGTGCCGGCTAGGCTGGCCACTTTGCCAGTACCCAGCACCGTAGGCACGGGCACCTTGGGCAGCAACAGCAGCAGCGCTGGCAGCTGAATGAGGCCGCCCCCGCCCACCATGCCATCGATGAGGCCGGCCAGCAGCGAGGCCGCGCAGAGTACAGGCAGGGTATAAGAAGGGTCGCTAAGGGGCATATTTTGGCAAGAAATGAGCACAAAAGAACGTCATGCTGCGCTTGCCGAAGCATCTCTCTCGAGCCGCTAGGGTCACGCCCTAACGATTGCGGCAGAGATGCTTCGGCAAGCGCAGCATGACGTTCTTCTGACTGTAGTTCCGAACTGCGTCTAAAACGGTGGCTCCTCGCCAAAGCTGTTGCTTTTGGGGAAGGGCACCGGTGAAGGCGGCGCGTCGTTCATGCGCGAGCCTAGCCGGATGGTGTTGGGCGCGCCGAAGCCGCCGCCGGGCGCGGGCCCACCGGCCGGCTCCGAATCGAAGCTGCTGGTGGGGAAGGAGTTGGACGCGAAGGCCGGCGCGCCGCCAAAGCCGCCCGCGTCGCCGCCCCCGTCGAAGCCATCAAGGTCGGCAAACTTGGTGAAGCGGCCGATGAACTTGAGCTGCACGGTTTCGAGCGAGCCATTCCGGTGCTTGGCGATGATGACTTCGCCCATGCCCTGGGTTGGGTTGCCCATCTCGTCTTCCGTAATCTTGTAATATTCAGGGCGATACAGGAAGATAACCATGTCGGCGTCCTGCTCGATAGAACCCGATTCGCGCAGGTCACTGAGCTGGGGCTTCTTGTCGCCGCCGCGGGTTTCCACCGAGCGCGAGAGCTGCGACAGCGCAATAACCGGAATGTTCAGCTCCTTGGCAATGCCCTTAAGCGCCCGCGAGATGCTGGCGATTTCCTGCTCACGGTTGCCGTTTTTGCCGCCTTCGTTGCCGCTCATCAGCTGCAAATAGTCGATGATAATGAGCTGGATATCGTGCTGCGACTTGAGGCGGCGGCACTTGGCGCGCAGCTCGCGGATGCTGAGCGCGGGCGTGTCGTCGATGAAAATCGGGGCCGACGACAGCGCCGAAATCTTGTGATTGAGCTGCGCCCACTCGTAGTCCGCCAGGTTGCCCTTCTTGATTTTCTCGGAGTCCAGCTCCGCCTCGGCCGAAATCAGGCGATTGACGAGCTGCAGCGACGACATTTCGAGCGAGAAAATGGCCACCGGCTTCTTAAAATCGACCGCCGCGTTGCGCATGGCCGATACGACAAAGGCGGTTTTGCCCATGCCCGGCCTGGCCGCAACAATCACCAAATCAGATGGTTGCCAGCCGCTGGTTACCCTATCCAAAGCCGAGAAGCCGGTGGGCACGCCGGTGAGGCCGTCTTTCTGGTGCTTCTTTTCTTCGAGTTCCTTAATAGCTTTCACCATCAAATCCTGCATCGAATCGACGCCCTTGCGCATGTTGTCTTCCGACACCTGGAAGATATTCTTCTCGGTGGCGTCGAGCAGCTCAAATACGTCGGTCGTTTCCTCGTAGGCGTCGCGCAGGATGTCGGTGGCCGTGCGGATGAGCTCGCGCTTGATGGCGGCCTCCAGAATGACCCTGGCGTGGGCCTCAATATTGGCCGCCGAGTTGATGTGCATGGTGAGGCCGGCCACGTAGCCGACGCCGCCGGCCGCCTCCAGCTCGCCCATCTCGCGCAGCTCCTGCACCACGGTGAGCTGGTCGATGGGCTCCGACTTATCAAATAAGTTACTGATAGCCTTGTAGATGCGCTGGTGGCCATCCTTGTAGAAGCTGGTGGCTTTCAGAATGTCAACGACCGTGGTCAGGGCATCCTTTTCGAGCATGAGCGCGCCGAGCACGGCGGCTTCCATTTCGAGGCGCTGGGGCGGCAGCTTGCCGGTGGGCGACGTGGGCACGGGCGCCCGGGTGCCGCGCACGCCCTGAAAGGCGGCGGCGGCGCGGGCCGCAGATTGCTTAAGGCGGTCGTCCATACGGTCGTTCATTTGAAGGGTAAGCAGGGGCAAGAAACGGATAACAGCGCGGAACCCGCCTCCTGGGAAAAGCGGCCGGGCAACCGGGTGCCCTAACTAACAAAGCTAACTTAAAAGTACCCGAAATGAAAGCCAAAGCCGAGCTAGTGCTTGGGGGGCCGGCCCGGCCCGAGCGCACCCCCAGCCGTACTTTCGCACCCTGCAATCGGTTGGCAGCGGGCGGCTTAGCTAACAGCTATTGCCTGGCTGGCGGCCTGCGGGAGGCTAGCGAAATTACTCGTGAGCCAATAATAAGAACTTAATAGCAAGACACTTGGAAAATATTCACCTCATTGCTGTCGGCGGCAGCATTATGCATAATCTGGCGCTGGCCCTGCACCGGCGCGGGGCCCACGTGACGGGCTCCGACGACGAGATTTTTGAGCCGGCCCGCGCCCGGCTAGCTGCCGCCGGCCTGCTGCCGGCGGCCGAGGGCTGGTTTCCGGCGAAGATTCACGCCGGCCTCTCGGCCGTGATTGTGGGCATGCACGCCCGCCCCGACAACCCCGAGCTGGCCCGCGCCCAGGAGCTAGGCCTGAAGGTGTACTCCTTTCCCGAATACATTTACGAGGCTAGCAAGGACAAGCAGCGCGTGGTAATTGGCGGCTCGCACGGCAAGACGAGTATCACGGCGCTGATTCTGCACGTTTTACGCTTCCATAACCGGCAGTTTGACTACGCGGTGGGCGCGCAGCTGGCTGGCTTCGACCTGATGGTGCAGCTGACGGACGACGCGCCGGTTATCATTATTGAGGGCGACGAGTACTTGTCGTCGCCGGTAGATAGGCGGCCCAAGTTTCACTTGTACCAGCACCATATCGGGGTGATTTCGGGCATCAGCTGGGACCACATCAACGTGTTTCCGACCGAAGAAATCTACCGCGAGCAGTTCGAGATTTTTGCCCGCCAAACGCCTAAGGCCGGCGTGCTCATCTACGACCGCGACGACGAGCAAACCCAGCTTATTGCCGTGCCCACCAGCCCCGACGTGACCTACGTGGGCTACGGCCCGCACGAGCACGTTATTCGCAACGGGCAGACATTGCTTATCACTAAGAAAGACGAGGAAGTGCCCATTCAGGTATTTGGCGAGCACAACCTACGCAACATCTCGGCCGCCAAGGAAGTGTGCAGGCAGCTGGGCATCAAGGGCAAAGACTTTTATAAGGCCGTGGCTACCTTCAAAGGGGCGGCGCGGCGCCTGGAGCTGGTGCAGGCCGGCGCTAGCTCGGTGGTGTACAAGGACTTTGCCCACGCCCCCAGCAAGCTGCGCGCCACGGCGGCGGCCCTCAGAAAGCAGTTTCCCGAGCGGCGGCTGGTGGCCTGCCTCGAGCTGCACACCTTCAGCTCGCTCAACCCGGCGTTTTTGCCGCAATACGCGCACTGCTTCGACGCGCCCGACGTGGCAGTGGTGTACTTTAACCCCCACGTGCTCGAGCACAAGCGCCTGCCGCCGCTAGCCCCCGAGGCCGTGGCCCAAGCCTTCGAGCGCCCCGATTTACGGGTTTTTACGGATAGCCAGGCCCTGGCCGACTTCCTGCACGCCCAGCAGTGGGCCAACACGAATTTGCTGCTGATGACCTCGGGCACGTTTGACGGGCTCGACCTGAACGCGCTGGCGGCCGAGGTAACGGGCTAGCCAGTATATTCAGCCTTGCAGCACAGCCGGTTGCCACGGCAACCGGCCGGCTTTTCTCGTCTTTCGCGTCTAGTTATGCTGACTCTACCGCCCCATCCCACGGCTTATTATGTCAAGACCGGTGCGCTGTTGCTGACGGTGGTGGGGGCGGCAGTTAGTGGCGCGGTGCGCTATCGCCACCTGCCCCCGAACCTGCGCTACCTGGCCTGGCTGACCTGGTTTGAGCTGCCGCTGGAAATCCTGGCCGTGTGGCTGGGCATTTTCAAGCGTAACAACTTGTTTATCATGCCTTTTTATACGGTGGGTGAGCTTGGGCTGCTGGCGCTGGTGTATAGCCACACGCTGCCCTCGGCGGCGTTTAAGCGGGTGGTAACGTGGCTAGTGGCGGGGTTTGCGACCTACACCCTGGCCGACAACCTGCTGGCGCCCGACCTGACCTGGTTCAAGCCCGGCCAGCAGGTAATACAGAGCCTGCTGATATTGGGCATGGTAGAGCAGTATTTTCAGCGCCTGCTTAAAGAGCTGTGGGTGCCTCACCTCGAGCGCGTGCCCATGTTCTGGGTATCGGTGGGGCTGGCTTTTTACTTCCTGGGCTACCTCCAAATCGCGCTCTTCAGCAATTACATGCTGCAACACTATTCAATGGAGTTTAACCGCACCATCTGGACTATCGAGCACTACCTCGCCCTGCTGCTGCACAGCTGCTTTGGCGCGGCCATATTGCTGGCTCCGCAGCACCAGAGCACTGGGCAGCAGACTATTGCCGAACAGGAAGCGTACCGGTTACCCGGTATTCCGGCTTATAAAAAGAAGCTATAGCCTTGGCGGCCCCTGGGCCTGCGCCCGGTGCGGCCCGGGGCCGCGCCACCACTTGTTTTTTATGCGCTACCTACTCACGCCCTGCACCGTACATACCGGCACCGAGGTGCTGCCCAACCACGCCGTGCTCATTCATAACGGCCGCATCGAGGCCGTGCTGCCCGCCGGCGGCGAGCTGCCCGCCAACGTGCCCCAGCGCGACGGCCAGGGCCTGCACCTGGCGCCGGGCTTCGTCGATTTGCAGATTTATGGTGGGGCTAGCGGGCTGTTTTCCGTAGCGCCCACGCCCGCCGTGCTGGCCGACCTGCGGGCGCACACGCTGCGCCACGGCACCACCAGCTTTCTGCCCTGCCTGCCCACCAGCCCGCCCGCGCTGATGCGCGCGGCCCTGGCCACCGTGCACGCGGCGCTGCCCACCATGCCCGGCTTGCTGGGGCTGCACCTGGAAGGCCCGTACATCAACCCTGGCAAGAAGGGCGCGCACCAGGAAGCATTTATCCAAACCCCTAGCCTTGCCGACGTTGACGAGCTGCTGGCTGAGGCCAAGGGCGCCCTGCGCTTCATGACGCTGGCGCCCGAGCGGGTGAGCCCGGCCGTGGTGGCTAGGCTGCGGGCGGCGGGCGTGGTGCTGTCGGCGGGCCACTCGGCGGCCACGTATGAGCAGGCCACGGCGGCGTTTGAGGCCGGCTTTAGCACCGCCACGCACTTGTTCAATGCTATGTCGGGCTTCGAGAGCCGGTCGCCGGGGCTGGTGGGTGCGGTGTACGACCACCCGGTCGCCCACGCCAGTATTATCGTCGATGGCGTGCACTGCGCTTACGCGGCCGTGCGCGTCAGCCAGAAAATAATGGGCGAGCGCCTGTTTCTCATCACTGATGCCGTGACGGCCAGCACCATCGGCGCCTACCGCTTTCACCAGCAGGATACTTACTTCGTGGATGAAAAAGGCACCCTGGCCGGCTCGGCGCTCACCATGCTCGCGGCCGTGCGCAACTGCGTGCAGCACGTGGGCCTGCCGCTGGCCGAGGCCCTGCGCATGGCGTCTCTCTACCCGGCGCGGGCGGTAGGGCTAGCCCACGAAATCGGCCGCATCGTGCCCGGCTACCGCGCCGACCTATGTTTATTCGACGCTGATTTTCAAGCCCAGGCCACTGTGCTCGGCGGCGAGTGGCACGCGGCGTAAAGCGTCAAAAGCGCCGAGTCAGAACGAGCTGCCTTTTTAACCCGGCACTTCTACCTCCTTAAGACTTAGGCCGGGGCGCGGCAGAGCGGGTAGGCCGGCCGCTGTCGTTGGCGAGCAGCACGGCCAGGGCCGCCAGACTCAGGCGGAGGGCCCATTTGGCGGCGCGGCTCATTTGCGCTTCTTTTTATCAGTGGGGTCTTCGAGCGGCGTTTTGGCAAATACTTCGTTGGCGGCCAGCACTTTCATGGTGCAGCTGCTGCCGCCCGAGTTGTCGTCGCAGGTGGTGCCCACGATGTGACCATCCTCAAAGTCGAAGTAGCAGCTCGGGCAGCCCACCCCGGTGATGACGTAGCGGCTGGCAGTGGGCGTGAGGTAGTAAGTGCTGTCGTCGGTGCCGCGCAGGGGCAGGGCCACTGCCCGGTAGGCGCCGTTGTTGTGGCCCATGCCAATGAGGTAGTACACGGGCTGTTTTTCCTCACTGCCGGGCGCCTTGCGCACCATAATGCGGTCGATAACGGTGCCGTCGTTGAACTGCCGGATGAGGGCGGCGGCCATCACGGCCTGCGACAGCTTGTACTTCACCGTGCCCTTGCCATCGAGGTGCATAATCTGGTGGCTGCTGGCCGAGCCCGACAGTGAGGCCCCGGCCGCATCGCTCAGGCGCTGGGCCTCGCGGGTAGGGTCGCTCGACTCGCGGCGGCGCGTGGTTTCGCACGACGACAGCAGCAGCAAGCCACTAAGCAGCCCCAGCAGCAACAAACCAAACAAACGGGGTAGAGTACGCATAATAGGCAGCTTCCTTCTCTCTTAGCTCGTAAACGCCCCTCATACGAGGCGGCGCGGCAAATTGGTTTACCAGCTTGCTGCCGCCGGCCCGCACTATCCAGCAAAAAAGGCGCGCCGGGCTAGCCGGCGCGCCTTTTTTATACCACAGCCAATCGCTGGCCCCTAGCGGGGCTTGTAATATTTTTCCGCCTCGGGCAGCAGGCGCTTGATGTCGGCAATGCGGGTGGCATCGGCGGGGTGGTCGGAGAGAAAAACCGGCGTGCCGTTCTGGCTCTGGGCGGCCATGCGCTCCCAGAATGGCACGGCGCCGGCGGGGTCGTAGCCGGCCATCGCCATAAAGATGAGGCCCAGGTGGTCGGCCTCGCTTTCCTGGCGGCGGCTGAAAGCCAGGGCCGCGCCCTGCTCGCCGGCTCCGATTACAGTGTTAAAAATATTACCCGTCGCCGTAGGATTTTGCGAAAATGCCGTGGCCAGCGCCGTGCCGCCCAGTTGCAGGGCTAGCTGGTCGCTCATGCGCTCGGCACCGTGCTTGGCCACGGCGTGCGAAATTTCGTGGCCCAGCACCACGGCCAGGCCATTCTCATCGCGCGTGAGGGGCAGAATGCCCGTGTACACGGCCACCTTGCCGCCGGGCATGCACCAGGCATTCACCGTTTTAGGGTCGTCGATGAGGTTAAATTCCCACTGGTAGCCGTCGAGCTGGCTGCTCTGGCCCTGCTGCTTGAAATATTGCTCCACGGCGGCCGCTACGCGCTGGCCCACGCGGCGCACCATGGCTACTTCTTCGGCATTAGTAGAGAGTTTGGCAGTGCCCAGCGTTTGCTTGTATTGGGTCACGGCCAGCGTATTCATTTCGCTGTCCGACACTAGGCTGAGCTGGCGGCGGCCCGTAATCGGCACGGTGGTGCAGCCAGCAGCCAGCAGAAAGCTACTGGCTAGGACGAATTTCTTAAGCATGAAAAAGTGTTGATAAGGTTTAGAAGAAGAGTATGGTAGCCCGGCTAGCTACTTGCCAATCCGGGACCATTTTAGAAAACCAGCGGTGCAGCCTATACGCAACCGGACGGGGGAAATGTTTACTTTGTGCAGCGAGGTCCTGCCTGCCCGCTCAGTGGCTAGCCAGGCCCGCCCTCGCCCTTACCCGCCTTTCCGTTGTCCTTGTCCATGAAAATCATTTGTATCGGCCGCAATTACGCCGACCATATTGCCGAGCTGCAAAACGAGACGCCCGCCGCCCCGGTCATATTCCTCAAGCCCGAAACGGCGCTGGTGCAGCGCGGCCAGCCCTTCTTCGTGCCCGATTTTTCGAAAGACGTGCACCACGAGCTGGAGTTGGTGCTGCGCATCAGCAAAAACGGCCGCCACATTGAGGAGAAATTTGCCCACACCTACTTCGACGCCATCGGGCTAGGCATCGATTTCACGGCCCGCGACCTGCAAAGCGAACTCAAGAAAAAGGGCCTGCCCTGGGAGCTGGCCAAGGCCTTCGATGGCTCGGCGCCGGTATCGCCCACGTTTAAGCCGGTGGCCGACTTCCCAGATTTTGCCAACATAAACTTCCGGCTCGAAGTGAACGGCGAAGTGCGCCAGCAGGGCAACTCGGGCCTGATGCTGCACCCGTTTGCCAAGATTCTGAGCTTCGTGTCGCAGTACATTACCCTCAAGCAGGGCGACCTTATCTTCACCGGCACGCCCGCCGGCGTGGCAGCGGTGCAGCCCGGCGACGAGCTGGTGGGCTACCTCGAAGACGAAAAAATTCTGGAAGTGCCCGTGCGCTAGGCCCTGCTAGCTTGCCAGGCCTGACTGTAGAATAAAATATTATATTTTGTTGAATACTAAATTATTGCGCCAGCTTTCGCTGTCGGCGCTGGGTGGTTTACTATTGCTGGCTACCAGCGGCCACGGCCAAGATGATGGCCAGGACGACACCACCACGCGCCGCGTGAGCGGCCCCATCAAGCCGGCCGTGGCCCCCGGCAAGGTGGAGGTGGCGCCGGGCTACTTTCTGTTTCCGATTGCGCCGGGGCAGCCGGGGTTTCTGGCGGCTAGCATGGGTGAGCTGCGGCCCAACCACTTTCACGGCGGCCTCGATATCAAGACCGGCGGCGGGGTCAATAAGCCCGTCTACGCCGCGGCCGACGGCTACATCTCGCGCCTCAAGCAGTCGGCCTTCGGCTACGGCAACGTGCTGTATATCACGCATCCTAATGGGCTGACCACGGTGTACGGCCACCTCAATAAGTTTGAGGGCGCCGTGGCGGCCGAGCTGCTGCACCGCCAGTACGAAAAGCAGACCTACGAGCTGGAGCTGTTTTTTCAGCCCGGCCAATTCCCGGTGAAGCGCGGCGAGCAGGTGGCGCTGTCGGGCAATACCGGCGGCTCGGCCGGCCCGCACGTGCACTGGGAAGTGCGCGACGCCCAGGACCGCCAGCTCAACCCCTTGCAGTGGGGCGGCTTCGCCGAAATTCAGGACCACACCGGGCCGACCTTGCAGGCGCTGGCCGTGGAGCCGCTGGCCATCACGGCCAGGGTGCGCGGGCGCTTCGAGCGGGCGGTGCTGGTGCCCAGGCTGCAGCCGCTGCCCGGTGCCAATACGGTGTGGCCCGATACGGTGCGCTGCTTTGGGCAAGTGGGCCTGCTGCTGCAGGGCTTCGATAGGTTTGACAATGCCTGGAACAAGAACGGCATCCAGCGCGTGACGGTGCGCGTGAACGGCCAGCCGCACTACCAGCACATCATCGACGCCGTGCCGTTCCCGAACGGCACGCGGCAGGTCAACAACTTTGTGGATTATGCCTATGCCCACACCAGCGGCCGCACCCTGCAAAAGCTGTGGGTGGAAGACGGCGACGACCTGCCTTTCTACACGCCCGCCGGCCTGGGTCAGGGCAAGCTCGACGTGCAGGACGGCCAGGTCTATCGCATTGATTTTGAGCTGGCCGATTCCTATAACAATAAGGCCACGGCCCATCTCGTGCTGCGCGGCGAAAAGCCTACCGACTACGCCAAGCTGCCCGGCGCGGCGGCGCCCGGCCGATCCAAGCTGACCTACGACATTACGCGTAACCTGCTGCGGGCTACTGCCCTCAACGCCCCCACCGACACTGCCGGCCAGCCCCAGTACCTGCTGCTGCGGCGCGGCGGCCGGCAGCTGGCCCTGCGCCCCAGCTACTCGGTGGGCGCGGCCACCACCTACCTCTACGACCTGCGCGCGGGCCTGCCCGACTCGCTGCTGCTGGGTAGCCTGCACCAGGCCTTCGACCGCCAGGTGATGATTGCGCCCGGCCAGGAAACCAACTACGCCACGCCTTACGTCAACGTAGCTTTTGGCTCGCAAACGCTGTTTTCGAACCTCTACCTCAGCACCGTGCACCGGGCCGACGCCAGCCCGCTAGCCCCCGAAAGCTGGACGGTAGGCACGGCCCTGGTGCCGCTCTACCTGCCCCTGCGCCTCACCCTCAAGCCGGCTAGCCCCCCGGCCGACCACGCCCGCACGGCCATCTACAGCGTGTCGGCCAATGGCGGCCGCGCCTACGTGGGCGGCACCTGGAACGAGGCCGGCACCCAGATTTCGGCCAATCTCAAGCAGTTCGGCCAGTTCCGGCTCTATACCGACACCAAGGCACCCTCGGCGCAGCTCGTGGGCCGGGCTGGCGGTCAGCTTACCTTTCGCGTCGGCGATGATATGTCGGGGCTAGCCACTTACAAGCTGCTGGTGGGCGGGCGCTTCCGCCTGCTGCGCTACGAGTACAAGAACGCCACGCTCTTTACCGTGGCCGGCGATACGCTGGGGCCGAAGCTGCGCGGCCCCGCCGAGCTGCACCTGGCCGACCAGGCAGGCAATGAGAAGGTTATCCCGCTGAGTCTATAGTTTTTCAATTTTTCTAAAATAGAGCGTCATGCTGAGCTTATCGAAGCATGGCGCTCCTTAATTTTCACTCAAAGTACCACCAATATGCTTCCCGAGCCCGGCGCCCCCGCCCCCGATTTCACTGCCCCCGACCAGCACGGCAACCCTTTCACACTGAGCAACCTGCGCGGCCAGCGCGTGGCGCTTTATTTCTACCCTAAAGACGACACCCCCGGCTGCACCGCCCAGGCCTGCAACCTGCGCGACAACGAAAGCCAGCTGGCCGCCCAGGGCATCCGGGTAGTAGGCGTGAGCACCGACGATGCAGCTTCGCACGGCAAGTTTGCGGCGAAGTACGACCTGAGCTTTCCGCTCATCGCCGATACCGACAAGGCCATCGTGAATGCCTACGGCGTGTGGCAGGAAAAGAAAAACTACGGTAAAACCTACTGGGGCACCGTGCGCACCACGTTTCTCATCGATGCTAATGGCGTGATTGAGAAGGTCATCAAGCGCCCTGACACCAAGGAGCACGCCGCGCAAGTGTTGAAATAAGTCGCTTTATATATGTATTCTTATCCCTCATTCACCAGTAAAATCTTGCCGATGTGCTCGCTGCTTGCCATAAGCTCTTGCGCCTTGGCAGCCTCGGCCAGCGGAAAAGTCTTGTAGATAACCGGCTCCAGCTGGCCGCCAGTAGCCAGGGGCCACACGTATTTTTCAACTTCGGCGGCCAGCGCGGCTTTAAAATCGGCCGAGCGGGGGCGCAGCATGCTGCCGCCCAGGCGCAGGCGCTTGGTCATGATGTCGAGCAGGTTGAGTTCGACCTGAGCGCCCTGCATGGCGTTGATGTATTGCAAGCGGCCATCGGGGGCTAGCAGGCGTAGGTTTTTGGCGGTATAGTCGCCCCCCACCATGTCGAGGATAACGTTGATTTTTTCGTCCTTAAACGCTTGCTCAAAGTCTTGCTGCTGGTAATTGACGCACCGGGCGGCCCCTAGCCGTTCGCAGGCCTGGCACTTGCTGGCCGAGCCGGCGGTGGCCAGCACCCGGTGCCCCAGCGCAGTAGCCAGTTGAATGAGCGTGAGGCCAATGCCGCTGCTACCACCGTGTACCAGCACCGTTTCGCCAGGCTGCAGGGCGGCGGCCTGAAATACATTGGCCCACACGGTGAAGGTAGTTTCGGGCAGGCTAGCAGCGTCTTCCAGCAACCAGCCGGCGGGCACGGGCAGGCAGTGGCGAGCATCCACGGCGGCGTACTCGGCGTAGGCGCCCTCGCTCAGCAGAGCGCATACGTGGTCGCCCACCTGCCAGCGCGGGGCCGCCGCGCCCACGGCCACCACCGCGCCGGCCACTTCCAGGCCGGGCACTACGCCGGCCACGGGCTGGCCACCGTACCTACCCTCGCGCAAGGCAATATCGGAGCGATTGAGGCCGGCCGCTTTCACCTTGATAAGTACTTCGTGGGCGGCGGGCACGGGCTGCGGGCGCTCTTGCAGCTGCAACACGTCGGGGCCGCCGGCCTGGGTAATGACAATGGCTTTCATAGAGATACGCAGCTAAAACAGTGCACTTAGTCTGGGTCCGCCAGCTTACCGGCCAGATAATTTCTTAACCCCAGGGGCCCCTGGCAAGTTAAGGCAGCGAAAACTCCCCTGACTACTTCTTTCATCTTATGGAAAAACTAACTGGCAAAGTCGCCCTCGTAACGGGCGCAGGCAAAGGTATCGGCAAAGCAATTGCCGTGGCGCTGGCCCACGAAGGCGTGCACGTAGGCCTGCTGGCCCGCTCCCAAAGCCAGCTGCAAGAGGTAGCCGCCGAGCTGCAAAAGCTGGGCGTGAAAACCAGCCTCGCCGCCGCCGACGTGGCCGACGAAGCCGCCGTGAATGCCGCCGTGGCACACATCACCAGCGAGCTGGGGCCGCTCGATATTCTGATTAATAACGCGGGCATCGGCACGTTTGCCAAATTTTTGGAAATGCCGCCGGCCGACTGGGAGCACATTATCCGCGTCAACTTGCTGGGGGTGTACTACGTGACGCGGGCCGCCCTGCCCGCCATGATAGAACGGCAAACCGGCGACATTATTAATATTTCCTCGACCTCGGGGCTGCGCGCCGCCGCTGGCAGCAGCGCCTACAGCGCCTCCAAATTTGCCGTGATGGGCCTGAGCGAAGCCCTGATGCAGGAAGTGCGCAAGCACAACATCCGGGTAAGCGCCCTCACGCCGAGCACCGTAGCTACCGAGCTGGCTATCAACAACAAGCTCACCGATGGCAACCCCGAAAAGGTGATGCAGCCCGCAGATATTGCCGAGTTCATCATCGCGCAGTTGAAGCTAAACCGGCGCATTTTTATCAAAGAAGCGGGCCTATGGTCTACTAATCCGTAGCGCTAGTTTATCCCCTTCCCCCTCAAATCCGGCAGTCATTGCGCGCTTGCGAAGCAATGGCTGCCGAAAAGGAGACCTTTATCCTTTGCTACTCCACGTGAAAAAGCACCTTCACGGCCGTCACGAAGAAATTGACGCCGATGGCTAGGGTTAAAAAACCCATGATGCGGGCGAGGGCAGCCATGCCGGGCCGGCCCATAAGCTTGGTAAGACGCAGCGACGAAACCAGGATGATAAACGCCGCCGCCGCCACCAGCGCGAAGCCCAGCACCGTCATGGCTTTGTCGGCATAAGTAGGGCGAATGAGGCCAATGCACAGCGCCATCGAGCCCGGCCCCGAGAGCATGGGCATGGCTAGCGGCGTGAAGCTGATGTCGTCCTTCAGCTTACTTTCTTCCAGCGCCTCGTGGCCTACGCGGTCGCGGTTGGCGCCGGGCGTCAGCAGCTCGAAGGCCGAGCGCATGAGTAAAATGCCACCCGCAATGCGCAGATGCTGAATATTGATACCGAAGAAATTAAGAATGTATTGCCCGCCAAAAAACGCCACCGATAATATCGCCACCATGTAGATGCACGAGCGCAGCGCCGTGGCCGTGCGCTCGGCATTGGTATCGCTGTCGGTGAGGGTAAGAAACATTGGCATCGCCCCGAAGGGATTGACAACCGAGAAGAGCGTGGTGAAGGTGGCGAGCAGAACTTCCATGCCCCAAAGGTATTGGCCGGCACCGGGTGGCAAGCCGGGCTGGAGAATAAGCATTAGTCAATTTCTGCGGCTACTGCTCATCTTTACAGTCCAATTCTCTTCCGCCCACCTGCTTTTCTGCGCGCGTGCCCACTCTTTATTTTATTCTACACGGCCTGGGGCTGCTGCTGGGTGCCGCCGGTTTGCTGGCCACGCTGCTGCCACTTTTGCGCCAAACTGCCTGGTGGATTCGCGTATTTGACTTTCCGCGCCTTCAAATAGTGGCCGGGCTGCTGCTCGGGCTCTTGCTGCTCGGGCTGCCGGGCAGCCGGCCGGCGCTGGCCCACGCGCCGCTGCTGCTCGTAGTACTTAGCGTGGCGGTAGTGTACCAGGCTACGCGCATCTGGCCCTACACGCCCTGGCACCGCAAGCAGGTGCAGGACAGCCAGCGCCGCCCTACCGACCCCAACCACGTTAGTCTGCTCGTAACCAACGTGCTGATGTATAACCGCGATGCTTCGCGCTGCCTGGGCGTCATCCGCGAGCAGCAGCCCGATATTGTGCTGGCCGTCGAAACCGACGAATGGTGGCTGAGCCAGCTCGCCGGCCTCACTCCAGAATACCCGCACACCTGCCACGCGCCGCTGCCCAATACCTACGGCATGCTGGTATTTTCGCGCCTGCCGCTGCTCGACAAGGAAATACAGTTTATTCTCGACCCAGGTATTCCATCGTTCCACGGGCGGGTGCGGCTGCCCAGCGGCGTCGAGGCCAATCTGCACTTCGTGCATCCCAAGCCGCCCGCGCCGCAGGAGTCGAAAACCAGCACCCGGCGCGATGCCGAGCTGCTGCTGGTAGGCCGCGCCATTCAGCACCACGACGGGCCGACCATCGTGGCCGGCGACCTCAATGATGTGGCCTGGAGCCATACTTCCGAGCTGTTTCGGCGGCTGGCCCGCCTGCTCGACCCGCGCGTGGGCCGGGGCCTGCTGCCCACCTTCCACGCCGATTATAAGCTGCTGCGCTGGCCTCTCGACCACGTGTTTCACTCGGCCCACTTTCGCTTGCAGGACTTGAAGCGCCTGCCGCACATCGGCTCCGACCACTACCCCATCTACATCCGCCTCAGCTATGAGCCGCAGGGCTGGGAAATCCAGGAAGCCGAGCTGGAGGAAGCCGATGCGGCCGACCGCCTCGAAGCCCGCGAAAAAATTCAGGAGGCGGCCACTGAAGAAACGGAAGCCTAGCGTCCGTCTCTTCAGCCTTGCTCCCTAAGCCGAGCGGCCCGCCCGTTTATCCCGAAGGATAAGCCGGCGGGCCGCTCTTATAACACTAACCCACAAGTAATTGGCACTTAATAACCCACTAATGATACGTAACGGGACTTATAACGCTTAACGCACTTTATAAAACCTGCTTGCCAGGCTTAGCGCGCAGATTGGCTTCGGCGCTGGCGGGCAGGGTACGGGGCCGGGTAGCCGGCTTATCTTTTACACTGGCCATGGGCAGTGGCAGGCGGTGAATAAGGGTACTGAGACGGCCGCGGCCATTGCGCACAATGGGCCGCAGGCTCAGGACCATGCGCTTGCGGTTGAGGTCGCCGAAGCCCAGCGCGAAGTTGCGCAGCGCCGGCAAGGCATCATTTCCGAGCAGCTTGTACGTGTTCATCTCAAACTCGAAGGGTACGCGCACCGAGTCGCGGGGCGGCAGTTCCAAGCTCATGGGCATGCGGCCGGAGCCCAGCACTTTGTTATCGACCAGCACGGTGTAGTCGAGGCCGGTAATGGAAGTAGGCTCCAGATTGGGATTGTAGGCGTTGAGCCGCACGCGCATTTTCAGCGGCAAGCTCTTATTCACGTAGCCCTCAATAAGTTGATTGCGCTTAGGCAGGTCAACGTCGCTAGGGGTGCGCAGCGGCAGTACGTTTAGGGTGCCGAGGCTGGCCTGCTCTACGGCGCGCAGCTTTACTTCGGGCATTACGTTGGGTGAGCCTTCTTGCCGCGTTTCGCGCAGGGTGCAGCTCGTGGCAAACAGCAAGCCCAAGCCCGGCAGCAGCAACGTAAAGCGACGGAGAAGTGACATAGCGGTAACTGTGTTCATGGCCGGACCTACGAAGTGACTTGGCTAAGCGGTTGGCAAAACAAGAAAATAAAAATCGTGCCGGGAACCATTTTTCGTCAAACTTCTCCCTTTACCGGATGCACCTGTCTTTTAAGACTATTAATAATTGGCAGGTGGGCCGCACACTTCACTTTTACGGTGAATGCTGGCAGTTGGCCATATTAAAATTTCAACTAACTGGCTGCTAGCGGAAAAAGAACTTACTCTAGAAGTAGTCGCAAATAGTCTGGCTTTGTTAATTATGAGGCAAGTTATATAACAAAGCGTAATTCAGCAAATCACGTTCTTCAAAATATGCAAACTCACTTTAAATGCTTTTTTAATTTAAATTATTGATTTACAGACAATTTATTTTTTATTAATTGATATTTTTATTAGAAAAATACCAATAAATCTTATTTATACGCCAGGTAAAAAAATTGCAATTACTAGCCATCGGCTGCCCGGATGATTTGCAGACCCAGCACAAGTACAAACACAACTATTCCTAGTACCAGGATGCGCAAGCCGTGCACGCGGTCGGTGGCGCTGTAGCTGTACACGCGGCGGCCATCGGGCAGCAGACGACGATTGAAATAGAGCTGATACCCCACCAGCAGCCCAAAGAAGCCGCCTAGCAGCGCCGACAGGTAGCTGCCTACTATCAGCGCTTGGTGGTCCTGGGGTGGGGCGGCCAGCTCGGCTACGCGGCGCTGCCGCAGTAGCCGCAGGGTATCGGGCGAGATGTCGCGGCCGCGCTGCCGCAGCAGCTGGCCGGCCAGCGCCACGTCGTAGGCGCTCCATTCGTCGGGCTTCACCAGCAGGTCGAACAGCTCTTCGTCGGTGAAGCTGAACAGGTAGTGAGTTGGGTCGGCCTGGCTCAGGGCGTGCGCGTTCATAGCGGCCAGCACCTGGCTAGCCCGCTCAAAGTCACTGAGCTGCACTTTTACAATATACTTGCTGGTCAGCTGGTTATTGGCAAATGACGGGTCGAAAGCCAGCTGGCCATTGTCGAAAGCGGTGCGGGCCAGGATGCCCTGCCGGGCTATCGCCGCCAGCAGCGGCTGCGCTGCCTCGGCCGAGGCAAAGGTCTGGAAATCGCGGAAGTCAGTGCTAGCCTCGAAGATGGTGCCTTGATGGGCATCGGCCAGGTAGGCCGACGACTCGTCGAAGTACTCGCCATCGTCGCCCTGCACGCGGGCCCCTAGCGTGCGTGCAATAGCTAGCATTTTGCCTAAAATCTCCTCATCGGGGTTCTTCACCGTTACCCGGTCGCTAAAATAGCAAAACCAAGCGTAGTTACCCGCCACACCATTTTTTGAATAGGGCAGCCACACGCTCTGGCCATCCGACTCGGGATTGATATTGCCATCGGCCAAGTATACCGGCCACTCAGGGTATTCATCCAGCCGCATTTCGGAGTCGCTCGCCACGTAGTCGAGCCACTCGGCCAGGGTAATAGTGGCGTTATCTTCTTCATCAGCCCAGCGGGGTACCTTCCGCGTGATGTGTACCTCGTAGCCCATAAGTATTTATGCAAGTAAATAGACTGCTAATAAACGCCAAAAGGCCGGGAGCTTGCGCTCCCGGCCTTTTACTAGGCCGCTAGGCCGTGGCTTATTTGCCGTCTACTTCTTCGTAGTCTACGTCGGTGACGTGGTCGCCGGCCGGCTGGTCCTGGCCGTTCTGGCCTTGGCCGTCGGCGCCGGTGAAGCCCTGGCCGCCGGGCTGGCCGCCCTGGGCGCCAGCCGCCGCGTACATCTCCTGCGAGGCAGCTTCCCAGGCTTTGTTGAGGGCAGCTACGCCAGCGTCGATGCTAGCCAGGTCTTTGCTTTCGTGGGCTTTCTTAAGGTCGGCTAGGGCGCCTTCCACGGCGGTTTTGTTGCCGCCGCTCAGCTTGTCACCAAATTCCTTGAGCTGCTTCTCGGTCTGGAAAATGAGCGAGTCGGCCTGGTTGATTTTGGTGATGCGCTCGGTTTCGGCTTTGTCGGCATCGGCGTTGGCGGCCGCTTCCTGGCGCATGCGCTCGATGTCCTGCTCCGAAAGACCCGACGAAGCTTCGATGCGGATTTTCTGCTCCTTGCCGGTGCCTTTGTCTTTGGCCGTCACGTTCAGAATACCGTTGGCATCGATGTCGAACGTAACCTCAATCTGCGGTACGCCGCGCGGGGCGGGCGGAATGCTGTCGAGGTGAAACTTGCCGATGGTGCGGTTTTGGGAGGCCAGCGGGCGCTCGCCCTGCAGCACGTGGATTTCTACCGAAGGCTGCGAGTCGGAGGCCGTCGAGAAGGTTTCGGACTTCTTCGTCGGAATGGTGGTGTTCGACTCGATGAGTTTGGTCATCACGCCGCCCATCGTCTCAATACCCAGCGAGAGCGGGGTCACGTCGAGCAGCAGCACGTCTTTTACCTCGCCGGTGAGCACGCCGCCCTGGATGGCCGCGCCGATGGCAACTACTTCGTCGGGGTTCACACCCTTGCTCGGCTTCTTGCCGAAGAACTTCTCTACTTCTTCCTGGATGCGCGGAATGCGGGTCGAACCGCCCACGAGAATAACCTCGTCCACTTGCGAAGCGCTCAGGCCAGCGTCTTGCAGGGCCTTTTTGCAGGGCTCCATCGAGCGGCGCACAAGGTTGTCGCTCAGCTGCTCAAACTTCGAGCGGCTCAGCTTTACCACGAGGTGCTTGGGGCCGCTAGCCGTGGCCGTGATGTAGGGCAGGTTGATTTCGGTCTCGTTCGAGCTCGACAACTCAATCTTGGCTTTCTCGGCGGCTTCTTTCAGGCGCTGGAGGGCTAGCGGGTCGTTGCGCAGGTCGAGGCCTTCGTTATCGCTCTTAAACTGGTCGGCCAGGAAGTCGATGATAACCTGGTCGAAGTCGTCGCCGCCCAGGTGGGTGTCGCCGTTGGTGCTCAGTACTTCAAACACGCCGTCGCCCAGCTCGAGAATGGAAATATCGAACGTACCGCCGCCGAGGTCATACACGGCGATTTTCTGGTCTTTGTGTTTCTTATCCAAGCCGTAGGCTAGCGCGGCGGCCGTGGGCTCATTGATAATGCGCTTCACGTCGAGGCCCGCGATGGCGCCGGCTTCCTTGGTAGCCTGGCGCTGGGCGTCGTTGAAGTAAGCCGGCACCGTGATAACGGCTTCGGTTACGGTGGTGCCCAGGTAGTCTTCGGCGGTCTGCTTCATCTTCTGCAGAATCATGGCCGAGATTTCCTGGGGCGTGTAGTTGCGGTCACCGATTTTCACGGCTACCGTGTTGTTGGGGCCGGCTACTACGTCGTAAGCCACGTATTTCTGCTCCTGGGTCACTTCGTTGAAGTGGCGGCCCATGAAGCGCTTGATGCTGGCAATGGTGTTTTTGGGGTTGGTAACGGCCTGGCGCTTAGCCGGGTCGCCTACCTTGCGCTCGCCCTTGCCGTTGTCCAAGAAAGCGACAATCGACGGCGTAGTGCGGCGGCCTTCGGAGTTCGGGATTACAACCGGCTCGTTGCCTTCCATTACGGCGACGCACGAGTTGGTGGTGCCCAAGTCAATACCGATGATTTTGCCCATGATAGTGTGGGTGCTGAAGTTTAAAGTGAGGTGGTGTCTGGGTTGGGAATAGGGGCTACGAAGCCGCTGCAGGCCTAGTTACAAGCAGCGTACCAGCCCGTTTTTTCTGCCACTTTGGCGGGGCGCGGTGGTCCGGAGGCTGGCCACCTGCCAGTGCGACGGCTCTGGCTTGGCCCTCCTACGCAGCAGCCTGCCGAAGTTGCCGTTTCTGCTCGCTAGCCCAGCCGGTGCATTCGCAGGCCAAGCTGGGTCGTTGGGCCAAAAATTTATTTTTCAACCCGCAATCCAAATACCTTAGCGCAACCGTTTATGGCGGCAGCTTTTTTCAGCCTTTCTTTTTTTACTCCCTACCTCATCTCAACTTACATGAAAAACATTTTCCTCCTCGCTATTGCCGGCTTAGCCTTTACTACTGCCTGCAAGAAAGATGACACTACCACCCCGGCTCCGCTGCAGCTTTCGGGCACAATGGCTGCTTCGAATGAAGTGCCGGCCGTGAAAGTAGCTTCCTCGGGCACCGGTACCGTAACCGGCACCTACGACCCAAGCAGCATGGTGCTCAGCTACACCGTTACGTATTCGGGCCTCACGGGCAACCCTTCGGCCGGACACTTCCACTTCGGCGATGCCAAGCACTCGGGCAACGTATTTATTACGTTTCCGGCCCTGCCCGCTGCTACCAGCGGCACCGTATCGGGCACCGCTACCCTCACCTCGATGCAGGCCGACTCATTTAAGCTCGGGCACGTGTATAGCAATATCCACACTGCCAGCAATGCCGGCGGCGAGATTCGCGCCAACGTACTCGTAAAGTAACAGCTCTGGCCTTTCCGCTGCTATCCGAGCCGGCCGCTACCCTAGCGGCCGGCTCGTTGCGTTAAGGGCGGCTAGCGGGGCGCAACTTTGCCGGGCAGCCGTGCATCTTTGACCTTTACTCCGCTTTCCCCTCCCCTTTTTGATGAAACCCACGCTCCTTGCTGCGCTGCTGCCGGGCTGCCTGCTGCTGGCGGGCCCGGCCCAGGCCCAGGCTCCCTCTACGCCGATGGCCGCCGCCAACGCGCCCTACCAGCCCTCGGCCACCAAAACCAACGACCTGGTCCACACCAAGCTGGCTGTGCGCTTCGACTACGCCAAGCGCTACCTCTACGGCCAGGAATGGGTGACGCTGAAGCCCCACGCCGTGGCCACCGACACGCTGCGCCTCGACGCGCAAGGCATGGACATCAAGACTGTGGCGCTGATGAACGGGGCTAGCCAGCAGCCGCTCAAATACGATTATTCGGATAAGAATAACCTGCGCATCAACCTGGGCCGCGTCTTCAAGCCCGGCGAGCAGTACGTGGTATACATTGAGTACACGGCCAAGCCCGACGAGCTGCAAGTGCAGGGCTCGGCGGCCATTACCGATGCCAAGGGCTTGTATTTTATTAACCCCGACAGCGCGGTAAAGGGCAAGCCGGTGCAAATCTGGACGCAGGGCGAGACGCAAAGCTCGTCGGCCTGGTTTCCCACCATTGACCGGCCCAACCAGAAGACGACCGAGGAAATCGCCATGACCGTGCCGGCCAAGTACACCACGCTCAGCAACGGCCAGCTGGTGAGCCAGGTGCCCGCCGGCCCCGGCCTGCGCACCGATACCTGGAAAATGGATTTGCCCCACTCGCCCTACCTGTTTATGATGGCGGTGGGCGACTTCAAAATCTACAAGGACACGTGGCGCGGCAAGGAGGTCAATTATTACCTCGAGCCCAAGTACGCGCCGTTTGCCAAGCAGATTTTTGGTAATACGCCCGACATGCTGGAGTTTTTCTCGACCCGGCTAGGGGTCGAGTTTCCGTGGAATAAGTACGCCCAGATTGTAGCCCGCGACTACGTGAGCGGCGCCATGGAAAATACCACCGCCACGCTGCACGGCGAGCAGGTGCAGATGGATGCCCGCGAGCTGGTAGACCGTGAGTACGGCAGCGAGTCGGTGATTGCGCACGAGCTGTTTCACCAGTGGTTTGGCGACTACGTGACGGCCGAGTCGTGGTCGAACATCACCGTGAACGAGTCGATGGCCGACTTCTCCGAAGCCCTCTACGCCCAGCACAAGTACGGCCAGGATGCCGCCGATGCCCACAACTACCGCTACGTGCAGGCCTACCTGGCTAGCCCCCGCGATGCAGCCAAGAACCTGGTGCGCTTCCATTACAATAACAAGGAGGACGTATTTGACCTGGTAAGCTACCAAAAGGGCGGCGCTATCGTGCAGATGCTGCGCACCTACCTGGGCGACGACGTGTTCTTCGCCGGCTTGCAGAAATACCTCACCGACAACAAGTTTGGCAACGGCGAGGCCCACCAGATGCGGCTAGCCATGGAAGCCGTGTCGGGCCAGGATTTAAACTGGTTCTACAACCAGTGGTACTACGGCGCGGGCCACCCAGTGGTAAGCATCGACTACGGCTGGGACGCGGGCAGCAAAACCCAAAGCGTGACCATCAAGCAGACGCAGAGCGGGCAGGTGTTTCAGCTGCCGCTGGCCATCGACTACTACGTGAATGGCAAGGCCCAGCGCCAGCGCGTGCTGATGACCCAGGCTAGCCAGACCTTCACCATGCCCCTGGCCGCCAAGCCAGAGCTGGTAAACGTGGACGCCGAGAAGTTTACCGTGTGGCAAAAAACTGATAATAAGCCACTAACGGAGAGCCTTTACCAGTACAGCCACGCCCCGCTGTACGTAGACCGCCGAGAGGCCCTGGCCGCCGCCGTGGCCGCCCAAACCACCAGCCCGGCCGCCCGCGCCGTGGTGCTGGCCGCCCTCAAGGACAAGTTTTACGGGCTGCGCATTGCCGCCATCCAGGGCCTGAAAATGGATGATAAGAGCGTGGCCAAAGCCGCTGCGCCCACCCTGCGCCAGCTCGCTACCTCCGAAGCCGAGCCGCACGTGCGCGCCGCCGCGCTGGTGGCGCTGGGCCAGCTCAAGGACAAGAAGGACAGCAAAGTGCTGGCTGCCGCGCTGGCCAACCAGTCGTATGGGGTGCAGGGCGCTGGCTTGCAGGGGCTAGCGGAGATTGACGCACCCACGGCGCTGGCCCGCGCTAAAGCCTTGGAAAATGATGCTCACTTGTCGGGAGCCGTGACGGGCGTGTATGCGCTACACGGCGGCCGGGAGCAGTGGAACTACATCCGCACCGCCTATGATAATGCCCAGGGCCGGGGCCGCTATAATCTCATTCAGCCGATGATGCAGATGCTGGGCCGCCTCGACGACCCGACGGCCTTTGGCGAGGACGTGGACCGGCTGCAGGCACTAGCGATGATACCGCAGCTTCGCGCCTACGGGTTCGACAAGCGCCTGGTGGATGCCATTCAGCAGGGCGCCGCGGCCCAGGCCGGCAAGCCCCACGCGGCCGAAAACCAGGCCAAGGCCGCCGCCGCCGTGCAGGCTATTCAGGCTGCCAAGTAAAATTTTCTGTCGCTAAAAATAAAGGGATAACGGCCGCAATAGGGGCCGTTATCCCTTTATTTTTAGCTCCTAGCTAGGCGCGGCGGCCTTATACGTTGAACTATCGCGGTGGGTTGCGTGTCGAATAGCCATGCGCAAGACCACTCCGCTGGTGCTGGCCGCCCTGCTTGCAGGCCGCCTCACCCCCGCCCTGGCCCAGAACACGCCGGATGAGAACAACGACAACGCCGACGCGCCGTTTGTGCAGCACATTCGCCCCGACCGCCCCGGCCAGACCATTACGGCCGGTGTGCTGCGGCCGGGCCAGTTTCAGCTTGAAACGGGTATCCAGCGCTTTTCGCCCCGGGCGGGCGTGGGCGTGAGCAGCAACGTAAACACGCTGCGCATCGGCTTCTGGAACAGCATGGAGCTGCGCCTCACGCAGCCCTACGTATTTGGGTCGCCGGGCACGCCGGCCATCAGCCGCGGCGAGGTGCCCATTGTGCGCGCCGACTCGGCGGGCTGGGCGCCCCTCACGGTAGGTGCCAAACTGATGCTAACGCCCGACCGGGCCAGCCGTTTTCAGATGAGTCTGCTTTTTGAAGCCGCCCTACCCAACACCGGCCAGTATGGCTTGCGCCGCAGCACCTGGGCCCCCGCCGGGCGCGTGCTGCTGAGCCAGCAGCTGGGCCGCCGCGCCGCGCTGGAAGCCAACTTTGGTTTCGTACAAAGCGGCCTTACCCTAGCCGACGTGTTTAATGGCGAGATAAGCGGCCAGTATATCGGCTCGCTCGCCCTTACTGCGCCCGTTAGCGACAAAGCCGGCTACTTCGTAGAGGGCTACGGCCGGGGGCGCGCCAACCTCACGAGCGGCGTCACGGCCGGGCTTTACTACCGGCCCTGGACCGGCTTGCGCTTCGACGCCACGGTGGGCCGGGTGCTGGGCGGGGTGAGTGCCGGCGCTACCGTTGTGGGCGTGGGCCTGGCCTTCCGGCTAGGCGGCAACTAGCGTTGCGCGCCTGGCTCAGTAGCGTAAAAAGCTAACCTGGTCCGTTATAGTGCCACTTTAAGCCGACCTGCCACGTATAGGGCAGGTCGGCTATTTTTTTTACTTTCTTGCAACTATGAAATACCCTGCCTTTCTTCTGCCTTGCATACTACTAACCGGCGCGGCCTGCCAGCGCGTTACGGAGCGTAGTGCAACTACTCCGATGGCAACCTCCATCACGCCCGATGCCTCGCTGCGCGAAACCCGCTGGGTATTGCGGCAGGTAGGTAGCCAGCCCGTAGCCGAGGTAGCCTCGCCCAATCAAACACCCTACTTATTTATCAGCGCGGCCGGCACGGCCGAAGGCCTCGGTGGCTGCAACCGCTTTAGGGGCGCCCTGAAGCCGGCCACCGATGATGGCGAGCTGCAATTTGCCCCGCTCCAGAGCACGCGCATGACCTGCCCCGAGCTTGAAACCGAGCAGGCCTTTGCGCAGGCCCTGGAAAATACCCACGCCTACCGCATCACGGGCAAGCTGCTGCTCCTCTACGCCGATGCCGGGCGCACGGGCACGCCACTCGCCCAGCTAGAGGCCGTGCCGCTGCCCTAGTCACGGGTAATGAATAGTAGAAATACTGTTGTTACTCATTACCTGTCAACTTTTTCCGGGGCCACGCGGGTGGGCGTTTGGCGGCCGGCCACAATGCCGCTGGCGCTGCGCGCAATGGCCGACACTACGCGCGTCATATTCTTGACATCCAGGCTACTCATTTCGTCGCCGACGCTGTGGTAGAGTTTGTCGGTCGGAATCTGGTCGGTGCTAATGGTGTGGGCGGGCACCCCTAGCCGCGCCAGCGTGGCATTGTCGGAGCGGTAAAACAAGTTTTGCTCGGGGTACGGGTCAGGCTCAAACTTAAACTTGGTGCCTTGCAGGTTGGCTTGCAGCAGCTGGCCAAAATCCGACTTGTCGTAGCCCGTAATAAATGCCGTGTTCGGCCCAAACTTGGCCGGCTTGCCAATCATCTCGATGTTGAACATCGCGGTCAGCTCCTTCGGGTCGAGCTGCTGCGAAAAGTAGCGCGCGCCAAAGCCACCGATTTCCTCGGCCGTGAAGGTCACAAAAATCAGTGAGCGGGCATTGTCATTGCGCTTTTTAAAATACTCGGCCAGTGCCACTACCGCCGTGGTACCGCTGGCATCGTCGTCGGCCCCGTTGGCAATGGAGTCGCCGTCGATAGCGGGCTTGACAATACCCAGGTGGTCGTAGTGGCCCGAAAAAATAACTTTTTCGGCCGCGTGGGCCGCCTCGTGGCCCGGCAGGTAGCCGGCTACGTTGCGCAGCGTGAGCGTGGTGGTGCTGGTAGTAGCCGCCACCCGGTAGGCCGGCGGGCTAGCCGGCGCGGGGGCCAGCACCAGCACCGTTGAATACGGGTTGGCGGCCTGCTCGGCCCGCAGCCGGGGGCGGCCCAGCTGTTCGGCCAGGGCCTTAAACTGCGCAGCCTGGCTAGGGTCGAGCAACACCAGCAGGTTTTTGGCAGGCCGGAAAATGTCGCGGTAGTGCGCCTGGAGCTTGTCGCTAGGCCCCAGCACCAGCAGCTCTACGCCATCTTTCTCGGTCCAGTCGAGCGCCGGCTGCGTGGTAAAGGCCAGCACCTGGCTAGCCGGCTGCGCCACACCATCGAGCGTCACGCTGGCGCTGGTCACGGCCGACTGATAAGCCGGAAACTCCTGCATAAAGCCCGTGGCACCCGGCAAGGGCTGCAAGCCGATGCGCCGAAACTCGGTGGCCAGAAACTCGGCGGCCTTCAGGTTGCCGGGCTGGCCGGTGGCGCGGCCTTGCATATCGTCGGCGGCCAGGGCAGTGAGCACCCGCTTCACAGTAGCAGCCGATACGTTGGCCCCCCGTCGTTGCGCCGCGGCGGGCAAAGCACAGGTTGCCAGCAGCCCTAGCAAGAGAATATTTCGCATCAAGTGGTCTGTTTTATAAGAAATTGCGGATTAATGCCCGACCAACACCAGGGGCGAAGGCTAGCGCCGCCACCGCCAGGGCGGCGGGCGGGTTAGTCAGGGCCTGCTCAGACTGCTCGCTTGGGGCACGCGGCTATCCAAGCGCCTACCTGTGGGCCAGCGCAGCAGAGCGTGTGATTTCCGGTGGCACATCCAGAATGCTTGCGGCAGTTTGAGTAGCGCTCAGCAGGGCGTGATAAAAGTAAGACCGACGAGAACGAATGGCTGTTGAAGCCGGCTTAGACAGCGAAAGATTTTTTTATAACCTGCGAAATCAGCTGGCGCCTAGTGCGAGCCCGGTTTCCGGATGGCTGCTCTGGCAGGCCATGCTGGTTTGTCATTCGCATTTACCTCGACAGTCACCTGGTAACGCTGAGGCTTCAGCGCGCATTTAGGCAGGTTGAGCGAATACCTTATTCGGCTACAGCCTGCTGACTACCTTAGCTCTATCGTAGCGATTGCACTTCTTTTTTATGCCCCTTTCCGTAGTCCCGTCGCTTACCGAGCTGGTTATTCCGGCTGGCTTGCTGGACACTTCGGAAACCGGCATTATGCACTTTCAGCCGCTCTACGCGGCGGGCGACCCGGCTCGGCTGGTCGATTTCAAGATGCTACGGCTTAATCCCGCTGCCCAGCGCCTGCTAGGCCTGCCCGAGTTTCCGACCGGCTCCTTCTTGACGCTCAGGCCCGGCGATACCGCAGCATTTCAATTTTACCGCTTCACCTATCTGGCTGGGGAGGCCGACTCTCAAAACCTCAGCACCCTACCCGGCTGGCAAGCCCTGGCGCAACGGCAGGGCCCGCAGCTAGTCGTGAGCCTGATGCCCACGGCTCGGCCCAGCCAGGACGCGGCCCGGCGGGCGGCCGCCGACGGAGCCCTGGCGCGGGCGCAGCAGGCCAACCAGCAGCTCACCCAGGAACGCGAGGCGTTGCGCCGGGTGCTGGCCCACACGCCGGCTGCCATTTGCTTGCTACGCGGGCCCGAGTACCGCTTCGAATACGTAAACCCGGCCTTCGCGCAGCTATTCGGCGGCCGGCCGCTGGAAGGCCTGCCCGCCGCCGAAGTACTACCCGAAGTTCTGAACCAGGGCTTTATCGCGCTGCTCGACCGCGTGTACGACACCGGCGAAACGTTTCTGGAGGCCGAGGTGCCGCTGGCTAGCCCGCAGCCCGGCAGCCAGCAGCACCCGCAGTATTTCAACTTCACCTACCAGGCTCACCTAGAAGACGGCCACGCCGACCGCCTCTCCGTCTTTGCCTACAACGCGACCGAGCAGGTGCTGGCCCGCCAGCAAATCCAGCACTTGCGCGAAGAGCTGCAAGCGGCCAGTGCGGCGCTGGCTGCGGCTCCGCAGCGACTGGAAAACCCCGACAAGCACGTCCTGACGCCGCCCGCCGACCGGCCAGCCGTCGAGCCACCGCACCTACTGCACCTGATACTGGAGCAGCTGCCCGCGGCGGTAGCTGCCTTCGTGGGCCCCGGGCACCGATTCGCTTTTTTCAACGACGGCTACCAAGTCTTGGCCAGCGGACGCGCCCGGCTAGGGCACCCCGTAGCCGACCTGTTTCCGGAGCTGGTAGCGCAGGGCTTCACCGCCATTCTGGACGAGATATACGCCACGGGGCAGCCTTACTGGGGCGAGCGGCAGCCCGCTCGGCTCTACGCGCTGGTAAGCGGCCAGCTGGCCCCCGAACCTAAATACATTGACTTTCTGTACCAGCCGCTAAAGAGCGCGCAGGGCCAAACCCAAGGTATTCTGGCTTTTATCGTGGATGTAACCGAACAGGTGCTGGCGCAGCAGCAGGCCGAAGCCTTGCGGGCCGAAGCGCAGGCCGCCACCTACCGGCAGGCTCAAGAGGGCACGGCGCTGCAAGAGCTGCTAGCCCACACGTCGGCAGCCATTGCGCTGGTGCGCGGGCCCGCGCACCAGTTCACCTACGTAAACCCGGCTTTTGAGCGGCTTTTTCCGGGCCGGGCGTTGCTGGGTAAGGCCGCCGCCGAAGCCCTGCCCGAAGCAATAACGCACAACCTGGTGGCGCTACTCGACCACGTGCACCAAACCGGCGAAACGCGCGTGGTCCCGGCCATGCCGCTGACTGTGGCCCAGTTTGGCAACCAGCTGGCTACGGTCCTTTACCTGGCTATTACCTGCCAGGCTTACCGGGAAAACGGCCAGTCGGCAGGCGTGTCGCTGCTGGCCGTGGAGGTGAGCGGGCCGCCTCACCTCCACGGCAGCTAGCGGCGGCTAGGCCAGCGTCAGTACCAGGTCGTCGGCCTGCACGCGGGTGCCGGCCGCCAGCGCCACGGTGCCCACCGTCAGGTCGTCGGGGGCCGTGATGGTGGTCTCCATCTTCATGGCTTCGATGACGAAGAGCGGCGTGTTTTTGGCTACCTGCTGGCCGGGGGCTACCAGCACCTTGCTCAGCAGCCCTTGCAGCGGCGCAGCTACCTGCTTGGAATTGGCGCGGTCGGCTTTTTGGTTGTGCACGGTTTTTACCTCCACGTGCTGGTCGCGCACTTCGAGGTTGCGCGTCTGGCCGTTGAGAGTAAAAAACACCGTGCGCATCCCTTCCTCATTCACCGGGCCGATGGACTGCAAGCGGATAATAATCGACTTGCCGCGCGCAATCTCAATAATGGTTTCCTCGCCTTCCTTCAGCCCAAAGAAAAACACCGGCGTCTGAATCCGGCTTACGTCGCCGTATTCCAGCCGGAATTTCCAGTATTCATCAAACACCTTGGGATAGAGCAGGCTGGAGAGCAAATCGGTGAACTGCGCGCCGGGGTTGCTTTCCTGGAATGCGGCCCATTCCTTCTCAAAATCGATGGGCGCCAGGTGGTCGTTGGGCCGGTCGGTAAAAGGCTTTTCATCCTTTAGCACGGCCTTCTGCACGTCGGCCGGCCAGCCACCCAGCGGCTGGCCGATGTCGCCGCGCAGCAGTTCGCGCACCGACTCCGGAAAGCTCAGGGTGGCGCCCCGGCTTACCACTTCCTCGGGCGATAACTTATTAGAGACCATGAACAACGCCAGGTCACCCACGACTTTCGACGAAGGCGTCACCTTCGGGATATCGCCCAGCAGCCGGTTGGCATCGGCAAAGCGGTGCTTCACTTCCTCAAACCGGTCGAGCAAGCCTAGCGCCGCCGCCTGGGGCCGCAGGTTGGAGTACTGGCCGCCCGGAATCTCGTGCTCGTACACCTCAGCCGTGCTGGCCAGCAGGCCGCTCTCGAAGGGATAGTACTGCTCGCGCAACGCCTCCCAGTAGTCACTAAACTCGTTGAGGCTAGCCTGATTAAACTCGCGGTGGCGCAGCGAGTGGCGCAGCATCTCCACCACCGAGTTGAAGTTGGGCTGCGAGGTAAGGCCCGACAAGCCACCCAGCGCCACGTCAATCACGTTCACGCCCGCCTCCACGGCCTTGAGGTAAGTAGCGGGCTGCAAGCCGCTGGTGTCGTGGGTGTGTAGGTGAATGGGGATTTTTACCGTCTCGCGCAACGCCGGAATCAGCTCGGCCGCCGCGTAGGGTTTCAGCAGGCCCGCCATATCCTTGATGCAGAGGATGTGCGCACCGGCGTCTTCGAGCTGCTTGGCCAGGGTCAGGTAATACTGGAGGTTGTACTTGGGCCGGCTAGGGTCCAGAATATCGCCGGTGTAGCAGATGCTGCCCTCGGCTAGGCCGGTCGTTTGCTTGCGCACAAACTGGATGCAGGCTTCCATGCCCTTCATCCAGTTCAAAGAGTCGAAAATGCGGAAAATATCCACGCCTTTCGCGCCCGCCTCGGCCACAAATCGCTCGGTCAGATTATCCGGATACGCCTTGTAGCCCACGCCGTTAGCCCCCCGAATGAGCATCTGGAGCAGGATATTCGGCACCGCCTCGCGCAGGCGGGCTAGCCGGGCCCACGGGTCTTCGTGCAAAAAGCGCAGCGCTACGTCGAACGTGGCCCCGCCCCACACCTCCAGCGAGAAGGTTTGGGGGTGCTGGCGGGCGTAGCGGTCGGCTACCTTCAGCATGTCGATGGTGCGCATGCGGGTGGCCAGCAGGCTCTGGTGGGCGTCGCGCAGCGTGGTATCGGTGTAGTGGATGAGCGGCTCCTGGCGCAGCCATTCGGCAAATTTTTCGGGGCCGAGCTCCTGTAGCTTCTGGCGGGTGCCGGGCGCGGCGGGCTGGCTCAGGTCGGCCTGGGGCAGCGGCACTTTGCGCATCTGGCGGCGCTCATCCACGCGGCCGGCCACGTCGGGGTTGCCATTCACCACCACCTCGCCGATGTAGTGCAGCAGGCGCGTGGCCCGGTCGAGCCGGGTCTTAAATTTCAGCAGGTCCGGGTTGTCCTTGATAAAATCGACCGTGGCGTGCCCGGCCTGAAACTCGGGGTTGCGCACGATATTCTGCAAAAACTGCATATTCGTCTTCACCCCGCGTACCCGAAACTCGTCGAGCGTGCGCAGCATTTTCTGCGCCGCGCCGGCTAGGGTCGGCGCGTGGGCCGACACCTTCACCAGCAGCGAATCGAAGAACGGCGAAATAATAGCGCCCTGGTAAACAGACCCTTGGTCGAGCCGGATACCAAAGCCGCCCGCCGAGCGGTAGGCCACGATGGTGCCGTAGTCGGGCTTAAAATCGTTGGTGGCATCCTCGGTCGTGATGCGGCACTGCACCGCCACGCCCATGCGCGGCACCACCACAGTAGGGCCCAGCCCGATTTCGGGCGCCTCCAGCGGGTAGCCGGAGGCGATGTAGAGCTGCGTTTTAACGATATCCACGCCCGTTATCATCTCGGTCACGGTGTGCTCAACCTGAATGCGGGGGTTGACCTCGATAAAATAAATGCGGTCCAGCTCGGGGTTGACCAGAAACTCGACCGTGCCCACGTTGTCATAGCCCACGGCCCGGCCGATTTTCAAGGCGTAGTCATACAATCGCTGACGCAGCGACTCGGTAAGGTCCACGGCCGGCGCCACTTCCACCACCTTCTGAAAGCGCCGCTGCACCGAGCAGTCGCGCTCGTAGAGGTGCGTGAGGTGCCCGTGCTGGTCGCCCACCAATTGCACCTCAATGTGCTTGGGCCGCTCCACAAATTTTTCCAGAAAAACGGTGTCGTCGCCAAAGGCATTTTGCGCCTCATTCCGCGCCTCAAAAAAGCCTTTGCGCAGCTGCTCATCGTCGCGAATCACGCGCATGCCGCGCCCGCCGCCGCCGCTGGCCGCCTTTAGCATCACGGGGTAGCCGATGCGGTGCGCCTCCGTCAGGGCCACGTCAATATCCGTCAGGTCGGCTTCGCTGCTTTCGATGAGCGGGACTTCGCACTTGAGCGCTACTTCCTTCGCAGCCACCTTATCACCGAGCGCCTCCATTACTTCGGGGCGCGGCCCCACGAAAATGATGCCCTCCTCACGGCAGCGCCGGGCCAGGGCCGCATTCTCGCTCAAAAAGCCGTAACCGGGGTGAATAGCATCGGCGCCGTTCTGCTTGGCCACCCGAATGATGCTTTCAATGTCGAGGTAGGGCCGCAGCGGCTCATCGTCGCGCCCAATCTGGTAGGCTTCATCAGCCTTGTAGCGGTGCAGCGAATTACGGTCCTCATAGGTATAAATACCAACGGTAGAGATACCTAGCTCGGAGGCAGCGCGAAATACGCGGATGGCTATTTCGCCGCGATTAGCGACGAGCAGCTTCGTGATTTTCATACGGGTTTTGGTAGAAGTAGCAGCAGTGTAGCGGCTAAGCTACGCTGCGGGTTGCGACCTTCCTACCATGCCCCCTACCCGGCTGCCGCCTGGCTAGCCCAGGCCAGCCGCTCGCGCACCTGCCGCAAGCGCTCGCCCAGCTCGGCTAGCCCTGGCCGGTGCACACTACCTAAGTGCGTAGTAGTAAACTCTTTATGTGGCACATAGGCACCCGTGTCCACCGCTTGCCCCACCTGCCTATACGCATCCCGAAACGGCACGCCGCGCTGAATGAGCTGGTTGATATTCTCGACCGAAAAAATGGCATCGTACTTCGGCTGGTCGATTACGCCCGGCACTACTTCCAGCACTGGCACCGCAAAAAGCAGAATATCCAGGATGGCAGCAAACTGCACCATCGGCCGGAATAATATCTCCTTTAAAATTTGAAAATCGCGGTGGTAGCCGCTCGGCAGGTTATTAATGGTGAGAATAATATCGTTAGGCAAGGCTTGCAGCCGGTTACAATGCGCCCGGACCAATTCAAATACGTCGGGGTTTTTTTTGTGCGGCATAATACTGGAGCCGGTCGTAAATTCCTTAGGCAATTTCACGAAGCCCAAATCCTGGCTGTTATACAGCACCAAATCATACGCCAGCTTGCTGAGCGTACCCGCCACGCCCGCAATGGCAAAAGCCAGCGTTTTCTCGGTTTTACCGCGCAGCATTTGCGCGCCCACCGCGCTAATAGCCAGGCTACCAAAACCCAGGTCGCGCGTTGTTTGCTCGCGGTCGATACCGAAGCTGCTGCCAAAGCCCGCGCCCGACCCTAGCGGATTGTGGTCGGCCACCGTGTGTGCAGCTTCCAGCAAGCTCATATCCAGCAGCAAGTGCTCGGCATATGCGCCAAACCACAGCCCGAAGCTGCTCGGCATCGCCGCCTGAAAATGCGTGTAGCCCGGCAGCAGGTCATTTTTATATTTCTCGCCCTGTCGAATTAATAAGTCGGCTAACTCCAGAATTTTAGCGCCAATTTTCTCGGTATAATCTTTAATAAATAATTGAATTGCGGTCAGAACCTGGTCATTGCGCGAGCGTGCAGTATGAATTTTCTTACCCGCGTCACCAAATTTATCGGTCAGATAATATTCAATTTTAGAGTGCACATCCTCGAATTCCGCCTCAATCCGAAACGTGCCATTTTCAACCTGCGCCAGCAATTCGTCCAAGCCAGTCAACAGCTGGTTTTCTTCCTCCTTAGATAGCAGGCCGATGCTAGCCAGCATTTTCGCCTGCGCCCTGGAAGCCAGCATATCAAAGGGCGCCAGATACATATCCAACTCCCGGTCCTGGCCCACGGTGAATTGCTCAATTTTATCGTTGACGGAGAAGCCTTTTTCCCAGATTTTCATTTAGCGCAGCGAATGGTTCCAGCTGTCCTGCTGAGCTTGCCGCAGTAGGACAGCTGGACTACCGAAAATTAAAGTTCAAAATCAGTCAGTAACTCAATATAATCCGCTATTCCGCTGCGGATTTCGCTTAGCAGAATAAACTCATCCGGCGCGTGCGAGCGGGCGCTGTCGCCCGGCCCCATTTTCAGCGTCGTAAACCGCATTAGCGCCTGGTCGGACAGCGTGGGCGAGCCGTAGGTCATTTTGCCCATCGCCACTGCTTTGCGTACCAGCGGGTGCGTTAACACAATTCCTGACGACTGCAAATGCGTGGAGCGCGGTGTAATTTCGGCCTGCACATTAGCGCGGATTATTGCGAGAATTTCCTCGTTGCTGTAGCACTCCGTAGGGCGCACATCTACCACGTAGCGGCACTCATCGGGCACTACATTGTGCTGGGTGCCCGCGCTTATCTGCGTCACGGTCATTTTTACCGGTCCTAGCAGTGGCGACACCTTCGGAAATTGATAGCTCCGCAGCCAATTAATATCATCCAGCGCTTTGTACAGTGCGTTATCACCTTCGTTGCGAGCGGCATGGCCGGTGCGGCCACGCGCTACCCCATCGAGCACGAGCAAGCCTTTTTCGGCTACGGCAGCGTCCATGCCAGTCGGCTCACCCACTATCCCAAGGTCAATATTGCCTAGCTCCGGTAAAATACTTTTAATCCCGTTGGCACCCGAAATTTCTTCTTCCGCTGTAATGGCGCAAATTAGATTAAAGGCTTGGGGACGGTCATAAAAATAGCGAAATACCGCCAGTAAACTCACCGCTGAAGCGCCCGCATCGTTACTACCCAACCCAATTAATTTATCACCTTCCAGCACCGCGCCCAAGGGTGGGTACGTCCAGGCAACACCTGGCTTTACCGTATCGTGATGCGAATTAAGCAGAATTGTCGGCTTTTGCGGGTCAAAATTGCGACTTATTGCCCATACATTATTGCCCCGCCGCTGAGCCGGAATTGCATGCTGCGCTAGAAAATGCGCCAGAATATCGGCCGTGCCGGCTTCTTCACGCGAGAAGGACTGCGTTTTAATTAATTGAATTAATAAGCCAATCGCTTCCTCACTCAGTTGGGCAATTAATTCAGACATAGCACCGTGTGTAAGTCCGTCTCAATGCGCAGGGCGTGGCTGATAATTACTTTCCCTACCCCTTGATTGAGCGCCGAAAACGCGTTTTCCAGCTTCGGCAGCATGCCATCGGCAATAATTCCTTGCTGCTTCAATTCTGCATAAGTAGCAGAAGTAATTTGAGGAATCACTGACTGGTCGTCGTGCACATCACGCAGCACTCCATTTTTCTCAAAACAGTAGTGCAGCGTGACGTTGAAGCTCGTCGCCAAGGCCACCGCCACGGCCGACGCAATGGTGTCGGCATTGGTATTTAATAATTGTCCGTGCCCATCGTGAATAATGGGGCATAGCACGGGCGTAATACCCGCCGCAAGTAATTGCTGCAGCAGTGGCGCGTTGATACCAGTCGGTGTCAAGTCCCCCACAAAGCCGTAGTCAATATCCTTAACCGGCCGCTTTACGCCCTGAATAACGTTGCCATCGGCGCCGCTGAGGCCCAGCGCGTTCACTCCCAGCTGCTGAAGCTCGGCCACTACTTGCTTATTGGTTTTGCCGGCGTAAAACATCACGACAATATCGAGCGCGGCGGCGTCCGTTACGCGGCGGCCATTAATGAGCTGAGGCGTAAGGCCTAGCTCGCGCATCATGGTGCTAGCCCCTTTGCCCCCGCCGTGCACCAGGATTTTTGGCCCACTAGCGTGGGCTAGCAAATGTAGAAATTTGGTTAGGTCAGCTACATTGTCGATAATAGCGCCGCCGATTTTATAAATAGTTATCTCTGCTTTGTTCATAATTAGGTAATCGCCAGGCGCGGCCATCCTGGCGAAAAAAACTACTCAGCCTATTGCGGGCAAAAGTAGGAACTTTTACCTTTGCGGCTCCATTATGGCCCCTGGTTTGCTGGTTCACTTGCTAGCCCACGGCTACTTTCCTACAATGACTTACTTGGCTCGCACCAATTCTCTGCTTTCCACCACGGCCCGCTTGGGCGTGGAAAGCGTGCGCCCCCTGGTTTGCGCATTGTTGCGACGACCCTAGCCGGCTTCAACTGCCGGGTGCTGGCTGCGGGCCAGCTTTGCTGAGCCACCTGTAAACGAGCCCAGCCGCTTACCGATAGATTTCGGGTTTTCTGCCGCACAACTCGCCGAGGCGAGAGCCGGTAAACTGCGTTTCTTTCCTAAGTCTTTCTTTTAAATTAAATGACAATACGGGTTGCGACAGCAGCAGACACGCAGTACGCGGACCTGCTGTGTCAATGGTACATCGAATCGGCCAAGCAGCGGGGCACTGGCATCGCGAAGCGCGACCCGGAGTACGTGAAAGCTAAAATGGTGCAGGGCAACGCGGTTATCGCGTTTGTCGAGGGCGAGCTAGCCGGCTTTTGCTACATCGAGACCTTCGAGAGCGGCAAGTTCGTGGCCAATTCGGGCTTAGTGGTGAATACCGAGCTGCGCAAGCACGGCCTGGGCCGCGCCATCAAGCGCGAGGTGTTCCGGCTTTCGCGCTCCAAGTATCCGGACGCCAAGATTTTCGGCATCACGACCAGCCTGGCCGTGATGAAAATCAACAGCGACCTGGGCTACAAGCCGGTCACGTTCTCGGAACTCACCACCAGCGAAGACTTCTGGAAGGGCTGCAAGAGTTGCAAAAACTTCGGCATCCTGATGGAAAACGAGCGCAAAATGTGCTTGTGCACGGGCATGGTCTTCGATGACATCACGGCGCCACTACCCGCCTCGGAAAACGAGGCTGAAACCCCTTCTTCGACTCCTACTCTTTCGGAATAATGAAAAAAAAGGCAATTGTAGCGTACAGCGGCGGGCTCGACACGTCGTATTGCGTAGTGAACCTCTCGCGTGAGCACGACCTGGAAGTGCACACGGTTATCGTGAACTCGGGCGGTTTTTCGGCCGAGGAGCTAGCCGCCATTGAGAAGCGCGCTTACGAGCTGGGCTCAGTAAAGCACGAAGTGATTGATATCACCCAGCGCTACTACCACGATTGCCTGCGCTACCTGCTGTTTGGCAACGTATTGAAGAATAACACCTACCCCCTCTCGGTGAGTGCCGAGCGCATGTTTCAGGCCCTAGCCATTGCCGAATATGCTAAGCGCGAAAATGCGCAATACATTGTGCACGGCAGCACCGGCGCCGGCAACGACCAGGTGCGCTTCGACGTGGCTTTTGCCGTTATTTCGCCCGATACCGAGATTATTACACCCATCCGCGACCAGAAACTATCGCGCCAGCAGGAAATTCAATACCTGCAAGACCAAGGCTTCGAAATGAGCTGGGAAAAAGCTAAATACTCCATCAATCGGGGTATTTGGGGCACTAGCGTGGGCGGCGTCGAAACGCTGACCTCGCGCCAGGCCCTGCCCGAGAGCGCCTACCCCACTCAGCTTTCCAAAACGGAGCCTAGCCAGTTGGAAATCACCTTTGAAAAGGGTGAGCCGGTGGCCTTGAATGGCCAGCGCATGGATGCCGTGTCGCTCATCCAGCAGGTAAATGAGCTAGCCGGCGCTTACGCCATTGGCCGCGATACGCACGTGGGCGATACTATTCTAGGCATTAAGGGCCGCGTGGGCTTCGAGGCGCCGGCGGCGCTGCTGCTCATCAAGGCGCACCACTTGCTGGAGAAGCACACGCTCTCGCGCTGGCAGCAGCTGCACAAGGAGCCGGTGGCCACCTGGTACGGCACGCTATTGCACGAGGCGCAGTACCTCGACCCCGCCATGCGCGACTTCGAGGCGTTCCTGGTGTCGTCGCAGGAGCGCGTGACGGGCACGGTGTTCGTAGAGCTGCGGCCTTATCACTTCGAACTGCTCGGCATTGAGTCGAAGTACGATATGATGCAATCAAAGGTGGCGACCTACGGCGAAGAAAATAACGCCTGGGATTCGCGCGACGCGCGGGGCTTCATTAAGATTTTCGGGAATCAGCTGAAGATTCACGCTAGCCTGCAAGATGAGCAAGCAGATTAAGGTCGGTATCGTAGGTGGCGCGGGCTACACGGCAGGCGAGTTGGTGCGCTTGCTGCTACACCACCCGCAGGCCGAAATAGGCGCGGTTGTCAGCTCGACGCAGGCCGGGCAGCCGCTGCACTCGGTACACGAGGACTTGCTGGGTGACACCAACCTAACTTTTGCCAGCGAGCTAGCCGGCGACGAGGACGTAGTTTTTCTCTGCCTCGGCCACGGCAACTCGCGCAAGTGGCTGCTCGAAGCCAACCTGCCAGCCAGCACGAAAGTCATTGACCTGAGCAATGATTTTCGCTTGGCGGCCGACCGTGACGTAGCCAGCCGGCATTTCGTGTACGGCCTGCCGGAAATGAACCGCGAGCAAATTCGCACCGCCGACAGCATTGCCAATCCGGGCTGCTTTGCCTCGGCCATTCAACTGGCGCTATTGCCGCTGGCGGCCGCTGGGCAGCTGCATGATGCGGTGCACATTTCGGCCATTACGGGCAGCACCGGCGCGGGCCGGGGCCTCGTCGAAACAACGGGCTATACCTGGCGCACCGGCAATATTTCGACCTATAAAACCTTCACCCATCAGCATTTAAGCGAGATTGGCGAAACGCTGATGGGCTTGCAGCCAAGCTTTGATAAGCCGGTGCGGTTTATCCCCTACCGGGGCAATTTCACGCGGGGCATCTTCGCTTCGGTTTATACTACCTGCGAACTTTTAATACCAGAAGTACAAGAGTTGTACGCCGACTACTACCGCGATGCGCCCTTCACGATAGTTTCGGAAAAGGAAATTCACCTCAAGCAAGTGGTGAACACCAATAAATGCCTGCTGCACGTGTCTAAGCACGACGACCAGGTGCTCATCACGTCCGCGCTGGACAACCTGCTGAAAGGCGCGTCAGGGCAGGCTATTCAGAATATGAACCTGCTGTTTGGCTTAGAGGAAACGGCGGGGTTGAAAAGTAAGGCTTCGTTTTTTTAAATATAGAACGTCAGCAAAACGAACGTCATGCTGAGCTTGTCGAAGAATCTTGGCAGGCTTGTAACTACTGACCCATAAGCTTCACCAATGTCTGAGTACCCAAGTGTCAAAGACCCAAGCCTTGTAGGCACTTATCCGGCAGTCGTCGGAGCAGGTGGCGGCTACGTTTGGGATGATGTTTTAGAGTACCGAGTTTGGTGCCATCCACATGATGGAGCACCAGACACCGAAAATGGTGATGATTATTACTACGTTTTTGAGACATATGAAGAAGCGCAGGAGTTTTCACTCGAAAGCGCTGGCGCAGAAGAACCGCTAGCACTTATCCTTCAAGAAGAATATATTGAAGAACCTGAGCCTGGCGAATTCATCCATAAGAAGGAACAACGCTTAACTGAGTGGTCGCCAAAATTTTTGAGCCGACCACGAAGAAATGAGAATACTATTTCGGATTTCTTCGCTCCAAATGCACCGAGTAATCGGTTGGATATAATTAGAGGCTTGGCTTAGCTATTTCAACGAACCTGCTAAGATGCTTCACTGCGTTCAGCATGACGGTCTACTAAAAAGATAACCTTCTAAAAACAATGAATCTCTTCGACGTTTATCCGCTCGTAAACATCACGCCGGTGCGGGCACTGGGCGCGACGCTTTGGGACGAGAACGGCCAGCAATACCTGGATTTTTACGGCGGCCACGCCGTGATTTCCATCGGCCACAGCCACCCGCACTACGTGCAGCGCGTGCAGGAGCAGGTGGCCAAAATCGGCTTCTACTCCAACTCGGTGAAAATCCCGATTCAGCAGGAGCTGGCCGCGAAGCTGGGCGAGTTGTCGGGCTACCCCGACTACACGCTGTTTCTGTGCAACTCGGGGGCCGAGGCCAATGAGAATGCGCTGAAACTGGCGTCGTTTCACACCGGCAAAAACCACGTTATTGCGTTCAAAGGTGCGTTTCACGGCCGCACCTCGGGCGCGGTAGCCGCCACCGACAACCCCAAAATCGTGGCGCCCTTCAACGCGGGCCACGGCGTAAGCTTCGTGCCCTACGACCTCGCGGCCGTGGAGCAGGTGATGCAAGCGCAGCTGGTGTGCGCCTGCATTATTGAGCCGATTCAGGGGGTAGGCGGCGTGGTGCTGCCAACCGATGCCTTTTTACAGGGGCTGGCGGCGCTGTGCGCGCAGCACGGCGTGGTGCTCATTGCCGACGAGGTGCAGAGTGGCTACGGCCGCAGCGGCGAGTTTTTTGCGCATCAGCACGCGGGCATTCGGCCGGGCATCATCACCACGGCCAAGGGCATGGGCAACGGCTTCCCGATTGGCGGCGTGCTGATTTCGCCGGAGTTTAAGGCGTCGTATGGCTTGCTGGGCACCACGTTCGGCGGCAACCACCTGGCTTGCGCGGCGGGCCTGGCGGTGCTCGAAGTATTGGAGCAGGAAAACCTCGTAGCACACGCGGCCGAACTGGGTGCCTACATAATGCAGGAGCTGCGCACCCACAGCCAGGCCACGGTGGTGCGCGGACGCGGACTGATGATTGGCGTGAAGTACGACTTCCCCGTTAAGGAGATGCGCGACAAGCTGATGTTCGAGCACCACATCTTCGTGGGCAACGCCAGCGACCCGAACGTACTGCGCTTATTACCACCACTTAACATCACGAAGGCCGAGGCTGACCTATTTTTGCAGGCGCTATTCGCGCTGGAACCGGCTAAATTTGCGGTCGATAACACGGTAGTCGAGCAGGACTAACCTTCGTAATCCATCATGTTGAGCTTGCCAAACATCTTATCTCGCCAGAACAAGTCGTTCGAGCCGGATAAGGTATTTGGCAAGCTCAACGTGTGCAAAAGGCTTTGTGAATCAATCAAGTAGCGACCAACGGAGCACCGCTCCATTTTACACATAACCCAACAAGCGTGGAAAATACGAAGCTGGTAAAACTGGTATTAGCCGACGGTACCGAAATTGAAGGCAAGTCGTTTGGGGCCTACACGGCATCGGCGGGCGAGGTCGTGTTCAGCACGGCCATGACGGGCTACCCCGAGAACCTGACCGACCCCTCCTTCCGGGGCCAGATTCTGGTGCTGACCTACCCGATGGTGGGCAACTACGGCGTGCCGATGGAGCAGATTGAGCAGGATATTTCGAGCGCGCTCGAATCGAGCCGGGTGCACATTGCGGGCCTCGTAGTGTCGTATTATTCGGAAGAGTACAATCACTGGAACGCCTCGCAAAGCCTAAGCGAGTGGCTGGCCGCGCACGATATCCCCGGCATCTACGACGTAGATACGCGCTTCTTAACCAAGAAGCTGCGCGAAGAAGGCGCGATGCTCGGCAAAATCGTGACGCCTGACCATGACATTCCGCTGCACGACCCCAACGAGGACAACCTCGTGGCCCAGGTGAGCGTGGACGGCGTGAAGCGCTACGGCAGCGGCAAGCACAAAATCGTGCTGGTCGATTGCGGCGTGAAAAACAACATCATCCGCTGCCTGCTGGAGCGCGACGTGGAGCTAACCCGCGTGCCCTGGGACTACGATTTCAACCAGCTCGACTACGACGGCCTGTTCCTGAGCAACGGTCCCGGCGACCCTACTACCTGCGAGAAAACCATCGGCCACCTGCGCACCGCGCTGGCCGGCGACAAGCCGATTTTCGGCATCTGCCTGGGTATTCAGCTCATGGGCCTAGCCTGCGGCGGCAGCACCTACAAGCTGAAATACGGCCACCGCAGCCACAACCAGCCCGTGCGCCAGCTCGGCACCAACAAGTGCTACGTGACCTCGCAAAATCACGGTTTCGCGGTGGATATGAAGAACTTGCCCACCAACTGGGAAGGCTTGTTTGAGAACCTGAACGACGGCACCTGCGAGGGTATCCGCCACAAAACCAAGCCGTTCTTCGCGGTGCAGTTTCACCCCGAAGCCGCCGGCGGGCCCGTGGATACCGAGTATCTGTTTGACGACTTTTTGGCTTCGGTGGAGACGTATAAGGCGGCGCGCTAACGTGTCGCCTCACCCCCCGGCCCCCTCTCTGAAAAGGAGAGGGGGAGCCTGACAAAACTTAAAAAATAGAGTAGCCTCACCCTATGCCTAGCATCGCATTGATAGAGCGACTACAGGACGTTGATTATAAGCAGTTGGAGCTTGTAAAATTATATAAGCAACTGTTTCACGTTGACTTAAAAGAAGCCGTGGAACACATTGATTTTATTACTATTAAAGACGGTTATGAAATTCCAGTAGCTGAAGCAGACATAGATACAGCTGCTCATTTTGTTTATCAAGCCCGCAAATTTGGGCTGAATTGCCGACTACGTTCTGGCTTTACGATGTAGGTCTATTTACAGCAAAATAATTACGAGCTTTTAGTCCAAACGTCCGGCTCCCCCTCTCCTTTTCGGAGAGGGGGCCGGGGGGTGAGGCGACACGTTAGCACATATTTTTCACACTCGCTTCCTTCTTATTTTGAAGGCTTTAAGCAACCAATGAAAGACATCAAGAAAGTACTGGTTCTCGGCTCGGGCGCTCTGAAAATCGGCGAGGCGGGCGAATTTGATTACTCCGGTTCGCAGGCGCTGAAGGCGCTGAAGGAAGAAGGCATTACGACCATCCTGATTAACCCCAATATTGCCACCGTGCAAACGTCGGACAATATTGCGGACGACGTGTATTTTCTGCCCGTCACACCGTATTTCGTTGAGGAGGTCATTAAGAAGGAAAAACCCGACGGCATTCTGGTGGCGTTTGGGGGGCAAACGGCGCTGAACTGCGCGGTGCAGCTCTACCGGAATAATATTTTCGAGAAGTACAACGTGCGCGTGCTCGGCACGCCGGTGCAGTCGATTATCGACACCGAGGACCGGGATATTTTCATTGACAAGCTCAATGAAATCGACGTAAAAACGGCCCGTAGTCGGGCCGTTACCACGATGGACGACGCCATCGCGGCGGGTCTGGAAATAGGCTTTCCGCTGATTATTCGGGCGGCGTTTGCGCTGGGTGGCCTGGGCAGCGGCTTTGCTGATAACGAGGACGAGCTACGGGCGCTGGCCGAGCGGGCGTTTGCGACTTCGAGCCAGATTTTGGTGGAAGAATCCTTGAAGGGCTGGAAAGAAGTGGAGTACGAAGTGGTGCGCGACTGCTATGATAACTGCATCACGGTCTGCAATATGGAGAATTTCGACCCCATCGGTATTCATACCGGCGAGAGCATCGTGGTGGCCCCGTCGCAGACGCTCAGCAACCGCGAGTACCACAAGCTGCGCCAGATTGGCATCAAGACCATTCGGCACCTGGGCATTGTGGGCGAGTGCAATATTCAGTACGCGCTCGACCCGGTGTCGGAGGATTACCGCGTGATTGAGGTGAATGCGCGCTTGTCGCGCTCGTCGGCGCTGGCCTCAAAGGCTACGGGCTACCCGCTGGCGTTTGTGGCGGCCAAGCTGGCGCTGGGCTACGGGCTGTTTGAGGTGAAAAACAGTGTGACGCAGACGACTTCGGCGCTCTTTGAGCCGGCGCTCGACTACGTGGTGGTGAAGCTGCCGCGCTGGGACCTGGGCAAGTTTGACGGCGTGACCCGACAAATTGGCTCCAGCATGAAGAGCGTGGGCGAGGTGATGGCCATCGGTCGCTCGTTCGAGGAGGCCATTCAAAAAGGCCTGCGGATGCTGGACACCGGCCGCCGCGGCTTCGTGGCCAATCGGCCCGAGGCGCCCGTGACCAACGCCCAGGTAGACAAACTGCTGAGCGACCCCAACGAGGAGCGTATTTTCGCTATTAATCAGGCATTTGAGCTGGGCTACACGGTGCAGCAAATCCACGATTTGACGAAAATCGACCTGTGGTTTTTACAGCGCCTGAGTACCATATTTGAACTGGGCCAAAAGCTCCTGCCGCTCGGCGACGGCACTGCGCCCGACAAGGCGCTGCTCAAAGAAGCCAAGAAGCTGGGCTTCTCGGACATGCAGCTAGCCGCCAAGTTCTACGGTGAAAACGACCTACGCAACAGTGAACTGCGCGTGCGCACGCTGCGGAAGTCGCTGGGTATTTTGCCGGTGGTGAAGCAGATTGATACCCTGGCGGCCGAGTTTCCGGCCAAAACGAACTATCTGTACCTCACTTACCACGGCACTGAGAATGACCTGGCGCCCGAAACTGACAAGGCGGTGGCCGTGCTGGGCTCGGGCGTGTACCGCATCGGCAGCAGCGTGGAGTTTGACTGGTGCGGCGTGAATGCCATCCAAACCGCCGCCGCCGAGGGCTATAAAACCATCGTTATCAACTACAACCCCGAAACCGTTTCGACCGACTACGACGTGAGCGACCGGCTGTACTTCGAGGAGCTGTCGTTTGAGCGGGTGATGGATATTCTGGATTTTGAGCAGCCGGGTGGGGTTATTCTCTCCACGGGCGGCCAGATTCCGAACAACCTCGCCATGCGCCTGCACCAGGAAAACGTGCCGGTGCTGGGCACCTCGCCCGAGCGCATCGACGAGGCCGAAAACCGCCACAAGTTCTCGTCGATTATGGACGAGCTGGGCATTTCGCAGCCACGCTGGAGCGAGCTTTCGACCCTAGAAGGCGTGTTTGAGTTCGTGGGCAAAGTGGGTTTCCCGGTGCTTATCCGGCCGAGCTACGTGCTGTCGGGCGCGGCTATGAACGTGGTTTCCAACAACTACGAGCTGGAAACTTTCCTGAAGCTAGCCAAGGAAGTGAGCACCGAATACCCGGTGGTGGTGTCGGAGTTCATCGAAGAAGCCAAGGAAATCGAGCTGGACGCGGTGGCCGACCACGGCGAAATCGTGAGCTACGCCATCTCGGAGCACGTCGAGTTTGCGGGCGTGCACTCGGGCGACGCCACCATGTACTACCCCCCCCAGAAGGTGTATGTAGAGACGGTGCGCCGCCTCAAGGCCATTGCCGAGAAAATCGCCAAGCGCTACGAAATCAGCGGGCCGTTCAACATCCAATTCCTGGGCAAAAACAACGACCTGAAGGTTATCGAGTGCAACATCCGCGCCTCGCGCAGCTTCCCCTTCGTGTCGAAAGTTTCGGGCAATAACCTGATTACCAAGGCCACGAAAGTACTCCTAGGGGTGCCCGTAGACCGCGACGCTAGCGAGCTGGTGTACGACTCCAACTTCGTGGGTGTCAAGGCGTCGCAGTTCTCCTTTACCCGCCTGGCCGGTGCCGACCCGGTGCTGACCGTGGACATGTCCTCGACCGGCGAGGTAGGCTGCCTGGGCGACACCGCCGACGAGGCGCTGCTTAAGTCGATGCTGTCGGTGGGCTATCGCATCCCCCAAAAATCGGTGCTGATTTCGGGCGGGCCCATCAACTCGAAAGTGACGCTACTGCCCGTGGCGCAGCTGCTGGCCGAGCGCGGCTTCACGCTCTACGCCACGGAGGGCACGCATAAGTTCTTCGCCGACATGGGGCTAGCCTCTACCCTCGTCCACTGGCCCGACAGCCAGCAGCAGCCCAACGTGCTCGATTATCTGCGGAATAAGGAAATCGAAATGGTCATCAACATCCCTAAAAACCTGACGAAAGGCGAGCTGGATAATGACTACAAGATTCGCCGCACGGCCGTCGATTTCAGCATCCCGCTGCTGACGAATGCGCGGCTGGCGAGCGCGTTTATTACCGCGTTCTGCGAGTTGGAAATGAGCGACTTAAAGATTAAGAGCTGGAACGAGTACAAGGCGCAGTAGCCGTCCTTATCGAAGAATAACAGAACGTCATGCTGAGCTTGTCGGAGCATCTTGGCCGCTTCGTTGGATTACTAATCCTAACGGCGTGGTAGAGAGGCTTCTACAAGCTCAGCATGACGTTCTACTTTCGGCTTTGCGCTATTTTGAATTTAAAATGAAAAATTTCCTCTCCTTCGCCGATGCGGGCGACTACAAAGCACTGTTGCAGCAGGCCCGCGAAATCAAGCAAAATCCTTATGGCTACCAGCACATAGGCAAGAACAAAACTGTGGGACTGATATTTTTCAACCCTAGCCTGCGCACCCGCCTCAGCAGCCTGAAAGCCACTTACAACCTAGGCGCGCAAGCCTGGGTGCTGAACGCCGGGGCCGACTCGTGGACGCTGGAAATGGCCGACGGCGCGGTGATGAACGGCTCGACGCAGGAGCACATCAAAGATGCCATCGCGGTGATGAGCCAATATTGCGACGTGCTAGGGGTGCGGACGTTTCCGACGCTGAAGGATAAGGAAGCCGACTACGGCGAGGAGGTGCTGAGCAAGATTCTGCAATACGCCACGGTGCCAGTTATCAGCCTCGAAAGCGCGACGCTGCACCCGTTGCAGTCGTTTGCCGACCTCATCACGGTGGCCGAAACCAAGCGGAAAGAGCGTGTAAAAGTGGTGCTGACCTGGGCACCGCACGTGCGCGCCCTGCCGCAGTGCGTGCCCAACTCGTTTGCCGACTGGTTTTCGGAAATCGACTGGGTGGATTTTGTCATCACCCACCCCGAGGGCTACGAGCTGGACCCCAAATTCACGAAGGGCGCTACCATCGAGTATGACCAGCGCAAGGCTTTGGAAGGCGCCGACTACGTGCAGGCCAAAAACTGGAGCAGCTACCGCGACTATGGTCAGGTGCTCAGCAACGACCCGAGCTGGATGCTTACGCCCGAGCACATGCGCGGCACCAACGATGCCAAGTTCATTCATTGCCTGCCCGTGCGCCGCAACGTGGAAGTATCGGATGCCGTGCTCGATGCGCCGGGCTCGCTCATTATTCAGGAAGCCGGCAACCGGACGTTTTCCATGCAGACGGTGCTGCACGAACTGCTGAAATAATGGCTGACATCACTATCCGACCCATTGCCTCCGGCGACAACGCGGCCCTGGCCCGCGCCGTGCGCGATACCCTGGCCGAGTTTGGCGCGGCCAAGCCCGGCACCGCTTACTACGACGAAGCCACCGACCACCTCTACGAGCTGTTCAGCCAAACGCCCCACAGCGCCTACTTCGTAGCCGAGTTGAACGGCGAGGTGCTGGGCGGCGGCGGCATCTTCCCCACCCAGGGCCTGCCCGCCGATACGGTGGAGCTGGTAAAGCTTTACCTGCGGCCCGCCGCCCGGGGCCGGGGCGTGGGCAAGGCGCTCATCGACCACTGCCTGCAAGCTGCCCGCGCTGCTGGCTACGCCCGCGTCTACCTCGAAACCACCGATGAGTTGACCCAGGCCATCCCGCTTTATGAGCGGCTGGGGTTTACATACCTGCAAGAGCCGCTGGGCGACAGCGGCCACTTCGGGTGCCAGATTTGGATGATTCGGACGGCGTAAACTGCTGCTGCTTCATCGTTGAAACCCGGTCGTCATGCTTCGCTGCGCGCTGCATGACGACCGGGTTTATCTTTCACGCCGTTTCTGCCCTTAATGCACACGCTCCTACCCCTTTTATTCGCCATCGTCATGGGTATGGGCCACGCCTTCGAGCCCGACCACCTGCTGGCAGTGAGCACCCTCGTGGCGCGGCATGATGAAACGCGGGCAGCCCTCAAAAACGGCTTGTTCTGGGGCCTGGGGCACACTACGATGCTCGTCATTTTTGGCGGGTTGCTCATTTTCAGCCGGGCCACATTTCTGCAATCGCACTACTTCGAGGCCGTGGTGGGCGTGATGCTGATGGGCCTGGGCATCAGCCGGCTGCTGGATAAGAACTCGTACCGCCAAGGGCCGCCCGCCAGCCAGCGGGCGAGTGTGGCCTATACCGTGGGGCTGGTGCACGGGCTAGCCGGCAGCGGCGCGCTGGTACTGCTGGCCATGAGCGCGCTCCCCGGCGTGGCCGGGGCTATTGCCTACATTCTGCTATTTGGGCTAGGTTCGGTGCTGGGGATGCTGGTGGCAGTGAGCTTAATGCGGATTCCCTTCACGCCCCGGATGCGGCTGGGCCGGCGGCTGCGGGCGGGCGCGGTGGTGCTGTCGTCGGGGTTGAGCGTGGGGTATGGCGGGTGGATGGTGTGGACGCACGTGTGAATTTTACCCCGCGGCCCCCTCTCCAAAAAAGAAGGGGAGCCAACCGTCATCGGCCGTGAAAATCGCTAGGCTCCCCCTCTTTTTGGAGAGGGGGCCGCGGGGGAAGTTAGCATTTGCCCGTCCCTACCCCTACTTTAGCACCCCTAGCCAAGAAATTATGCACCTCGCCCCCAAAGACCTCGACAAGCTGGTGCTGCACCAGGCCGGCGTAGTGGCCCAGAAGCGCTACGCCCGCGGCCTGCGCCTCAACTACCCCGAGGCCGCCGCCCTGCTCGCCACCCAGCTGCTGGAGTTTATCCGCGACGGCGAATCGGTGGCCGCGCTCATGGACAAGGGCAAGCAGCTCCTGGGCCTGGCCGACGTGCTGGAGGGCGTGGCCGACCTGCTGCATGAGGTGCAGGTAGAAGGCACCTTCCCCGACGGCACCAAGCTCGTGACCGTGCACCAGCCCATTTGCCGCGAGCACGGCTCGCCCGAATTGGCGCTCTACGGCAGTGGCCTCAGCCGCACGGCCCCGGCCGCTGCGCCGGTGCCCGCCGCCGCGCCGGGCGAGTACCTGCTGGCCGACGGCGACATTATCCTGAACGAAAACCGCCCCGTTATCGAGCTGGAGGTGCTGAACCGGGGCGACCGGCCGGTGCAGGTGGGCTCGCACTACCCCTTCTTCGAAACCAACCCGGGGCTGGACTTCGACCGGGCGGCGGCGTTTGGCTACCGGCTCCACATCCCGGCCGGCACGGCGGTGCGCTTCGAGCCGGGCGAGCGCAAGCGCGTGCAGCTCGTAGCGCTGGCCGGCGAGCGCCGCGTGTACGGCGGCAACGGCTGGATTGATGGCCCGCTCGATGAAGCCGGCAAGCAGTAGGCGCTGGGGAAACTGGGGTAATCCTAAATAGAATTCAAGAGCAATGCAAGCGATAGTTTTATTTCCCTTTGTTTTAGGGTTGTTTGCCGGTCGTCCATCCGACGAATGCCTAACCTTATCGTGTCAGTCGAAAGCCAAAAATGATTATACTATAAAATTTAAGAATGCCTGCGGAGATTCTTTATTTTACAGCGTGAGTCTTTACAGTTCAGATAGACCTAATGCTAGCAGTGGAAATTGGGAATGTTTGATAAGCGACATAAAAAAGAACACTGATTGCAATGAAGATGCGGTAGTAGCATTAACGTTTTTAGGCAAAGACAAAACAGCAGATATTAGCTATAAGCTTCCTCCTTTAAAATACAGCAAATACATACGATTTGAAATTTTTTACAGTAAAACGACAGGTACAGGCTGGGATAGAAAGAGCTACGGAAAATACTGCTCTCAGCCATTCAAAGTAAGTCGCTGACCTTTTATACTAATACCATGTCCCTACCCCTTTCCCGGCAGGCGTATGCCGCTATGTATGGCTCGACCGTGGGCGACCGGGTGCGCCTGGGCGATACCGACCTGCGGCCGTGAAAAGCTCCGAGCTCTTTCGCCGGCTGACTAAAAATGGCTGGTATAAAATTGCTCAATCAGGCAGCCACATCAAACTGGCGCACGCTACCAAGAAAGCACTCACCCGGAGCGGCTGTATTGAGTTTCCCTTGCACGGCAGCGCCGAGGTCGGTAAAGGGCTAGCCGCCGTGCTGCTGAAACAGGCGGGCCTGAAATAGCCTGGGAAACTTTCGATAGCCTTGCCCAAGTCCCCCTACCAGGTAATAAATTTACTACCTAAACCTAGTCAGCGATGAAAAAATACGAGATGATAGTGGAACGCACCCCCACCGGCTACAGCGCTTATAACGAAGGCGAAGGAGCCTATACGGTGGGCACCAGCTTCGAAGAGCTGAAAACCAACATGGTGGAAGTGCTGAACCTGGCGCTGAGCGATACCGGCCGCACTATCGGTATCGAGGACGTGAAAATCACCTACGACCTGAAATCGTTTTTCGACGCCTACAAAGTCATCAACGCCGCCGCGCTGGCCAAGCGCCTGGGCATGACCCAAAGCCTGCTCGGCCAGTATATTGCCGGTAGCAAAAAGCCTAGCCCCACCCAGACGCGCCGCATCCTGGAAGGCGTGCGCGCCGTGGGCCGCGAGCTGGCCGAAATGGATTTTGCCTTTTAATGCCGCTGCCGGGCGAGCGCAAGCGCGTGCAACTGGTAGCGCTGGCCGGCGAGCGCCGCGTGTACGGCGGCAACGGCTGGATTGATGGCCCGCTCGATGAGGCCGGCAAGCAGCAGGCGTTGGGGAAGCTGGGGTAACCAGGAGACATTTTTCCACTTCAATCAAGACACCGTCATGGATACTCAATGGATACCTATTGATAGCGAAACCAAAATGCCGTTAGGCAAGACACTATTGTTTTGCACAACAATGGGCAATAATTCAGAACCAATTTATCTAACAGGTATAGCAAGAGGGTCAAAGGAAAATCCAGAAGCTGATTATTTTTTCACACCGCGAGAAATGCCGCCTATACATTTCGTACTCAGATACTGGATGGTAATTCCCAAGGTTAATAATTGGCCTTACTCTGCAAGCGAAAACGAGACTTTTTAGAAATAGTCATGCTGCACACTAAGTACAGAAGTTTGGACGCAATAATTTTTCGCTTAAGTCACAGCGAAGGAATTTATGTGACTTATAGCAGCTTAGAAACGAAATTTACCAAGCCTGAGCATCTATCTGGTTGGGAGAAGAAAATAGATGAATGCGTGGAAATGGTTGATATACTGTGGGGAATTAGTGAAAACATTATTAAAGAATCTAATCACTACAACTCAGAGCTTAAAACGCCAACTTTTTACAGAGCAACTACCGTGTCTGTCAATTATGATGCAAATAATTATAAGTTTATTATCACAAGTGGTGAGGCTATTAATGAAATAGCTATTTTTATGGGTAAACAGCATAAGCTATCAACGAACGACAGAATCTCATATGTTGCTCAAGCGTATGAAGGTAAATTGATGAGCTTAGTACATCAAATGAAAAATAGTTTACCAAGAGCCAGATATGACGAAATTATTTCTAGATGCAAAATCCCCAAAAACAGACTTCCTAATTCCTACATCTATTTTAAATAAAAACACTTATGTCCCTACCTCTTTCCAGGCAGGCTTATGCCGCTATGTATGGCCCGACCGTGGGCGACCGGGTGCGCCTGGGCGATACCGACCTGCTGCTGGAGGTCGAGCGCGACTACTGCGTGTACGGCGAGGAATGCAAGTTTGGCGGCGGCAAAACCCTGCGCGATGGCATGGGGCAGGCGGCCGGCATCGCGCAGGCCGACGCGCTCGACTTGCTGATTACCAACGCGCTGGTGCTCGACTACACCGGCGTGTACAAGGCCGATATTGGCATCAAGGGCGGGCGCATCGTGGGCATTGGCAAGGCGGGCAACCCGCACATCATGCCCGGCGTGGACCCGCGCCTGGTGGTGGGTGTGACCACCGAAGTGGTGGCCGGCGAGGGGCACATCCTCACGGCGGGCGGCATCGACTGCCACATCCACTTCATTTGCCCGCAGCAGATAACCGAGGCGCTGGCCTCGGGCGTGACCACGATGGTGGGCGGCGGCACCGGTCCGGCCGCTGGCACCACGGCCACCACCTGCACGCCGGGCGCGTTTTACATCGAAATGATGCTCAAGGCCACCGACGCCTTCCCCATGAATTTCGGTTTTTTGGGTAAGGGCAATTCCTCGAAGCCCGAGGGGCTAGCCGAGCAGGTAGAGGCCGGGGCGCTGGGTTTTAAGTTGCACGAGGACTGGGGCACTACCCCCGCCACAATTGATAACTGCCTGACTATCGCTGACAAGTACGACGTGCAGGTGTGCATCCACACCGATACGCTGAATGAGAGCGGCTTCGTGGAAAACTCGGTGGCGGCCTTCAAGGGGCGCACCATCCACTCGTACCACACCGAGGGCGCGGGCGGCGGGCACGCGCCGGACATCATCAAGATTTGCGGCGAGCCCAACGTCATTCCGTCGAGCACCAACCCCACGCGGCCGTTTACGGTGAATACCATCGACGAGCACCTCGACATGCTGCTCGTGTGCCACCACCTCGACAAGAACATCCCCGAGGACGTGGCCTTTGCCGAGAGCCGCATCCGCCCCGAAACCATTGCCGCCGAAGACATTCTGCACGATATGGGCGCGCTGAGCATCATCAGCAGTGACTCGCAGGCCATGGGCCGGGTGGGCGAGGTCATCACCCGCACCTGGCAAACGGCCCACAAGATGCGCCAGCAGCGCGGCCCCCTGCCCCAGGATGCGGACGCGAAGCGCCCCAACGACAACTTCCGCGCCCGCCGCTACGTGGCTAAGTATACCATTAACCCCGCCCGCGCCCACGGCATGGCCCACGAAATTGGCTCGGTCGAAATCGGCAAGCTAGCCGACTTGGTGCTGTGGAAACCGGCCCTGTTCGGCTCGCGGCCGGAGATGATACTTAAGGGCGGCGTCATCGTGCAGGCCCAGATGGGTGACCCGAACGCCTCCATTCCGACGCCGCAGCCGTCGTTTTCGCGGCCGATGTTCGGGGCCTACGGCAAAGCGACGGGGCCGTGCTCGGTAGCGTTTGTGGCGGGTGCTTCAGTGGAGAAAGTGTCGAGCGAATACGGCCTGAGTAAGCGCGTGCTGCCGGTGCAGGGCTGCCGGAGCGTGGCCAAGAAAGACATGGCGCTGAACGACTACTTACCCAACATCGAGGTAGACCCGGAAACATACCGCGTGATAGTGGATGGCGTGCACCTGACGTGCGAGCCGGCGCAGACGCTGCCGCTGGCGCAGTTGTATAATCTATTCTAATCTAACGGGTAACCTCCCTTGGCCCCGCTAGAACAATACGATGCCGCACCTCGCCCACCTGCTCCACCTCGCCGACTCGGCCCTCCCCACCGGCTCCTTCGCCTATTCTTACGGCTTGGAAAGCAGCCTCACCTTTGGCCTTGTGCGCACCGAAACCGAGTTTCGGTCCTATCTCTATTCCTTTCTGCAGCAAGCCGTTGGGTTTGAGCTGCCATTTATTACGTCGGCCTCGGACCTGGCTGAAGCGGAGCTAGCCAACTTATTTACCGAGTACGATGCCCAGTTGCTCACGCCCGCCCTGCACCAGGCTAGCCTCACGCAGGGCAAAAACTGGCTAAAGCTGCTGACCACTTTTTACTCCGAGGTGGGGCTAGCCGAGCTGGGCCGCGAGCTGGCGCGGCAGCAATTGCCCGCGCATTTTGTGCCGCTGTTTGGCCTGAGCCTGACTAAGACGGGCTTCGCGCTGGCTGATATTCAGGCTACTTACCTGCACCTGGCCTTGCGCGACCAGCTCAGCGCGGCCATCCGGCTGGGTTTCATGGGGCCGATGGCGGGGCACCGGCTGCAACACGATTTTTACGAAATTTTTGAGAGTTTGCTGGATTCGGCCGATATTCGGCCCTACACCGAGGCCTCGCGCTGCACCTTGTTGCTCGATGTAGCGCAGATTTTTCACGACGACCTTTACTCGCGACTCTTTCAGAATTAATCACTTATGGCCTTCGTAGAGAAACTGGCGCTGCTGCTCCATGGCCATAGCCACGAGGTATTGGAGTCGCCCGGCGACTTTGCCGAGCGCGAAACCCGGCGCCTGCCGCCCTACCGCAACTTCCGCAAGCGGGCCTTCACGGTAGGCATCGGCGGGCCGGTAGGCACCGGCAAAACGGCCTTGCTCAAGGCGTTGTGCGAAAACCTGCGCGACGACTACCGGCTAGGGGTCGTCACCAACGACATCTTCACCCGCGAGGATGCCGAGTTTCTTATCCGCGAAAGTGCTCTCACCGCCGACCGCATCGTGGGCGTCGAAACCGGCGGCTGCCCCCACGCCGCCATTCGCGAAGATATTTCGCTGAACATGGATGCGCTCGAAGGCCTGATGCAGAAGTTTAATAATCAGCTTGACTACCTGTTTGTGGAAAGCGGCGGCGATAACCTAGCCGCGCACTTCAGCCGCGAGCTGGTCGATTACTCGATTTATGTCATAGACGTGTCGGGCGGCGACAAGGTGCCGCGCAAGGGCGGCCCCGGCATTACGCAGGCCGACTTACTCGTTATCAATAAGATAGACCTGGCACCATTAGTCAAGGCCGACCTGGGCGTGATGGAGCGCGACTCGCGCCGGATGCGCGGCGACGGTCCTTTTATTTTTGCGCGTGCCTCCGATGGACATAACTTAGCCGCCATTATCGACCATATTCATACGGCCAGGGCGCACGCGCTGGCCGCCGTGCGCGCCGACCGCCGCTAGCCTCCCCGGCGCGGACTGAGCTTCAGCGTTGTATCTTACTCTCCGGTTGGCGCACCCACTGTGCCAGCCGCCCCGGCAACGGCTGACTTTGTTGGTTGGCGCCTCTACCCTCTCCCTCCCCTCCCCCACCCATCACGGATGCCGATTTTCGGCACTAGCCTCGCTGTTTTGCAACCAGCAGCTTGGGGCCAGCGCCGCGAAGCCGTGTCCGGCCCGGAAGTAGCGCGGATGTTCAGTTCGCGAGTAATCAACGCACATAGTTGCGGACTGCAAGTCCGCGCTACAGCTCGCCCAATTTCTACTTGATTTATGACTACGCCCACCCTCTACCGGCCCGAGTTTGAGCACGACTCCTGCGGCACGGGTTTTATCACGTACATCGACGGGCGCAAGAGCCACCAGATTGTTGCCGACGCCCTCACCATGCTCGCCAATATGGAGCACCGCGGCGCCTGCGGCTGCGATTCCGACTCGGGCGACGGCGCGGGCGTGCAAATCCAACTGCCGCACTGGTTTTTTCTCGAAGAATGCGTAGCCCACGGCATTCGGCTCCCCGAGCCGGGCGGCTACGGCGTGGGCATGGTTTTTTTGCCCAAGAAAGAGAAGCTGCGTGAGGCCTGCAAGCAAGTGATTGCGGGCGCGGCGCAGCGGCTGGGTATTCCGGTGCTGGGCTACCGGCCGGTGCCGGTGCGCACCGAGGGCATCGGCGTCACGGCACTGTCGGCCGAGCCGGCGATTGAGCAGCTTTTTCTGGGCCGGCCGCTGGGGCTAGCCACGGATGCGGATTTTGAGCGCAAGCTCTACGTGCTGCGCCGCCTGGTAGTCAATACGTTGCAGAAGGAAGTACCGAGCGCGCTGGAGGCATTTTATTTCGCTTCGCTCTCGTGCCGCACCATCGTGTATAAGGGTCAGTTGACCACGTTCCAGGTCGGCATGTACTTTCCCGACCTCAGCGACGAGCGCGTAACGTCGGCGTTCGGGCTGGTGCACTCGCGCTTTTCGACCAATACCATGCCGTCGTGGCGGCTGGCCCAGCCTTTCCGCTATCTGGCGCATAATGGCGAGATTAACACGCTGCGCGGCAACCTGAACTGGTTTTTTGCGGGCTTGCCCACCTACACTTCGCCCTACTTTTCGGCCGAGGAAATGGAGATGCTGCTGCCCGTTATCGACCCCTGGCAGTCGGACTCGGCCTGCCTCGACAACATCGTGGAGCTGCTGCTGCACTGCGGCCGCTCGCTGCCCCACGTGCTGATGATGCTGGTGCCCGAGGCCTGGGACGGCAACGAGCAGATGGACCCGCTCAAAAAGGCGTTCTACGAGTTTCACGCCACCTTTATGGCGCCCTGGGACGGTCCGGCCGCCCTCAACTTCACCGATGGCACCCTAGTGGGCGCCATGCTCGACCGCAATGGCCTGCGCCCGCTGCGCTACGCCATCACCAACGACGGGCGCGTGCTGGTGGCCTCCGAGGCGGGCGTATTGCCGCTAGCCCCCGAAACGGTTATCAAGAAGGGCCGCTTGCAGCCGGGCAAGATGTTCGTGGTCGATACCAGGGCCGGGCGCATCCTCACCGACCGCGAGATTAAGGCGCAAGCCGCTGGGCAGCAACCCTATGGGCAGTGGCTGGATAACTACCAGATTCGCATGGAAGACCTGCCCGAGCCGCGCCTCACCTTCACCGACCTCGGTGCGGAAGCCGTGCTCAAGTACCAGCAAGCCTTTGGCTACACCCGCGAAGACCTCGAAACCATCCTGGCCCCGATGGCGCTGGAAGGCAAGGAGCCCATCGGCTCGATGGGGGTGGACGTGCCCCTGGCGGTGCTTTCCGACCAGCCGCAGCACCTGAGCAGCTACTTCAAGCAGTTTTTTGCCCAGGTCACCAACCCGCCCATCGACCCCATCCGCGAGCGGCTGGTGATGAGCCTGGCCACGTTTATCGGCAACAACGGCAATATTCTGGATGAAGACCCGCGCCACTGCCACTGCGTAGCCGCCAAGCAGCCCATTCTCAGCAACCGCGAGCTAGAGAAGCTGCGCAGCATCGACACCGGCTCGTTTCAGGCTAAGACGCTCCAGACGTATTTTAAGGCCGATGGCAAGCCCGGCGCCCTGCAGCGCGGCGTAGAGCGCCTGTGCCGCTACGCAGAAGATGCTGTCAATGACGGCTTTGAGGTGCTTATTCTCTCCGACCGGGCCATGGATTCGGAGCACGCGCCCATTCCGTCGCTGCTGGCCGTGTCGGCCGTGCACCACCACTTGATTAAGAAGGGGATGCGCGGCTCGGTAGGCCTCGTGGTGGAGGCCGGCGACGTGTGGGAGGTACACCATTTTGCCTGCCTGCTCTCGTTCGGCGCCACGGCCGTGAACCCGTACCTGGCCCTGGCCACCATCCAGACGCGCCACGCGGCCGGGCTGCTCGGGGCCAATCTGCCCTCCGAGAAGCTGGCCTCCAACTACATAAAAGCAGTGTGCGATGGCTTGCTCAAAATCTTCTCGAAGATGGGCATCTCGACCTTGCAGAGCTACCACGGCGCGCAGGTATTTGAGATTCTGGGCCTTAACCAGGATGTGGTGGACCAGTATTTCACCGGGGCTGTAACGCGCATTCAGGGGCTAGGGCTCGACGAGATTGCCAAGGAAACGCTCTTCAAGCACTTCCACGGCTTCCGGCAGGAAAGCACCGTGGGCCCCGAGCTGCTCGACGCGGGCGGCGTGTACCAGTGGCGCCGTCAGGGTGAGGCCCACATGTTCAACCCCGAAACGGTGCACCTGTTGCAACACGCTACCCGCACCGGCAACTACCAGACCTACAAGAAGTACGCTCAGCTGCTGAATGAGCACCCGAACCAGCTCTTCACCATTCGGGGGCTGCTAGGTTTTGCCAAGCACCGGCCCAGCATCGGGCTCGAAGAGGTGGAGCCGGCCGAGAATATTATGAAGCGCTTTGCCACGGGTGCGATGTCGTTTGGCTCGATTTCGCACGAGGCGCACAGCACCCTAGCCATCGCCATGAACCGCATCGGCGGTAAGAGCAACACCGGCGAGGGCGGCGAAGACCCGTTGCGCTACGAACATATGGCAAACGGCGACTCGATGCGCTCGGCCATCAAGCAGATTGCCTCGGCCCGCTTCGGCGTCACGGCACACTACCTCACCAATGCCGACGAGCTACAAATAAAAATGGCCCAGGGCGCCAAGCCCGGCGAGGGCGGCCAACTCCCTGGTCACAAAGTAGATGAATGGATTGCCAAGGTGCGCCACGCCACTCCCGGCGTGGGTTTGATTTCGCCGCCGCCGCACCACGACATCTACTCTATCGAGGACCTGGCCCAGCTGATTTTCGACCTCAAAAACGCCAACCGCGCCGCCCGCATCAACGTGAAGCTGGTGAGCAAGGCGGGCGTGGGCACCATCGCAGCCGGCGTAGCCAAGGCGCACGCCGACGTGATTCTCATTTCGGGCTACGACGGTGGCACGGGCGCCTCGCCGCTCAGCAGCATCCGCCACGCCGGCCTACCCTGGGAGCTGGGGCTAGCCGAAGCGCAGCAAACGCTGCTGCGCAGCCAGCTCCGCAGCCGCGTGGTGCTGCAAGCCGACGGCCAGATGAAAACCGGCCGCGACCTCGCCGTGGCCGCCCTGCTAGGGGCCGAAGAGTTTGGCGTGGCCACGGCCGCGCTCATCGCGGGCGGCTGCATCATGATGCGCAAGTGCCACCTTAATACCTGTCCGGTGGGCGTGGCCACGCAAGACCCCGAACTGCGTAAGCTGTTCAGCGGCAAGCCCGAGCACATTGTCAATCTCTTCCGCTTTCTAGCCGAAGAGCTGCGCGAAATCATGGCCGAGCTGGGTTTCCGCACCATTAACGAGATGGTGGGCCGCAGCGAATTCTTGAAAGTAAACCCAGAGGCGGGCCATTGGAAAGCCAAGCTCATCGACCTCGACGCCGTGCTGACGCCCGCCCCAAATATCTCGGGCGGCACGCTTTACAACAGCGAAAGCCAGGACCACGGCATTGCCGAGGTGCTCGACTGGCAGTTGCTCGAACACGCCCAGCCCGCACTGGAACGCCAGGAGGCTGTAACGGCCGAGTTTGAGGTCAAAAACACCGACCGCACTATTGGTACGCTGCTCTCCAATGAGATTGCCAAGCGCTACCACGCGGCCGGCCTGCCCGCCGATACCATTCGCTACAAGTTCACGGGCTCGGCCGGGCAGAGCTTTGGGGCATTTTCGGCTAGCGGCCTCACTTTCAAGCTCGAAGGCGAAGCCAACGACTACGTGGGCAAGGGCCTGAGCGGCGCGCGGCTAGCCATCTTCCCGCCCGCCGCTACCACGTTTACCCCCGAGAATAATATCCTCATCGGCAACGTGGCGCTCTACGGCGCCACCTCGGGCGAACTCTACGTGCGCGGTAAGGCCGGCGAGCGCTTTGCCGTGCGCAACTCGGGCGCCACGGCGGTAGTCGAGGGGGTAGGCGACCACGGCTGCGAATACATGACCGGCGGGCGGGTGCTGGTACTGGGCGGCACGGGCCGCAATTTCGCCGCCGGCATGAGCGGCGGCCTGGCCTGGATTTATGACCCTAGCGGCCAGTTCCCGACCAACTGCAATCCCGACATGGTCGCCCTCGAAGGCCTGACCGAAGCTGACGAAGCCGAGATTCAAACGCTGCTGAAGCAGCACCATGAGTTGACGGGCAGCCACCTGGCTAACTTCCTGCTGGGCAACTGGGAGGAAGAAGCTGGGCGGTTTGTGAAAGTGTTCCCGCTGGAGTACAAGCGGGTGCTGGAAAAGGCGGTAAAAGTGGTCTAGCCCCAGGTCAGTCAGGCAAGCAAAAACAACTATAGCTAATCATGGGCAACATCACCGGCTTCAAAGAATACCCGCGCACCGCGCCGCCCAAAGCGGCCCCGACCGAGCGCGTGGCGCACTACCAGGAATTTATCGGCCTCTACCCCGAGCCGGAGCTGCACAAGCAGTCGGCCCGCTGCATGAACTGCGGGGTGCCGTTTTGCCATTCGGGCTGCCCGCTGGGCAACATCATCCCCGAGTTCAACGAGGCAGTGTATCGGCAGGACTGGCGCGAGGCCTACGATATTCTCTCATCCACTAATAATTTCCCCGAGTTTACGGGCCGCATCTGCCCGGCGCCGTGCGAGTCGGCGTGCGTGCTGAGTATTCACAGCGCGCCGGTGGTCATTGAGGAAATCGAGAAGCACATCATCGAAATTGCCTTCCAGAAGGGCTACGTGCAGCCCACCGCACCGGTGCTGAAAACCGGCAAGCAGGTGGCCGTGGTGGGCTCGGGCCCGGCCGGGCTAGCGGTGGCAGCGCAGCTCGCCGAGGCGGGCCACACCGTCACGGTGTTCGAGCGCGACCCGCACCCCGGCGGGCTGCTGCGCTACGGCGTGCCCGATTTCAAGCTCGAAAAATGGGTGATTGCGCGCCGCATCAAGCTACTCGAAGACGCGGGCGTGACCTTCCGCTGCAACACCGAAATCGGCCGTGACCTCTCTGCCGATGAGCTGCGGCTAGCCTTCGACGCCATAGTGCTGGCGGGCGGCGCCTCAGCCCCGCGCGAGCTCAACCTGCCCGGCCGCGCATTAAAAGGCATTCACTACGCCATGGAATACCTGACGCAGCAAAACCGCCGCGTGAGCGACACGCCCGTCGACAGCGAGCACATTCTGGCCGATGGCCTCGACGTGGTGGTCATTGGCAGCGGCGACACGGGCTCCGACTGCGTGGGCACCGCCAATCGCCAGCAAGCCAAGTCGGTAGCCCAGTTTGCCATGATGCACCAGCCCGGCGAAGAGCGCCCGGCCCACACGCCCTGGCCGCTCTACCCCACCGTGTTCCGCACCAGCAGCTCGCACGAAGAGGGCTGCCAGCGCTACTGGGGCGTAAATACCAAAGCCTACCTCGGCGACTCAACCGGCCATGTGCGCGCCCTGCTCGTGAGCGACGTAACCTGGGAGACCGACGACCTGGGCCGCCGCATCCGCTTCGAGGAAGTGCCTGGCTCCGACCGCGAAATCCCGTGCCAGCTGGTGCTGCTAGCCCTCGGCTTCACCGGCCCGGCCAATGCCAGCCTTCTCAACCAGCTAGGGGTTAAGCTCGATGAGCGCGGCAACGTGCACGCCCCCGAAACCACCTACCACACCAGCCTGCCTGGCGTATTCGTGGCCGGCGATATGCGCCGCGGGCAGTCACTCGTCGTGTGGGCCATCTCAGAAGGCCGCGAAGCGGCCCGGCAGATTGATGTGTATTTGATGGGCAAAACCAGCCTGCCGACCAAGAATGCGGTGGGGATGTTTGGGTGAGAGTTTTGAAAATTGCTGTAAAAGAGAAACCCCGGAAGCAACCGCTTTTGGGGTTTCTCTTTTACTCTTTGCGGTCAATAACGTCAGTATACCTAAAGTCCATATACGTCAAATCCGTTTTTCCTAACAAATCCTTTCTCATCTCAAGAATTATGTCTCCAACCACTTTCCTACCTTCTATAGGATTAGGAGCCTGCCCATGCCCTTCTTGCACTAATAAAATCAGCCTATTTACTGCTTTCACAACCTCGTCTGAGCTGTAAAGCCATGATTTATATTGCTCTTCGAAAAATATCCTCTTTCTGTCTGAAGACGAAGTACTGCCAACGAATCCCTGAAGGGCAATAATTAAGTTAGAATACTTCTCTTCTTTGAATTTTAAAATTGCTTCTGATTTCTTTGAACGAAGTGCAAAATAGTAACTCACATATCCGCTAATTACTGCCGTCGCAATAGGCAGCAATACAATGATAATATTATCCATTATTTCACCCAATTATTCGGTAGTATGCTTCGCAACTTTCTAAAGTTACAGCAAACAATCATTGATAGCACTCTACTAGCTTTTAGTTCGACAATAGGTTTCATTGGGCAATTTATAATTGCTTGCTTAACAGCAAGCCACTGTAAGAATACCCATTAATATTTACCCCTTGCAATGGCATCATGGAGATGCCCCGGCGCCCGGCCACTTTGTGCAGCTGCGGCACCACCACGCCCATCGTGGCACCCACGGCGTAGCCCACGATATTATCGGAGAGGAAGTGCTTGCCAGCTTCGATGCGGGTATAGGCTACTGCTGCCGGCACCAGAGCCGCTGCGGCCCACACGTAGGGCTGGGCGCGCGAGCCAGGATTAAAATCGTGAAACACCTTGGCGGCGAAGAAGGTAGCCACGGCCGTGTGCGCCGTGTGGCCGGCAAAAAACGCGTTGGTGGCAATGTGGCCATTGCGCAGGTCGCCTCCTTCCGAGCCGTAGAGGTAGGGCCGGTAGCGTGGAATATTGCCGATAGCGGTGGCAAACAGCGCATCAGCGGCGGCCAGGGACTCAATATACAGCACCACTACCTGCCCGTAGCGACTGCGGGCGGCCGGGTTCAGCGCCAGCAGGCCGGGCGCGATAACCAGCGTAGGATAGCACAGCAAGTCGCCGGCCGTCTGGAAGCCCGTGCTATAGTAGCCGGCCGAAAAGCGGTCGAAGGCCGGAATGTCGTTCTTATTGAGCGTGGCCAACTCAGCGTTGGTAAGGCCACTGCGTTGCTGCGAGCGGTAGAGGCCAAAGGCGCTCACGGCCGCCTCGCCCACAATAACGGGCGCCTCAACGGCGAAGCGGGTACGGTAGGGCGAAGGGGCCTGCTGGGCGCTGGCCGGCTGGGCGGCGGCCAGGCTCAGCGTGCCGGCCAGAATCGGGGCGAAAAAGTGCTTCATATCTAACAAAAGAAAGCCACTCAAACGCAAGGAACCAAACTAAGGTTAAGCCGGCAACTGCACAGTACTTCCGTCGGTTTTCTTCCGCTTTTGGCGGCCCAGCAACCTAGCCAGCTACTGCCTCGGTGTGCATAGCCTGGCTTCAGTACTTGCGCGCTAGGGGGTTGAAACCCAGTAGCTCTTTCTCCGCTAATACCGCCGACATGGCCTGATACACGGGCGCCAGCGCCTGTCGCGAAAGGCCCAGGGCTCGCACCAGCAGTACGTTGGGACGGGCCTGGGTTACGGCCACTACTAGCGGGCGCCCGGCCAGGCTAGCGTGCAAATCTGTTTGGCCAGGTGGCGGCAATTGGCGCAAGGCGGCGGCCAGGCGCCGAAACTGCGCACCGGCCGGTGGCCCCACCAAATAGATGGACAGCGCCGAATGATACGGCCCAAACGTAGCCTGCGAGGTAGCCAGGTGCTCGGCGGGCCGCAGGGCAAAGCGGTCGAGCAGGGCTAGCCGGCCGGCCACGTGCACGCGCAGCTCGGTAGCGAAGGTGGTAAAGGCAAATTTTTCGCCCGCGTCGGTGCGGCCGGCGTGCCACCAGTCGGCCAGGAGCAAGGTGGCCGACTGGGCCAGGTGCCAATGCTGAACCTGGCGGTAGCGGCTGGCGGCCTGGGGCACCAGCGGGTCGGGCAGCACCACGACCAGGGCATTTTCGGCTACGTAGCCTTCGGTTAGCTGCTCGGCCGGCCGGCTATCCAGCGACTTAAAAATGCGCGTATTAGCCTGCGTGGAAAGCAGCAGGCGACTAGCTTCTTCGCAGCGCACGCGCAGCCGGATGCTGTCGCCGGCCAGCAGGCCGCCGCCGTAGCTGGCCAGCACGGCGTGGCAGGCGGGGCTGGCCGGCGCGGCGGGGTTAATAATTTTGAGGGGCTGGATGCTGCGGCTAGCCACCAGCCGCGACTGCTGCCGCACCTGGGCTACCACCAGCTCGCTCCAGGGCGCTTGGTCGGGCATGGGGCAAAGTAACGCCGCACGGGCTCCGGTAACACTATTCGGCCTTGCGCAGCTCTTCGGGCTCGAAAAGACGGGCCAGCTTGCGCTTGCGCTCCACCAGCTGAAAAGTAGCGCGGTCGCGGCTCTCGCTCCAAAAGATATCCGAAATCAGCCCCCGGTGCGCGGGCCGGCCGGGCACGGGCCGCACCTCTTCTACCAGGTCGCCAAAGCCAAAGGCCGGCTTGTTATACAGCTCCTTAAATAGCTCGCCACGCACCAGAAACTGCTGCTCGTCGTAGCGCAGGGTTATCCATTCGCTATCGGCGTCGAGGTCGCTCACTTTCTCAAATACTTTGCCCACGGGCTCTAGTATCTCAAAGGAGCGGCGGTTGGCGGGGTGCAGGTAGCGGTAGCCGTACTCGGGCGACCAAGCATATAACCCAAAAACAACGGGACGGGGACGGGGCATAAACGGCGCAAAGCTAGCGGAGCCGAGCTTATAACAGCGGCGCGCATGCCCTGGTTGTGCCCCCGCCCGAAAACCACCGCACTCCTATCCTACAGCAACTTCGGGGTTGAAGCACGGTGCGGGCTGCCCCGAAGCTGCCCTAATTATACTGACTTGCTAAGATGCCTGAGCTACTAGCAGGTTTCTTATTTATTTTATTAGGAATTTATATTTTAAACAGTGTTTCATCCTAGATTTGCAAAATATCCTCACCTTCTCTTCATGAAGACAATTTTATCCCAACACTTTTCCTGCTCTTATAAGCCCCTGTTGCTGGCGGCTGGCCTGGGTGTCTCGCTGGCTAGCCACGCTCAGTACATGCCCGGCAACCTCGTAGTGCTGCGCGTGGGCGACGGCGTAAATTCGCTGACCAGCACCTCGGCCCCTACCTATCTGGACGAGTACACGCCGGCCGGGGTACTTCAATCTTCTCTGCCCCTTAATAATGCCGCTGGCACTGCCAATAAGCTTACCAATACCGGCAATAGCACTTCGGAAGGCCTGCTAACCCTTTCGGCCGATGGGCGCTATCTGCTCACAACCGGCTATAACGCGGAAGTGGGCCTAGCCACCGTCAATACCACGGCGGCGGCGGTGGTGCCGCGCACCGTGGCCCGCGTCGACGCGAGCCGGAGCGTGGATATTTCGACCGCGCTCACCAACGCCTACTCGGGCGGTAATATTCGCGGGGCCGCCAGCGCCGACGGCACTAGCTTTTTCCTGTCGGGCAGCAATGCCGGAGTACGCTACGCGGGGCTGGGCGCCACTATTTCCAGCGGCATCAGCACCACTATCAGCAGCCCCCGCGTGGTGCGGATATACCGCAACCGGGTGTATTTCTCGACGGGTTCGGGCACCACGCCGGGCATTTACGTCATTGATTTGGCCACGAACACTACTTCGGGGCAAACGGCCACGTCTTTTTTACCCACCGGCATCGGCACCAACTCGGCTAGCCCCTACGGCTTTGTGCTGTTTGACCGCGACCCCAACGTGCCGGGCTTCGACGCGGCCTACGTGGCCGACGACGGCATTGGCACCCCGAGTCCCGGCATTCAAAAGTGGTCGTTTGATGGCAGTGCCTGGACGCTGCAAGGCATCATTGGCTCAGCTTACCGGGGCCTCACGGGCACGCTCAACCCCGATGGCAGCGCGACGCTTTACGCCACCACCAACACCTCGGCCGGGGGCAACCAGCTGGTGAGCGTGACGGATGTGAATGCCTACAACGCGGTTCCCAGCACCACGGCCGTGACCGTGCGCGTCACGGCCATTGCGCGCGCGGCCCTGCGGGGGGTCGAGTTTGCGCCTGGTACGGTGGTGGTGCTGCCGGTGGTGCTCACCGGCTTTGCGGCGGCGCGCACGGCAGCCGGCGTGCAGCTGCGCTGGGCCACGGCTTCGGAAGCCAACAGCGCGCACTTTAAGGTAGAGCGTAGCCTCGATGGGATAGTCTTTAGCCACATTGCTACGGCCGCGGCGGCCGGCACCTCCCAGCGGCCCCGCGCCTACGCTCACCTCGATGCGGGGGCTCCTACCGGCCCGCTCTACTACCGCCTGCGCCAGCTAGACCTCGATGGTACTGCCCACTACTCGCCGGTAGTGGCCGTGAGCGGCAGCACCCCTTCCGGGCTAGCCCTCAGCCCCAACCCGGTGCGCGAAAGCCTGCACCTAACTACTACCGCAGCCACTGCCTACACGGTGCGCACCGCCCTGGGCCAGCCAGTAGCTCAAGGCCTTACCGCCGAAGGCGCGGCTACCATCAGCGTGGCTAGCCTGCCGGTGGGCGTTTATTTCCTCGAGCTGCACACCGGTATGGGCCGCGTAGTCCAGCGGTTTGTAAAAGAATAGCCTGCCTCCATTTTACCAGGCTAGCCAGGGCACATACCGGCCCGGCTACTCGGCGTAGTAGCAGCTGCTGACTTTGCTAGCAGACCCGTGACTTTCGCTAGCTGGCTTAGCGGCCGCCGGGCGCAGCATATCCTAATCCGGTTAGCGCCGTAAGAGGAGGCCTATCCGCTGGCCGCGCCAGTGAGGCTCAGTAGTAAGAGCCCGCGCGGCGGCTTTTTTTTATGCCTACCCCCAGCTTACCCAAATCCAAGCCCGCTCCTGCTGCTAAAAAGGCTGCCCCGGCCGCCACCCCCCAAACCGCTTCGGCCGCCTCGACCAAAGCCGTTGTTTCTGCTGCCAAGCCTGTTGTTGCCCAGCCCGTGCGCGATGGTTTCGGGGCCTTGCCCCACGCCCAAGGCACCACGTTTCGAGTGTGGGCCCCGGCCGCCAGCGCCGTGTCAGTTATCGGCACTTTTAATAACTGGGACAAAACCGCTAGCCCTTTGCAAGCCGAGGAAGGCGGCAACTGGGCCGCCGACCTGCCCGGTGTGAAGCCCGGCGCCGGCTACAAGTTCGCGCTGCAGACCCCGGCCGGCGAACTCACCCGCAACGACCCCTACGCCCGCGCCGTCACCAACTCGGCCGGCCACTCGCTGGTGTTCGACCCCTACGATTTTGACTGGGAAGGCGATAACTTCCAGATGCCGGCCTGGAACGACCTCATCATCTACGAGCTGCACATCGGCACTTTTAACGCCAAAGAAGCCGGCCACCCCGGCACTTTCCGCGACGTCATCGAGCGGCTAGGCTACCTGCAGGGGTTGGGCGTGAACTGCATCGAGATAATGCCGGCCACTGAGTTTCCGGGAGCCTACTCGTGGGGCTACAACCCGTCGAACCCCTTCGCGCTGGAAAGCGACTACGGCGGGGCCGAGGCCTTTCGTGAGTTGGTGAAGGCCGCGCACCAGCACGGCATTGCCGTGATTCTGGACGTGGTGTACAATCACTTTGGCCCCGGCGACCTCGACCTCTGGCAGTTTGATGGCTGGCAGGAAAACGACGGCGGCGGCATTTATTTCTACAACGACTGGCGCGCCGAGACGCCTTGGGGCCACAACCGCCCCGACTACGGCCGCCCCGAGGTGCGCCGCTACATCCGCGACAATGCCCTGATGTGGCTCGAAGACTACCACTGCGACGGCCTGCGGATGGATGCCATCGCATTTATTCGCAACGTACACGGCGAGGAAGACCCCGGCGCCGACCTGCCCGACGGCTGGAGCCTGATGCGCTGGGTAAACGAGGAAATCAAAGCCCGCCAGCCCTGGAAAATTACGATTGCCGAAGACCTGCGCTCAAACCCCGCCATTACGGGGCCGCTGGAGCACGGTGGCGAGGGCTTCTCGGCCCAGTGGTCGGCCTCGTTTATTTATCCTATGCACCAGGCCCTCACGGCCTTTGCCGACGCCGACCGCGATATGCACGCCGTGGGTCGCGCCATCTGCACCGCTTACAATGGCGATGCTTTTCAGCGCGTTATCTACACCGAAAGCCACGATGAGGTAGCCAACGGCAAGAGCCGGCTGCCCGAAGAAATTGCCCCCGGCAACGTCGAAAGCTACTTTGCCAAGAAGCGCATGGTACTTGGCGCCGCGCTTACGCTCACCTCGCCCGGCATTCCGATGCTGTTTCAGGGGCAGGAATTTCTGGCGCCCGGCTCATTCAATGATACCGAGCCGCTGAACTGGGCCTGGGCCGAGGCCCACGCCGGCCTCACCCAGCTCTACCGCGACCTCATTGCGCTGCGGCGCAACCTGCGCGGCACTACGCCCGGCCTGCGCGGCCAGGGCTGCCACGTATTGCACGTTAATAATACCGACAAGGTAATTGCCTACGCCCGCTGGGACGGCAGCCCCGACAACGCCACCGTGGTTATTGCCAATTTTGCCAATCAGGCCCACGAAAACTACACCGTCGGCCTGCCCGCCGATGGCGAGTGGACGGTGCGCTTCAACTCCGACTGGGCAGGCTACGATGCTGATTTTCAGAATTTTCCCTGCTTCGGCACGCAGGCTGTAGGTGGGGAGTACGACGGCTACCCGCAGCACGGTAGCTTCGCGCTCGGGCCATATGCCGTGGTAGTCCTGTCGCGCAGCTAAGCGCAAGGTTTCGCGAAGTAAAAAGAGGTTTCGCTAGGGTGACTTGGAGGGCATTACCCCACCAGCCACCCTAGCGAAACCTCTTTTTACTTCGCGAAACCTTGCGCTAAACCGGCGCCTGGTCGTAGCGCTCGGTGGTGAGCTGCGGCCAGCCACCTTCAAACACGTACTCCGCTAAGGGCTTGCGCCCGCGCGGAGCCACTTCGCGCGCACGCAGGGCGTCGGGCAGCTGGTCGAGGGCGCCGGGGTAGCCGATGGTGAACACGGCCACAATCTCATACTCGGCCGGGATGCTGAAGCTAGCCCGCACGGCATCTTGCGAGAAGCCCGCCATCTGGTGAATTTGCAGGCCTAGCTCCACGGCCTGCACCGCCAGGGTGGCCGTGGCCTGGCCCACGTCGTGCACGGCGTAGCGGTTGGGGTTGCCATCGTGCGAAAACGTGGTCTTGGCCAGGCTCGCGGCCAGCACGGGGGCATTCTTTACCCACACCTGGTTGTACTCGCCCAGGGCACCCAACAGTTTAGCGAACGCCTCGGGGTGCGTCTCCTTACTGCCCACCAGGTAGCGCCAGGGCTGCTCGCCAAAGCACGAGGCGGCCGAGCCGGCGGCGGTAAAAAGCTGCTGGATTACCGCGGTCGGCACGGGCTGGCTGGTGTAGGCGCGCGGGCTGCGGCGCTGGGTCAGCTGCGGCAAGATGGGGTGCTCGGTGGGGAGTACGTTGGTGAGGTCGGACATAAAAAATGTTTCGTTTGACGGTCCTAAAGCTAATCGGCAGACTTTATGTTTTGGAGAAAGCACCGCTGCCGCGCGCTTTTTCGCGTAGGAATAACTACCGGGCCGGCTTACCTTGCCGCGCCTATTTCCCGCTCGTTCTCCCCTTGCTATGCAGCCTCAGCCCCACGCGCCCGAAGTTCTGTTTCCCGATTCCTTATTAATAGAAGTAGCCTGGGAGGTATGCAACCAGGTAGGCGGCATCTACACCGTTATCCGCTCGAAGGTGCCGGCCACTATGCCGGCCTGGGGTGGGCGCTACTGCTTGCTGGGGCCTTACTTTTCGCAGCAGGCCCAGGGTGAGTTTGAGGCCTACGACGACGACCAGCTGGCCGGCATGAACGACCCCTACGCCCAGGCCGTGCGCACGCTGCGTGCGCAGGGCATGGACATCTGCATCGGGGTGTGGCTCGTGACGGGCCGGCCCCGCGCCGTGCTCATTAACCCGTTTCAGAAATACGGGGAGCTAGCCGCGCTGAAAAGCGACCTTTGGCGCGACCACAAGATACCCTCGCCCGATAACGACGACCTGCTGCACCAGGTCATTGCCTTCGGGCACCTGGCCACGCAGTTTGTCGAAACCGTGGCCCGCCAGACGGTAGACCAGTGGAAGGTCATCACCCACTTTCACGAGTGGATGACGGGCGTGGCCATTCCGGAGCTGCGCCGCCGGCAGGTGCCGGCGCACCTGCTTTTTACGACGCACGCGACGCTGCTGGGCCGCTACCTGGCCATGAACGACCCCAACTTCTACGACAACCTGATGCTCGTAGACTGGCGCGCCCAGGCCCGGCACTTCAACATCGAGCCGGCCGTGAGTATGGAGCGCGCCGCCGCCCACGGCAGCCACGTGTTCACCACCGTGAGCGAGCTAACGGTGCGCGAGTGCATCTATTTGCTGGATAGAATACCCGATGCGGTGCTGCCCAATGGCCTGAATATCGAGCGTTTCGTGGCCCTGCACGAGTTTCAGAACCTGCACAAGCTCTATAAGGATAAAATCCACGAGTTTGTGATGGCGCACTTTTTCCAGAGCTACTCCTTCGACCTCGACCAGACGATTTACCTCTTCACCTCGGGCCGCTACGAGTACCATAACAAGGGCTTCGACCTCACGCTGGAGGCGCTGGCCCGCCTCAACCACCGCTTGCAGGCTAGCGGGCTCGAAGGCCAGGTGGTGATGTTTTTTATCACCAAGCGCCCCTACACCAGCATCAACCCGCTGGTGCTGCAAAGCCGCGCCCAGCTAGAGGAAGTGCGCCAAACTTGCCGCGCCATCGAGGAGCAGGTAGGCGAGCGCTTGTTTTATGCCGCCGCCGCCAGCCAGGACCACCGCCTGCCCGACCTCGACAACATGGTGGATGACTACTGGAAGCTGCGTTACCGGCGCGGCCTGCAAAGCTGGAAAACGTCGTCGCTGCCGTCCGTTATCACCCATAATCTGGTAAATGACCAGGACGACGACATTCTGAATTTTGTGCGCCGGGCCAATCTCATCAACCACCGCCACGACCGGGTAAAAATAGTGTATCACCCTGATTTTGTGAGCACTACCTCGCCCCTGTTTGGCATGGACTACGGGCAGTTTGTGCGCGGCTGCCACCTCGGCGTGTTCCCGAGCTACTACGAGCCCTGGGGTTACACGCCGCTCGAATGCGTGGCGCGCGGCGTGCCGGCCATCACCAGCGACCTCTCGGGCTTTGGCGACTACGTGCAGAAAAACGTGCCCGAGCACGAGGACAAAGGCATTTTTGTGGTGCGCCGCCAGGAGCGCAGCTTCGACCAGGCCGCCGAAGAGCTCACCGACATGCTCTGGAACTTCGTGCTACTGAGCCGCCGCGAGCGCATCAGCCAGCGCAACCGCGTCGAGAGTTCGGCCGATATTTTTGACTGGAAAAATCTGCGCGTGTATTACGACCGGGCCTACGCGCTGGCCCTGGAGCGGCAGTAAGTGGCTCATGCAGTGTTGCGGGGTGTTACAGCGCAGTGTTTTATAGTGAAAGAACACGCCGAGGCACTGGCTGTAACGCTGCGTAAAAACCATATGCGCAAAATCCTTCCGCTCCTTTTACTTGCTACCGCTGCCCTGGCCCGCGAGGTGTGGCTAGCCCCGGCCAGCTACCGCGTGGCCGTGGGAACGGCCGTACCAGTGCGCCTGCTGGTGGGCGACACTTTCGCCGGCCAGGCATGGCCCCGGCCCACGCGCCGGGTGGCACAATTCGTGCGCTACGGCCCCGGCGGCGCAGCCGACTCGACCGACCTGCGCCCCGCGCTACTGGCCGACTCGCTAGCCCCGGCGCTACGCTGTCCGGCACCTGGCACGCACGTAGTAGCCCTCACTAGCTGGCTAGCCTTCAGCGAGTTGCCCGCCGAGCAGTTCACAGCCTACCTGCGCGAGGCGGGCCTGGGCAATGCCTTGCGCCAGCGCCAGGAAGCCGGGGAGGCCGCTACCAAGCCCGGTCGCGAAGCTTACCGCCGCTGCGCCAAGGCCTTGGTGCTGGCTAGCCAGCCGCCAGCGGCCCGCTTACCAGCGGCTACCGGCGATACTGCTTTTCGCCGGGTGCTGGGCCTGCCGCTGGAACTGGTGCCTGAGCAAAACCCTTACCGCCTGCGGCCCGGCGCGGGCCTCACCGTGCGGGTACTGAGCCAGGGCCAGCCGGTGCCGGGCGCGCTGGTGCAGGTGTGGCAGGCTAGCCCGCCTACTGCCAAACCAACTGCGACATTACCGGTTACTCATTTCACTACGCACACCAATGCCCAAGGGCGGGTGCTCCTGCGCCTGCCCGGCGCCGGGCCCTACCTGCTGGCCACCGTGCGCATGGAAAACGCGCCGCCGGCCCTGGCCGCGCGAGCCGACTGGCTTAGCACCTGGGCTACGCTCACCTTCGGCGGGCCCGGCGCACCGTCTAAAGCCTACTAGGCCCAACCCGCCAACCAGTTAGCTTTATGCTTTCGGCCGGGCTTCATTTCGCGTTTTCCTTTTTCTTCCTACCTTCGCCACTCTGCATCCAAATCTCATTCTCCCGCCGCGGTTTTTATGAAGTACTCCATCGATAAAAAAGAGAGCTACACCGTCATCACTATTGATGAAAAAAAGCTCGATACTACCGTTGCGCCTGACCTAAAATCGGAGTTTGTAAAGCTCAACGCTGAAGGCAGTAACAACTTGATACTCGACCTACAAAACGTAAAATATACCGACTCGTCGGGCCTCAGCAGCATCCTCATTGCCAACCGCCTGTGCAACTCGACGGGCGGCCTGCTGGTGCTCACCGGCCTGCAAGACCACGTACTCAAGCTCATCACTATCAGCAAGCTCGAATCGGTGCTGCACATCCTGCCCACCGTGGAAGAAGGCATCGACCGCATCTTTTTGCACGCCATTGAGCGCGACCTGACGGACAAAGAATAGCTTTTTTTAGCTGTTAGCCGTTAGCTATTGGCTGTTAGCTTTTCGTCTTGCGACGGGAAGGCTGATGCCAACAGCTAGCGGCTATACTTTTTTCGCACGTTTCGCACTGGCTCGCGGCGCCGAATGCTGCCCGCCAGCGGCGATGAGCTAAGCGCTTATCATGCAATTTGAGCTTCAAATTTTGGGCAGCGGCTCGGCTACGCCTATGGTGGGGCGCCACCCCACGGCGCAGCTGCTGGCCGTGGGCGAAGGCCGCTACCTCATCGACTGCGGCGAAGGCACCCAGCTGCGGCTGCTGGAGCACCGCCGGCGCCTCAGCTCGCTGCGAGTCATTTTTATCTCGCACCTGCACGGCGACCATTATTTTGGGCTGTTTGGGCTGCTCAGCACCCTGCATCTGCAAGGCCGCCAGGAGCCACTAACGGTGGTAGGGCCGCCCGGCCTAGAGCTGGTGCTCACTACCCAGGCCATGCACTCGCAGATGCAGCCGGGCTACACTATCACCTTCGTACCCGTCGATACCGAAATTCACGCCGTGGTGTATGAGGATGCGCTGGTGCGGGTGTGGTCCCTGCCGATGCGCCACCGCGTAGCGTGCAGCGGCTACTTGTTTGAAGAGCCGCCGCGCCGCGACAAGCTGGTAAAGGAGTTGCTGCCCGCCGGCCTCACCCCTACCGAGCTGAGCCAGCTAGCCCAGGGCCACGACCTGCCCGCCGATGAGGCTACCAGCCGGCCGGCCCTGGCCCACGCCGCTGTATCGGTGCCGGCTGCCGCGCCGCGCCGCTACGCTTTCTGCTCCGATACCCGCTACCAGCCCGAGCTAGCCGAGCTAGTGCACGGCGTCGATTTGCTGTATCACGAGGCCACGTTTCTCGATGACTTGCGCGAGCGGGCGGCTACCACCTACCACAGCACAGCTCGGCAGGCCGCCACGCTGGCCCGCGAGGCCGAAGTGCACCGCCTGCTCATCGGCCACTTCTCGTCGCGCTACCGGCAGCTCGAAGGACACTTGGAGGAAGCGCGCGCCGTTTTTGCCTGGACTGACCTGGCCACTGAAGGCTTGGTTGTGAGCGTATGAGTATGCCCGCCACCTACGCCCACAAAAAACAGCAGCTTTACCTCGTGCTGAGCGGCATTTTTCTGGTAAATGCGCTGCTGGCCGAGATTATCGGCGTCAAAATATTTTCGGTCGAGAAGACTTTTGGCCTCAGTGGCAACCTCACGGCCGGGGTGCTGGTGTGGCCGGTCGTGTTCATTACCACCGACGTTATCAACGAGTACTTCGGGCGCAAGGGCGTGCTGCGCATCACCTTTCTCACGGTGGGGCTCATTTTGTACGCCTTCCTGGTTATTCTGGGCACAACCAAGCTCGTACCGGCCGATTTCTGGCTCGACCTTAATAAGACCGATGCGCAGGGCCGCCCTTTCAATATTGAGTTTGCCTACCAGAGTATTTTCCGGCAAGGGCTGGGCATTATTATCGGCTCGCTAGTCGCCTTCATTATCGGGCAGGTGCTCGATGCCAGCGTGTTTCAGCTGTTTCGGCGCATCACGGGCAGCAAGTATATCTGGCTGCGGGCCACGGGCTCGACGCTCATTTCGCAGCTTGTCGACAGCTTCGTGGTGCTCTACGTGGCGTTTTACCTGTTCGGCAACTGGTCGATGGCCCAGGTGCTGGAAGTAGCCCGCTTCAATTACTGGTATAAATTCGCGGCCGCCATCCTGCTCACGCCGCTGCTCTACCTGGCCCACTACGGCATCGACCGCTACCTCGGCCCCGCCGAAACGACGGAATTGCAGGAGGAGGCCTTTGTGGATGAAAGTGTGTGAGCCGCAACTTTGTCTTGCTGATGAGAGCACTAGCTCAAGCATTTTTCATCAGACAGTATATTACCCGAGCTTCGCGAACGTGATAAATTGCTTCGCAAGATCAGCATGATAATTATTATATGTCCCGCATCCTCACCGGCATCCAGAGCACCGGACGCCCACACCTGGGCAACCTGCTCGGGGCCATCCTGCCCGCCATCGAGCTGTCGAAAAACCCGGCTAATGAGTCGCTGTATTTCATTGCTGATTTGCACTCGCTTACTACCGTGCGCGACGCTAGCCTGCTGCGCGCCAACACCTACGCCGTGGCCGCCGCGTGGCTAGCCTGCGGCTTCGATACCGAGAAAAATTTGTTTTACCGGCAGTCCGACGTGCCGCAGGTGACGGAGCTGACCTGGTACCTGTCGTGCTTCACGCCCTACCCGATGCTAGCCAACGCGCACAGCTTCAAGGACAAGAGCGACAAGCTATCGGACGTGAACGCCGGCCTCTTCACTTACCCGGTGCTGATGGCGGCCGACATCCTGCTCTACGACGCCGAAGTGGTGCCCGTGGGCAAGGACCAGATTCAGCACCTCGAAATAGCCCGCGACATTGCCCAGGCATTTAATAGCCGCTACGGCGATACGCTGGTCGAGCCGCAGGCGCGCGTCGATGCCGAGCTGATGACCATTCCGGGCCTCGACGGCCAGAAGATGAGCAAGAGTTACGGCAACATCATCGACGTATTCGCGCCCGAAAAGGAATTACTTAAAACCGTGCGCAGCATTATCTCGGACAGCACGCCGCTCGAAGCGCCCAAAAACCCCGATACCGATACCACCTTTAAGCTGTATTCGCTGCTGGCTAGCCCTGCCGAAGCGGCGGATATGCGCGCTAAGTACCTGGCCGGCGGCTACGGCTACGGCCACGCCAAGCAGGCGCTCTACGAATTGATTTTGCGCCGCTTCGCGACTGAGCGCGAGCGCTTTAATTTCTACATGAATAACCTGCCAGAGATTGACGCGCAGCTAGCCATCGGCGCCCGGCGGGCCCAGCAATACGGCGCGGGCGTGCTGGCTAAAGTGCGGGCGAAAGTTGGCTACAGCTAAGCTCTTAATTTATAGCACTATGAAAACCACCATGCATTCTAAAACTGCTGCTGGTTGCTGAAGTTGAAGCCCACCTTGCTACCCCGGCTCACTTGCTGATTTTCAAGCTTTTGTTTCACGCTGATGCGCTGAATCTCGGGCAGCGGCGGGGCGATAAGGTCGTTGTTGACGGCCGCAATCATGGCGCTTTCCACGAACAGGCGCAGCGACTCGGCCGTGACGGTGCTGCGGCTCATGTCGGGGTCGGGCAGTTCCAACTGCTGCACGCCTTCCAGGAAATAGTGGCTGTCGATGTTGATGAGCAGGCGGCCCAGCAGGTAGCCAGGGTCATTGAGGCGCTGGTAGCGAATGCTGTCGGCCATGAAATTATAGGCCATGATGTGGCCGAAGAAGCGCCGCCGAAAATCGGCCTCCACGTAGGGCGTATTGAGCGGACCGAAGTCGTCGGGAAACGTGACGATGTTGGAGTGCATGACAAACACCAGCAGGTCGCCCGAGAAGCGGATGTGAAATTCCATCTCATTGACGGGCAAGCACTCAATCTTCACGCTGGCGTCGGCATCGGTGGTCACCTTCTGGGTCAGCTCCAGGCAGAGCTGCTGCGAGGTTTGGCGCAGCAGCGTAAATGCCGCCTGGGTAGCCCGGAAAATGGCCTGCTTGGCGCTCGACTTTTCGCGCAGGCCCTGAGCAATGAGGTTGAGGCGGTCGGGCGGCAGATTTTCGGTCACCTCGGCCGGCTCAACGAACGGAGCCGGCGGTACTACTTTGGGGCGAACCGTTTTTTTGCGGGTGGCGGGCTGGCCCGCGGGAGCGGCTGGGGCAGGAGAAGCGGCAGCAGATTTAGCCATAGGTTTTACGAAAGAATAGCAGCGCAATAAGACGCCAAACTACGTTACGGAGCAGGTACGTAGGTAGGCAGCCGCAAAGTTTTGGACGTGGCCGGGGCTAGCGACCAATTATTTAGTCGCCAGCCAAGCCACCTATGGGCCGGAGCCGTGTCCTTGCGTGGCCTAGCGGTGGGCCACTGCTGGGCCGCCGATGTAATTTCAACCCTTCAAATCTTATTCCCCAAGCATGATACAGCACACAGTCCGCCAGGCGGGCGTGGCAATGGCACTGCTCCTGGCCGGCACTACGGCCACGCGGGCACAGTTTGGCCCCGGCACGCAGTGGACCAAAGACGGTTACGGCTACCTCAAAACGGAGAAGGACGCCATCGTGCAGTTCGACGCTCGCAAGCCGAGCCAGGCCCTCACCATCCTCAGCGCGCAGCAGCTCACGCCGCAGGGCGCCGCGGCCCCGTTGAAAGTGCGGCGCTTTGCGCTCTCCGAAGACGGCAAGCAGGTGCTGCTCAACACCAATACCAGGAAAGTGTGGCGCTACGACACGCGCGGCGACTACTGGGTCTACGACCTAGCTAGCAAGCAATTAGTCCAGCTCGGCAAGGGTCGGCCCGAGTCGTCCCTGATGTTTGCCAAGTTTTCGCCCGATGGCAAGAAGGTAGCTTACGTGAGCGAGCACAACCTGTATGTAGAAAACCTGGCCGACCATCGCATCACGCAGCTCACGCAGGATGGTACCGACCGCCTCATCAACGGCACCTTCGACTGGGTGTATGAAGAGGAGCTGGACTGCCGCGACGGCTTCCGCTGGGCGCCCGATGGCCAGCGCCTCGCCTACTGGCAGCTCGACGCCACCAAGACGCGCAACTACTTGATGCTGAACACTACGGAGCAGCTTTACCCCTACACCGTGCCGGTCGAGTACCCGGTAGTGGGCCAGGACCCTAGCCGCGCCCGCATCGGCGTGGTGGCGGTGGCCGGCGGCGCTACTAAGTGGATGGACATCCCCGGCGATGCCGTGCAGCACTACCTGCCGCGCATGGAGTGGGCCGGGCCGGGCCAGCTCATTGTGCAGCAGCTCAACCGCCGCCAGAACGAGAGCAACATCATCCTGGTGGACGCGGCCAGCGGGGCCGCCAAAACTATTGCCAGCGAAACCGATAAGGCCTGGATTGATGCCAAGGATGACGCCGTGGGCTGGGACTGGATTGAGGGCGGCAAGCGCTTTGTGTGGAGCAGCGAAAAGGATGGCTGGCGCCACCTCTACGCCATTGACCGCACCGGCAAGGAGCAATTGCTGACGCCCGGCAACTACGATGTTATCAAGGTAAGCACCATCAGCGAGCCTACGGGCACGATTTATTTCACGGCCTCGCCGGCTAATGCCACGCAGACGTACCTCTACAAAGTGCCGCTAAAGGGTGGCAAGGCCGAGCGCGTGACCCCGGCTAGCCTCACCGGCTCGAACAGCTACGACATCTCGCCCAACGGTAAAATCGCGCTGCATACCTTCTCCAATGCCGCTACCTTTCCGGTGGCCGACGTGGTGAGCCTGCCCGCCCACCAGCGCCTGAGCGGCGGCGAGGTTTCGGAGCAGGCGAAGGCGATGAAGCTACCCAGGACGGAGTTTTTCCAGGTGAAAACCGTGGACGGCGTGACGCTCGACGGCTGGATGGTGAAGCCGACCAACTTCGACCCCACCAAGAAGTATCCCATTGTATTCATGGTCTACGGCGAGCCGGCCAGCCAGACGGTAGTGGACCGCTTCGGCACGGGCCTCAACCGCCTCTACCAGGGCAGTATGGCCGATGATGGCTACATCTACGCCTCGCTCGAAAACCGGGGCGCGCCCGCCCCGCGCGGCCGTGAGTTCCGCAAGGCGATTTACCACAACATCGGCGCGCTCAACATCCGCGACCAGGCGATGGGGGCTAGCGAGGTGCTCAAAAACAAATGGGTCGATACCAGCCGCGTGGCCGTGTGGGGCTGGAGCGGCGGTGGCTCCAGCACGCTCAGCCTGCTGTTTCAGTACCCCACCATCTACAAAACGGGCATCAGCATCGCGGCCGTCGACAACCAGCTCAACTACGACAACATTTACCAGGAGCGCTACATGGGCCTGCTGCCCGAGGACCGCCACTTTTTCGTCGACAACTCGCCCCTGGCCCACGCCAAAAACCTGCGCGGCCACCTGCTGCTGGTGCACGGCACCGGCGACGACAACGTGCACTACAACAACGCCGAGCAGATGATAAACGAACTGGTGAAATACAACAAGACCTTCCAGCTCATGAGCTACCCCAACCGCACCCACAGCATTAGCGAGGGCGAGGGCACCAGCCGCCACCTGGCCAGCACCTACACCAAATTTCTGCGGGAAAACTGCCCCCCGGCGGCCGGTAAGCTGGCTAGCCCTAGCGGGCATGCCTGAAAAAGCCCCAGCTCCAGCCAGGAGCTGGGGCTTTTTCAGGAACAGCCGGGGCCTTAGCTGCGCCGCTTGCGCCCGCGAAAGATGCTGCGCGTGGGCTGGGCCCCAGACTGGGCCTGGTTGGCGCGGGGCTGGTCGTTGCGCCCGGTGCCGTTGTCGATATCCCGCTTGGGCACGCCGCTGGGAAATGTAGTAGTAGGAGTTCCGCCCAGGTGCTTGTCGGTATAGCCTCTGGGATAAGCAGGTACGGCAACGGGCGGCAGCGTACTACCGGGCTTGCCAGCGTCGGAAACACTGCCTGACACCGGCACATTGGGTGCGCTAGCAGCAGGAGTGGTTGCGCGCGGCACCTGCGCCAGGGCAGGGCTAGCAGCGGCCAGAGCCAGCAGTGGGATAAGCAGTAAGAAATTACGCATAAGCAGTCGCCGGGCCGCTAGGGTGCGGCCGGCGCTGGCTCCTTGTACGGTAAACTGGCGGAAACAGTCCCGTTGCGCCCGTATTCTGAGTATAGGAAAGCGGCTGCAAGGCTCGTCGCTCACAACTGAAATAATCAGCATCATTGCCATACTCGCAGGCACAAAAAAGCCCCTGACGCAATGCCAGGGGCTTTTTATTGCAGAGGAGGAGGGATTCGAACCCCCGGACCTGTTACAGTCAGCGGTTTTCAAGACCGCCGCAATCGACCACTCTGCCACTCCTCTAACACAATAAAATGGTAAAACGGCAACTTGGCAAAGCGTGGAAGCTACTTTGCCAAGATACTATTTCACCATTTCGCAGAGAGGGGGGGATTCGAACCCCCGATACCCTTGCAGGTATAACGGATTTCGAATCCGTCGCATTCGACCACTCTGCCACCTCTCTAAAGGTCCCAAGTTGAGTGGTTGGGGCTGCAAAATTAGCTTGAAATTCGGAATGAGAAATGGAGAATGAAGAATTTTACTTGGGTTTTCAGCTAGTTCCCTCAAAATCAATTCCTAATTCTTCATTCTTCCTTCTTCATTATCGCCAGCCGGCCCGTTACGGCGTCGATGCTCACGTTGACTTCAAACCCGATAATGAGCGTCATGCACACAAACTCCAGCCACACCATGAAGCCGACCAGCGCCCCAATGGAGCCGTAGAAGTGGTTGTAGGAGTTGAAAATGCGCACGTAAAGCGTGAACAGAAACGACACCAGGAAGATGAGCAGCGTGGCCACCAGCGCCCCCGTCGAGATAAAGGGCCACTTATCATGCACCGGCGGCACGAAGTAATAGATGACGCAGGTAGTGGTGAGAAACAGCCCGATGAGCGAGCCGTAGCGCAGCACCAGAATCATAAACTCGGTGGAACTTTCGGGCACAATTTCGTAGAATACCAGCGCGTCAATGATGAACGTGCCGAAGAAGATGCCCGCGATGGCAATGACCAGAATGAGGGCTAGCATAAACGTGAGCCCGGTGGCAATGAGGCGCTTATGAAAATACCCGCGATGCTTGAACCACGGGTATTTCTTCTCAAACGCATCGAGCAGGGCCATAATGCCATTGCTGCTGAGCACCAGGGCCGACACAAACCCGAACGACAGCAAGCCGCCGTGCGGAATGCGCACAATATCCTCGATGGTGCCCGCCGTGGCCGAGTACAGCTCGTGGGGCATGATGTCGGCCAGAAATTGCAGGATGTCCACGTCCAGGTTGGGCACCGGGATGTACGGAATGAGCGTGAACAAAAAAATAATGGTCGGAAACAGGGCCAGCGTAAGGTTGAAGGCCATGTAGGCGGCGCGCTTTTCGAGCGAGTCGAGGCGCAATTCGTGCATCACCCGGTCGCCCACGTCATACACCGAAATGCGGCCCCCGCGCATGCGCTGGCGCTTGCCCCACGCCATGAGCGTGCGGTAGGCGCGGTGGCGGCGCACATCGGGCAGCACGGCGCGGCGGCGGGCGGGTGGGGCGTGCATGAGCAGTAGCGCGGACTTTGCGATAGCCGGATAGTTTAGTTCGCAAGTAACACCAAACGCGGACTACGAAGTCCGCGCTACTTGCCAAAGGCGGCCGGGGCGGGCGCGTCGCCGGGCGTGGCGCGGCCGGGGCCGAGCGGCAGGTCAGCTTCGCTCTCCGAAAAATACGGGGCTAGCTTTTGGCGCACGCCATCCGGAATGGGCACCGGCCGGCCGGTAGCCGTGCTCACAAATACCATGAGCGTGTAGCCTTCGGTGAGCAGCTCGCTAGCCTCGTTGCGGATTTCGTACTCGAATTTTACCCGGGAGCCTTCGGCTAGCTCGCGCAGCATAACGCGGATGGTGAGCAGGTCGTCGTAGCGGGCGGGGCGGCGAAAGCGGGTGTGCAGCTCGCCCACCGGCATGCCGACCCCCTGCCCTTCCAGGTCTTTGTAGCGAATGCCCAGCTGCCGAAACGACTCGGTGCGGGCCACCTCAAAGTACGCCGCGTAGTTGCCGTGGTAGACATAGCCCATCTGGTCGGTTTCGGCGTAGCGCACGCGGATTTGGATGTCGGACTGGTACATGGTTTATTCAGTTTCCTCGGCTAGTCCGTAAAGCTCGACCAAGTTTAGCAGGTGATGGCCGTAAATTTTCACTTGGTTCACGTCAATAACAATAACGAAAAATACGTTTTTGTCTTCCGTAGCAATCAAAACGTGCTCGTAGCGCCCAGTTGGGTTTAGGTAGACGTACGCTACATCGGCAAGCTCAAAGCTCTCTAAATCAGCCTGCGGAATGGCATCGACGTAGGGCCAAATATCCACTATTTGCTCAGCCGTTGTCGTAACGTCTTGCATAGGAGCCTGAAACGTATCGTTGAACGCTTCGGCAGATAGCCGGTGGGTATCCATAGCCTAGCCAGCGTTACCGGATACCCGCCCGCGTGAGCGCCGCCTGGTAGCGGTGGGCATTCACGAGGTGCTGGGCCTGGGTGGCGGCGAAGGCGTGGTAGCCGCTAAAATCGTCCTTGGCGCAGAAGTAGAGGTAGTCGTTTTGCTCGGGGTGCAGCACAGCGTTGAGGCTAGCGATGCTGGGTAGGTCGATGGGGCCGGGCGGCAGGCCGGCGTACTTATAGGTGTTGTAAGGCGAGTCTTTTTGCAGGTGCACATTGAGCACGCGCTTGATGCCGAAATCGCCGTTGGCGTACACCACGGTGGGGTCGGCCTGCAGCTTCATGCCGCGCTTGAGGCGGTTGAGGTACACGCCCGCGATGCGGGGGCGCTCGTCGGCGTGCTGCTGCTGCTCGGCCTCTACGATGCTGGCTAGGGTGCTCACTTGCACGCGGGTGAGGCCCAGCTTCTGGCGGGCGGCGTCGCGCTCGGGCGTCCAGAATTTCTCGTACTCGGTTTTCATGCGCTGCATGAGGTTTTGGGCCGAGGTATTCCAGTACAGCTCGTAGGTGTTCGGGATAAACATCGAGAGCACCGTGGTGGTGTCGAAGCCCAGGCTTTTGGTGTAGCTGGGGCTGCTGAGCAGCGAGTCGATTTGGCGAGGCTTGGCGTCGATTTGCTTGCTGAGCTTAGTGGCTAGCTCGCGGCGCAGGCGCACGTTGGTGAAGGTGAGGCGCAAAGGCGTCTGGCGGCCCGACTTCAGCAGGTTGATTACCTGCCGGTTGGTCATGCCGGTTTTCAGCTCGTAGCGGCCGGGCTTCACGGCGCCGGGCTTGTTGTAGCCCATGAGCTTGCCCACAAAGTGTAGCGAAAGCTTATCGATAATAGCCCCGGTGTTTTCGGTGGCCACCAGCGCCTTCTGCCAGTTGTCGCCCCGGTGGATATACGCGAACGTTGGCAAATCCTTGGTGTCAACGTTGGTGGTGTAAAAAATCTGGAAGAAATAATACGAGAAGCACACCAGCAGGAGGCCCAGAATCACGCTCACGGCAGCAAAGCGGTTGCGGCGCTTGATGGAATCGGCCCGGTACTCGATAGCGGACTTTTTGACAGGTTCAGACATGGAGCGGGGAATAAGCGCTTCAAAATTAACTCCGCCCCGCCCTACCGGCGCGGCTAGCCCAAACAACTGGCGGCGCTTTTGTTTATAACCGCCTGCTGCGCGCGGACCATTCGCCTAAAACCGCCCGCCGTAGTACCTTTCGCGCCAATTACGGGCCGCCCCGGCTGGCCCACCCCGTTTCATTATCCTTTTTTCTGCCCTATGGCCGCTACCCTGCTCCGCATCCATCCCGATAATCCGCCTCAAAACCGCATTCTGCAAGTAGTGGAAGTGCTGCGCAAAGGCGGGCTTATTATTTACCCCACCGATACGGTTTATGGCATTGGCTGCGATATCAACAACGCGAAAGCCGTTGAGAAGCTCTGCCGCATCAAAGGCTTAAAGCCCGAAAAAGCTAATCTGAGCTTTATCTGCCACGATTTGTCGCACATCAGCGACTACGCGCATGGCATCACGACGCCGGTTTTCAAGGTCATCAAAAAGGCCCTGCCCGGCCCGTTCACGTTCATTTTTGAGGCCAGCCCCAACGCCCCGCGCTACGGCGGCGTGAAGCGCAGCACGGTGGGTATTCGGGTGCCCGACAACCAGATTGTGCGTCAGATTGTGAAAGAGTTCGGCACGCCCATCGTGAGCACGTCGGTGCGCGAAAGCGAGGAGACGCTGGAGGAATACGTGACCGACCCCGACCTGATTTTCGAAAAATACCGCTCGCTCGTGGACCTCGTCATCGACGGTGGATTCGGTGGCAACGAGCCCAGCACCATCGTGGACTGCACCAACGACGACTTTGAGCTGGTGCGCCAGGGCCTCGGCGACATCGAGCAGTACCTGTAAGGCCAGCGCCTGGCCCATAGCCCGAGAGGCCGCCCCGCTGCACGCAGGGCGGCCTCTTTTTTAGTTACTACTGCTGAGCGGGCCGGGTGTGCTTCCAGCGGCGGTGCGTCCACAGGTATTGCTCGGGGTAGGCGCGGATGTCAGCTTCCAGCCGGCGCACGAAGGCCTCGGTGGCCGGAAAGCGTTGCGCTGCTGCCGACGAGTTAGCGCCGGCTTTAATGGCTTCGCTTTCGGGTAGTTGTGCAAAGGAGGCTTCGTAATACCCCCGCCGCACCCGCCGGATGCCCACGTAGAGCACAGCACAATCGAACTGCGGGGCTAGCCGCTCGGTACTGGTATAAAAGCCGGCCTCGCGGTTGAGGAAGTCGGTCCAGTACGGGCGGTCGTCGGGGCCGGCGGCCTGGTCGATGAGCAGGCTGATTTCCTGTCCCTGGCCCCGGTGGCGCACCAGATGGCGCAGCGTACCGGCCATTGGCACCGCGCCCGCCCCTAGCCGGGTGCGCAGCCGCAAGGTAAAATACTCGAAGAAGCCATTATTCAGCAGCTTATACACGCCGGTTATCTGCCCCGGAAAGAGTTGGGCGGCGCTGCCGAGTAACCACTCCCAATTGCCCATGTGCGAGCCCAGCACCAGCACTTGGCGGTGCTGGGCTAGCGGCTGCCCCAGCAGCTCGGGATTGGTGAAGCGTAGCCGACGCGACAATTCGGCCGAGCTGATACTGGCCATTTTTAGTATCTCGACCATTACCTGCGCAAAATGCCAATAAAACTGCTGACTAATGCGCTGAATTTCGGCCGTATTTTTTTCGGGGAAAGCGTGGCTCAAGTTGTCCAGCACCACTTTTCGGCGGTAATGCGTTACGTAAGCCAACAGCCAGTAAATCAACCGGGCAAAGACGTACAGCACGGGCAGCGGCAAGTACGCCAGCGCCAGCAGCGGCCAGCTCAGCGGGCGGTAGTACCAGGGCAGGCTAGCGGGCTGGCTCATCGGGGCAGGGCGGCCCCGGCCGGAGCATAGTCGGTAAGGCTGCGCTGGCCGCCCTGGCTTTGCGTAGCCAATACTTTTTTGGTGGCCGCGTCGCGGGCCTCGATAGTGAGGGTGAAGTGCCCGGCCGGGATGGGACCTAGCGGCAGCTGGCCCACGATGGGCGTGGGCCGGCCGCCCTGCGTGGTCACGAGCGGCGCATCGGCATCGGCGGCGGTGCCGTCATCGGCCGACAAGTGGTAGTGCAGGCGCACCGAGCGGCCGGCGGGCACGGCATTTAGCTCGGTATAGAAGAAGACATTGTCGGCGCCCCGCCCGTAGTAGCCGCCCGCCGCCCGCGTTAGCAGGTAGCCCCCCGGTTGAACACGCTTTCGGCGCTAGCCTTCGCCGCCGGCTTGGCCAGAAACACTAAATCGCTGAACGCGGGTGCGGTAGGCGCAGCTACTACGAGCGGCTGCGCCACAGTAGTTTCGCCATTAGCACTCTTGTACTGGTCGCGGATGCGGCCGCGCAGCGTATAGCTGCCATCGGGTAAAGTCACGCGTTTGAGAAAGCTGAGCGGGTTTTTAAGGGCAATGGTGGTGTCGCTGAGCACGGGCGGCTTGAGCGTCACGGTTTCGTGCCAGGCCGCCGTGCCGTCGGCTTTCAGAATATCCAAATCGACCACTGCCGACGACTGAAACGACCGGGGCGCCCGCTGCCGGTAGGTGAGCGGCTGGGTGGGCACCGTCACGGAAATCTCCACCTCGCCGCCCTTCTGCACCTGGTCGAGGTTGCGAAACTTGGCGACCTGCAAAATGAGCTGCGGCGGGCCCGCCTGCGCCCCAAGGGTAGCGGCGAGGACTAGCGAAACGGACAAGGATTGAACGCGCATAACGACAAAAATAAGGGTTAGGCCTCCGCCAGGGCCATTACCGTGCCGGGCCGCTACCTTGCGGCCATGTCCGTTGTCCTCACCGAGCTGCATTACCTGCCGTCGATTCTCTATTTCCAGCAATTATCAGAGGCCGAAAAGCTACTGCTCGATGCCCACGAGCACTACCACAAGCAGACCTATCGCAACCGCGCGCTCATCCTCACGGCGCAGGGGCCGCAGCCGCTCACGGTGCCGGTAGTGGATGGCGCGCGCTCCGAAAAAATCCGCACCAGCGAAATTGAAATTGACTACCGCCAGAATTGGATGCACCGGCATTTTCGCACGCTGCAAACCGCCTACGGCGCCTCACCGTATTTTGGGTATTACGCTGATTATTTGCAGGATATTTACGCCCAGAAGCCCGCCCGGCTCTGGGAATTAAATCTGGCTTTTTTACAGTTACTATTGCGGTGCCTGCGCTGGCCGCTAGCCATCGAATTTACCACGGAGTATCTGGCGCCGGCTAGCCTGCCTCCTGCCTTCCTCGACCGGCGCGACTTCCTGACACCTAAAAACACCCTGGCCGGGGCCGAACCTGACAGTCCGTCGCAGCGGCCCTACCCGCAGGTATTTGGTACCGCATTTGTACCGGGGCTTAGCGTGCTGGATTTATTGTTTATGCAAGGGCCGGCTGCCGGACAGTTTTTATAGGATAGGCGCTTAGCCAAAAATAGTTTGTCCGAACCTTCGTCCGCAGGCGCTTGTTTTTCTTATAATCCGCTTTCTTTTACGTATCGTTGTAGCGCAACTATTCGGGCCGTTTTCGGTACAGCTACTATCTGCGTCTTTATTTTATCTTGCTTGCATGGAAGCTAAATTTTCAAACCGCGTCAAGGAGGTTATTTCCTTGAGCCGGGAGGAGGCCATCCGGCTCGGCCACGACTATATTGGTACCGAGCACCTGCTGCTGGGCATGATTCGCGAGGGCGAAGGCACTGCCCTCGGGCTGCTCAAAAAGCTCGGCGTGGCCACCGATGAGCTGAAGTTTGCCCTCGAGCAAGCCACGCGCAACACGGCCTCTGCCCAGGGCACCAGCATTACCGGCTCGATTCCGCTAACCAAGCAGACCGAGAAGGTGCTGAAAATCACCTACCTCGAAGCCAAGATTTTCAAGTCGGAAATCATTGGCACCGAGCACCTGCTCCTCTCAATTCTGCGCGATGAGGACAACATTTCTTCTCAAATCCTTTCCAAATTCAACGTGAACTACGAAACCGTGCGCGACTCGCTCGACTACCACGGCGCCGCTCCGAATACCAGCCCCAAGGCCGGCCCGGAGGCTGACGACGATGACGACCGCCTCTTTGGCCAGGGCCAGGGCGGGGCTGGCCGCGGCCAGCAAGGTGGCCAGGGTGGTGCCGCTGGCACCCGCAAGGCCGGCGAAAAATCGCGCACCCCGGTGCTCGATAACTTCGGCCGCGACCTTACCAAGCTGGCGGAAGAAGACAAGCTCGACCCCATCGTGGGCCGCGAAAAAGAGATTGAGCGTGTGGCCCAAGTACTGAGCCGCCGCAAAAAGAACAACCCGATTCTGATTGGTGAGCCGGGCGTGGGTAAAACGGCCATCGCCGAGGGCCTGGCCCTGCGCATCATCCAGAAGAAGGTGAGCCGCGTGCTGTTCAACAAGCGCGTAGTGACCCTTGACCTGGCGTCGCTGGTGGCGGGCACCAAGTACCGCGGTCAGTTTGAAGAGCGCATGAAGGCCGTGATGAACGAGCTGGAAAAGTCGCCCGACGTAATCCTGTTCATCGACGAGCTGCACACGATTGTGGGCGCTGGCGGGGCTAGCGGCTCGCTCGACGCCTCGAACATGTTTAAGCCGGCCCTGGCCCGCGGCGAGATTCAATGCATCGGCGCGACCACGCTGGATGAGTACCGCCAGTACATTGAGAAAGATGGCGCGCTCGCCCGTCGTTTCCAGATGGTGATGGTGGACCCCACCACGCCCGAGGAAACGATTGAGATTCTGCACAATATCAAGGACAAGTACCAGGACCACCACCACGTGGTGTACACCGACAAGGCCATTGAGCAGTGCGTAAAGCTGAGTGACCGCTACATGAGCGACCGCTTCCTGCCGGACAAAGCCATCGACATCTTGGACGAGGCTGGCGCCCGCGTGCACATCAACAACATCGTGGTGCCGGAGGACATTCTCAAGCTCGAAGAGCAGATTGAGAACATCAAGACGGAGAAAAACCGCGTGGTGAAATCGCAGAAATACGAGGAAGCCGCCAAGCTCCGCGACACGGAGAAGAAGCTTCTGGAGCAACTCGACTCGGCCAAGAAGAGCTGGGAAGACGAAACCAAGAAGAAGCGCTACACGGTGAAAGAGGAAAACGTGGCCGAGGTAATCGCCATGATGACCGGCATCCCCGTGAACCGCGTGGCCCAGAACGAAGGCGAGAAATTGCTGAACATGGGCAATGAACTGAAAGGCAAAGTAATCGGTCAGGACAAGGCTATTGCCCAGCTCGTAAAAGCCATCCAGCGCACCCGTGTGGGCTTGAAAGACCCGAAGAAGCCGATTGGCTCGTTCGTGTTCCTCGGCCCGACGGGCGTAGGCAAGACGGAGCTGGCCAAGGTGCTGGCTACCTACCTCTTCGACAAGGAAGACGCGCTGGTGCGCGTCGATATGTCGGAGTACATGGAAAAATTCAGCGTATCGCGCCTGGTGGGCGCGCCTCCCGGCTACGTGGGCTACGAAGAGGGCGGCCAGCTGACGGAGAAAATCCGCCGCAAGCCGTACTCGGTGATTCTGCTCGACGAGATTGAGAAGGCGCACCCGGACGTGTACAACTTGCTGCTGCAAGTGCTGGACGATGGTATCCTGACCGACGGCCTGGGCCGTAAGGTGGACTTCCGTAACACCATCATCATCATGACCTCGAACATCGGGGCGCGTGACTTGCAGGACTTCGGCGCGGGCATCGGCTTCGGCACGAAAGCCCGCAATGAGAATATGGACGAGATTACGAAGGGCACCATCACCAACGCCCTGCGTAAAACCTTCTCGCCCGAGTTCCTCAACCGCTTGGATGACGTGATTGTCTTCAATTCGCTGGAGAAGAAGGACATCCACAAGATTATCGACATCAGCCTCAGCAAGCTGCTGGCCCGCGTGCTCACGCTCGGCTACAAAGTGGAGCTGACCGAGAAGGCCAAGGACTTCGTAGCCGAGAAAGGCTACGACCCTAAGTTTGGCGCGCGTCCGCTGAATCGGGCCATCCAGAAGTACATCGAAGACCCGATTGCCGAGGAAATTCTGAAGGCGCAGCTGCTGCACGGCGACATCATCACGGCCGATTATGAAGATGGTAAAGATGAGCTTAGCTTCACCATCGCCAAAAGTGACGAGGCGCCCAATCTGGCCAGCGATGAGCGGCCCGCCGAAGCCCCCTCGGAGCCCGAGGCTGGCGAAACGAAATAAGTAAAGTTGTGAGTTGGAAAAGGCCGGTTCCGCAGGGCGGGACCGGCCTTTTTTTGTGGGCTGCGTGGTTAGGGTTGCGCAGTGGCAGGTGGTAACGGGCGGAGCACTACGCGCCGGTTGCGGGGGCGCTCCGTGGGCTGATTATTATCGGCTACCGGCTGCGTACCGCCCAGGCCTAGCGGGCGCAGGCGAGTTTCGGGGACCCCTAGCGAAGTAAGGTATTGGCAAACTGCCTCGGCCCGACGCATCGAAAGCTGTTGGTTAAGCAGTGGGTCGCCTTGGTTGTCGGTGTGGCCCTGCACTTCCAGCCGCAGCGCGGGGTAGCGCCGGAGCACCCTAGCCAGTGTGTCGAGGCTGGCCCGTACAGTGGTGGGTAATTCGGCCCGGCCCTGCTCGAAATAAAGTGTGCGCAGCGTAAGCGACTGGCCGTGCAGCAGTTGGTCGGCTAGCCTATCGGCGCTCTGCGCGCTGGCTACGGCTTTCGGAGGCTGCTTGCGCTTGGCAAGCGGACGGGTAGCCTCAGCCTTAGGCCTAGCTCTGTTGATTGCATACCAAGTAGTAGGAGTCGGTCGGCTAGGGTCCGAAGCAAGTACGGAGGTAAAGGGTGGCTTACTGGCCACCACGGCTACCATGGTAAGGTCCACTGCCAGCCGGGGCGGCCCCGGCACGTGGCTAAATAGATAGCGGGTCGGGATGGTTTCCTGCAACCGGCTGGCGAAGGTTGGCACCTTTTCCGTCATGCCCCATAGGTTGCGCCACGAGCTGACAAGCAGCTTTTCGGGCTGCCGGGGGCGCTCCCAAAGCAGCAGCGCCCGGGTATCGAGTGAGTACTGGCAGTAGTCGAGGCGCAGGCGATACGGCCGGCCGGCTTGCAAGTCGACGGGTACGCTGTAGTACCCTAGCGGCTGGCCGCGCCACTCGTCGAGCAGCTGCTTGCCATCGAGCCACAGCCGCGCGCCATCGTCGATGGCTAAGTGCAGCACATAGTGCCCCGTGGTGGGCGGCACCAGCCAGCCCGTCCAGCGCACCGTAAACTCTTCGGCGGGCACGCCGGGTAGGGGCGGCTCATGGCTCCAGTTAAAGTCAATAAGGGCGTCGCGGCGCGTCTTGATAAGATGCTCGAAGTTTAGGCCGCTGTAATAGTCGCCGCGCAGCCCATCGCCCAAGGCGGCCTGCTCACGGGCCACGCCGGCCTGGGCGAGAGCTAGCAGCGGCACGGCGCTAGCCAAACTGCCGAAGAGTAAATTGCTAAAGAAGCGTTTCATAGCTGCGCGTGGACTAAGGCGTGCTCTTAGCAAGTGCCCGAGTTAGATTTGATGGAAAGCAGGGCGAAATTCTACTCGGCGCACTTACCAAGCGCTTCAACTTCGTTAGTTGGGCCGTCTTACTTTAGACTTTGGGCCGCGCCAACTCACCCGGTACCTGACCCGTAAATTTTTTAAATACGCGGTTAAATGTTGATTTTGAGTTGAATCCGCTTTCTAATGCCACGCCTACCAGCGAGTAGTGTGCAAAGCGCGGGTCGGCTAGCTTGCGCTGGGCTTCTTCGACCCGGTAGCGATTTACAAAGTCGCTGAAACTTTGCCCGCAGCCCAGATTAATCACTTTGGAGAGCTGCGCCGGGTGCAGGTGCAGGCGTTGCGCCAGTTCGGCCAGCGTAAGCTCGGGTTCGAGCCAGGGCTGCTCGGCGGCCATCAGGGCCAGCAGCTTATCGCGCCAAGGCAGCAACTCGGCAGGCAGCACTGGTGCCTTGGGTGGGTCGGCCAAAGTGGCCTTGGCCTCAGTAGCGTGAATGGCTAGCGGCGCGGCCCCCGGGTGCGTTGGCCTTACTGGCAGCGCAACTGCCCAGGCAAAGCTAGCGGGCGGGCGGACAGTATGGCTGGCTTGCAGCCCCACCACGGCTAGGCCAAATACCAGTCCGCAGCGCACCCCAAACGCATACCATATCTCAGAATAAGCAAAAGGCCCAAACCAGGCATCAAGCGCCACGAAGCTCAGGCCCAGGCCAAAACCCAGTAGCAACACTACCAGCAGGGTGCGTTGCCGGCCGGGCCGACGACGCCTAGCTAGGCCCCTAGCGTCCTGATGGCGCCGATACTCGTCTAGCGTTTTTAATCCGTACAAGAGAAGCAGCACGTAGCAAGCCAGGGCCAGGGCGGGCAATACGAAGCGCAGCAGCTCGGCGGCGGCACTGGCTGGCCCCAGGTGCCGGGCAGCTACGCCGTGCCGGTATCCTAGATTAAGCACTGCCACGCCGGCAAAAAGACCTACCTGACCCAGGCCCGGCAATAGCCGCCGCCACCCCAGCCGGGTGCGCAGCGGCAGCCGCGTGAGCACCCGCAGGTAGAGGTAGCACACCGGCGCCAGCAGCAGCTCAGCATACCAAGGTGCATAGAGAGGTGCGGCGCCGGCCTCGGCCAGGGGGAGCAGGCACCAGCTAGCCACGCTCAGCAGGCACTGCGCCAGCAAAAATGTGGGCAGCAGCAGCAGCAAGGCCGGCAATAGTCCCGGCAGCACCCGCCCGCGCCGGTAGCCAGTGGCCAGCAAAGCCCCGGCCGCTACCACTGGCCCTAGCAGCGGCAGCAGCACGGCCGCCCGAAACATATACTGAAGAATCATAGCGGCCTGCTAACGTTCGGCACAAAGAAACGAGTGGCCCCGCACTCAGCCGGCGCCGCAGCGGATACTACCGATACCAGCCAAGTGCCCCGCCCGGCACGCAAAAAGACCGGCTCCGCAGGGCGAGGCCGGTCTTGCTGCTTTCATAGCCCGAGGATTCTTCATCCTCTTTCTCTTAGTAGAGAGTCGTTCGGTTGCCCTATTCGTTGCATCTGCTCCAGTAATAAGTAGCAGAAGGCTAGCCCCCCTGCTTACTACCGCCACCTTTGGTATCATCGTTCTGAATAGACTTGCGCTGCTTGCTCGGGCCGCCCTGCCCAAAGCGGTAGCTGAAATTGAGGCGGAAGCCGCGCTGGTAGGCGCGGTACTCGCTGGTTTCGGTAAAATACTTCGTGGTAGTGGTATTGCGGTAGGGCCAGTAGGCGTTGAAGGGGCTAGCGAAGTTGAGCGTGAGGTCGGCCTTATCTTTAAGCAGCGTTTTCTTCACGCCCATTTGGTAGTAGAGGTTGGCTGGGCCGGTGCCCTGGATATCGGGCATGGGCGTACTGGCAAACGCGAAAGCCTGCACGGTGAAGCCCTTATTCAGCTTGTAGGACGTATTGACGTTGACGCCCCCGGCAAAGCCCCGGCGCTCGATGCCCAGGGTGGGCGAGTTGCGCACGATATACTGCACGTCGGGGCCGGCGCTGAAGTCCCACTTGGGCGTGGGCTTGGCCGAGAGATACACGTTGAACTGATAGAACGTATTAGCCGCCACGTTGGCATAGGTCTGGGCCGTAACGCTCGGGTCGGGCACCACGCTGGCGGGCAGCGGCACGGGCGGGTTGGGGTTGGTAGTGAGGTAGCGAATCTGCTCGATGGCATTGCCGGTGTGGCGCACCGAGAGCGCGGCGTTGAGCGTGGTGGTTTTGAGCGTGGTGCTGTAGGCCAGCTCGTAGGAGTCCGTCAGCTCGGGGCTGAGCACGGGGTTGCCAAAGGAAATATTCTTGGCGTCGGAGCGGTCCACAAACGGGTTGAGGTAGTCGATAAAGGGCCGCGTGATGCGCCGGCTGTAGGCCAGGCGCAGGCTGGTAGCGTCGCTGAATGCGTAGCGGGCGCTGCCATTGGGCAGCAATGATAAGTAGGTGGGCAACTCAACTTCTGCGCTGCCAGGGCCGAAGCGCGCCGTAATGGCCGTGCGCTCGAGGCGACCGCCCAGGCTGGTGCTCAGCTTCTTGCCCACGCTGAATGAGTAAGTGGCGTAGGCCGCCTGCACATTCTGGGCATAAGTGAAGTCGGTAATGCGGCGCGGCGACGGGCTAAAGCCCTGGCTCAAGGCGGGAAACAGCGTATCGACGCTAGCCACCGAGCCCGTGCGGCGAAAAATGGCCTTCAGCCCCATCTCCAGCGTGCGCTTGTCGCCAAACGGCTGGGTAAAGTCCGTTTGCAGCGTCACCTCGTGGCCCGGCGTGCGGCCCCGGCTGCGCTCGCGGTAGTTGGCCTGGCTCTGCTCCAGGGCCGTAAAGGAATTGTTGTACTGGTCGAAATCGTAGCCGAAAGTACCGTTGTTGAGCGCGTATTGTCCTAGCACGCTCCACTCCTTGCGGGCCGTGGCAAAGGTGCGGGTATAGGTGCCGGTGCCCTCCAGGTTGAGGCTGCTAAAGACATTTTTAGTAGCGCGGGTAAAGAGCTGATTGCCAGCCGAACTGGGCGCGATGTATTGGTTCAGCAGGTCCTGGGTCGAGTTGCCGCTGTAGCCATTTACCGAGCCGGCCAGCGAGATGCTGTGGTGCTCGGCGGGGTCGTAGTCGAGGCCCACCGTGCCGTAGTACCAGCCGCCGAGGTTGTGAGTGGTCGAGCTCTGGTTGAGCCGCCCCGGCCCGGCCGCCGTAGAGTCGACGCGCTCACGGGTCGACTGGCCGGGGTTGTACCACGCCCCCGCGCTGGCCGATGAGGTAAAGCCAATCTTACCCTTCTTGAAATTCAGGGCCGAGTTAAAATTAGTGTTGCGGTTGCCGCTGGCCAGGCCCACGCGGCCGTTCAGGCCCTGGTCCACACCCTTCTTTAATACGATGTTGATGATGCCGGCCGTGCCCTCACCGTCGTACTTGGCCGAGGGCGTGGTAATGATTTCGACGCTCTTAATCTGCTCGGCCGGAATGCTCTTGAGCGCCTCGGCCAGGTTGCGGGCCAGAGTCGGCGAAGGCTTGTTATTGACCAGCACCTTAAAGTTGGCCGAGCCGCGCATCTTCACGTTGCCGTCGCCATCCACGGCCAGCAGCGGCGCCTTGCGCAGCACGTCCTGGGCGGTGCCGCCGGCATTGCTCACGTCCTGGTCGGCGTTGTACACGAGACGGTCGGGCTTCACCTCCACCACCGGCTTCTGGCCGATGATGACGGCCTCGCTCAGGGCCTGGGCGGCGGTGGGCAGCAGGATAGTACCCACCGCCGTGGCCCCGGCGCCCACCGTCACGGGTCGGGTGCGGGTGCCGTAGCCCACGTAGCTGGCCCGCAGCCGGAAAGCACCCGCCGCTAGCTTGGTCATGGCAAAGTGGCCCTGGTCGTCGGCCGCCACGCCGGTAATGGGCTTGTCGCCGGTGGGTGGCAGCAGCACCACCGTGGCGTAGGCCACCGGCTGGCGGCCCAGCGAGTCGAGCACGGTGCCGGCGAGCGAGCCAGTGGCGGGCCCGGCCGGCGCGGGTGCCTGGGCCGCCACCAGGTAGGGCAGGCCCGCCAGCAGCAGGCATACCAGCCAATGAGTAGTTATTTTCATAGCTAGAGAGATGATGGCCGCGTGGCTAGCCCTATGGATGCGCTGGGCCAGCCGGAGGTTGCTTGCCCAAATGAAGATTTTCCGGAGCGGCACCCCGACTACCGGGCCAGCCGGCCAAACGTTACATCGCCCCGGGGGGCGGCGCATTACCAGATTGTGAAGCATGAGCGAGCGGTTGAAATGACTGAGCCAAAGGTCCGCTAGCCCCCCGGCGCCGCGCTCCAGGTCATTATCTGGGCCGTCCCAACTTATGATTTGGGCCGCGCTACTTCGCTGGGCGCCTGGCCCAGCAGCTTCTTAAACACGCGGTTAAACGTTGATTTTGAGTTAAATCCGCTTTCCAGGGCCACGCCCACCAGCGAGTAGTGCGCCAAGCGCGGGTCGGCCAGCTTGCGGCGGGCTTCGTGCACCCGGTAAGTATTCACAAAGTCGTTGAAGTTCTGCCCGCAGCCCGCGTTAATGACTTTGGACAGCACGTTGGGCGTGGTGCGCAGGCGCTGGGCCAGCTCCGTCAGCGTAAGCTCGGGCTCCAGCCAGGGCTGCTCGGTGGCCATCAGGACCAGCAGCTTGTCGCGCCAGGGCAGCAGCTCGGGCGGCAAGCCAGCGGGCGCGGTGGGTGCAACGAGTAGCGGTTGAGATTCGCCCAGCCCGTCGGCTGCTACATCCAATTCGTTGTTGGGTTCGCCGGCCGGCGCTCCCGCTAGCCCCGATGCGCCAGCGGGCTTACTGCCGGGCGTGGGGGCTGCGTCGGGCTCGAAGCGCAGCGGGCTGGTAGCCGCCGCGTAGTTGGCCTGCAGGCCCACCACGATAAGCCCGTAGATGAGCACGCCGCGCAGGGCAAACAGGTACCAGGCGGCATCGTAGCTCAGGTCAAACAAGTAGTTGAGCACCGAGCCCACTACCCCCAGCGCCAGCACCAGGGCCTGCAACACCAGCAGCTGCCGCAGCCCGGCAAAGCGCAGGCGCTCGGGGTCGGAGAAGTTGTCGTCGAGGTAGCGGGCGTAGCGGCGGTAGTCGGCCAGCATACGCAGGCCGTAGGCCACCAGCAGGGCCACGGCCAGCCAGTTGAGCGGCCCAAACAGCGTGTCGCGCCAGGTAGCGGCGGCGCCCTTGGTGCCGTAAAAATCGGGCAGCGCCTCGTGCCGCAGCCCGCGCCGCCAGCCCAGGTCGAGCAGGGCCACGGCGGCAAACAGCGCCACCTGGGCTAGCCCCGGCAGCAGGTGCCCCCACCCGCGCGGCCCCAGCCGAAACTCCTGGTTGGTGAGGCTGCGAAAGTAGAGGTAGTAGCCCGGCCCCAGCAGCAGGCCCAGCTGCCAGGGCATATAAAACATGATGGTGGAATGGCCGTCGTGGCTATCAAACCAGCCGGCATAGCCCAGCATCCACTGGCTCACGGTGAGGGTGGGCAGCAGCAGCAGCAGGGCTAGCAGGCCATCGGGCAGGCTGCCGCGCCGCCCGGCCCGCCCCAGCAGCCACAGCGTGGCCACCACCCCCGGCACCACGAAGGGCAGCAACAGCGAACTGCGGGGGCCGAAGTAGAACAGCATGAAGACAAAAGTACACGGCGCCACCAGCGTTCTACCAGTATGTTGCTTAGCTTTGGGCTAGTTCCCCGCTGCTTTTTGGCTCCTTATGAACATCCTGCGCCACGTTGACCTGACCCGCGTTTTCTTCGTCGATATCGAAACCGTGCCCGGCCACCCTAGCCACGCCGAGCTGCCTGCCGCTCACCAGCCGCTGTGGGCCAAGTTTTGCGAGAAGCGCCACGCCAAGGAGCTCGCCGAAGGCCAAACGCACGAAGAATTATTCAGCAACGGCGGCCTCTACGCCGAGTTTGGCAAGGTGGTGTGCATCTCGGTGGGCTTCTTCCGGCCGCTAAAGGATGAAACCCTGGAGTTTCGCACCAAGTCGTTTGCCGATGACGATGAGTGCGCGGTGCTGCGCGGCTTTGGGCATTTTCTGGCGCGCTACGCTCCTTATGGCGGGCGCTACGCCAAGCTCGAAACCGCCGGGCCCGAGGGCTACTTTTTGTGCGCCCACAACGGCCGCGAGTTCGACTACGGCTACCTGGGCCGGCGCATGCTGATTTGCGGGCAGCCCATTCCGCCCATGCTCGACGTGGCCGGCCACAAGCCCTGGGACCTGCCCCACCTGCTCGACACAATGGAGCTCTGGAAATTTGGCGACAACAAGGGCCACATCTCGCTGCCGCTGCTGGCGGGCGTGTTCAACATTCCGTCGCCCAAAGACGATATCGACGGCGCGCAGGTGGCGCGGGTGTATTGGGAAGAGAAAAACCTGGGCCGCATCGTTACTTACTGCGAAAAGGACGTCATCACCACGGCGCGCGTGTATTTGCACTACACCGGCCAGCAGTCCTTGTGGCCCGAAGTTCAGCTGACCCAAATGCCCTGGCCACCGGTAGCCACGCCGGCCTAGCCCCGCACCCCGCCATGCGCCTGCCCAAGCGCCCCCGCGTTGCCCAGCTGGGCGTGCTCAACTTTGCCGTGGTCGTGCTGTCGGTATACGTGCTGCTGGCTTTGCTTGTCAGTACCATTTTCCGGCTGCCGCCCGAAGTAGCGCACCTGCTCGACCTGGCCGACAATACCATCTGCGTTTTTTTCCTGCTGGAATTCAGCATTCGGTTTTACCGGGCCGAAAACAAGCTGGCTTTTCTGAAATGGGGCTGGATAGACCTGGTGGCCAGCGTGCCGCAGGTGTCGTGGCTGCGGGCGGGGCGCACGCTGCGGCTGGTGCGGCTGCTGCGCATCCTGCGGGCTTTCCGCTCGACCAAGCACCTGCTGCACCATCTGTTTCGGAGCCGGGTGCAGGGCACTTTCGCGGCGGCGGCGCTGGTGGCAGCGCTCATGGTCATCTTTTCGTCCATCGCCATTTTGCAGGTCGAAACCCGGCCCGACAGCAACATCAAAACGGCCGAGGACGCGCTGTGGTGGGCTTACTCGACCATTACTACCGTCGGCTACGGCGATAAGTACCCCGTAACCGGGGCTGGCCGGCTCATTGCGGCGGCCCTCATGACGGTGGGCGTGGGCTTGTTTGGCACGTTCACCGGCTTCCTGGCCTCGTGGTTTGTGCAGGCCCGCCAGCCCGCGCCCCCGGCACCCGCTGCGCCGCCGCCCGGCCCGGCGCCCCCGAGCTACCCTAGCCAGCCGGCCCGAACCGCTAGCCGTGAATACCTTGCGGCTGCTGAAGCGCAGCGGCTATTTGGTCGGCTCCTTCGTAGCGTCAGCCCGTTTGCACTATGCAAAATTCTTACTTTCGTTGGCTGCCGCTGCTGGGGCTAGCCCTGGTGGCCGGGCTGGCAGTATGGCTGGTGCGGCCGCCGCGCCCGGCACCCGCCACCGCCCCGGCCACCGGGTTTTCGGCCTACCGCGCCCAGCGCGACGTGGCCGTGGTGGCTAGCCAGCCCCACCCGCTGGGCACGGCCGCCAATGCCCAGGTGCGCGACTATTTACTAAGCCGCTGCCGCGAACTGGGCCTGACCGCCAGCGTGCAAGACCTGAGCTTGGTGCTCACTGACCCGGGCCAGCTGGCCGCCGCGCGGGTGCAGAATGTGCTGGCCCGCCTGCCCGGCCGGCAGCCCGGCGGCCCGGCCGTGCTGGTGCTGGCCCACTACGACTCGCAGCCCCACACGCCCGGCGCCGGCGACGACGGCGCCGGCGTGGCTGCCATGCTCGAAACCATCCGGGCGCTGCGCGCCGGGCCGCCCCTGGCCCACGACGTTATCTGGCTTTTCACCGATGGCGAGGAGGCCGGCTGGCTGGGTGCCCGCGCCTACGCGGCCGACACGGCCCGCCTGCGCCGCGAGGTAGGCGTGGCGCTTAATTTTGAGGGCCGGGGCAATGCCGGGGCTAGCCTCACTTTTGAGGTGAGCCCCCAGAATGGCTGGGTAATGCGCGAGTATGCCCGGGCCGCGCCCTACCCCATCTCGTCGTCGCTGTTTTACGAAGCCTACCGGCACTTGCCGAATAACACCGACTTCACGCCCTTGCGCCAGGCCGGGATTACGGGGCTCAATTTTGCCTTCGTCGATGGCCACCCGTACTACCACAGCCCGGCCGACCTGCCCGGCCACCTCGACCTGGGCTCGCTCCAGCACCACGGCTCGTATATGCTGAGCTTGGTGCGGCACTTTGGCAATATTCCCCTCACGCACACCAAGGCGCCCGACGAAACGTTTTTTAACCCGCTGGGCACCTGGCTGGTGCGCTACCCCGCCACCTGGGGCCTGCCGCTAACGCAGCTCACCGTCAGCCTGCTGCTGCTGGCTCTGGTGCTGGCTTATCAGCGTGGTCGTTTCAGCTGGGGCGGGCTACTGGGCGGCATGCTGGCCTGGGTGGGTGGCCTGGCCTTGCTGCTGCTGACCGGCTGGGGCCTATTGGCGCTGGTGGCCGCCTGCTACCCGCAGTACAGCGCCTTCTACGACCGGGCTTCCTACAATGCGCTGGCTTACCAGGGAGCACTACTGGCGCTGGGGCTAGCCCTGTTTGCGGCTTATTACGGGGTGCTGAGCCGCTTTGTGCGGCCCGGCTCGCTGGTAGGCGGGGCACTGGTGGTAGTGGCCGGGCTGCTGGGGCTGTTGCAGTGGCAGGCGCCTTCGTCGGCATTTTTATTGGCGTGGCCGCTGCTGGCGGCTACGCTGGGCTGGGGCCTGGGGCTGCGCCACCCCACCAGCCCCGCCCGCCCGCTCACGCCCGGGCTGGCCGTGGCTACCTCGCTACTGACCTTGCCGGCCGTGGCGCTGCTGGTGCCTACCACCTACCTGCTGCTGGTCATTTTTGGGCTGAGTATACTGTCGCTGACGGCCCTTCTATTCCTGGCGATACTACTGGGGCTGCTGCTGCCCCTCTTGCTGCCGGTGTTGAGCTTACCCGCGGGGGTGGGCCGCCGGCCGGCTATCGGCTGGCTGCTACCCGGCCTGGCGCTGGCCGAGGTGCTGGCCGCACTGCTCATGGGCCACCTCACCCGGCAGCCCACCGCCGCCCAGCCCCAGCAAACACACCTGTTTTATGCCCTCGATGCGGCGCATAGCCAGGCCTACTGGCTCTCGGCCGCGCCCCAGCCCGATGCCTGGACGCGCCGGGTATTCACGCAGCCGCAGCTTACGCCCTTGCCGGCGCTATTCTCGCAGGCCACCGCGCCGGTGCTGCACCAGGCGGCCCCGGTGCTGCCGCTAGCCCCACCACCATCCAGGTGCTGGCCGATAGCCAGGCCGCCGGCCACCGGCGGCTGCGCCTGCTGCTGCGGCCCGGCCGTGCCGACGTGAATAGCCTAATGCTGCGCTTCGGCGGGGCCGCGCCGCTACTGGGCTTGCGCGTGGCCGACCAGCCGGTGCCGGCCGCCAGCCTGCGGCCCACGGCGGGCGTGGTGAGCTTCCCGTTTTTTGCCCCCTCGCCCCAGGGCGAAGAGCTCGAAATTGACTTGGCCGATACCGCGCCGCTACACTTGGTAGTTACCACGCGCAGCCTCGGGCTGCCCGCTAGCCTGGCGCCGCCGCTGCCGGCCACGGTGGTGCCCGCGCCGGGCTACAATAGCTTCACTACACAGGTGCAGCAGGAATTTGCGCTGTAAGAAAGCCGGCATACTTCTAAACCAATAGCGCCACTTAGCCTTATATTGGCAGTAATGAATACACTTTTACTTACTTCCCAACGCCCCAGGTGCTTGTTTAGCATTCTGCTAGGGCTAGCCGCAGAGTGTGGCCTCGCCGGCTGCAACCTGCGGCCCTGCAACCCGGCCGACCCTGGCCCGCAGCCCTTCGGTATTGCCTTCAGCACCGATACGCTGGGCGCTGGCAAAGGCTTCCGCAAGGCCGAGGCGTTTTCGGCTTACCTGGTGCGCTACCGGGGCGCCGACTTCAGCCAGCCGCTCGATACGCTGCGGGCCAACGACCGGCCAAAGTCGCCGATGCTTTTTTATTACGTCGACCGCACGCTGTTCTGCAATTTTCCGGCCGTGGGCGGCCCTAGCGACCCGCGCAGCTACCGCCTCGAAGTGCCCGCCGCCAAGCGGCGCTACGACATCAGCGACATCGTGCTCACCTACGGCGGCGTGGATAATTGCACGCGCACCATCACCCGGTTCGACGCGCTCATCAACGGGCAGCGCGTGGATACCCGCCAGGGCTATGTGGCCACCAAGTAGTGTAAGTCAAGGACTTATATATAAAAAAGCGGCCCTAGCTTTTCAGCCAGGGCCGCTTTTTTCGCGGGGCTAGGCCTGCTTAGTTGAGCGAGGCCACGTCGATGACGAAGCGGTACTTCACGTCGCCTTTCAGCATACGCTCGTAAGCCTCGTTGATGTGCTGAATATCAATCACCTCGATGTCCGACATGATGTTGTGCTCGGCGCAGAAGTCGAGCATCTCCTGCGTTTCGGCAATGCCGCCGATGAGCGAGCCGGCCACGCGGCGGCGCTTGGCAATGAGGTTGAAGGCGTGCAGGTGCGGCGCCTCGCTGGGCACGCCCAGCAGAATCATGGTGCCGTCGAGGCGCAGCAGGTTCACGTAGGCGCCGAGGTCAATCTGGGCCGAGATAGTGTTGATAATGAAGTCGAAGTAGTTGCCCACCGACTTAAACTGGTCCTTGTCGCTGGTCACCACAAACTTGTGGGCACCCAGGGCTTTGGCATCGGCTTCCTTGCCGGCCGAGGTGCTGAGCACGGTTACTTCGGCGCCCAGGGCTACGGCAAATTTCACGGCCATGTGGCCCAGGCCACCCAGGCCCATCACGGCTACGCGGTGGCCGGGGCCTACTTTCCACTGGCGCAGCGGCGAGTAGGTAGTGATGCCGGCGCACAGCAGCGGCGCCACGCGGGCCAGGTCGAGCTTGTCGCTCACCTTGAGGGTGTATTTTTCATCCACCACGATGCTTTGCGAGTAGCCGCCGTAGGTGGGCTGGCCGGTCTTGATTTCGCGGCTGTTGTAGGTGCCAATCATGCCGGTGGTTTCGCAGTACTGCTCCAGGCCTTCCTTGCACGAGGTGCATTCGCGGCACGAGTCGACCATGCAGCCCACGCCGGCGAGGTCGCCGACTTTGAAGTTCTTAACGTGGTCGCCCACGGCCGACACGCGGCCCACGATTTCGTGGCCGGGCACCATCGGGAAAATCGAGCCGCCCCACTCATCGCGAATCTGGTGCAGGTCGGAGTGGCACACGCCGCAAAACAGGATGTCAATCTGCACATCGTGCGCGCCGGGCGCGCGGCGCTCCAGCTGGAAAGGTTCGAGCGGAATATTGGCGGCGGGGGCCGCGTAAGCTTTGGTAGCGGACATTAGGTCTGTGGTTTGGGGTAAGAATGCAGCCCACAAAAACGCCGCGACGGCCCGGTGGGCAGCGGCGGCGCTTTTGGTTGGATTGCCGGATTAACTCCCGGCCCCCGGCTTTGTTTGCGGCTGGGTTATTTCCTCCGTCACTAGGCGGCGCATGCGGGCCAGCGACTGGCGGGCAAAGCGCCGCTGCAACCGGCGCCCGAACAGCTTGAAGCCTAGCCAGTAAAACGGGTTGCGAATGTGCCCCGGCTGCGACATGGCCTGAATGCGAAACTGCACCGCGCCAGTGCCCAGATTTTTGTGCACCGAGAAGTTTATCTGCCCCTTCTCGAAGTGGCCTTCGAGGGTGCGGTAGCCGTAGCCCCACACCCGCTCGGGGCCGTCGGGGCCGGGCCGGCTAGCCTCGTCAATGACATCGACCACCCGCACGCCGAAGTAAAAATTGAACACCAGAAAGTGCGCCCGCAGCACCATAATACGCTTTTCGAGCGGCTGGCTAGGGTCGAAGTACCCCGTGATGAGGTCGGGCGGCGGAAAGGCATAGCGCCGCATCACGGCCTGCGCCGCCGCAAACGAGCCCGCCGCGGCGGGCGGGCCGGGCGCTTCGGCCGGCAGGTCGGTGGCGTAGTGGTCGATGCGCCAGCCGGTGGCCGAGGTGTACTCGCGCACTTGCTCGTAGTCGTAGTTGACCTTGGCGTGGGCGTAGGCTTCGAGCTGAGCGCGGTACTGCTCCCAGGCGGGTGCCGTGCCGCCCGAAGGCGCCGGCCGGGCGGCAGGGCTAGGCATGAAAAAACAAAGGCTTGCGTGGAGGCGCTAATACGGCAGAAGCCCCCCTGGCCGTTGTCGCCTCCGGGGCGAGGGCGCGCTTTGGAGCGAAGCTCTAAAGCTTGGCGACCGTCGGTAAAGCCGCGAATTTGCGTTTGTAGTAAGCCCTCGGCTCCGTGTTTTTCGTTGTAGCCGCACTCATCTTTTTCTACCCGCAATGCGTAGCACGGGCCGCCGCTCAAAGCACTTTAGCTTCCCCCTCCCCTGCTGGCTAATATTAGTCGGGCTGGGCATGCTGCTGGCCAGGCCGGCGGCGGCGCAGGGGGCGGCAGTCAGCGCTATCGTGCCCGTCACCGAGGCGCCGGTGCGGGCCTATAGTAAGTTTGAGGCCGCCGCTAGCCTCACCAAGCAGTTTGCCAATCCCTACGACCCGGATAGCATTGCGGTTGAGGTGGATTTCATTTCTCCCAGCCAGAAGCGCTACAAAGCCTACGCGTTTTATCTGGTTCCGTATGCGCGCGACACTCTGGGCTGGCACCGCGTGCCTACCACTACGCCCTGGCACGTGCGCTTCAGCCCCAACGAGGCCGGCCGCTGGCAGTACGCTTTTACGGTAACCGATAAAACCGACGCGGCCCACGTCACCAGCACCGTCAGCAGCCCCGCTACGTTTACCTGCGTGCCATCGCCCGCGCACGGCTTTTTGCGCGTGGCGGCCAACAAGCGGTACTGGGAGTTTTCGGATGGCACTTCCTTCATGGGCATCAGCGAGGATGTGCGGTCGGCCTTCGACCCCGCCAAAATTGCCTCCTGCACACCCGACCCTAGCCAGCTGTGCCCCGGGGGCAAGCCGTGCTACACCCTGCTGACCCGGCCGCAGCAGCAAGCCTGGATTGGGAAGTTTCACGCCAACGGGGGTAACCTGGTGCGGCTGTGGCTGGAGCCGTACAGCTATGAATTTGAGTGGGATACGCTCGGCAATTACGGCGCCCGGCAAAACCGGGCCGGCGACCTTGATTCGCTTATCGAATACGCCGGCGCGCATCAAGTTTACGTGCACCTGGTGCTGTACGGCTCACGCAACCTCAGCACCAACGCCGGCACCGCCGACGAAGGCAGCGGCTGGGCGCTCAACCCCTACCGCCGGCGCTTCGGCCTGGCTTCGCTGCTCGATTTTTACACGCAGCCGGCGGCCATCCGGGCTTTCAAAAACCGGCTTCGCTACATCCAGGCGCGTTGGGGCTACTCCGCGGCAATCGCCTCTTACGGGCTGATGAACGAGCCCGAAATGCCCGATGATGCGACGGCGGCCAATACGATTTATTACCCGAACGTAGCCAAGATTAACGCTTGGTTTGAGGATATGGCGGCATTTCTGAAAACCGATGCTTACCCGGCGCACCTGGTCAGCGTGGACTACGGCTATGGCTTCAGCAGCGCAACGTTTAGCTCGCCGAACGTCGATTTTTCGAGCGCCCACTACTATACCTGGGATAAAAACGCGCAGTATCAGTTCGGCTACATCGCGCAGCACCACCTGCGTAAGTACGACAAGCCCTTTGCCCAGCTCGAGTTTGGCCCGCAAACCTGGCTGTCGCAGGGCAATCAGGATATTCAGCAGGGCATTTGGTCATCGGCCTTTTCGGGGGCGTTTGCCACCGCTTTTCTGTTTGGGCCGGATGGCCGCTACAACAATGGCTGCTGGGGCGGCGACGGCATCCGGCTCTTTAAGCCACTGAGTGTATTTATGGCCGGCGAAGAGTTTAATAGCCTGACCTTTACTTACCAGCCCATCGGCACTGCCCTGAGCGCCTACGCGGCGGCCAGCCGGGCCAGCGGCGGCCGGCCGCTAGGCTATGCCAAGCCCGCCGCGGCGCCGGCCTTCGACGCCGCGGGCTTCGCGCCGACCGCCGATTATTTTGCCGCGCCTTTCGACAGCCTGAACTTAGCCCGCGATATTGTGGCGTCAGACCCGCGCCTGGAAGTATTTGCGCTGCGCGCGCCGGAAAAAATACTGGGCTGGGTGCACGACCAAGCGTACTACTGGTACAACACGCCCCACCGCGCGGCGGGTAACCCGGCGCTTTTTCCCCTTAACCCAACGGGGCCGGATATCCGCAACCCGGCGGTGCCACTCGACACCAGTATGCCTGCGGTCAGCCCGCTAGCCAACCAAACTATCACCATTAGTGGGCTGGCGCACAATGGCGTATACACGGTAGAATGGTACAGTACCGCGTATGCATACGACAGCAATGGCACGGGCAAGCTCGACGGCGGGCGCATCACCAACCCCCGGCTCGGCGGCAGCAGCCGGGCCACGGCCAACGGCGGCATCCTCCTAGTAGCCGTTCCCAAATTGCAGCCAACTGAATTGGGAGAGCCTCCTTTTGCCCCGGACTACGGGTTTAAAATCACGCTGGAAAGCGAGGCCGACCACGACGACACCGTATCTACCAGCCACTGAGTATCATTGGGCCTTGGCGCAGCCTAGCGCGACGTTTGCCGCACCGAGCCATCTTCCGCGTGGCGGGTGGTTTCGACTACCACCGGGCCCAGCGCCTGGCCGCCGCTAGCCTGGGCCACGCGCTCGCAAAACTCAACCCAGGTGGCTTCCTGCATCAGCTTGCCGCCGCCCAGCGTGTCGTAGGCAAAGGCCACCAGCCCATCGCGCGAGCGGGCCAGCGAGTGAATCTCGAAGCGCAGGGCGTCGGGGCGGCCATCGAGCGGATGCGTTTCGAAGCGAATGCGGCCGGCTTCGGGGTGGCCTTCCAGGGTCAGAAACTCGAAAAAGGTGGGCCCTACGTCAGTCACGCGCACGCTGCCATTCCAGGGGCCAAAGATTTTAATGTGAAACTCGTCGCCCGCGCGCAAGCTGCCTTCCTGGCCGCGGGTGCGCTCAAAGTCGGCCAGCAGGCCGGGCGAAAACTTGGGCACATCGGCCTGCACGGCCGCCATGAGCTGCGTGGGCGTGAGGTGCGGCCGCTCCACATCAATGTAGTAGCGCCGCTCCAGCGCCGGGCCGGAGCCCTGCGCGGCAGGCTGGGCAGATGGAGAAGCCATGCGTAGAAAGCGTAAGACTGAAAATTTATTTTCCCTCGGCCACCGGAAGCGGCGGGCCTGGCCGCGTATACGCTCGGCACCCGCCCTGGGTAACGCTGGGCCGGCCCTAGCAACCCTCTATCTTTTCCCAACGCCTTTCTTTTCCTACCCAATGGCCTACTACCGCCCGCCCGGTCCGCCGCCCGACCCCGCCCTGGTGCGCAGCCTCACCGAGCAGCAGCACGAGCTGCGCCAGCGGGTGCGCGCCGAGCCGCTAGCCCACGCGCCTCGGCTTATCGGGGGCTGCGACTCGTCGTTTCCGACGCCCGACACCATTTTGTCGGTGTTTGTGGTGTTGAAGTTTCCGTCGCTGGAGCTGGTGGAAAAGGTTTATAACTACGGCCCCGTGACGATGCCCTACGTGCCGGGCTTCCTGTCTTTTCGGGAGGCGCCCAACGTTATTCAGGCCTTTGCCAAGCTCGACCATAAGCCCGACGTGATTATGGTGGATGGCCACGGCATTGCGCACCCGCGCCGGGTGGGCATTGCCGCGCACTTGGGCGTGCTGCTCGACTGGCCCACCTTCGGCGTGGCTAAGCAAAAGCTGACGGGTACTTTCCAAGAACCCGCGCCCGAAAAAGGCAGCCTCAGCCCCTTGCTCGATGCCAAAACCGGCGAGCTGATTGGCGAAGTGCTGCGCAGCAAAGACAAGGTGCTGCCGCTATTCGTGAGCCCCGGCCACCGCTGCGACCAAGCCACCGCCACGCGCCTCACGCTAGCCTGCCTGCGCGGCTACAAGCTGCCCGAGCCCACTCGCCTGGCCGACCACTGGGCCGAGGAATTCAAGAAAGAGGTTCGCTAGCCGGCTCATCCTGCGGCAAAATCGCGGCGATAGGAAAGCTTTATGCTGTTTTCAGAATAGCTGGTTAGCTTTACAGTAGTTCTTCCCATTCCAAATTGGCCGCGCTGACTGGCAGCGGATGTCGTATGGTAAAATGCGCTACGCTGCTGCTTAGCCTGTGGCTGCTCACCTTTGGCGCGCTGCCGGGGGCCGGGCAAACCCCCACGCACGTGGGGCCGCGCACCTGCGGCACGCCGCAGGCCGATGCCTGGCAGCAGGCCCAGCTGGCGCGCCGCCGGCCCGGCTACCGGGCGGCCAAGCTAGGGGCCACCGCCCCACGCCCGCGGCGCACCACGGCGGCTACTACCTACACGCTGCCGGTGGTGGTGCACATCATTCATAATGGCGAAGCGGCGGGCACGGGTGCCAACATCAGCCAGGCGCAGGTGCAGTCGCAGTTCGACGTGCTGAACGAGGACTACCGCAACCTGAATGCCGACGGTGCGCTGGTGCCGGCGGCTTTTCAGCCGGTGCGGGCCGATGCGCAGGTGCAGTTTGTGCCGGCCTTGCGCGACCCGGGCGGCCGGCTGCTGCCCGAGCCGGGCATCGACCGCGTGGACCGCAACACGCTAGGCCTGCCCGCGCCGCCCTACGACCTTTCGACCGTTGAGAACACAGTGAAGCCGGCCACCGACTGGAACCCCGACCAATACCTGAACATCTGGGTGCTGGACCTGGGCACCACGCTGCTCGGCTTCGCTCAGTTTCCGGACAATACGGCGGGGCTGGCCGGCCTGAGCCCCAGCGGCGGCGACGCCAATACCGATGGCGTCGTCATTGCCTACGCTGCCTTTGGCCGGGTGGGCACGCTGTACCCGAACTACAACAAGGGCCGCACCCTGACCCACGAGCTCGGTCACTGGCTGGGGCTGATTCACGTGTGGGGCGACTCGAACTGCGGCGACGACTACTGCGCCGACACGCCTACCCAGGAAACCTCGAACACCGGCTGCCGCACGTTTCCGCACGTAACGTGCTCGAACGCACCCACCGGCGACATGTTCATGAACTTCCTGGACTACTCCGATGATGCTTGCTTGCAGCTTTTTACGAACGACCAAAAAGGGCGCATGCAGGACGTGATGGCCGCCGGCACCCCACGCCGGGCCATCCTGCTCACGTCGCCGGCGCTGTGCAACGGCACCCCGCTAGCCGCCACGGCCGCCGTGGCGGGCGGCGGTACCGTGTGCCCCGGCAGCAGCGTGACGCTCACGGCTAGCGGCCCGGTCGGCGCCAGCTACGCCTGGACTGGGCCCAACGGCTACGCCAGCGCCCAGCAAAACCCCGTGCTGCCGGCCGTGGCCGCCGCCCAAGCCGGCACCTACACCGTGCGCGTGGCCGTGACCACGGGCCTGTGCCCGGCCTCGGCCAGCACCACACTCACCGTGAGCCCGGCGCCGCCCACGCCGGTGCTCGCGGCGTCGGCGGCGACGTTTTGCCCGAGCGCGGGCGCCTCGGTGGCGCTCACGGCTACCAACCTGCCAGCCGGGGGAATTTATACCTGGAGCCTGGTGAGTGGCGACGGGCTGCCGGCTGGCACCTCCGGCACCACCATTTCAGTTACGCCCACGCAGTCGTCTACCTATCGCCTCACGGTGGCGCTGCCGGGTGGGGGCTGCACGTCGGCGGCCACGGTGAGCGTGCAGGTGCTGCAGCCCGTGTGGAGCGGCGCAGCCGGCAACGGCAACTGGTTTGACGCCGCCAACTGGAGTGGCTGCGTGCCCAGCCGCGCCACCGATGCGCTCATTCCGGCGGGGCTAGCCACCCCCTATCCCGTTATCACGAGCGGCACGGCCGAGGTGCGCACGCTCACCCAGCTTGGGCCACTCGCGCTGGGCGGCGGCGAGCTGGATTTGTACGGCGACCACCTCGGCACGGGCACTTTCACGCACAGCGGCGGCACGCTGGCCACGCGCGGCGCGGGCGCCCAGCGCCTGCGGCCCGGCGAGTATCAGACCCTGCTCATTGGCGGCACCGGCACCAAGACCATCGGCGCAGCTTCTATTGCGCAAGCCCTTACGCTGGGCGGCGCGGTACTCAGCACCGGCTCGGCGACGCTCACGCTAGCCCCTGCCGCTACCATCACCGAAACCGATGCCAGCTACGTGCTGGGCCAGGTGCAAACCACGCGCCCCGCCGGCCCCGGCGCCGAGGCATTTGGCGGGCTGGGCTTGCTTATTGTGCCGCTAGGTGCGGCCGGCGCCACTACGGTAGTGCGCACCACTGGCCAGCCCCAGGGCGTGGGCGCGGCCAGCAGCATCAGCCGCTACTTTGATATTCAAACGGCCGTGGGGCCGGGCGCTACGCTCGCGCAGCAGTATTTGCCCCACGAGCTGAATGGCCTGGCGGAGAACCAGCTTACCATGTTTCACTCGACCGATGCGGGCGCTACCTGGAGCAACGAGGGCGCCACTCAGCGCGATGCCTTCGCCCACGCCGTGCGCCGCGCCTACGTCACTACCCTCAACGGCCGCTGGACGCTAGCCAGCGCCGCTAGCCCGCCCACGCTAGCTACCATCACCTACGCCATCAACGCATTTCCGGTGCCGTTTGGGACCGATGGATTGTCGATACAGGTGACCACGGCCACGGCCGGACCGCTCAACGTGCAGCTCTACGACCTGCTGGGCCGGGTCATCTACAGCCAGGACCTGGCGGCCGTGGAGGTCGGCACCAGCACCGTGGCGCTGCCCGGCTCGGGCCTACTGGCCCCCGCTAAATACGTGCTCGTGGTGCGCCAGAGCAGCCAGACGGCTAAGCTCAACGTAGTGCGGCAGTAAACCCAGGGCAGTAGCTGCTTTAAGCCCTTATCACCAACTCTTTCTGCAAAGCAGCCAGCGATTCGCCGGCCGCCGCCGGCAAGCCTAGCAGCCGCGCCACGGCCGCGTACACCACCGTCGGCTTTCCGGCGCTGAGAATACCTTGGTCGCCAGCGGCCTGGGTGGTTTTGCTCAGCTTATTACCCGCCGCATCGGTGAGCAGGCCGTGGTGATAAAACTGAATTTGCGTTTGGGTGAAGTTGCTGGTTTCGGGCAATTGCGCGGCTAGCCACAGCTGGGCGGCCGTGCTGGGCAGCAGGTCGAGGCCCCGCACGAGGAGCGTAGTGCCCAGCCGCAAATCATCGACCACCGAGGCTAGCTGGTAGGCCGCCACGCCGTCTTTTTTACGCACAATGAAGTCGGGCATCTCAGTGGCCAGCGGCACCTGCTCCGCACCCTGCCAGCCATCGGCCAAGGCCACAGTAGCATCAGCGGGCACCCGCACCCGCCACGCCACGCCCGGCGTGGCTAGCGGCACGGTAGCGCCGGCCGCACCGCTGGTGCGTGAGCGCGGGCTGCCGTATAGCAGCCCCGGCCGCTGGGCCAGCCGGCGCAATACGTGGTTATAAGCGGGCAAGTGCAGCAGCTGCGAGTAGTGCCGCAGAAAGTCGTCCGGCCCGCTTGGGCCGTGGTCGTAGTCCAAGCCCAGCCAGTCAATCACTTGAAATATATTTTCCAGATAGGACCGGCGCAGTCGGGCGCGGTCGAGGTCATCGATGCGCAGGTGCAGCGTGCCGCCCGCCCGGCGCACCAGCAGCCAGGTGAGCACAAAGTTAACGGCATTGCCCAGGTGCAGGTAGCCGCTGGGCGTGGGGGCTAGCCGGCCTACCGCAGCAACCTGCACTTCTACTCCACCACTATCCACGGCTCACCCTCGGCGTGCGGACGCAGCTCGCCAAAACTTTCCAGCGCTAGCCCATATTGGGCAAATACGGCCTGGGCCGCCGCCTCGGCCGCGCCGGGCTCGACGCACACCAGCAGACCGCCCGAGGTTTGCGGGTCGCAGAGGTAGAATTTCTGCTCATCGGTGAGCTGCCCCACCTTGTGGCCGTAGCTGGCGAAGTTGCGCACCGTGCCACCGGGCACCGCACCTTGCAGTAGGTAGCGCTCGGCCTGGGCCAGGCGCGGCACGCTGAAATAATCGACGACAGCCTGCAAGTCACTGCCCTCGCACACTTCGGCGAGGTGCCCTAGCAGGCCAAAGCCGGTGACGTCGGTCATGGCCCGCACGCCGACAATCTCGCCCAGCTCGGCACCGATTTTATTGAGCTGGCGCATCTGGGCCGGGGCCACATCGGCATCTTCGGGGCTCAGGATTGCGCGCTTTTGGGCGGTAGTCAATATTCCGACGCCTAGCGGCTTAGTGAGGTAAATGCGGCAGCCTACCGTGGCCGTGTCATTGCGCTTGAGGTTTTTTTCATCGACCAGGCCCGTCACGGCTAGCCCAAAAATCGGCTCGGGCGAGTCGATGCTGTGGCCGCCGGCCAGCGGAATGCCGGCCTCGGCGCAGATGGCGCGGGCACCCTCCGTGACGCGGGCGGCTACTTCGGGCGGCAGCTTGTCGATGGGCCAGCCCAGCACCGCGATGGCCAGTAGGGGCCGCCCGCCCATCGCATACACGTCCGAAATGGCGTTGGCCGAGGCGATGCGCCCGAAGTCGTAGGCATCATCGACGATGGGCATAAAAAAATCGGTGGTGCTGATGACGCACTGCCCGGCTTGATTGGGCAGGCGGTACACGGCCGCATCATCGCGGCTGCCGTTGCCGACCAGCAGGTTTTCGTAGTTGGGCTGCGGCAGGCTGCTGTGCAGGATTTTATCGAGCACACTCGGCGCGATTTTGCAGCCGCAGCCCGCGCCGTGGCTGTACTGAGTGAGGCGAATGAGGTCGAGGTCGGGGTCATGGCGGGGGCTAGCGGTCGTTAAAAATTCCAGGCGGCGCGTTGCAGCACTACCCGATAACCATCGGGGTCGGCAAAGGTCAGGCCCTGGTGGTCCCAATAGGCGTTGTGGGCCGGCACGGGCGCGTAGCCGTGCGCTCGCAGGCGGGCCACGGCGGCTTCCTACTCGGCGCGCTCGGGCAAGTAAAAAACCAATAGGTTTTCGGCCGTGGGTGCGGGCGGCACCAGATGGCCTTGCTGGCGCGTAAACTCCAGGTGGTAAGCTGCTTGCGGGTGGCCTGCCATTAGGCCATCGAAGCCGTCGTGGCCGGTAAACGCATAGAGTTCTGCCAAGCCCAGAGCTTCGACGTAGAAATGGCGCACCGCCGCCAGGTCGTTAGTGGGCCGGGCTACCCGCAGCTTCGGAATCATGGCTAGCATTTTTTAGCGAAGTCGGTAGTTCGTTCGCGGCAGCCAGCACCAGCGCCGCATTAGCTATTGGGTCGGTGCCAGTGGTGGGCACCAGCACGGCGGGCCGGTCGGCTAGCCCATAGCCGTAGGTTTTATCATAGTAGGCCAGCACCAGTTCCACCATGCGCGGCATATCGCCGTCGGCGATGGCTCCCAGCGCTTCTTTCGTCACGAGGCCACCGAGGCGCTTGCTTATGCGCAGCACGGCAGCGGCTAGCCCGGCCGCATCCTGGCGGCCGTAGCTGCCGGCCAGGTATTGCACGCGGGCGGCCGGCGGCACGTCGAGCACCACCAGCGGCGCGGCGCGCATCTGCTCAAAAAACGCGGCTGGGATGCCTAGCCCGCCGATGGTACGGCTCTCATCCTCCACCCAGATGGGCCGGTCGTTGGGCAGCTTGGCCAGGGCGGCAGCCAGGTCGTTCTCAAACTGCTCCTGGGTGGGCTGCGGCGGCTGGCCCAGGCTGCCGAAGGAAGAGCCCAGGTGGTTGGCTAGGCCTTCCAAATCCAGCACGGGCTCGCCGCGCCGGGCCAGCGCGTGCAGCACGGCGGTTTTGCCGCTGCCGGTGTAGCCGCCCAGCACGCGCAGCTGGCGCGGGCGGGCAAACTCGGCCAGCGCCCAGCGGCGATAGTCCTTGTAACCCTTATCGAGCAGGTTGACGTGGAAGCCGGCTAGCTCCAGCAGCCACAGCACGGCGCCGCTGCGCATGCCGCCGCGCCAGCAGTGCAGGCGCACTTCCTGGCCGGGGGCGAGCTTTTTGGCTTGCTCCACCATCGCCCGCATCTTGGGGCCGAAAAAATCGAGGCCCAGTAGCACGGCCTTGTCGGGGTTCACCTGCTTGTAGGTGGTGCCGATGAGGGCCCGCTCGGCATCGGTGAACAGCGGCAGGCTCAGGGCCCCCGGAATGTGGCCCTGGGCGTACTCGGCCGGGGCGCGCACGTCGAGGATGGGGCCGGCGGCGGTATTCAGAAAATCGGCAATCGGGTGGCGAGGCATTAGAACAAACTTACGGGAAAGTCGCCCGAAGCTTCCGCCTTCCCGGTGCGGGCAGTAAGTTTGCAGCTAATTCGCGGTAAACCCGCCGGGCTTCCGGCCGGCTTACCGTGCGCTTTCGCTAATGCTGACAGCTTTTCTCGTCTTCTTCCCGCTGGCCGCCGCCCTGCTCCTTCACTTTGCCAAAGGCGGCGCGGCCCGCGCGCTAGCCCTCGGGGCTTCCTTTCTCGAACTACTGGTTGCCGTGTTTGCGGCCATTACCTACGCCCGCAGCGGGCCGGGCAGCTTCGACCTCAACCTGAGCTGGATACCTTCGGCGGGCATCAACTTTCACCTCGGCATCGACGGGCTGAGTTTGTGCCTGGTGCTGCTCACGACGGTGCTGGTGCCGATTATTCTGGCCACCGCCTTTCGCCACGAAGAGTACGAGAATCCCGGCGCGTTCTACGCCCTGGTGCTGTTTATGCAAACCGGCTTGCTCGGGGTGTTCACGGCCCTCGACGCATTCGTGTTTTACTTCTTCTGGGAGGTGGCGCTGATTCCGATTTATTTCCTGGCCGGCGCCTGGAGCCGCAGCGACCGCCGCATCCAAATCACGTTTAAGTTCTTCTTATACACCATTATCGGCTCGCTGTTTATGCTAGCCGGCTTCGTGTATCTGTATCTGCAAACCGGCCCGGCCGCCGGCTCGCTAGCCGCGCACTCGTCCGATATTCAGGCGTTTTACGCCACTGGCAAGCAGCTAGCCGCCTCGCAGCAGGCGTGGCTGTTCTGGCTCATCTTCGCCGCTTTCGCCGTGAAGATGCCGATTTTCCCCTTCCACACCTGGCAGCCTGATACCTACACCGAGTCGCCGGCTCCGGCCACTATGCTGCTCTCGGGTATTATGCTGAAAATGGGCGTGTATGGCTGCCTGCGCTGGCTGCTGCCGGTGGTGCCGCTCGGCGTGAGCCAGTGGCAGCAGCTGGTTGAAGTACTGGCCATTATCGGCATCATCTACGGCGCTATCATCGCCATCCGGCAGCGCGACATGAAGCGGCTCATCGCCTATTCGTCGCTCTCGCACGTGGGGCTGATGATTGCCGGCGTGTTCTCGCTGAAAGCCATCGGCCTGCAAGGGGCGGTGGTGCAGATGCTGGCCCACGGCGTAAACGTGGTCGGCATGTTTCTGGTGGCCGACGCCATCGAGCGCCGCACCGGCACCCGCGAGTTGGCCGACCTCGGCGGCCTCACCCGCCGCACCCCGCTGCTGAGCGTGTGCTTTCTGGTGATGCTGCTCAGCACGGTGGCGCTGCCGCTCACGGGTGGCTTCGTGGGCGAGTTCCTGCTGCTGGCCGGGGTGTATGAGTTTAACATGTGGGCCGGCGCCGTGGCGGGCCTCACCATCATTTTCTCGGCCGTGTACCTGCTGCGCATGTACCAGCGCGCCATGCTCGGGCCCGATTCGGCTTACTCCGATACCATCACCGACCTCACCGGCTCGGAGCTGTTCATGTTCGTGCCGCTCATCGCGCTGGTGTTCTGGCTAGGGTTATTTCCGGGCACGTTCCTGCATTTTTCGGAGCCGGCCATCAGCCAGATTCTCACTCTGGTAGGCCGGTAACCTTCTCATTGTCATGCTGACGAAGCAGGCATCTTATCAGGCTGAATTCGTCATCTTTAAAGCAGTTATTATTGAGCGCGAACGTGATAAGATGCTTCGCAGGCTCAGCATGACAGGCGTACTTCTATGCTCCCCATCGTTCTCCTCTCCGTCTTCGGCATCGTCAACCTGTTCTTAGGCTTTTTGCGCTCCAACCGGGCGCTGCTGCCGTTTGCGCTGGTGGTGCTAGCCCTCGTTTTCGGCCTCAACCTGCTCGACTGGAACCACGCCGGTAGCCTGCCGGGCCTGTTCGACTCGCCCTACGTGGCCCAGATGCTGACCGTGAACAACTACTCGGTGGCCTTCAGCGGCATTGTGTTGCTTACTGCCCTGGTGCTGCTGCCCTTCTCGCGCTCCTACGTGGCAGCCGGCGAGCCCAACCTGGCCGAATACTACTCGCTGCTGCTGTTTTCGCTGGTGGGCGCCATTATGATGGTGAGCTACAATCACCTCATTATGCTCTTCGTGGGCATTGAGATTTTGAGCATTAGCATGTATTGCCTGGCTGGCTCCGACAAGCGCAACGTGCGCTCGAACGAAGCCGCCCTCAAATATTTCCTGCAAGGCGCCTTCGCCACTGGTATTCTGCTCTTTGGCATTGCCTTGGTGTACGGCGCCACCGGCACTTTCCAGCTCGATGGGCTAGCCAGCGCCATCGCCGCGCCGGCTAATGCCAGTCTCCAGCCCATGCTGTATGTAGGCGTGCTGCTGATGGTTATCGGCATCGGCTTCAAGGTTTCGGCCGCGCCTTTCCACTTCTGGACGCCCGACGTGTACGAGGGCACGCCCACGTTCTTCACCGCCTTTATGAGCACGGTGGTGAAAACGGCCGGCTTCGCGGCCTTCCTGAAATTATTGGTAGTGGCCCTGCCCGGCACCAGCGCCGTGTGGCTGCCTACCATCGTGGCTATGTGTGTGCTCACGCTGCTGCTCGGCAACGTGGGCGCCGCCGTGCAAACCAGCGCCAAGCGCATGCTGGCCTACTCTAGCGTAAGCCACGCCGGCTACCTGCTGCTCGGCCTCGTGGCCGGCCGCGGCCAGCTGCAGGGCCCGGCGGCCCAGGGCATTTTCTTCTACAGCCTGGCGTATTCCATCGCCACGGTAGCCGCTTTCGGAGTGCTGAAACTGGTGTCGGACCAGCGCCAGCGCGAGGACTACGCCGGCCTGGCCGGGCTGGCTCGCACCAATCCGCTGCTGGCTTTTGTGATGACGGTAGCCATGCTCTCGCTGGGCGGCATTCCGCTCACGGGGGGCTTCTTCGGCAAGTTTTTCATCTTCACGGCGGTGGCTAGCCAGGGGTATATCTGGCTGGTAGTGTTTGCGGTGCTGATGAGCATGGTGGGCATTTACTACTACCTGCGGCCCGTTATCGCCATGTACATGCGCCCGGCCGAATCGGGCAATGAGGCACCAATCGTAGTCGATGGCTTCCAGTCGGCCACGCTGGTGCTGCTGGCCGTGCTCACGCTGGTGCTGGGGATTCTGCCGGGCTTTCTAAGCGGATTATTATAAATCCAGCTTGTCTTTGCATAAAAAAAGCCGCTGTTTCCAGCGGCTTTTTTTATGCCTTTTGGACTACTTGCTTAAAACTGCCCTTGTCATGCTGACGAAGGAAAGTTTTAGGCGTTTGGCGCTGGCATCGCTGGCCCGGCGGGCTCCTGAATGGCGGGCGGCGTAGGAGTATATTCGGTGGTGGCCGTGGCGTGCTCGGCCGCCCGCTTGCCTTTGTCGTCCTTCACATCATGGCGCTTGAAGGGCCGGATAATAAGCCGCAGCGCCTGGTCAGAATTAAAGTAGCTGAAGGCCCAGTCGACCAGCGCCACCACTTTATTGCGGAAGCCGACCAGCAGAATAAGGTGAATGAACAGCCAGGCTAGCCAGCCCAGAAAGCCCTTGAAGTGCACATCCTTAGGTAAGTCAACCACCGCTTTATTGCGGCTGATGATGGCCATCACGCCCTTGTTGAGGTAGCTGAATTCCTTGGGCGCCTCCCCCCGGATAATGCGTTGCAGGTTTTCGGCCAGCAAGTCGGCCTGCTGCTGGGCCACGGGAGCCAGCATGGGCAAGCCCTTGGGCATGTCGGGCGTCACCATGTTAGCCACGTCGCCGATGGCAAAGATGGTGGGCTGGTCCGGCAGCTGGTTCCACATATTCACCGTAATGCGCTTATTACGGGTCACTAATTCTTCGGGCAGGCCCGGCAGGGCGGCGCCATTCACGCCGGCGGCCCACACCAGGTTTTCGGTGCGAATAAACTCGGTATCTGAGTAATAGGCCTTGCCATCTTCGAAGCGCTTGATGGCCGTGTTGAGGCGCACGAGTACGTCGAGCCCATCCATGTAGCGCTTGGCGTCGTTCTGCGAATCTTTCGACATTGGCCCGAGCAAGGCTGGCCCAGCCTCCACCAGGAAGATTTGCATCTTCTTCAAATCTAGCTCGGGGTAGTCTTTGGGCAGCACGTGGCGGCGCATTTCGGCCAGCGAGCCGCTGATTTCGACGCCCGTGGGGCCGCCGCCCACCACCACAATAGTGAGCAGCGCCTGCTGTTTTTCCGGGTCGGTTTCGAGCAGCGCCTGCTCGAAGTTCTGGAAGATGAAGCTGCGCAGATTCAGCGCATTCGGGATGCTCTTAATCTGCATCGCATTCTTTTCAATGCTTTCAATCCCAAAAAAATTGGTGAGCGAGCCGGTGGCCAACACCAGATAATCGTAGCGAATGTCGCCCACGCTCGTTTGCACGGTGTTAGTGACGGGTATCACACCGCGCACGTCGGCCATGCGGTAGAAGAAATTTTGCTGGCCCGCGAAAATTTTGCGGATGGGATAGGCAATGCTATCGGCCTCCAGGGCACCGGTGGCTACCTGGTAGAGCAGCGGCTGAAAATTGTGGTAGTTGTTGCGGTCTACCATCACCACCTGCACGGGCGCGTCGGCCAGCTTCTGGGCTAGCCGCAGGCCGCCAAAACCGCCGCCTACCACCACCACCCGCGGCTGCGCCGAAATTGGAAGGTTCGTATCCATCGAAAAAAGCAAAAGGTGGCAATTAACTGCCACCTATACTTTACCTTGAAAACCGGGTTGGGGTTATGCTATTCGGCGAGCTAGCCGCTAATAATCAACGCCTTCTTTCTTCTTAAACTCGCCGTCTTTGACTTGCTTCACCAGCTGCAGCCAGCTGAACGGATTAAGCAAAGGGTTATTGCTGTGCGGATTGGGGGCAATACCCATGCGCCGGTCTAGGTCGAGTTGCTGCATCGACATCGATTGGCGGTAGTTGGCCGTGGGGCCCATCGGCTGCGAGTTAAAAATTTTGCGCATCAGGTCCTCGTTCAGGTTGTCGGCCGCTGCCGAACCGCGCTCGGTGGGCAGGCGCAAGGCCAGAAAGGCCTTTTTAAATTCCTTCTCGGTAGCGTAGGGAAATACTCGTACTTCGGGCAGCACGGTGGCGTCTTCCTGCAACGTAATAACCACCGAAAAGCTTTGCCGCTGATAATCAGCCGGAATGACAATGGTTTGGTTGCGGTAGCCCAGCGAGCGAAACACGATGCTATCGCCGGCCAGCACCGGCATCGAAAAGTAGCCGTAGGCGTTGCTCGTGGTGCCACGGCCGGCCTTGGGCACGTAGACCGAGGCGCCGGGCACGCCCAGCAGGCTGTCGCCGCTCGCCACGATACCCGTGAACTGCACCACCCGGCGCTTGCCCTGGGCCCAGGCTTTGGGGCTAGCCAGCCACCCGGTCAGCAGTACCAGGCTCAGCAGCAAAAGAAAACGGCGACTGTTCACGAAGGAGATTGTCAAAAGGATACTGTAACAAATATACGAACTTGCCCGCCGTGCCGGTCGTACTTTTGGGGCCGGCCGGGCCGGCTCAGTTAGTCTGAACGGTAGATGCGCGTAAAACATTTCCCGGTTGCATTCGGGCAGCAGCTTTTTAAGGCCCTCGGCGATGAAAGCCGCGTGCGCATCCTGCACTTGCTGTGGCGCAACCAGGAAATGGTGGTCGGCGACCTGGAGCAAGTGCTTGACTTTACGCAAACTAAAACGTCGCGCCAGCTAGCCTACCTCAAAAACGCGGGCCTGGTGGGCGTGCGCCGCCTCGACAACTGGATGTTTTATTTCCTGCGCGACGAAACCGCCGAGCTGCTCCAGCAATTGCTAGGGCTCATGGAGCGCGACCCACAACTCGTGCACGACCAACTGATATACCAAACCCTGTGGAGCAACCGCGAGCTGGCCGCTTATAAGATTCAGAACCGCCGCTGGCTACCGCCGGCTTCGCCAATCAAGAATTTTGAATGAGGAATTCAGAATTGTCGTTCGCTTGATTCCTAGTTCATTATTCCAACCTAAATTTTATGCCCGAGCGCCGCGTTTTCGTTTGCACCAACCAAAAGTCCGGCATCGGTGAGGATGTCGCTAAAGCTCTCAAGAAAGAGCTTAAAGCTCAAGGCGTTAAATCAATTGTTTTCGGGGGCAAAAGGTGCATACCCGCATCCAGACCTGCAATTGCCTCGACTTGTGCAAGCACTGCAAAAAGGGCAGCGGGGCCGCCCTGATAGTGTACCCGGAAGGTATTTATTACGGCGACGCGCGGCCCAAAGACGCCGAGCGCCTCGTGCAGTCGCTAGCTACCGGCCACCCCGTCACCGATTTGCTCCTCGACCCCGAAAAATAGGGTTGCCTGTTCCGTATGAAAACTTACCGCCACCTGTTTTTTGACCTCGACCACACGCTTTGGGACTTTGAAACCAACGCGAACGAAACACTTGCTCAGCTTTTTAGCGACTACAACCTGGCGCGCCACGGCCTCTTCACGTTCACTGAGTTTAGCCAGCGCTACAGCGAGATAAACCACGCGCTGTGGCGCCTCTATCAAAGCAACAAGGTGACGCAGAAGCAATTGCGCGAGGTGCGCTTCGTGCGCACGCTCACCCGGCTAGGGGTGGCCGAGGCCGACGTGCCCACCGATATCTCGGCACGCTTCACCGAGATTTTGCCACGCAAGGCGGCCGTGTTTCCGCACACCCACGAGGTGCTTACTTACTTAAAAAATAAGGGCTATTTGCTGCACCTCATCACGAATGGCTTTGAGGATGTGCAGCATATCAAGCTGAATTCTTCTAGCTTAACGCCTTATTTTGACGAGGTTATTACTTCCGAGCACAGCGGCTTTTTGAAGCCCGACCCGCGCATGTTTGCCCACGCGCTGGCCCGCACCCGCGCCACCGCCGCCGAAAGCCTGATGATAGGCGACAACCTCGAATGCGACGTGCTGGGGGCCTACAACGCCGGCATCGACCAGGTGTATTTCAACCCCGACAAGCGCCGGCATTTTGCCCAGATAACCTATGAAATCAGTAGCCTAGCCGAGCTGCGCGACTTTCTCTAACTTTCTTTCCCACCCCATTTTTCACCGCAAACTGCCAGTTTTCGCTGGCTGCTATTCTCATGTCCAACGCCTTTTTCCGCGTCCCTACTCCTATCAATGAGCCTGTAAAAGGCTATGCGCCCGGCTCGCCCGAGCGCGTCGAGCTGGTTAAAGAACTGAAGCGCATCAAGCAGGTTGAGCGCGATATTCCGATGCACATCGGCGGCCAGGAAGTGCGCACCGGCCGCACGCTGCCGCTAGCCCCGCCCCACGACCACAAGCACGTGCTGGGCCACTTCCACGAAGGCGATGCTAGCCACGTAACCCAGGCCATCGACGCCGCGCTGGCCGCCCGCCACGCCTGGGCTAGCCTGCCCTGGGAAGAGCGCGCCGCCGTCTTTTTGAAGGCCGCCGAGCTGTTGGCCGGGCCCTACCGCGCCCGCCTCAACGCGGCTACCATGCTGGGCCAGAGCAAGAACGCTTTTCAAGCGGAAATTGACGCGGCTTGTGAACTGATTGACTTTCTGCGCTTCAACGTACATTTTGCCCAGGAAATCTACCGCCAGCAGCCCGAGTCAGCCCCCGGCATGTGGAACCGCCTGGAGCACCGCCCGCTCGAAGGCTTCGTATTTGCGCTCACGCCGTTCAACTTCACCTCCATCGCCGCCAATCTGCCGGTGTCGGCCGCGCTTATGGGCAACGTGACGGTGTGGAAGCCCGCCTACCCGCAAATTTATTCGGCTCAGGTGCTGATGGAGCTGTTCATCGAAGCTGGCGTGCCGGCCGGCGTCATCAACCTCATTTACGTGGATGGCCCGGTGGCCGGCGACGTGATTTTCAAGCACCGCGACTTCGCGGGTATTCACTTCACGGGCTCGACCAAGGTGTTTCAGACCATCTGGGGCGAAATCGGGCAGAATATCCACCGCTACAAGTCGTACCCGCGCATTGTGGGCGAAACCGGCGGCAAAGATTTCATTCTGGCCCACCCCTCGGCCCACGCCAAGGCTGTGGCTACCGGCATTTCGCGCGGCGCCTTCGAGTACCAGGGCCAGAAGTGCTCGGCCGCCTCGCGCGTATACCTGCCGTCCAACCTGGCCGAGGAAATTCTGGGCTACGTGAAGCAGGACGTGGAGTCGATGAAAATGGGTGATGTTGAAGACTTTACCAACTTTATTAACGCCGTCATTACCGAAGCCAGCTTCGATAAGCTAGCCAGGTTTATTGACGAGGCCAAGGCTAGCCCGGACGCCGAAATCGTAGTCGGCGGCCACCACGACAAGTCGAAGGGTTACTTCGTGCAGCCCACCGTTATCCGGGCCAAAGACCCTAAGTACGTGACCATGTGCGAGGAGCTGTTTGGCCCCGTCGTGACGGTGTATGTGTACGACGAGCACGAGTTTGAGCAGACGCTGGAACTCGTGGATTCGACCTCGCCCTACGCCCTCACCGGCGCCATTTTCTCGCAAGACCGCTACGCCATCGACCTGGCTACCAAGAAGCTGGCGAACGCGGCCGGCAACTTCTACATCAACGACAAGCCGACCGGTGCCGTGGTGGGCCAGCAGCCCTTCGGCGGCGCCCGCGCCTCGGGCACCAACGACAAGGCCGGCTCGCTGCTCAACCTGCAGCGCTGGGTGTCGCCGCGCGCCATCAAGGAAACGTTTAACCCGCCCGTGGAGTATCCCTATCCATTCATGGGCGCCACGCCCAAGGAAGATTTGAACCTCGATAAGGGCGGATTTTAGGCCTTGAGCCAAAAATGGCGCGGGGCGCAAACAAAACCGCTAGCCCCCAACTTATATCGCCGTCGGAACCAACGGGCGGCTCCTCTGACGAGGGGCCGCCCGTTGGTTTTCAACGGTTTGTTCAGAAGTTTGGAATTTTAAAAATTCCGGCTCTACCTTTGTGTCATCAATTCCTCTTGCCAGAAGGATTGTTTTTATACAGAGGCGTGGAGAGACAGGCTCGATGAAACGCCGGCAACCCCCAGCTACTTGCTGGAACGGTGCCAAGTCCTGACCATATAAAAACAAGTTGCCGTGCGCTGCTCAACTACCCTCCGCTTTACGACCACCTCGCTTGCTGCTCTACAGCATGGGTGTTGTTGTACGTGCTGCCCCTGCCGAATGCGCACGGGAGCGATGCGGAGCTGCTAGCGTTTAGCAACGTCTTATCAGCTGGCCGGCTACCTCTCCGTTCGGGTTAGCGCTGCTCCCTGGGCCTTCGCGGGCCTACCTGGAGCGCCCCCGCGTGTCGGCACCTTTTTTCGGCGGCTTGCTGGCCGCGAAAAACTTCTTCCCTTTCAACATGGATAGTACACTTGCGGCCCAGGTCAATGACCTGCGCCAGGAACTGGCCGGGCTTTCCGCGCTGGAAATTATACGGGCTGTCACCCAGCGTTTCCCAGGCAAGGTTGCCTTTTCGACTTCGTTTGGCATTGAAGACCAGGCGCTGAGCCACCTCATTTTTACCAATGAGCTGCCCGTGCGCGTATTCACGCTCGACACCGGCCGCAACTTTCAGGAAACGTATTCAACCTGGAATAAGACGCTGCTCCGCTACGGCCAGCCCATCGAAGCCTTCGCCCCGCTGGCGGCCAGTGTCGAAGCCCTGGTGACGCAGAAAGGCCCTAACAGCTTCTACGAGAGCATCGACAATCGCAAGGAGTGCTGCTATATCCGCAAGGTGGAGCCACTGGCCAGGGCCCTGGCCGGCACGCACATCTGGCTTACCGGCATCCGGGCCGAGCAGTCGGCCAACCGCCAGCACATGCACGCCGTGGAGTGGGATGCCGGCCACCAGCTCATTAAAGTGCACCCCCTTTTTGAGTGGACCTGGGCCGACACGGTAGCCTTTACGCAGCAGCACGGCGTGCCCGTGAATCCGCTGCACCAGCAGGGCTTTGTAAGCATTGGCTGCGCGCCGTGCACCAGGGCCATCAAGCCGGGCGAGGACTTCCGGGCCGGCCGCTGGTGGTGGGAAAACGCCGACGCCAAGGAGTGCGGCCTGCACACCACTGCCCACCAAGGCCTCGACCCGGTGGTGGAGGAATTACCCCGCTAGCCCCTACCGCTTACTAAACACCAATTTATTCATTACCAATGGATTACTTAGATAGGCTAGAAGCCGAGGCTATTCATATTTTGCGCGAGGTGGCCGGCCAGTTTGAGCGGCCTGCGCTGTTGTTCTCGGGCGGCAAAGACTCAATCGCCCTCACGCGGCTGGCCGAAAAGGCGTTTCGGCCGGGCAAGTTTCCCTTCCCGCTCGTGCACATCGACACGGGCCACAACTTCCAGGAAATTATTGATTACCGCGATAAGCTGGCCGCTTCGTTGGGCGAGAAGCTGATTGTGCGCAAGGTAGAGGATACCATTCGGGAGCGTGGCCTGCGCGAGCCGGGCGGTAAATTTCCTAGCCGCAACCCCTTGCAAACTTATACCTTGCTCGATGTTATTGAGGAGTTTGAGTTTGACGCCTGCATCGGGGGCGCGCGACGCGACGAGGAGAAGGCCCGCGCCAAGGAGCGCATTTTTTCGGTGCGCGACGACTTTGGCCAGTGGGACCCCAAGCGCCAGCGCCCCGAGTTGTGGAACATCTACAACGGCCGCATTCAGAAGGGCGAAAATGTGCGCGTGTTCCCCATTTCTAACTGGACCGAGCTCGACGTGTGGAATTACATCCAGCGCGAAAAAATCGAGCTGCCCGAAATCTATTTCTCGCACGAGCGCCAGTGCGTAGTGCTGCCCAGCGGCCAGCTGCTAGGCCTGAGCGAGCACCTCAACCTCGACGACACCGACGAAATCGTGAGCCGCCGCGTGCGCTTCCGCACCGTGGGCGACTCGACCTGCACGGCCGCCGTGGAAAGCGACGCCCACTCGATTGACGACATCATCCAGGATTTGCTGCTGGCCAAGGTGAGCGAGCGCGGCGCCACGCGCCTCGACGACAACCTCTCCGAAACCGGCATGGAGGACCGCAAGCGCAACGGGTATTTCTAAGCTAATTTATTAAGTAATAAGACAATGGATATCCTACGCTTTATCACCTGCGGCAGCGTCGACGATGGCAAGAGTACGCTCATTGGCCGCCTGCTTTACGACAGCGACTCCGTGTCGCTCGACGTGCTGGCCACGCTCGAAAAGAAGCGCACCGCCACCAACGGCGACTCGGTAGACCTGGCCTTACTGACCGATGGCCTCAAGGCTGAGCGCGAGCAGGGAATTACGATTGACGTAGCGCACAAGTACTTCACCACGCCGCGCCGCAAGTTTATCATCACCGACGCGCCGGGCCACGTGCAGTACACCCGCAACATGGTGACCGGCGCCAGCAATGCCGACTTGGCCATCGTGCTGGTCGATGCCCGCCAGGGCGTGATTGAGCAGACGCGCCGCCACACGCTGCTAGCCTCGCTGCTGGGCATCCGGCACTTTGTGCTGGCCGTGAACAAGCTGGATTTGGTGGGCTACGACGAGGCCATTTTCACCAAAATTGTGGCTGACTACCAGGCCATTGCCGAGCAGCTGAAGCTAGCCAGCGTGGTGGCCATTCCGCTGAGCGCGCTGCACGGCGATAACATCGTGCGCCGCTCGAAGCACATTCCGTGGTACGACGGCCCTAGCCTGCTGGAGCACCTCGAAAGCGTGCCCGTGGCCGCCGACGCCAACCCCAGCGAGCCGCGCTTCCAGGTGCAGTACGTCATTCGGCCCCAAACCGAGGAGCTACCCGACTACCGGGGCTACGCCGGCCGCATTCAGAGCGGCACGTACCACGCCGGCGACAAGGTGCGCATCTGGCCCTCGGGCCTTGAAACGGTACTCGAAACCATTGAGGTCAATCAGCAGGCCGTGGCCTCGGCCGCCGCGCCCCAGGGCGTTATCCTGCGCCTGCGCGACGATATTGATATCAGCCGCGGTGATACCATCGTGCCCTTCAACGCGCACCCGGCCGTGGTGCGCGAGCTGGAAGCCACGCTCTGCTGGATGGACGAGCGGCCCCTGCGCGCCGGCCGCAAGCTGCTGGTGCAGCACCACTCGGCCGTGGTGAAGGCAGCCGTGACGACCATTCTCCAGAAAACCAACATTGAAACCTTCGAGAGCGTGGGCACCGACGAGGCCAAGCTCAATGACATCGTGCGGGTGCGTCTCAAAACGGCCCTGCCGCTGGTGGCCGATGACTACCTCAACAACCGCGACACCGGCGCTTTCATTTTGGTCGATGACCAGACCGGCGCCACGCTGGCCGCCGGCCTCATCACCACCACCGACCCCGAATATTTCACCCAGGAAGTGCCGGTGGAGGCTACGTTTTCCATTTAATTCCGCTTTGCCAGCTCCCGTTTTTTCTTAGTCATGCCCACGCTTCCTATTCTTCCGCCCAGCCTCGACGAGGCTACCCTTCAGCAGCTTACGGCTAGCCTCACGCCGCAGCAACTGGTGTGGTTGAGCGGCTATTTCTACGGCCAGGCCACGGGCGGAACGGCGGCCGCCCCGGCCGCGCCTGGCACTGGCGCGGCTACGGCGGCCGCCCCGGCCGAAAAGCTGACTATTCTCTACGGCTCGCACACCGGCAACGGTAAGAAAATAGCCGAGCAAGCGGCCGCAGCGGCTACCGCTCGGGGCCTGAAGCCGGAGGTGCGCGACATGAACGACTACCCCGGCCGCCAGCTGGCGCAGGAGCAAAACCTACTCGTCATCGTGAGCACCCACGGCGAGGGCGAGCCGCCCGTTTCGGCCGAGGAGCTGCACCAGTTCATCGGCGGGCCGCGCGCCCCCAAGCTGCCCAAGCTAAAATTTGCCGTGCTGGCGCTGGGCGACACGAGCTATATCCACTTCTGCCAGACCGGCAAGGATTTCGATGAGCGCCTGGCCGCGCTGGGCGGCACCCGCCTGCTCGACCGCGTCGATGCCGATGTAGCCTATAAAGCGCCCGCCGCGCAGTGGATTGCGGATGTGCTGGATAAGCTGGCGGCTAACCAAGCCCCAGCCGGGGCGCCTACCCTAGCCGCCCCGGCTGGCAGTGCCGCTACCGTAGTGGCTGAGCCGCAGCCTGCTGCGCAGTTTACCGCCGAAAACCCCTGGCCGGCTAAAGTGCTCGAGACCATTCAGCTAAACGGCCGGGGCTCGGATAAGGAAACGCACCACATCGAGCTCGACCTGGCCGGCTCGGGCCTGACCTACGCCCCCGGCGATGCGCTGGCCGTGCGCCCCCTCAACCACCACCCACTGGTGGAGGAAGTGCTGCGCGCCGCCCGCCTCTCCGACTCGGCACCGGTGCTGCTAGGGTCCGAAAGCCTGCCGCTGGCCGCCGCCCTGGCCAGCCGCCGCGAGCTCACGGTGCTCACCCGCGACGTGCTGGAGCGCTACGCCGCGCTAGCCCCCCACGCCGAGCTGCACGGCCTGCTGGCCGATACGAGCCGCCTCCAGCCCTACCTCTACGGCCGCGACGTAGCCGACTTGCTGCTCGATTTCCCGACCGACCAGCTCACGCCCCAGGCCCTGGCCGACACCCTGCGCCCGCTGCCCACCCGCGCCTACTCCATCGCCAGCAGCCTGCTGGCCCACCCCGACGAGGTGCACCTCACGGTGGGCGCCGTGCGCTACGAGGCCCACGGCCGCCAGAAGCAGGGCGTGTGCTCGTCGCTGCTCGCCGACCGGGTGGCGGTGGGCGACGAGGTGCGCGTATTCGTGGAGCACAACGAGTATTTCAAGCTGCCCAAAGCGGCTGATACCGACATCATTATGGTGGGCGCCGGCACCGGCATCGCGCCGTTCCGGGCCTTCGTGGAGGAGCGCGTGGAGCTGGGGGCTAGCGGCCGCAACTGGCTATTTTTCGGCAACCCGCACTTTACCACCGACTTCCTCTACCAGGCCGAGTGGCAGCAGCACCTCAAGCGCGGCGGCCTGGCCAAGCTCGATGTGGCCTTCTCACGCGACCAGGCCGAGAAAATATACGTGCAGGACCGCCTGCTCGAAAACAGCCGCGACGTCTTCGGCTGGCTCGAAAACGGTGCCCACTTCTACGTGTGCGGCGACAAAAACCGCCTCGGCCACGCCGTGCAAACGGCCCTCACCCAGGTAGTGCAAAATGAGGCTAGCATCTCGCTAGAAGAAGCCATTACCTACCTGAAGAACCTTAAGAAGCAGCGCCGCTACCTCGAAGACGTGTATTAAGAGTGGTCATCCTTAGATACCGCGGGGCGCTGCCCCGTGCCATCAAAATCCACCACTAACCAGCACTTTACCACCCATGTTTCTCCGAATGCCCACTTGTTGTTGTCGGCCGGCCGGCTGCTGTATGCGTCCGCGCGCTCGCCAGTTTTTGCCCGCTTCGGCCGGCTCTTTTCCGACTTCAATTTCGCCTTTCGATGAAAGCTTACTACCCGTCCATCATCCTTTTCCTGCTTCTCTTACTGGCTAGCATTAGCGCGGCATTTGCCCAAACCGAGCTGCTGGCCGTGAGCGGCACCGTGCATGAGCAGGGCACCCGGCTAGCCCTGCCGGGCGTGAGCGTCAGCATTCAGGGCACCAACACCGGTACCCAGACCGATGGCGATGGCAAATTTGCCCTCAAGGCCCGCCTGAAATACCCGTTCGTGCTCGTGTTCAATGCCTTGGGGCACGAGCCGGTGGTGCTGCCCATCAACCGCGCCAACCAGCCGCTCGACATCGTGCTGGAACCCAAGGAAATCCTGACCGGCGAGGTCGTCGTGTCGGCTTCGCGCGTGGAGGAAAGCCGGCTCAAGTCGCCGGTGGCCATTGAAAAGCTCGATATCCGGGCCATTAAAGAAACCCCGGCCCCGAGCTTTTACGACGCCCTCGAAAATGTGAAGGGCGTGCAGATGCTTACCAGCAGCCTCACCTTTAAAGTACCGAATACCAGGGGGTTTAATATTCCTAATAATTTTCGCTTTATGCAGCTCGTGGATGGGGTAGACATGCAGGCGGCTACCCTGGGCGTGCCGCTGGGCAATGCCATCGGCCCCACGGAACTCGACATTGCCAGCGTCGAAATAACGCCCGGCGCGGCCTCGGCCCTCTACGGCATGAATGCCATCAACGGGCTGGCCAACCTCACCACCAAGAGCCCTTTCACCTACCAGGGACTGAGCGTGTACCAGAAGCTGGGCGTGAACCACGTCGATGGCATCGACCGCCACCCGAGCGCCCTCACCGAAACCTCCATCCGCTGGGCGCAGGCCGTGGGGGCTAGCGGCCGCTGGGCCTATAAGGTGAACCTTGACTATCTGCGCGGCACCGATTGGCTCGCCAACACCCAAACCGACCAGAACCCGCAGGGCCTTTCTACTTCTAACCCCGGCTTCTCGGAGCTGTCGGGCGCCTACAACCCGGCCGCCGACCTTTGGAACCGCTACGGCGATGACACCAACTCGTCGCTGACCGTCACCATTCCGTACCAGAGTAAAAACCAAGCCTTTACCATTACCCGCACCGGCTATTACGAGAAGGACCTCGTGAACCCCATCGTGCGCAACATCAAGGCCGATGCCAGCCTGCATTACAAGCTCACCGACCAGCTGGAGCTGAGCTACGGCTACCGCTTCGGGCTGATGGACGGCGTGTTTCAGCGCGGCAACAAGATTCAGCTCAACGGCGTGACGGTGCAAAACCACAAGCTGGAGCTGAAGGGCCGCGACTTCGTGGTGCGCGCTTATACCCTGCTTGAGAACACCGGCAGCTCCTACAACCTCAACCCGCTAGCCCTCAACCTCGACCTGCAAAACGGCTCCAACGCCGTGTGGGGCGCCAAATTCCGCACTGCGCTGCAAAACCAGCTAGCCGGCGGCGCGGCGCTGCCCCAGGCCATGGCCGCCGCCCGCCAGGCCGCCGACGCCGGCCGCGCCGAGCCCGGCACCCAGGCCTTCACCGACCTCAAGAATAAAATTACCAGCCTCAACAACTGGGACAGCGGCGTGAACGTGCCGGGCGCGCCCATTCCCGGCGGCGCGGCGCTCACCCAGCGCAGCCGCACCTACCACACGGAAGGGCTGTGGAACCTGGGCCAGCGCGTCAAATTCGTGGATTTGCTCGTGGGTGCCGATGCCCGCGTGTACCAGATTATCCCCGACGGCAACAACTTCGTGGACTTCAGCCGGCCGCTGGCCGAGCGCAGCCAGCCCGGCGGCGACTACGTGTACTACCAGAAGTTCGGCGCCTTCGGCCAGGCTACCAAGCTGTTGCTGGCCGATAAGCTCAAGCTCACCGCCTCGCTGCGCGTCGATTACAACCCCGAGTTCACGGCCAAGGTTAACCCGCGCCTGGCGGCTGTGTACACCCTAGCGGAGAAGCATAATTTCCGCGCTTCTTACCAAAATGGCTGGCGCTTTCCCTCGCTGTTCGAGGCGTTGTCGTTCGTCAACAATGGCAACGTGCGCCGCGTGGGCGGCCTGGCTAGGGTCAACGAAGGCCTGAACTACCTGCAAAACTCGTACACCCGCGCCAGCATCGACCAGTTCAACGCGGCCGTGAATGCCTACGTGGCGGCCAATAGCGGCAGCACCGCCGCCCAGGCCGCCGTGCTGCCCCAAAACCGCGCCCTGCTGCAAGTGGCCAACCTGCCCACCGAGCAGCCCGAGCAAATCAACGCCTTCGAAGTCGGCTACCGCAGCGTGCTGCTCGGCAACAAGCTAGCCATCGACGCCGATGCGTATTTTAACGTCTACTCCGGCTTCCTGGCCCAGGTAGAGGTGAGCGTGCCCAAAGACGCCAATGGCAACCAGGTAGCCGTGGGCACCGATGCCGCCGCCGTGGCCGCCCTGCGCGCCAACCGCGACGCTCGCCAGGACCGCTACCGCGTGTACACCAACTCGCGCCAGGCCTACCGCAGCTACGGCTCCACGCTGGGCCTGACCTACAATTTCTACCAGAAATTCACCCTGGCCGGCAACGTAAACTTCAACGCCCTCTCGGCCAACAGCCAAACCGATGTCTTCGTCACCGGTTTTAACACCCCGAAGTGGGCCACCAACCTCTCCTTCGGCAACCGCGAGATTATCCGCAACTTCGGCTTTAATGTGAACTGGCGCTGGCAGGATTCCTTTTACTGGGAAAGCCCCCTGGCCAACGGCCAAGTGCCGGCCTACCAGACCATCGACGCCCAGGTAAACCTGCGCGTGCCCACCCTGAAATCAACCATCAAGCTCGGCGGCACCAATCTGTTTGACCGCCGCTATTTTCAGTACGCGGCCGGCCCCACCATCGGGGCGCTGTATTATGCGAGCGTCACCTTCGACGCCACCGTGCTGCACTAGCTTATAATTCAATTAATTCCATGTCCGATACCCTAGCCACCGCCGTGCCCAAGCTCTCCGAAGTCGAGCACGTCAAAATTGCCAGCCGCTACCTGCGCGGCACACTCATCGAGAGCTTGGCCAATCGCCTCACCGGCGCGCTCAACCCCGACGACACGCATCTTATCAAGTTCCACGGCTCATATCAGCAAACCGACCGCGACCTCGACAGCGAGCGCAAGCGCCAGAAGCTGGAGCCGCTGTTCTCGTTCATGATTCGGGTGCGCGTGCCCGGCGGCGTGGCCTCGGCCCCGCAGTGGCAACGCATGGACGCGCTCTCTGACGCCTACGGCAACGGCACGATGAAGCTTACTACCCGCCAAACCTTTCAGCTCCACGGCGTGCTCAAGCGCAACTTGCCGGCCGCCATCCAGGGTTTCAACGAGGTGCAGATGGACAGCATTGCGGGCTGCGGCGACGTGAACCGCAACGTGATGTGCAATACCAACCCGCACGAGTCGCCGGTGCACGGCGAGGTGGTCCGCATCGCCCAGGCAATCAGCGCCCACCTCACGCCGCGCACCACCGCTTACCGCGAAATCTGGCTTGACGGCGACTTGGTAGAAACCACCGAAGCCGTGGACGACGAGCCGATTTACGGTCATACCTACCTGCCGCGCAAGTTTAAAATCGCGCTAGCCCTGCCGCCCTACAACGATTCCGACATCTTCTCCAACGATATCGGCCTCATCGCCATCGAGGAAAACGGTGAGTTGCTGGGCTTCAACGTGGCCGTGGGCGGCGGGCTAGGCATGACGTTTGGCCTGAACGAAACCTACCCGCGGCTAGCCGACCTCATCGGCTTCGTGCCCGCCGATAAGGTTATCGATGTCTGCGAGAAAGTCGTAACCATCCAGCGCGACTGGGGCAACCGCGAAAATCGCAAGCTCTCGCGCCTCAAGTACACCATCGACCGTGTAGGCCTGCCCGCCTTCGTGGCCGAGCTGCACCAGCGCCTGGGCTACGAGTTGGCTCCCACGCGCGCCTACCAGTTCCACAGCTCCAGCGATGCCTTTGGCTGGACCCAGAGCCCTAGCGGCCTTTCCCAGCTCGTGCTGTTTGTGGAAGGTGGCCGCGTGCTCGACCGCCCCGGCTACCGCCTCAAGTCGGCCCTGCGCGAAATCAGCGGTTTTCACACCGGCGAGTTTCGCCTCACCGGCAACCAGAACCTCATTCTGGCCAATATCGAGCCGCAGCACGTGGCCCGTATTCAGACTATTCTGGAAGAAGCCGGTGCCGCGCCCAAGGCCGACCAGCTCACCGCCCTGCGCCGCGGCGCGCTAGCCTGCGTGGCCCTCAACACCTGCTCGCAAGCCTTCGCCGAAGCCGAGCGCTACCTGCCCCACCTGCTCGATAAGCTCGACGCCGTCATCCGGGCCCACGGCCTGGCCGAAACCGGCATCCTCATCCGAATGACCGGCTGCCCCAACGGCTGCGCCCGCCCCTACCTCGGCGAAATCGGCCTGGTGGGCAAGGCGCCCGGCCGCTACAACCTTTACCTCGGCGCCGACCACGTCGGCGAACGCCTCAATAAGCTCTACCGCGAGATGCTCGACGAAGATGGTATCCTGCGCGAGCTTTCCCCTCTGCTAGCCGCCTACGCCGCCGACCGTCAGCCCGACGAGGCGTTTGGCGACTTTGTAGTGCGCACCGGCGTAGTAAAAGCTACTACCCAAGGTCTTGATTTTCACAGCTAAGTCGTAATTTCCCTTCTACTATGGCTACTGACCTGCTCATGCATGTAGCTCCGGCGGCTACCAGTAGCCAGCTGGTACCCCTACAAGGCAGCACCCTTCCCGTCTTTCTTGACCTGGCCCGGCGGCGGGTACTGCTAGTGGGTGGCGATGCTGAGGCGCTGGCCCAGCTTACGGCAGTGCTCGCCGCTAGCCCAGCGGCGGCTATTACGATAGTAGCGCCCCATTTTTTACCCGCTATCCAAGCTCTGGCTACCCAAAACCCGCAGATAAAGCTGCTCACGCGTCCTTTCGAAGCCGACGACTTACTCGGCCACGACCTAGTATTAGTCGCCACCCACGATACCGACCTGCATGGCCGCGTACGGGCCGGCGCGGCGGCCCGGCAGCTGCACGCCGTTACGGCCCTCGGGCCTACCGACCAAGCTGCTGCCGTGACGCACTGGCAGCGAGTAGCCACGTTTAGCCTAGGAGCTTTTGCGCTATTTCTGGTTCTGACTATCCTATCGTATTACATTACCTGGCAGCAGGTCTGGCACGTAGCCAGCAATTCGGGCACATTTTACACTTTCGTTGCGGTTGGTTTTCTAGCCCAGCTTATTGATGGCATGCTGGGTATGGGCTACGGCGTAGTGTCTGCCATCAGCTTGATGTCGCTAGGGTTAAGCCCAGCCTCAGTAAGCGCCAGCATTCACACTGCAGAGATGTTTGCCAGCGGCGCGTCCGGTTATAATCACTACCGTTTCGGCAATGTCAATAAACGTTTATTTAAAGTTCTCCTCGTGCCTGGTATTTTAGGCTCGGTGAGCGGTGCCCTGCTACTTACGTATTTCGGCGAGCAGTACGCCGCTATTATCAAGCCAGTTTTAGCTATCTACTTGCTGTTGCTAGGGCTGCGCATCATTAGCAAAGCTGTACGCAAGCAGACCCAAAAGCGCCGCAAGGTAAAAAATGCCGGCTGGCTAGCTGGCGCGGGTGGCTTTCTAGATTCCTTTGGCGGGGGCGGCTGGGGGCCGCTAGTTACCAGTACGCTCATCGCCAATGGCCGCACGCCCAACTACGTTATTGGCACCGTAAGCCTCGTAGAATTTTTTGTGACGTTTGCCAGTGCACTTACTTTCTTCTCCGTCATTGGCTTTTCCAATTGGCAGATTGTGCTGGGCCTCATTGTGGGAGGCGTTACAGCTGCTCCACTGGCCGCCCGGCTAGCCGGCCGGCTCTCTACGCGTTGGATGTTTATCGGCGTTGGGTCTATGGTTGTAATATGGAGCCTCTGGGCGCTCCGCAAAGTAGATTTACACATCATTTGGCACTATGCTCAAACTCACCTCCTCTCCGCTTCTTGACCAGAAGTTATCCGCCTAGTTAACACATAAAAATCCCCGCTAGCCCTTATAATTAGGGTTAACGGGGATTTTTATTAAATACGCATCATACTATTTTTATATAACTAAATACCCCTCGAAATACAGCATTATGTATACAACTAACATATAGCGCATGATAGTTGCTAAGTATGCCAACAAGCAGAGCAAAAAGCTTCGCCGTTATCTTGCCCAAGATAGAAAAATATCTATTATAAACGCGCTGGGAGATGTTCGAACCTTATAAAATATAACAGTTTGTAAACAACAGACGACCAAAATTGTGCTATAGTCACCATGTTACAGCCACATGTTTATTAGTGCAATTAGTCTGATGACTCAACGCAAGAGTCCTCCTGCTAGCGCTGGTGAAAGCGAAGCAGGAGGACTCTTGTTGCAAAAAAGTTGGCGGCGACCGACTCTCCCACCGGTGAGGGCAGTACCATAGGCGCACCGGGGCTTAACGACTCTGTTCGGAATGGGAAGAGGTGAACACCCGGGCTAAAGCCACCATTGCTGGCGTTACTGGTCGTGTTCAGGGACCAATAGCAAAACCGTTGACATAAGGGAAAAGAAAAAGAAGTAGAAAGCTAGTGGGCCAAGCGTAAGTCCTCGGTTCCTTAGTACGGCTCAGCTATGCTGTTTCCAGCTTTACACCTGCCGCCTATTTACGTGGTCGTCTACCACGAACCTTTCATTGGGATGACTCATCTGGAGGTGAGTTTCGCACTTAGATGCTTTCAGCGCTTATCTGCTCCCAGCGTAGCTACCCGGCGCTGCCCCTGGCGGGACAACCGGCGCACCAGCGGCTGGTCCAACTCGGTCCTCTCGTACTAAAGTCAGGTCCTCTCAATCATCCAACGCCCACCACAGATAGGGACCGAACTGTCTCACGACGTTCTGAACCCAGCTCGCGTGCCACTTTAATCGGCGAACAGCCGAACCCTTGGGACCTTCTCCAGCCCCAGGACGTGACGAGCCGACATCGAGGTGCCAAACCTCCCCGTCGATATGAGCTCTTGGGGGAGATCAGCCTGTTATCCCCGGCGTACCTTTTATCCTTTGAGCGATGGCCCTTCCATGCGGAACCACCGGATCACTATATCCGTCTTTCGACCCTGCTCGACTAGTCAGTCTCACAGTCAAGCCCACTTCTACTATTGCGCTCTACATCCGGTTACCAAGCGGATTGAGTGGACCTTTGAAAGCCTCCGATACGCTTTTGGAGGCGACCACCCCAGTCAAACTACCCAGCAGCCACTGTTCTCTTGCAAAGCAAGAGTTAGGCAACAGGCACAGTAAGGGCGGTATTTCAACGTTGGCTCCACGAGAGCTAGCGCCCCCGCTTCGACGCCTCCCGCCTATGCTACACATACTGAACCCATCACCAATGGCAACCTATAGTAAAGGTGCACGGGGTCTTTCCGTCCCGTGGCGGGTACTCGGCATCTTCACCGAGACTACAATTTCACCGAGCTCACGGCTGAGACAGCACCCAAATCGTTACACCATTCGTGCAGGTCGGAACTTACCCGACAAGGAATTTCGCTACCTTAGGACCGTTATAGTTACGGCCGCCGTTTACTGGGGCTTCGATTCAAGCCTTCGCCTTGCGACTAAGCTCCCCTCTTAACCTTCCAGCACCGGGCAGGTGTCAGGCCTTATACGTCCGCTTACGCGTTAGCAAAGCCATGTGTTTTTGTTAAACAGTCGCTTGGGTCTTTTCACTGCGGCTTCTCTATCGCTAGAGGAAGCGTCCCTTCTCCCGAAGTTACAGGACCATTTTGCCGAGTTCCTTGGCCGTGATTCACTCGAGCGCCTCAGGATGCTCTCCTTGACTACCTGTGTCGGTTTGCGGTACGGGCCGAGCTAGGATACAACGTTTAGCAGCTTTTCTTGGCAGTCCTTAGGTACACTATCCACGTGGCCCGAAGGCCGTGTGGTACTATCACCTTTCCCCTAAGTCGGCGTACTTAACTACCATCTCAATAGGTACGGGCTTTAACGAGCACTTCCGTCCGCTCGCGGTACTTTCATTCCTGCGTCCCTGCATCACTTCCTAGTCCGGGGGCCAGAATATCAACTGGCTTGCCATCGGGTACACCTGTCGGCTCTCCCTTAGGTCCCGCCTAACCCAATTCCGATTAGCGTTGAATTGGAAACCTTAGTCTATCGGCGAATAGGTTTCGCACCTATTTTATCGTTACTCATGCCTACATGTGCTTTTCTGGACGCTCCACCATGCCTGACAGCACGGCTTCGCCGCAACCAGAATGCTCCCCTACCACTTACACAAAGTGTAAATCCCGCGCTTCGGTGCCTAGCTTGATGCCCGCGTATTATCGATGCCCGGTCGCTCGACCAGTGAGCTGTTACGCACTCTTTAAAGGAATGGCTGCTTCCAAGCCAACCTCCTGGCTGTCAAAGCAACTGGACCTCCTTTGTTCAACTTAGCTAGAACTTAGGGACCTTAGCGGCGGGTCTGGGTTCTTTCCCTCTCGGCCGGGGACCTTAGCACCCCAGGCCTCACTGCCGTGTATGAATTTGCTGGCATTCGGAGTTCATCAGGATTCGGTAGGCTCTGACACCCCCTAGTCCTATTGGTAGCTCTACCTCCAGCAAACCTAACCACGACGCTGTACCTCAATACATTTCGGGGAGTACGAGCTATTTCCTAGTTTGATTGGCCTTTCACCCCTACCCTCAAGTCATCCAAATCCTTTTCAACGGAAACTGGTTCGGACCTCCACAGCGTGTTACCGCTCCTTCATCCTGCTCAAGGGTAGCTCACTAGGTTTCGCGTCTACCCCCACTGACTACGCGCCCTATTCAGACTCGCTTTCGCTGCGGCTGCGTGTATCTATACACTTAACCTTGCCAGTGAGGAGTAACTCGTAGGCTCATTATGCAAAAGGCACGCTATCAGGGTATTGACACCCCTCTAACTGCTTGTAAGCACACGGTTTCAGGTTCTTTTCACTCCGCTATCCGCGGTTCTTTTCACCTTTCCCTCACGGTACTGGTTCACTATCGGTGTCTCAGGAGTATGTAGCCTTAGCGGATGGTGCCGCTCGCTTCAGACGGGGTTTCTCCGGCCCCGCCCTACTCAGGGTATCGCTACCGTGAATCAGAAATGTCACTTACCGGGCTCTCACCGTCTCTGGCGTGTTTTCCCACACACTTCAGTTATCTCGATTCAATCAGATGTTGCGACCCTACAACCCCACAGCGGCCGTAACCGCCGTGGTTTGGGCTCCTCCCCGTTCGCTCGCCACTACTTGGGGAATCATGGTTATTTTCTTTTCCTGCCGGTACTGAGATGTTTCAGTTCCCGGCGTTTGCCCCAGTCCAATACAGGAGTGGTCATCGGTCTTCAACCGATGGGGTTGCCCCATTCGGAAATCTCGGGATATAACGGGTATGTGCCCCTCCCCCGAGCTTATCGCAGCTTATCGCGTCCTTCCTCGCCTCTGAGACCCTAGGCATCCCCCGTGTGCTCTTGCTTACTTCTCGCTTGCGATTCTCTACACTCGAAGTGTAGGAGAACTGTGCATCCGTCTGTGACGGACACACCCGCTTTGTACTTCTCTTTCTTGTTTTCCCTTACGTCAAAGAACGTTTACTACCCTATCGGTAGTAAAGATGATATAGTTGAATTACTTCAAACTCTATCAATATTCTGAATCACCTTCTCAATTAGAATGTGTAATCAGTGGAGGATAACGGATTCGAACCGTTGACCCCCTGCGTGCAAGGCAGGTGCTCTAGCCAGCTGAGCTAATCCCCCGGAAGTTGGCCTGCAAGCAGATACCCGCTGCTGCCAGTGGGCCTGCCTGGACTCGAACCAGGGACCTCTACATTATCAGTGTAGCGCTCTAACCACCTGAGCTACAAGCCCGGGTTCGGCCTGATCTCTTGTGAGGTCAATGCAGAATCCGATAAAATCGTTGAATGGAGGAAATAGACAAAATGTGAGGCCAAACGACCCAAAGTATATTAAATCAAAGAGCAAGTTTGCTCCAGAAAGGAGGTGATCCAGCCGCACCTTCCGGTACGGCTACCTTGTTACGACTTAGCCCTAATTACCTGTTCTACCCTAACTGGCTTCGTTGCGGAGCACCAGCTTCAGGTCTACCAGACTTTCATGGCTTGACGGGCGGTGTGTACAAGGCCCGGGAACGTATTCACCGCGCCATGGCTGATGCGCGATTACTAGTGATTCCAGCTTCACGGAGTCGAGTTGCAGACTCCGATCCGAACTGAGAACGGTTTTTCGAGATTGGCATCTGGTCGCCCAGTAGCTACCCGCTGTACCGTCCATTGTAGCACGTGTGTCGCCCTAGGCGTAAGGGCCATGATGACCTGACGTCGTCCCCGCCTTCCTCACTGCTTGCGCAGGCAGTCTGGCTAGAGTCCCCACCATTACGTGCTGGCAACTAACCATAGGGGTTGCGCTCGTTGCGGGACTTAACCCAACACCTCACGGCACGAGCTGACGACGGCCATGCAGCACCTTGCTTTGTGTCCCGAAGGAAAGGCTCATCTCTGAGCCGGTCACGCGCATTCTAGCCTAGGTAAGGTTCCTCGCGTATCATCGAATTAAACCACATGCTCCACCACTTGTGCGGGCCCCCGTCAATTCCTTTGAGTTTCACCGTTGCCGGCGTACTCCCCAGGTGGGATACTTATCGGTTTCCCTAAGCCACGGACAATCTTTAGCCCGCAGCGAGTATCCATCGTTTACGGCGTGGACTACCAGGGTATCTAATCCTGTTCGCTCCCCACGCTGTCGTGCCTCAGCGTCAGTAACAGCCTAGTCAGCTGCCTTCGCAATCGGGGTTCTGGACCGTATCTATGCATTTCACCGCTACTCGGTCCATTCCGCCAACCTCGTCTGTACTCAAGCCTCGCAGTATCCAGGGCAGTTCCGTTGTTGAGCAACGGGCTTTCACCCCGGACTTACAAGGCCGCCTACGCACCCTTTAAACCCAATAAATCCGGACAACGCTCGCACCCTCCGTATTACCGCGGCTGCTGGCACGGAGTTAGCCGGTGCTTATTCTGCAGGTACCGTCATCACTGCTCACGAGCAGCTTATTCTTCCCTGTCAAAAGCAGTTTACGACTCAGAAAGCCTTCGTCCTGCACGCGGCATGGCTGGGTCAGGCTCTCGCCCATTGCCCAATATTCCCTACTGCTGCCTCCCGTAGGAGTCGGGCCCGTATCTCAGTGCCCGTGTGGGGGACCAGCCTCTCAGCTCCCCTAGTCATCGTCGCCTTGGTCAGCCGTTACCCAACCAACTAGCTAATGACCCGCAACCCCATCTATACCCAATAAATCTTTAACTATCACCCGATGCCAGGTAAAAGCCTTATGCGGTATTAATCCGCCTTTCGGCGGGCTATCCCCAGGTATAGGTAGGTTAGTTACGTGTTACGCACCCGTGCGCCACTATCAGTATTGCTACTGACCGTTCGACTTGCATGTATTAGGCCTGCCGCTAGCGTTCATCCTGAGCCAGGATCAAACTCTCCATTGTAAAATATTCCTGCACCCATGCGAACATGAGCTGATGTCGAGTGCTAACCTTGCTCTTTTTGTTTGACGTTTTTAATTCGCGTCGTTTGGTTTCGTCATGTTAGTAGGCTTGCGCTTACTAGCATGACTCCTCACGTTTTGTCTATTTCCAACATTCAAAGAACGATTGCTACCTCCAATTGAAGCGGCATGGTGGGCTACCTGGGCAGCCCGGTTTTCGCTGTTTGCAGCGCCCTATTTTAATTGGGAGTGCAAAGGTAGCTGATTTTTCTTATTTTATAAAAATAAAGAGAAAATTTTTTTGGATTTTTTTCTTTATTTTTTTCATCTAACTTGCTTCCAGTTGAAGCGGGGTGCAAAGGTACGGTATGTTTTTCCGAATTCGCAATAGGATTGGGAAATTTTTTTCTACTTCTTGCGGAAGGAGCACGGCGAGTAAGACACGCTAGCTAGCCGAGGAGTTCCGTGAGCTTTGCTTTTTCTGAGAGACTTGCGTTTTTTACAAAGTTTTCAATAGGCCTTTTGCCGTTTGGGACTGCAAAGGTAGGAGAACTTTTTGGGTAGACAGGCAGTGAATTATGAAACAAGCTGTGTGGGGGTTGTAAGTAGCTGAGTTTGGGGGAGAAAAAGTTTACTTGCTATTTAGCGTTGTATTTTTACTCAGCTTTCTTACTTAGCAGCACCTTATGCGCTTCTTATTATCCTGCCTAATCTTATGTCTTTTTGCCATAGCCTCTTATGGGCAAATTATGTTTGGCATGGATACTGTACCAGCATCCTCTTTCACAAAATGGCAGACTTCAACACCTAAAGCTTACGAGGGTGTTTATCATTTTGGAGAATCGGAATGGGAATCGGACTTTGTGGTAGTTGTTAGCAACGGTGTTGTAACAGCGCAAATTCGTTCGGGCGGATGGGCGAAGAATCCGGAAAGATGGAAGAAGTTTTACCAGACTCTCACCAACGTTAAGATTATTGGGAATAGGTTTTATTCAAAGGAAACTGAAGGTGACTTTGTGACTTTCTTCTACGAAGGGGAAAAGAACTATGGGCTCCGGGTCAAAAAGTTGTGGAGCGTTTCAGCAACTAAACAACAAGTGGAGGCTGGGACGCGTACCGGGCCACTTACCAACTATTTTGGTGGTAGCTATCCACAAGCTTCTTATAAAATACTGAAGCCAGCAGAACTTGCTCGGTATAGTAAGGAGCAACTTGCGCTTATGCGGAATGAAGTGTTTGCTCGGTATGGGTATGCATTTTCAAAGAACGAAAAGATGCGACTGTATTTCAAAAAACAGGAGTGGTACCAAGTAGAGAAGGTGTCTCTTGACTTGGTACTCACTCCTATTGAAAAGAAGAATATAGTGACGCTACAAGCAGCGGAGGCTCAGGCAGCCTTACCGAAATAGCGTGCTTACTCTATCCGGCCCCACGCTGACAATACGGATGGGTACTTGTAACTCCTTTTCAAGGAAAGCCAAGTAGTCCTGGAGAGGCCGGGGGAACTGGGCGGCGTCGGTGACCTGGGTGAGGTCGGTGTGCCAGCCGGGGATGGTGACGTACTCGGGGGTGATTTGCTCGAGCTGGCCGGGGTCCGGGAGGTTGGGGGTGCTACCGCCGGTGGGGGTGCGGTAGTGAGTGCAGGCCTGGATTTCGGCGAAACCGTCGAGCACGTCGGCTTTCATGAGGTGCAACTCGGTGACGCCGTTGAGCATGATGGCGTAGCGGAGGGCGGGCAGGTCTATCCAGCCAGTGCGGCGGGGGCGGCCCGTGGTGGAGCCAAACTCGCGGCCGGCCTGGCGGATTTGCTCGCCGACTTCGTCGGTTAGCTCCGTGGGGAAGGGGCCGCTGCCGACGCGGGTGCAGTAGGCTTTGGTGATGCCGTATACCTTATCTATGTGGCGGGGGGCGATGCCGAGGCCGGTGCAGGCTCCGGCGGCGATAGTGCTGCTGGAAGTGACGTAGGGATAGGTGCCGAAGTCGATATCCAATAAAGAGCCTTGGGCACCTTCGGCGAGAATGCGTTTGCCCTGGCTAAGCAAGTCATTCAGCAGAAACTCGGTATCAATGAGCTGAAGGGTACGCAAGAATTCAACAGCAGAGAAGAAATCGGCTTCAAACTCACTAATTTCCAACTCTTTATGATAGTGGGCGGCGATGCTGGCGTGGTGGGCTACTGCTTCCTTATAACGCGCTTGGAAATCGGGGAGCAGGATGTGGCTAACGCGCAGGCCCACGCGGCCGATTTTATCGGAATAGGTAGGGCCGATTCCTTTGAGGGTGCTGCCGATTTTGGTGTTGCCGCGGGCTTCTTCACTGATGCGGTCGAGGGCGCGGTGCGACGGCAGGATAAGTTGGGCTTTCTTGGAGATATAAAGGTTTTGGCTCCAGTCTACTCCCCTATCGGTAAGTTTCTGCAGCTCGCCCCGGAATACAACAGGGTCGAGCACCACACCATTGCCAACAATATTGAGGATATGGGGGTGAAAAATACCGCTCGGCACTTGGTGCAGCACGTGCTTCTGGCCGTCGAAGGTGAGGGTGTGGCCGGCATTGGGGCCGCCCTGGAAGCGGGCTACGGCATCGTAGGTGGGGGCGAGCACGTCTACGATTTTTCCTTTTCCTTCGTCGCCCCACTGGAGGCCTACTAATACGTCTACTGGCATTTTGAAAACAAAAAAATAGCCGCCTAGGAGGCGGCTGTGAGTAGTTGCTGACGGGCGGTGGCTTCGTCAGCAACTACGGTGAAGATGTTATTAAGCTTAGTGAGGGCTAGCATTTTGCGCGGGTGGTCGGCCGGATTGATAAGTATCATTTCACCGCCGCGGCTCCGAAACTTGGTAAGCAATGCTACCAGCACCCCAATGCCCGTGCTATTGATGTATCGAATATTAGACAAGTCAACGGCGCAGCTGACAATGGCATCGTCCAAGTACTCGTTTACCGAGGCTACTAGCTGCTGGGTATCGGGGCTACCGATGAGGTCGCCGGCTAGGGTCAGATACAGAATGCCGTCGGTAAGGATGCTGGTGGTGGTCATCTACGCTACTTTACAGGCTCGGGGGCGGGGTTGCTAGCTCCCTTGGCGCGGCAGTCGCCGCAGATGCCGTACAAATTTAGGGAATGATGCAGAATGTGAAAGTTTAGCAGGTCGCCCACCATCGTTTGGATACCGTGAATCCGCGGGTCACAAAACTCGACTACCTTGTGGCATTCGGTGCAAATAACGTGGTCGTGCTGCCGATAGCCGTAGCTTTTTTCGTACTGCGCAAGGTTGCGGCCAAACTGGTGCTTGCTCACTAAGCCTTGCTCTACCAGCAAATCAAGCGTATTATACACTGTGGCGCGGCTCACTTGCAGGTTGCGCTCCTTCATACCGGCGTACAGTTCTTCCACGTCGAAGTGGCCCGAGCGCACGTAAATTTCTTCGAGAATAGCGTAGCGCTCGGCCGTTTTGCGGAGACCTTTATTTTCGAGGTGGGCCGTAAATATTTTTTTTACTTCTTCGAGCCGGTCCGTATTTAGGGTAGCCTGGCTGGAAGCGCTGGGCGTGTGGCGGTCGGCGTAGCCCACCTCCGACGAGCCACCGGCGCCCTGGGCGGCCTCGGCAGCACGGTAAGGAAATGCTAAAGGGGAAATAGTCACGGGCTAAGGTTAAGTAAGATAATTAATACGGGCAGTGTTCCGCTGCGTAAGTCGAAAACCCGCCCCTAGGTTTTATTGCTCGAAATAGAGGTGGTAGTGCGTGGCGCAGCCAGGATTGAACGCCGCCTGGCAGCTAGGGCAGGTATTCATGCAGCCCAGGTACTGCTTAATAGTGAGCGTGCGGTGGCAGTTGCCGCAATACACAGCTGGCTCGTCAAACTCCTGCTGTGGCCACACCCGCGCCGGGTGGCTAGCCACCTCATTGTGGCACTGAATGCAGGCGTAGAAAACACCGCAGCACTTGTGCTTGATGGCAATAATGTCGCGCTCGGAGTGATAATGCACGCACTGCGTGCGGTCATTAACCTGGGTGCCGTGAACAAAGACTGGCGCTAGCTGCATTACGAATCGAAGCGCTCAACCTGCAGAACGCCATTTACCTTTGATAATCGCTGGATGAGCCTATTGAGATGGTCGGTGTCGTTGACGAACACCATAATCTGCCCTTCGAAAAAGCCATCATTCGAGTCAACCGTGATGGAACGCATATTCACCTTGAGGCTGGTAGAGATGATGCGCGTCACGTCGTTGACAATGCCCACCCGGTCGGAACCCTTGAGCCGGATGCCGGCCAGGAAGGCTAGCTCCAATTGGTCGGTCCACTTGGCGCGCACGATGCGGTTGCCGTAGTTCGACATCAAATCGACGGCGCGCGGGCAGCTAGTGCGGTGAATGATGAGTCCGGTTTCCGTTTCGAAGCCAAACACGTCGTCGCCCGGAATCGGGTTGCAGCAGCGCGCCAAGCTATGGTTGAATTTGTCGGTGCGCTCCCCTACCACGAGCATATCGGCGCGCACCCCCCTGATTTTCTGCACTTCGTGGTCGAATGCCTTACGCTCCAGCACCGAGCCCGACCGCGAAGCCGTGGTAGCCTTGAATAAAGAGTCGCGGATTTCACGGCCATCGAGCTGGCCCATGGCTAGCTTGTAGTAGAAATCCGGGATATTGGGCACGTTGAAATAGGCCAGTACCCGCTGCATATTTTCGGGCGTGTTTTCTACGCCAATCAATTCCAGCCGCTTTTCCAAGATAAACTTGCCATCGTCGGCCTTTGCCCGTTTATCATCGCGCAAAAATTCTTTAATACGCGACTTTGCCTTGCTGGTAATCACGTAGTTAAGCCATTCCGCCGTGGGCCGCTGCTTATGCGAAGTCAGGATTTCGACCTGGTCGCCGTTGCGCAGCTGGTAGCTGAAGGGCTCCAGCTTTTGATTGACTTTTGCCCCGAGGCAGTGCAGGCCGATGTGCGTGTGAATGTCGAAGGCGAAATCCAGTGCCGTAGCCTTGTCGGGCAAGATGACGAGCCGGCCCTTGGGCGTGAAGGTGTAGACTTCCTTCACGAACAGGTTTTGGCGGAACTCATCCATAAATTCCAAGGCGCTGGAATTGTTGGTTTCCAGCATTTCGCGCACGCGGTTCACCCACGCTTCCAACGTCGATTCGGGTTGCAGGCTGCCGGTATCCTTGTATTTCCAATGCGCAGCGTAGCCTTTTTCGGCGATGTCGTCCATGCGCCGCGAGCGGATTTGCACCTCCACCCACTGGCCGGGGTGCGACATCACGGTGGTGTGCAGGCTCTCGTAGCCGTTGGCCTTGGGCGTGCTCACCCAGTCGCGCAGGCGGTCGGGGTTGGGTTGATAAAAATCAGTCACAATGGAATACACCTGCCAGCAGGCGGCCTTTTCCTGCTCGGGCGGCACATCCAGAATGACGCGAATGGCGAACAGGTCGTACACCTCCTCGAAGGTCACGTTCTGCTTGCGCATCTTCTTGAGAATCGAATAGATACTCTTGGGCCGACCCTTTATTTCGTAGTGAAAGCCCTGCGCTTTCAGCTCCTCATCAATGGGGTGCACGAATTCTTTGATAAAGCGGTTGCGGGCGCTCTGGCTCTGCTTTACCTTGCCCTTGAGCTCAGCATACACTTCTGTATCAGTATATTTGAGGTGGAGGTCTTCCAGCTCCGTTTTGATAGCGTAGAGGCCTAGCCGATGGGCTAGCGGCGCGTACAGATAAATCGTTTCGCTGGCAATTTTGAGCTGCTTGTGGCGCGGCATCGAGTCGAGCGTGCGCATGTTGTGCAGGCGGTCAGCCAGCTTGATGAGAATCACGCGCACGTCCTCGCTCAGCGTGAGCAGCATCTTGCGAAAGTTCTCGGCCTGCTCGCTCGAGCCGTATTCGAAAACGCCGGAAATCTTGGTCAGGCCATCGATGATACGAGCGACTTTCGGCCCGAAGTCGCGCTCAATGTCTGATAATTCGGTGGGCGTATCCTCCACCACATCGTGCAGCAGGGCAGCCACGATGCTCGTAGTGCCCAGCCCGATTTCTTCCACCGCAATCTGGGCCACGGCCAGCGGGTGCAGAATGTAGGGCTCGCCCGACTTGCGACGCATGTTCTTGTGCGCTTCCAGGCTTTGATTAAACGCCTTCTTAATCAGCTTGGTATCGCCGTCGTGCAAATATGGCTTGGCCGTGCGCAGCAGGCGGCGATAGTGGCGCAGGATTTCCTGGCGCTCGGCTTCAAGGTCAATTACGGGAGGCATGGTACCGCAAATAACACGCGTAGGAAGCAAAAGGTGACAGCCGCCTATTTATTCTACTCGGAGTTTTGCGAAGCTACCAAATAATTCCTACCTTTGCGGCCCCGCAGCGAACGGCAGCGAGGAGCCCACCTGCGGATGTGGCGAAATTGGTAGACGTGCCAGACTTAGGATCTGGTGCCGCAAGGCGTGTGGGTTCGAGTCCCTCCATCCGCACAGTTAGCAAATGTGATGAATGTGAAAATGTGGGAGATGTGAAAATGAACTTGTAACATCTTCACATCTCCCACATTTTCACATTCATCACATTTTTTTTTAACCTTTCCGACTGGCAAGCACCAAGCTTGCTCCCACCGTTTTGAATATTACGCTTGACCGCAATGAGGAGCAGCTAACCGGGCTGCTGAACGTGCATCTCGATGAGGCTGACTACAGCGACGCCGTAGAGAAGCAAATCAAAGAGACCACCAAGAAGGCGCAGTTCAAAGGCTTCCGCCCCGGCAAAGTGCCCGCTGGCCTGGTGCGCAAGATGTACGGCAAAGGCATTCTGGCCGACGAAATCAACCGCCTGCTCGGCAGCTCGGTTGATTCGTACCTGCGCGATAATAACGTAAAAATCCTGGGCGAGCCGATTCCGGTGCCGAGTGATGTTGACTTTGATACCGCTAAGTCGTTCGACTTCCAGTTTGAGCTGGGCTTGCTGCCCGACTTCGCGCTGCCCGCCGAAAACCAGGTGGAGCTAAAGCGGCCGGCCATCACGCTCGACGACGCGACCCTAGCCGAAACCAACGAGCAGATTGTGCGTCAGTTTGGCGAAACCACTAACCCCGAAGTTTCGGAGGCGGATGACTACCTCTTCGGCAAGCTGAAAAAGGCCGGTGCGGAAGGCGAAGGCCAGACGGTGCTGCTGCCCATCAACAAGGTAAAGAATGGCCAGGAGCGCTTCATTGGCGTGAAGGCCGGCGACACGCTGACCTTTGACCTGAGCGACGCTTTTGGTGGCGACGCGGGCGCTATCCGCAGCTTCTCGGGCCTGAGCAAGGAAGAGGCTAGCGGCGCTACCGGCGACTATGAGTTTGAGGTAGAGAAAATTAATCGCACGGCCGCTCCGGAGGAAAACCAGGAGTTGTTTGACAAAGTATTCGGCCCCGAGGCCGTTTCTTCGAAAGAGGAATTTGACGCGAAGGTGCGCGAAACGGTGCAGGGCAACTACGACCGCGAGTCGGACAACCTGGTGAACCGCAAGCTCATCGATGCGATGATTGACAACACGACCATCCGCATTCCGGTGGAGTTCTTTAAGAAGTGGCTGGTGCGCGCCAACGAAGGCAAGCTTGACGCCGCTACCGTGGAGCAGCACTACTCGGACTACGAGCGTGAGCTGAAGTGGAGCCTTATCCGCAACAAAGTGGTGGAAGACATGGGTCTCAAGGTTGAGACTGACGAAATTCGCAACCGCGTGCTGGACAAGATTCTGGGCCAGTTTGGCGGCGGCATGCAGCTGACTGACGAGATGCGCCAGGGCATGGTAGGTTTCGCCGACAACTACCTCAAGCAGGAGAACGGCAAGAACTACGTGCAGGAGTACGAAGCCATTCTGGCAGAAAAAGTAGTAGAGGCCCTGCGTGGCAAAGTTGTTGTTACGGATGAGCCCGTAACGGCCGAAGAATTCCGCAACCAGAACGAAGGCTAAACCTTCGGGCCGGTTGGCAAGTTAAAAAAGCCTTTACGCCCCGCGTAAGGGCTTTTTTGTGTTGTGCGCAGTACGTTTACAACATCGGCAACCTTTACCCGTCTTCTGGTTTTAAACATGGGCAAGCAGCCGCTTCCCCCCTACTTATTTCCCTCATGCTGAATAAACAAGAGTTTCGCAAATTTGCCGTAAAGCATCAGGGCCTCAGTGGCTTGGGTGTTGACCAATATATCCAGCACGTGGAGGGCCAAACGCGCGGTGGCCTCATCATGCCCACGGGCATGACCCGCTCGGTGATTGAGGAGCGCCCGCAGAACTTCCGGGAAATCGACGTGTTTTCGCGCCTTATCATGGACCGCATCGTGTTCCTGGGTACGGCCGTTGACGATTACATCGCCAACATCCTGACGGCGCAGATGCTGTTCCTGGAATCGGCCGACTCGAAAAAAGATATCCTACTGTATATCAACTCGCCCGGGGGCTCGGTATACGCTGGCCTGGGTATTTATGACACCATGCAGTACGTGAACCCCGACGTGGCCACGATTTGCACGGGCCTCGCGGCTTCGATGGGTGCGGTGCTGCTGGCCGGCGGTGCCAAGGATAAGCGTTCGGCCCTCCCCCACGCCCGCGTGATGATTCACCAGCCTAGCGGCGGGGCGCAGGGCCAGTCGACCGACATTGAAATCACAGCCCGCGAGATTCTGAAGCTCAAGAAAGAGCTGTATGACATTCTGGCAAAACACTCGGGCAAAACGTACCAGGAAATTTACGACAACTCGGAGCGCGACTACTGGATGCGCGCCGATGAGGCCAAAGAGTACGGCCTGATTGACGAGGTACTGGAGAAAAAGCCGGCGTAACTGTCTGAACCACGGATTAGCTTCGCTGAACTTTGTTTCGGCGGATTCTTTTGGATTGGTCGAGTTTTGTGGATAGTACCTGAGAACAGAAGAAGCTCTGGCTGGCTAGCCGGAGCTTCTTCTGTTATAGGCAGGCGAGCTTTTGAGGTAGTTGCCCGAACTTTTGGAGAGCTTAGCTGCTTTGCAACTGCTAGCTCATGCTTGGTTTCCTTGGGCTAGCCGGGCGCAATACTGGGTAGCCAACTTATCTTTGTAGCCGTTTTCTTCTGAAAACAGTTTTCCTATTTGAATACTCCCGATGCCGGAAATAGCCTGCTCCTTCTGCAATAAACCCAAGCGCGACGTCGCGGTAATGATTTCGGGCATTAATGCCCATATCTGCGAGAAGTGCGTGGCGCAGGCCCAGCACATTCTGAGCGAAGAAACCAAGCTGCAAGCCGAGGCGCGGCAGCCCAAGTTTAACCTCATCAAGCCCCGCGAAATCAAGCAACACCTTGACCAGTACGTGGTAGGCCAGGATGAAGCCAAGCGCGTGATGAGCGTAGCGGTGTACAACCACTACAAGCGCCTGATGCAGAAGCCGCAGCACGACGAAGTGGTAATTGAGAAATCGAACATCATCATGGTGGGCGAAACCGGCACGGGCAAAACTTTCCTGGCCCGGATGCTGGCCAAAATTCTGCAAGTGCCCTTTTGCATTGCCGATGCCACGGTGCTGACCGAGGCCGGCTACGTGGGCGAGGACGTGGAAAGCATTTTGACGCGCCTGCTGCAAGCGGCTGACTACAACCTGGAAGCGGCCGAGCGCGGCATCGTGTATATCGACGAGATTGATAAAATTGCCCGCAAGAGCGACAACCCCAGCATCACGCGCGATGTGAGCGGCGAAGGTGTGCAGCAGGCGCTGCTGAAGCTATTGGAGGGCACGCACATCAACGTGCCGCCGCAGGGGGGCCGCAAGCACCCCGACCAGAAAATGATTTCGGTGAATACTGAGAATATTCTCTTTATGTGCGGCGGGGCATTTTCGGGTATCGACCGCATTATCAAGAGCCGGCTGAATACCAAGCCGATGGGCTTCTCGAAGACCAATTTGGAGGAGAACGTAGACACGCAGAATTTTCTGCGTTACGTATCGGCCCAGGATATTAAATCCTTCGGCCTCATTCCGGAGCTGATTGGCCGCCTGCCAGTACTCACCCACCTCAATCCGCTGGATAAAGCCACGTTGCGCCTCATCCTCACCGAGCCGAAGAACTCGCTGGTGCGGCAATACAAGCGGCTGTTTGGAATGGAAAATATTGCGCTCGACTTTACCGAAGGGGCGCTGGAGTACATTGTGGAGCGGGCCGACGAATACCGGCTGGGGGCGCGCGGCCTGCGCTCTATTTGCGAGAGCATCATGACCGACGCCATGTTTGAGATGCCGTCGGAGGCCGGCGTGGTAGAGCTTATGATTACGGAAAGCTACGCCCGCAGCAAGTTTGAGAAGTCGCCGCTGCGGCTGATGCGCGCGGCGTAGTGACTGAGCAGATTTACCCGCCGCAATTCGTTGCGGATGCTCAGGGTAGCGTAGCCCACACTTTCCTTAACATCCAAACTGCTTGACACCAGCGTGGCACGCATCAAAACTGACGGGCCAAGCCAGAAAGTCATCGCCCCAACAGCAGCACCTGCCAGCACGCGACTATTTCGCCGCCGACGTTCACGGCAGTAGCACACGGGGCATCAATGGGTTGCTTTTGACGTAAATATGCCTGCCAGCGCCTGCTCGGCAGCAGCACGCTCGGCGGGCGTGTTCACGTTGCGCAGGGCCTCGCCGCCGGGCGTGGGCAGCACCTGCACATCACTATTGATGAGCATTTTACGCGGACAGGAATAGCCCAATCCCAGAAATCGCAGCAGCTCAGGATAAGCGCGCGGCTCGAAGATGGTGATAAGCGGCTCGGGAAACTCATTGCCCGGGCTTTGAAACGCTGTGGCGAGCCGAGCGGGCTGGCGGGCAGCCACCAGCTGGCGCAGCACGTCGGCGGTAAGAAACGGCAGGTCGCAGGCCAGCACCAGCCAAGCGGCGTTGGGGTCGTGCCGGAAGGCCGACAGAATGCCTCCTAGCGGCCCTAGCCCCAGAAAAGTATCGGGCAATGGCTGCAAGCCCGCCGGCAGCTCGGCGGCCTGCTCGGCCCGGCACGACACGAACACATCTTGGCAGATTTCTGCAAGCAAGCCAGCGGCTACCTCGCGCTGCTCACGGCCGGTAGGGCCGTAGCGTAGGCGGCCCTTATCGGTTTGCATGCGCTGGCTGAGGCCGCCAGCCAGCACAAGTCCGCGCAGCGGCGCGCGGCGCGCCGCCAGCCACTGCTGCACCCAGGCAGCCAGGCCAGCCGTGTCGGCCAGGGCAAAGCACGGCAGCTGCGCGTGGTGTGGCAGGTGGGCTTGCAGGTAGTCGGGCAGTTCGGTCACGCCGGGGGCCAGCACAATGGCCTGCACGTCGGTTAGCTTGTCGAGCTTGTGGGCCAGTGATTTGCGCGGGTCGATGAGCACCACCTGCTGGCGGGCCCGAAAGTGATTGCCATTGACCAGCGCCAGGCTAGCTCCGGCCAGCAGCGCGGGCTGCGAAAACCGGTCGATAGCGCGCCGCTCATCGAGGCGGCGAAAGTGAATTTTGTCGGTCAGCTCGGCGTAGGCACCGGCTTGCAAAAGCGGGCTCATACTCTGCGCCGCGGCGGCGTCGCCGCTGGCGTGGTCGGCATCGACGTAGCCCACGCGATGGCCAGCGGGGGCCAGCGCGGCCGTGAGGCTAGCGGCCAGCCGCTGAATATCGCCGCAGGGCGCGCCCAGGAAAGCCAGCTCGTGGCGAGCAAATTCGCCGAAGTCGGGGCGGGTGAGGTCGGCGTGTTTGGAGCGGGGGCAGCGTTTTCGGTCATAGCTTCACAACAATTCAGCGGAAAATTAGCTTGCAGTTTGCTTGCCGATTATCCTTTTTCTTCTTTCTCCTACGTGCTTTCCGTCGAAGATGCTACTCGCCGGGTGCTGGCCACCGCCCGCCTGCTGCCCACCCAGACCGTGCCGCTAGCCCTGGCTGTGGGCCGCGTGCTGCGCCAAACAGTGGTCGCTGACCGCGATTTCCCACCCTATCCGCGCGTCACGATGGATGGTATCGCGTTGCGCTACAACAGCTTGGAAAGTGGGCAAACCACCTTCCCCATCGAGCGCACGCAGCTAGCCGGCGCCGCGCCCGCGCCCCTCAGCAACCCGCAGGCCGCCGTGGAAATAATGACCGGCGCGGCCCTGCCACCGGGCACCGACACCGTTATCCGCTACGAGGACCTGGATTTTAGCGACGGCCCCGGCCGCCGCGCCACCGTGCGCGTGCGCCCGCCGCGCCAGGGCCACAACGTGCACGCCCAGGGCAGCGACCAGCCGGCCGGCGCGCGGCTGCTAGCCCCCGGCCTCGTGCTGAGTCCGGCCGAAATCGCGGTGGCCGCCACCGTGGGCGCCACCACCCTAGCGGTGGCGCGCCGCCCGCGCCTGGCCGTGGTCAGCACCGGCGATGAGATTGTACCCATCGAAGCCATGCCCCTGCCCCACCAGATTCGCCGCTCCAACGGCCCGATGCTGTGCGCCGCGCTAGCCCTGGCCGGCTGTGAAAGCCAAGAGTTTCACCTGCTCGACGATTTAGCTTCGCTTAAAAATGAGCTGCCGGCGCTGCTGGCCGGCTTCGACGCGGTGCTGCTGAGCGGCGGCGTGTCGAAGGGCCAGGCCGACTTTTTGCCGCAGGCGCTGCGCGAGCTGGGCGTAGAGGAAATTTTTCACCGGGTGGCGCAGCGGCCGGGGCAGCCATTCTGGTTTGGGCAGCTGGCGGGCGGGGCAGTGGTATTTGCGCTGCCTGGCAACCCGGTGGCCACGTTTGCCAACTACTACCGCTACGTGCAGAGTTGGCTGCGCCAGTGCCAGGGGCTACCCGCCGGGGCTAGCCAGCCCGCGTTTGCGGAGCTGGCCAGCGCAGTCGATTTTAAGCCCGCGCTCACGTATTTTCTGGCCGTGCGCCTCGAAAATGCGCCCGATGGCCGCCTGCTGGCCCACCCGGCGCCTACCGCCGGCTCGGGCGACCTAGCCGGCCTGCTGGCGGCCGATGGCTTACTGGAGCTGGCGGCGGGGCAAACGCACTTTGCAGCGGGCACGGCATGGCCGGTATGGCGCTACCGGAACTAGCGGAACCTTGCGAGCGCATTACCTGCCATCATGCTGCCTGGCGAAAAGCCAGCGGTGTGAGGCCGGTGTGCTGCTTGAAAAAGCGGTGGAAATAAGTGACGTACTCAAACCCCAGGCGGTCGGCAATGTCGCCCACGCTCCAGTTGGTGTGGTGCAGCAGCAGTTTGGCTTCGCTGGTGAGGCGCTCGGCGATGTGGGCCGTGGTGGGCTTGCCGGTCACTTCCTTCACCGACCGGTTCAGGCTATTGACGTGGATAGCCAGCCGGTCGGCAAAGTCCTGGGCGTTTTTCAGCAGGGGCTCGTGGTAGTGTTTTGTTACCGGAAATTGAATTTCTAATAGGCTCATAAACAAGTTAGTGATGCGCTCGGCCGCCTTGGTAGCCACGGCCGGATAGGGGCTAGCGGGCTGCAAGCGGGCCGCCTCGTGCACAACGAGCGAGAGCTGGTTGCGGAGCAGGTCGTCCTTGTGCTCGTAGGCCGAGTCGAAGTCGCGGCGCATGCGGGCAAAGACCTCGCGCAGGTAGCGCCGCTGCTCGTCGTCGAGGTAATACACGGGGTTGCCATCTACCCGGTACAGCACCGATTCCTTGAGGCTGACGCCACGCATGGCCGACTGCAAAAAGGGCTCGGTAAAAGCGCAGATGTAGCCATCCTGCGCAGGCGAGTCCGCAACGGGCTCCCACGCAAACGGCACTAAGCGATTGGTAAACACCAGCGCCGGCTGGTCGATATGGTAGCTGTGGGTGGCATAGTGCAGCTCGTTGGCACCTGCCAGCACCAGCACGCACTTAAACACGTCGCGCCGGTCGTACTGGCCCATGCCGCACTCGGCCTCCGGCATGGTCAGCACGGTTATCTCGCCGCCGCCAGCGGCAGCAAGCGGGGCAATACTGACCGGCGGCGGAGCAAGGGCTTTTGGCATGGCGCATTAAGTACGATTTTACCCGCGAAACCGCTGGGTAGTTTTGGTAGCTGGGGGGCTAGCCAGCACGGCCTGGCATTTAGTGGGTGGCGCCGGACGCCGGCGCGTCGTAGGCCAGCGAGCCGGCTAGCTCCCGATACGCGTCAATATCGTGCTGCAAGTCGGCCAGCACCTGCCCGGCGGTGGCAAGGGCGTCGGCCCCGGCTAAAAAGCGGCGGGGCGGCTTTTCGGCGGCCGAAATCGTGAGCAGAGCTTGAGCGAGCTTGGCCGGGTCGCCCGCCTGCTGGCCGTTGTAGCCTTGCCAGAACTGCTCCTGGGCTTGCCGGCGCTCGTCGTAGTCGGCAATAGGGTGCGCGGCAAAGCTAGCGGATTCCGGCGTGAGCAACTCGGTCCGGAAAAAGCCCGGATTCACCGTGATGGCCTCAATGCCAAACGGCGCCACTTCCTCGAGCAGCGAGCGCATCCAGCCCTCCAGGCCGAACTTCGACGCCGCATACGCCGTGCCGAACTCAAAGCCTCCCAGGCCGGCCGTTGAGGAGATGGTAATTAGCTGCCCCGCCCGCTGCTGGCGTAGCACCGGCAGCACGGCCCGCGTCACATTCATCGGCTCGATAAGGCTAGTGGCAAGCTGCGCAGCCATCTGCTCCGGGCTTAGCTCCTCAAAAAAAGCCCGCGTAGAAGCTGGCGGCATTATTTACCAGCACATCGAGGCGGCCAAACCGGGCCATTGCGGCTTTGACAGCGGCCTCGGCTTCGGCAGGCTTTGTAATGTCCAGGGGCACTACCAGCAAGTCGGCAGCGGCCCCAATAGCCTGGGCTACCTTTTCCTTGTTGCGGCCGGTAGCCACTACGGCATAGCCAGCGGCCAGCGCCGCTTTGGCAATGTCGAGGCCCAGACCCCGGCCCGCGCCGGTAATCAGCCATACTTTCTTATCTGTCATAAGCTTGTAGCAGGTTGTTAATAAGCCTACAATAATTATTCTCGTGGCCTGGCCGTCTGCTCTGATGGCGAACCGAAAGACGCAGCACAAAGGTCCGCTAGCCCCTAATCAGCCGAAAGCAGGAATCAAACAGCTTTGTATACAAATCAAACAGGCCACCAAAACCGGCCCGGCTGGACGCATAATGCAGGGCGCGGCTGGGTTACTGTGGCCAATGCAGCGCCACTAAGGCTAGCCGCGGCAGCACCGCCAAATGCAAAAGCCGCTCATTCCTGGTGAGGAATGAGCGGCTTTTTACCGTTAGCTTATTAGGTTAGGCTATTTAAACAGCGTTAGGGCCTTGAGGAATGTCTGCGACACGCCCCAGGCCAGGGGAATGCCTACGTACAGCCACGCTAGCACGGTGGAGCCGCCGCTTGTGGCCTCGGGAGCAGCGGCCGGGGTAGAAGTTGATTGCGGGTTCATGGGTTGCGGAGAATTAAACGTGAATGTCGGCACTTAGTGGCCGCCAGCTTCAACAGTAACCGGGCCTTTTTCCTGGTACTTCTCATTTACGGCCGTCACGGCCAGGTCAGCTAATAACCCCACGGCAAGCAGGCCGGCCATGGTATAGAACACAGGCTGGTAAGTGGCGGCGCCCTTGAGGCCTGATGCCTTAGCGTGTTCAGTTAACGTACTCACAATCAAGTGACCCACAATGGCCGCCGTGCTCCAGGCCGTGAGCAGACGCCCGTGGATAGCCCCCACTTGGTACTTCCCAAACAGGTCGGACAGGTAGGCCGGAATAGTGGCGAAGCCCCCGCCGTACATGCTGATAATCACGCAGCATACTACCACAAACAGGGCTAGCTGGGCGTTGTGGCTCAGCGTCGGGGCCAGGGCGTAGAGCAGAATGCCCAACCCAAAATAGATGGCGTAGGTCACCTTGCGCCCTAGCTTATCGGAGGCCGACGACCAGAAAAAACGCCCTAGCAGATTAAACAAACTCAGCAGGCCCACGAAGCCAGCGCCGGCGGCCACCAGGGCGGCTTCCGTCATACCCTGTCCTTTTGCAGTACCTTTTATAACAGACTGAATCAGCGGCGAAGCCGTTTCGAGCACCCCGATACCGGCGGTTACGTTGCAGAGCAGCACCACCCACAGCAGCCAGAACTGCGGCGTTTTGATGGCATTGTCGGCCGACACGTTGCCGGTAGTGATGAGCGCGCTGTGCTCTTCATTGGGTACGTAGCCGGCGGGCTTCCAGTCATCGGCCGGCACCCGAATGGTCCACACGCCCCACTGCATGAAGAGCAGGTAAATAATGCCCATCACAATGAAAGTAGGTGCTACCCCCTGCGGGGCAGAAGCCTTAAAATGCGCCATGAGGCTGGTGGCCAGCGGCGAGCCAATCATGGCGCCGCCCCCAAAGCCCATAATGGCCATGCCCGTAGCTACCCCTTTGCGGTCAGGAAACCACTTGATGAGCGTGCTCACCGGTGAAATGTAGCCGATGCCCAGCCCGATGCCGCCCACGAAGCCATAACCAAAGTACAGCAGCAAAATATTGTGCAAATGAATGCCGAGCGAGCCAATCAGGAAGCCGCCACCGAAACACAGCGATGCCGCCAGCATGGCCTTGCGCGGCCCCACGCGTTCGAGCCATTTGCCAAAAATAGCGGCCGACAAGCCCAGCAGCACAATGGCAATCGAGAACGTTAGCCCAATCTGGGCCAGCGTCCAGTCATCGGGGGCCGGGTGGTCGGCGTCGCCGCTGATGAGCGACCCTAGCGGCTTGTTGAATACGCTGAAGGCATAGGCTTGCCCGATGGCTAGGTGGATAGCCAGCGCGGCCGGCGGTATCAGCCAGCGGTTGTAGCCAGGCGGCGCAATAGTACGGCTGCGGTCAAGCAGCCCGGCAGAGGAATTATCGGCCATAGTGAAAGAAGAAAGTGAAAACTTGGGGATTGGGTGGGTTAGAAAAAACTAAGTCGCTGCAAGGTAGAACTATCCGTTGGCCCGGCAAGCTGGCGGCAGTATTATTTTGCTCATTAGCTATAGCCAGGCTTGTACAGAGGCTAGCGCCAAGTAGTTGGGAAAGAAAAAGCCCCTGGCTAGGCTGCCAGGGGCTTTTCACTAGATAACCTTACTACGCTGGCACGGCCTGCTGCCGCTGCTTCTGCGCCTGCGGCACCTTTTCGGCCTTGGTAGGCGCCACCGTCACCACCACGTACTTGGAGGTGGGCGTGTTGCTCGTTTTGGCTACGCTGGAAATGGGTACCAGCGGGTTAGCCTCCGGGAAGTAGGCCGATACGTTGCCCTTCGGAATATCGTAGGGCACTACGATAAACTTCTCCACGGTGCGCTGCTCGCCCTCGTAGTGGCTCGTGATGTCGATGAGGTCCTTGGCCTTGAGGCCGCGGGCGGCAATATCTTCTTTATTCATAAAAAGCACCCGGCGCTCGCCGTGGATGCCCCGGTAGCGGTCGTTGTACTCGTAGATGGTGGTGTTGAACTGGTCATGGCTGCGCACCGTCATCAGGATGAGCTGGTCGGGCTCGGTGGTGTACTTCTCCAGGGTGGTCGTGGTGAAGTTCGCCATGCCGTTCTTGGTCGTGAACTTGCGCTCGCGGGGCCGTTGGGCAGGTAGAAGCCGCCGGGCTTGCGCAGCTTCTCGTTGAATTTCTCGAAGCCGGGAATTACGCGCGAAATGTGGTCGCGGATGACGTCGTAGTTCTCCGTCATGGCTACCCAGTCGGCCACGTTGGTTTTCTCGCCGAGGGTAGCAATAGCCACGCCGGCCAGAATGGCGACTTCGCTCAGTATTTTATTGCCGGGCAGCGGCACAAGCACACCCTTGTTCTGGCTCACCACGCCCATCGAGTTTTCGCAGCTCGTCATCTGGTGGCCGCTCTTCTGCATGTCGATGTCGGCGTGCGTGAAGCAGGGCAGCAGCAGGCTGGTTTTGCCGGTGGTGAGGTGGCCGCGGTTGAGCTTGGTGCCCACGTACACGGTCAGGTTCTGGCGGCGCATGCCTTCGGCAATCAGCTCAGTATCGGGGCCGGCGGCCAGCAGGTTGCCACCCAAGCCGAAATACACCTTCAACTCGCCGTGATACATGGCCTTGATGGCCTCCACCGTGTCGTAGCCGTGTTCATAGGGCGCTTTAAAGTTGAATTCCTTACCTAGCGCGTCCTGAAACTCTTTGGTCGGCTGCTCCCATACGCCCATCGTGCGGTCGCCCTGCACGTTGGAGTGGCCGCGCACCGGGCAGGTGCCCGCGCCGGGCTTGCCAATGGCGCCTTTCATAAGCTGCAGATTCACAATCTCCTGAATGGTCTGCACGCCCTGGCGCTGCTGCGTTACACCCATAGCCCAGCAGGTGATAATTTTCTGCTTGTGGGCGATGATGTTGGCCGCTTCCAGCAATAATGCCCGGCTGATACCGCTGAGTTGCTCAATGTCCTCCCAGCTGGTAGCGCGGATATTCTGCTCAAACGACTCGAAGCCCGTAGTGTACTGCTTCACGAAAGCATGGTCCACTACCTGGCCGGGGTTCATGTCCTCGGCCTCAAAGAGGTGCTTCATGATGCCGCGCAACAGGGCCATGTCGCCATCGACCCGCACTTGCAGGAACAGGTCGGTTATCGGCGTGCCATCGCCCAGTAGCGCGCCCAGCGCCTTGAGCGGGTTCATAAAATCCTGCGGATTCTTGAAGTGATTCAGGCCAGCCTCAATCAACGGGTTCACGCTGATGATTTTGGCCCCATTGCGCTTGGCTTTTTGCAAGGCCGTGAGCATGCGCGGGTGGTTGGTGCCAGGGTTTTGGCCGATGATGAGAATCACCTCCGCCTCGTGGATGTCGTTGAGCGTAACGGAGCCTTTGCCCAGGCCCAGCGTGGGGCTAAGGGCCGCGCCGCTGCTTTCGTGGCACATGTTGGAGCAGTCGGGCAAGTTATTGGTGCCGAACTGCTTGGCAAACAATTGAAACAGGAATGCCGGCTCATTCGGCACCTTGCCCGAGGTGTAGAACGCGGCTTCGTTGGGCGACTTCAGCGCGTTCAGCTCGCGGCCGATAATCTCGAAGGCTTCGGGCCATTCGATGGGCTCGTAGTGAGTGCCGCCGGGGCGCTTCACCATCGGGTGGGTGAGGCGGCCGAGGTTATTCTGGTCGCGGTCGCTCAGGTGCGAAAGCTCGGCCAGGCTGTACTTGGCAAACACCTCGGGGCCGCAGGCTTTGTCGTCGGCATCCGAAGCCGTTGCCTTGGCGCCGTTCTCGCAAAACTCGGCTACCGAGCGGTGGTCATCGGGGTCGGGCCAGGCGCAGGATGAGCAGTCGAAACCATCCTTCTGGTTCATCTTGAGCAAGCCGTGGGTGCCGCGCGTGAGGCCCGCCTCGCCCCAGTTAAATTCCATCGACTTGATAACGGCCTGCACGCCGGCCGCAATTTTCATGCGGTTTTCCAGCTTCAGGCCCGTAAACTCTTCGGTGGGCTGGGCCAGCACCGGGTTGCGGTACTTGGCGCCCAGCGTGTCGGGGGCCGGAATGTGGCGCTGGTCACGCTCATTCTGCGGGTCGGGGCGGTAGTGGTCGGGGGCGGGCGCCTCGCCCTGCTCCGAGCGCTCGCCACTCTTGGGCTGGTTGGCCTGGGCGCCCTGCTGCTCGCTTTTGCCGGCTTTGCTTGGGTCGGCAATTGGTGACTCTTCCATCGGATGCATAGTAAAAAGGTGGGAATGGCTATTGCAAAGGAACAAACCCCACCAGCCAGCCGCCGCCCGGGGGGGCAGCCTAGCCGGCTAATGGCGGCAGTCCAAGTCTTTTTCAACCAGAATACGTAATTCCTGGCCTTCGGCTACCAAAACCGCGCTTTTAAAGCCAATGTTTTCGGTATCAGTCCAGTTCCGGGCCACGGCGGCGGGCACCTCTACGGCCAGCGCGCCGGCCTCGTAGCGCACCTGCACGGCCGAAGCAGGGCTAGCGGCCGGCAGCCGCTCCAGCGCATACAGCAGCGTCTGGCCGGGCCCCGGCCCAAACGCGATGGTGTAGGCTACCCGGCCGGTAGCGGCAAACTGCCGCACCTCTTCTTCCGATAAGCGCAGGCGCAGGGAGTTTTCTTCCAGTCTTAGTTTCATAACCCGTTGATACGCTGGGCATGGCTGTAAATATTAAATCGCTCGTTGCGCACGAAGCCCAGCAGCGTGAGGCCAAATTCTTCGGCCGCTTCCACAGCCAGGCTGCTCGGCGCGCCCACGGCCGCCAGAATGGCTACGCCCGCCAGCGCGGCCTTTTGCACCAGCTCGAAGCTAGCCCGGCCACTTAGCAACACGATGTGCTGGCCCAGCGGCAACTGGCCGGCCAGCAGCGCGGCACCCACTACTTTATCGAACGCGTTGTGGCGGCCTACGTCTTCGCGCAGCAATAGTAACTCGCCCTCGGCCGAAAACAAGGCCGTGGCGTGCAAGCCGCCGGTTTGCTCAAAAACCGGCTGGGCCGCCCGCTGCCGCGCCGGCAGCGCGTGAATGAGGCTGGCCGGCACCCGGGGGCTAGCGGCGGGCGGCGGCGCGGGGCAACTAGTAGCCTTCACGGCGTCGATGCTGGTTTTGCCGCACACGCCGCAGCTGGAGGTGGTGTAGAAATGCCGCTCCAGTCTATCCAGCGCCAGCGCTACGCCGGGGGCTAGCGCGGCGCGCACCACGTTGCCGCGCTCCTTGGGGCGGCGCGGGTCGGCGTGGTGCTCGATGGTGATAATGTCAGCGGCCTGCTGCACAATGCCTTCGCTCAGCAGGAAGCCCGCTACCAGCTCGGCATCGTGGCCGGGCGTGCGCATGGTCACGGCCAGGCTGTGGGTTTGGCGCTGGCCGGCGGAGCCGTATTCCAGGCTGATTTCGAGGGGCGCCTCGATGGCCAGCACGTCGGTAGCGCGCGTGAGCGCCGAGCCCACCACGCGCTGCACCGTAGTGCGCTCGGCGCTAGCCTGGGAGAGAGTGAGAAAAGGCGACATGCAAGCTGGCCCGCCCTTACATTGACTGGGCCGGCCTGACTACCTAAATAGTCGAGCCGGCCCAAATGTTCAATCTTCCCACTTGCTCCGCTAGCCTTGCAGAAACTAAGCGGCGGCTTGTTTTTCGCCCAGGTAGTTAATCATCAGCGCGGCAGCCTGGCGGGCGGCGTTGTGCTGGCCCATCTTTTGGCGCAACTCGGCGTAGCCGGCTTTTTGCTTGGCAATGTACTCCTCGTCGGTGAGCAGACGCTTGAGTTCGTCAAGCAGGTTGCGGGCCGTGAAATCGCCCTGGATGTATTCCTCCACCACCGTGCGGCCCACAATGAGGTTCACGAGCGAGATGTAAGGCACTTTAATCACCGCTTTGCCAATCATGTAGGTAAGGCCGCTGGTGCGGTAGCACACCACCTGCGGCACCCCGAACAGCGCCGTTTCGAGGGTGGCTGTGCCGCTGGTTACGAGCGCCGCGCTGGCCCGACTCAGCAGGTCGTAGGCCTGGTCAAATACGATTTTGATACCGTTGCGCTCAAAGTGGGCGTAGTACGCACGGTCGAGGTTGCTCACCCCGGCCACCACAAACTGGTACTCCTGAAAGGCGGGCAGCACGGCCAGCATCTCGTGCAGCATCTCCTCAATTTCTTGTTTGCGCGAGCCCGGCAGCACAGCAATGATTTTACGCTCGGGGTCGATGCCGTGCTGGGTCAGAAAACTAGGGTCGGGCCGAAAAGCCGCCACCTCGTCGGCCGTGGGGTTGCCGATGTAATCGACCTTATAGTCGAAGCGCTGGTAGAATTCAGACTCAAAAGGCAGGATGACGAACATCTTGTCTACCAAAGTTTTGATTTTTTCTACGCGGCTTTGGTTCCAGGCCCAGATTTTGGGCGAGATATAGTAAAACACCCGAATACCCTGCACCTTGGCCCAGGCCGCCATGCGCAGGTTGAACCCGCCGTAGTCTACCAGTATCAGCACATCGGGCCGGTAGCCCAGAATATCGGCCTGGCACTCTTTCAGATAACCGCGAAATTTGAGCAGGCTGGTAGCCGTTTCCCAGAAGCCCATCACGGCCAGGTCGCGGTAGTGGCGCACGAGGTGGCCGCCCTGGGCCTCCATCTGGTCGCCGCCCCAGTAGCGAAAATCCGCGCCGGGGTCCTGGTTTTTAAGCTCGTGCAGCAGGTGGGCGGCGTGGGTATCGCCGGAGCGCTCGCCGGCTATGAGGTAGTATTTCATTTTTAATTATGAATTTGGAATTAGGAATTATGAATTGCTTATCAAGCCATAGCAGTAGCTGGCTCAATTCCTAATTCATAATTCTTCATTCATAATTGCCGAAGGGCCTAGCCGAAGTACTCCACCGCGTTGCGGGGCGTTTCGTAAATCTTGATGCAGTGCAGCTGAGCCGGGGTGATGGCCGGCAACTCGCGCTCCAGAATCTGCCAGAAAGCCACGGCCAGGTTTTCGGTGCTGGCCAGCTGGCCTTTCAGAAAAGGCACGTCGAGGTTGAGGTTTTTGTGGTCAACCTGGTCGGTGATGTGCGTGCGAATGAGGTCGCTGAGGGCCTTCAAATCGACGACGAAGCCGGTGTCGGGGTCGGGCTGGCCCTTCACGGTCACTATCATCTCGTAGTTGTGGCCGTGCCAGTTTTCGTTGGCGCAGGGGCCAAAAACCTCCGCGTTGCGCTCCGGGCTCCAGGCGGGGTTGTAGAGCTTGTGGGCGGCATTGAAGTGCTCGCGGCGGCTGACGTATAGCATCTGATTGTTGATTGAGGATTATTGCTTATTCAGTTGACCGCAAGCCTTTGGCTAGCCACAATCAACCAGTAACAAGCAACAATCAACTTGTTTTCCGCAGCAAAGATACAAAAAACGGTACCCCCAGCAGGGCCGTGACCAAGCCCACCGGCAAGCCGGCCGGCGGGTAGAGCAGCCGGGCCAGCAAGTCGCAGGCCAGCAAAAAGCCCCCGCCCAGCACCGCGCAAAACGCTAGGTTGAGCCGCCCCGCCGTGCCCAGTAGCCCCCGCGTGAGGTGCGGCACCACCAGCCCCACAAAGCCCACCGGGCCGCAGAGCGCCACCACGCCCCCGTGAGCGCCGCCACCAGTACCAGCAGCAGCCAGCGCAGCCGCACCACCGGCAGGCCCAGCGCCTGCGCCCGCTCCTCGCCTAGCAGCAGTAGATTTAAGTCTTTCTGCAAGAAAACCAGCAGCCCCAGGCTGCCCGCCAGCACGGCGGCCGGGTAGCCCAGCACCGCCCAGCTAGCCCGCTCAAACGACCCGAACGCCCAGAACACCACCGCCTGCAAGTTGCCCTGGTCGGCTTTCAGAAACGTGATGAGCGAGCCCACAGCTGCCGCCAGCGCGCCCACCGCCACGCCGCCCAGCAGCAGCGGCGCCGGCAGCACCCGCCCCCGCCGCGAGCCGATGGCCACCACCAGCACCGTGGCCAGCAGCCCCCCCGCCAGCGCCGCCAGCGGCGGCAGATACAGCCCGCCCAGCGTGAGCGCCGGAAAAAACAAATACGCCACAATAGCCCCCAGCGACGCCCCGAGGCCGTACCCAGCAAGTACGGGTCGGCCAGCGGGTTCGTCACCAGCGTTTGGAGCAGGTAGCCGCTCAGCGCCAGGCTGGCCCCCGCCAGCCAGGCCAGCAGCAGGCGCGGCAGCCGCAGCTGCACCAGCACCAGCTGGGCGGGGTCGCCAGGGTCGTAGTGGCGCAGCGTCTTGAAAATAAAGGTATACTCGGTAACATACGAGCCCACCCGCAGCCCGAGCCCGAGCAGCAGCAGCGTGAGCAGCGTGCCCGCCAAAAGCCAGCGGCCGGGGTGCATAGCAGGCATCATTTACTTACGTAAAAGGGCTTGCAGCTCGCGCACGGCCTCCACGACGCGCGGGCCAGGGCGCTGCAATAGGTTGGGCGTGGTGGCGTATACACGGCGGGCCAGGTAGGCGCGGGTGCGGCGCAGCTCGGGATTGTTTTTGAAAAACGTGCTGTCCAGCTTGCCGAAGCGGCCGCCCAGCACCACCTCCGGGTTCAGCTTTAAAATATACTCGCGCGTCAGGGCCGGAAAAGGCTGCGGAAAAGTATCGCGCACCGCATTCTGGCCGCCCGCTAGCCTTATCTCATCGGTACATAGGGTATTCTGCCCGTACACATAGATGGGGTCGGCCGAGGCCAGGGCCAGCACGGTGGGCGCGGCTCCGGCCGGCCGGGGCGGGCTAGCCAGCTGGTCGAGCTGCTTTTGCAGCGAGTCGGTGAGGTGCCGGGCCGGCGCCGGGCAGCCCAGCAGCCGGCCCACGTCGTTGATGCCGCGCAGCACATCGGCTACACGCCGGTACTTCTGGTAATAAACCGGAATGCCCAGCTGGCCCAGGCGGGCCGCCGCGTCGGGCGGCGTCATGCCTTCGATGGTGAAGACCACGTCGGGACGCAGGGCCACGAGGCGCTCCAAATCGAGCGGATAAGAGTTTACCAAAGGCTTGCGCAACGCAGCCGCCGGGTAGTCGTCGGCCTGGGTGCGGGCAATAATGGTGGCCGTGTCGGCCACGGCAAATAGTATTTCGGTGAGGCTGGGGGCCAGCGCCAGCACCCGGCGTGGGTGGGCGGGCAGCGTGAGGGGGCGGCCCAGGTCGTCGTGCACCCGCACGGTAGCGGCCGGGCTAGCCGACTTATTTTCGGGTTGGCAGGCCCCCAACCCAAGCAGCCCGAGCGATAGGTAGAGCGAAGCGCGCATGGCCGCAAAGGTAGGCGGCGGCCCCAGCGCCGGCGGCCCTTGCTACCTTTAGGGCCTAATTCTCCTCGATATGATAGTCGTCACCGGCGCCGCCGGCTTCATCGCCAGCTGCTTAGTCTCCCGCCTCAACGCTGCTAATTTTAACGACCTCGTAGTAGTCGACAATTTTGCCATTGAGAAAAAGCTGCCCAATATTCAAGGCAAAAAGCTGCGCGAGTACGTCGACCGCGAGGAGTTTTTCCCGTGGCTCGACGCCCACCACGAGCAGGTCGAATTCGTCTTTCATCTCGGTGCCCGCACCGACACCACCGAGCAGGACCCCGCCATCTTCGACCTGCTCAACCTCAACTACAGCAAGCAGATGTGGCAAGCCTGCGTGCGCTACAACCTGCCGCTGGTGTACGCCAGCAGCGGCGCCACCTACGGCGACGGCCGCCTCGGCTACTCCGACCAGGACGATGCCCTGCCCTACCAGCTGCGCCCGCTCAACCCCTACGGCGACTCCAAAAACGACTTCGACAAGTGGGCCCTGGCCCAGGAAGAAAAGCCCTATTTCTGGGCCGGCCTCAAGTTTTTCAACGTCTACGGCCCCAACGAGTACCACAAGGGCCGCATGGCCTCGGTTATCCTGCACGCCTTTCGCCAGATTCGCGAGAATGGCAGCATGCAGCTCTTCCGCTCGCACAACCCCGAGTACGTGGACGGCGGCCAGATGCGCGACTTCGTGTACGTGAAGGACGTGGTGGAAGTGTGCTATTTCCTACTGCACCACCGCACCCATCCGGGCCTCTACAACCTCGGCACCGGCCAGGCCCGCACCTTCATGGACCTCGCCCTCAACACCTTCGCCGCGATGGGCCAGCCGGCCGACATCCGCTTCCGCGACACGCCCGAGGACATCCGCGACACTTACCAGTACTTCACCGAGGCCGACATGCGCAAGCTGCGCAGCATCGGCTACGACCGGCCGTTTGCCTCGCTGGAGGAAGGTATTCGGGATTACGTGCAGGGGTATTTGGTCGAGGGCGCTTATTACTAGTACTCGAGCACTAGTACGAGTCACGCTGCGCTAAACTCGCGCTAGCTAAAGTACATCTGAGAACAGAATACGGATTATTCCATTCATGGTTGTATAGGGTACGGTCGCATTACGCAGACCTTCCTCAATTTGCACCAAGCTGTCTATTTGCTTAGGATGACCAAGACGCCCTATGTGTTCTGTAACGATAGGATTTATTTCCACCCACTGTATCTGACGAATAGGCCAAGGGCCTTGGCCGCCCGTTTCAATGTAGCCAGAAGTTGGAATTATAATCCAATTATTCCAGCCTTCGGGTGCGAACTAACCTTTTACTTTCATCCTAACCTCGCACTTAGTAGTCTGAATAACGTCAACGAAAGCTCGAATATCCATTGCTGTAAAAGTAAAAGAGGCGTCAGTTACGACGCCTCTTTTTTATTTCGTTCCCGCCGACTTGCGCGCACTCGCCGCCTGCCCACCGGGCTTCAGCAGTGCGGCGTAGCGGTTGGGGTCATTGAGCACCGCAATGGCCGCTTGGATATTCAGGTCGTCGTCGAAGCCCGCTTCGGTGCGGCCCTTCTCGTAATAGTAGCGCGAGGCGATTTCCTCCTCCAGCAACTCCCGGATTTCGGGCTTGAAGCGCTGCAAGTCGTTGGTTTTGTTGGCGGCTACCTTGCGCTTGATGGCGTCGAGTTCGGGCTTCACGTCGTCGTAGTGCTTTTCCTCCTTCACCTTTTTGGTGAGGTCGGTGAGCACGCGCTCGGCATCGGTGCTGTAGGCCATGCTCTTGCCTTGCAGATACATCACAAACTTCTGGTACTCAGCATCCGACAGCTTAAAGTCGCGGGCCGGCGCGATAGTAGTGTGCTCGGCATGGTAGCGGGTAGCGTAGTCAAAGAGGTAGCTCTTCTGAATGAGCACCCGGGTGATATCGGCGATTTCGCGGTCCTGCACGTCGATATCGGGCGCCACGCCGCCGCCATCGTACACCGTGCGGCCAGCCTGGGTCTTAAACGCCGTGCGCAGCGAGTCCGGAAATTTGCTCAGCGCGCCATCGTCGGCGCGGTGCGAATAGTCGATTTCCTGAATGCAGCGCCCGCTTGGGATGTAATACTTGGCCGTGGTCACTTTCAGCTGCGAGTTGTAGCTCAGTGGCCTAGTAGCCTGCACGAGGCCCTTACCGAAGGTGCGCTCGCCCACCAGCACGGCACGGTCGTAGTCTTGCAGCACGCCCGACACGATTTCCGAAGCCGAGGCCGAGCGGTTGCTCGTTATCACGGCAATCGGCATCTGCGTATCGAGCGGCACATCGAGCGCCTTGTAGGTCTTGTTCCACTCCGTCACCTTGCCCTTGGTGCTCACCACGTCCAGGCCCTTGTCTACAAACAAGTTGGAAATGTTTACCGCCTCATTGAGCAGGCCGCCGGGGTTGTCGCGAATATCAAACACAATTTTCTTCGCGCCTTTTTCTTTAAGCTTTACTACCGCGTTGCGCACCTCGCGGCCCGCATCCATCGTGAAGCCCCCTAGCTGAAAGTAGCCAATGTCGTTGGTGAGCATGCCGTAGTAGCGCACGTTATCTACCTGGATGCGGTCGCGGGTCACCTCAATTTCGACCGGCTTATCCTGGCCATAGCGCGTCACCATCAGCTTCACTACCGAGTTGGCCTGGCCCCGCAGCAGTTTGTTGATATCGGAGCTGGATTTCTTGTCAACATTTATGCTGTTGACCGTCAGTATTTCATCGCCGGGCAGGAGACCAGCTTTCTGAGCCGGGTAGCCTTCGTAGGCGCTCTGCACCACAAACTTGCCATTGCGCTTGGCTACCTCGATGCCAATGCCGCCATACTGCCCCGTGGTAAGCGTGCGAAAGTCCTCGATGTCGTCTTCCGGAATATAGTTGGTATAGGGGTCCAGCGACTTCAACATACCGTCGATGCCCGTTTTCACCAGCTTACCGGGCGTAATCTCGTCCACGTAGTACGTGTTCACCTCCTTGAATAAGGTGGCGAAAATGTCGAGGTTCTTAGCAATCTCAAAGTACCGGTCACTGTCGGACGCCGCCCGGAAACTGACCAGACCGAGCGCACCAAGACCGAGGGTAGCGAGTAATTTTTTACGGATTGTCATCGGGCAAATGAATAGCTGGGCACCGCAAAGTCGTTGGCACTCCGCGAGGCTAGCCGCCCCTACCCTGCCAAACGCCACCCTGCGCGCCCGTATACTGGCGTGAAGATAATCGAAACTACGGCGCGGGTTGCACCATAGATTCTGCCAGCAAACGATTCAACCCAGAAATTAATTTTTTTTCGACCAGCGCCAGCGCGCTTTTTTCCTTGCCGGTGTACAAAATACCTAAAACCGCCACCGGATGGCCGTTTTCGGCTTCGGTAAGGCGGTATTTATTAAGGCGATAGGCTTCGCGCACGAGGCGCTTAAGGCGGTTACGGTCTACGGCCCGCTTGAAGGCCCGCTTGGGCACCGTGATGAGCACCTGGGGCGGGGCCGTGGTGCGGGCCGGCGCCGCCACCCAGGTAAGGCGCAGCGGATACACCCCCAGCGAAGGATTTTGCCGGCTAAAAAGCTTTTCAATCAGCTTCTTGCTGCACAGGTGCTCGGCCTTGGGAAAGGTATAGCTTCGGTTGGCGGGCGATGGGGGACTGGCAGCGGGTAGCTCGTTCACGATAAAAGAAATAGCGAAGCCGCATTGTAGCGGCAGTTATTTCTGGCCAGGCCAGCAAATTACCTACCCCAACAATGCGGCTACCTGCTAGCAAAGAGCCATCAGCTAGGCGCTAACAGCCTGCAAGACTAGCGCTTGTGACGGCCTTCGTCCGATACGGTGAGGCGCTTGCGGCCTTTGGCGCGGCGACGGGCCAGTACGTTGCGGCCGTTGGCAGTTTCCATACGGTTGCGGAAACCGTGCTTGTTGCGGCGCTTGCGCTGCGAGGGTTGATAGGTACGTTTCATGTCCGGTCAAATTGCGAGTTGGGCCGGCAAAGGTACGGATTTGGATTTACAATAGCAAGCAGCCCGCCGGATAATGACGCGCCCGGCTCGGCCTGTAGCAGTAGGATGGGCTTTCTGCGTAGAGAATACGCCCGGGTATGACCTGCTAGGGCTAGTTTTACTCGTTGCTTTCGTTGCCGCCGCCCATGACTTACTACCACGTTTCGTTCGAGAATCCGCTCACGTTTTACTTGCAAGTGCAGCTCATGGTAGAGGTGCCGGCCGACTCCGGCAGCCCGCTAGCCTTGCAGCTGCCCGCCTGGCGCCCCGGCCGCTACGAGCTCCAGAATTTTGCCCAGAAGATTCAGCATGTAGAAATCAGCGACGCCGAAACCGACGAGTCCCTGCCCTACCGCAAAACCACTAAGGACCGCTGGGAAGTGCCCGGCGCGGCCGGCCGTAGCGTGCGGGTGCGCTACAATTTCTACGCCCACCAGATGGATGCCGGCGGCTCGTGGCTCGACGCCACCCAGCTCTACCTCAATCCGGTGCAGGCCCTGCTGTATGCCGAGGGCCAGCAGGATGCGCCCTGCCAGCTCACGCTGGATTTGCCGGCCGACTGGCGGCTAGCCTGCGGCCTGCCCCAAACGCTGCCCAACACACTGCAAGCCAGCAATTTTGACCAGCTGGCCGATGCGCCGCTCATCGCTAGCCCCACCATTCAACACCAGCAGTACGAGGCGGGCGGGCTGCCCTTCCACGTGTGGGCGCAGGGCGAGGAGGCACTACTCAACTGGCCGAAGCTACTGGCCGATTTCAAGGCTTTTTCGGAGGAGCAAATAACGTTGTTTGGCGGCTTCCCGGTGGCTGACTATCATTTCCTGAACCAGTTTTTGCCCTACAAGCACTACCACGGCGTGGAGCACCACAACTCGACGGTAATCGTGCTGGGCCCCGCCGAGCTGCTGATGCAGGAAGCTTTGTACAAAGAGCTGCTGGGCGTGAGCTGCCACGAGCTGTTTCATGCCTGGAACATCAAGGCCATCCGGCCGGCCGAGATGCAGCCCTATGACTACGCTCGCGAGAATTATTTCCGCACCTGCTACATTGCCGAGGGCGTCACGACCTACTACGGCGAGTACCTGCTGGCGCGCAGTCATGTGCGCACGCCGGCTCAGTATTTTGATGAATTGAACTTGGTGCTACGCAAGCACTACGACGACGCGGGCGGCCAGCACCTGAGCCTGGCCGACGCTAGCATGGACCTCTGGCTCGATGGCTACAAGCCCGGCGTGCCCGACCGCAAAGTGAGCGTATACCACAAAGGGGCCTTAGCGGCTCTGTTGCTCGACCTCACGCTGCGGCAATTGCACGGCCACGCCCGCAGCCTCGACGACGTGATGCGCCGCCTCTACGAGGACTTTGGCAAGACGGGCAAAGGCTACACCGACGAGGATTACGCCCGCATTGTGGGCGAGGTAGCCGGCCGCAAGATGCAGGTTTACTTCGACAAATTCATCAACGGCACCGCACCCTTGCAGGAGCCACTCGACAAGGCGCTGCACACGGTGGGCTGCCAGCTGGTGGCGTATGAAAACGCTTCGGCCTCGGAAGGTATTTTCGGCTTCCGCACGGTGGTGAAGAACGAGCGCACCGAAGTCACGTACATCTGGCCTGGCTCGCCGGCTGCTACGGCCCTCACCGCTGATGACGAGATTGTGGCCGTGAACGGCCGGCGCGTCGATATGAACCTGCAAAGCCTGCTCGGCACCGACGCGACGCACTACGAGATAGCCGTGTTTCGCCAGAACCGGCTCCTGCTGGTAGAGCTAGCGGCGCTGCCGGGTGTGCACTTCGGCCCGCGCTACGCCGTAGAGAAGCTAGCCGAGGCTGATGAGGTCCAGAAAGCTGGTTTCCAGAAATGGCTGGGGTGGGAGTTTTAGCGCTGTTTTACTTACTTTTTGGCTATGCGAAAGTTACTTTGGCTCTGCCTGTTGTTAACTGGCTGCGGACAGAACGCGACCGAGCATCATCTAAGTAGCCGCCCGGTGCCATCTCAAGCACTGATAATAGCTCCAGCGCCGACCAAACCAGACACTGCATATAGCTCTGGTGACCGGGCCACTAATGGGCCGTTTGATACGCTGCACGTCGGCCGGAGACTCGTGCTACGGCTGGTACCGGGCAGTAAAAGCGACTTTCCGCCTCCACCTCGTCAGTTGCCGACGTTTCAGGAGGCACACTTAATTCGACAGCAAAGCGACGGGCGGGTGCGGCGTAATGGGCATATCCTGCTTGTGCGGCCCTATGTTGGACCAATATTGCGTTTCACTGACAATACACAGCAAATGCGCCATGACCAAGATGAGCTATCGGACGTAGAATGTCGATTTTTAGGCAGCATTCCGGGCCGCCCCTACTGGCTGGCAGATAGCACGCTTTACGAACATACTCAACCTTTTCTCATCAGCAAGCAATCTGGGCATCTCACACCTTTATCTTATGTACCGGATATCTCCCCCAACCGGAAGCTGTTGTTTGTTGCCTCTCCTGGCTTAGATAGTCCAGCTTCTGACAATAGTATCGAATTGTGGGTTATATCCGACCGAATGGTAACCCCGTTGTGGACCAAGACGCTAATAAATTGGCAGCCACAACGAGTATGCTGGCTTAACGACCATACTATCGCCATTGAGCAGCTACGCTTTGAGCCTCAAGAACACACTTCTTACGTTCGCCTAGTTTTACCTAACTAAAACGCCCCGCTTCAACGGTAAGGCCGATAGAGCAGGGCGTTCAACTGATGTTTCAGGGCTTAGTGCTTGGCGTCGCCGCCCTTGCCTACTTTGCCGCTGTTTACTGACATGGGCTTATTGCCCTGCGGGTTACTGCGAATTTTATCGACGCCGTGGCCGGCGCTGTTGCCATCGGTAGTGTTGCCGTGGGCCGATACGTCCATTGTGTTCGGGCTCTGCACCTGCGTGCTTTTCTTCTTAGTATTGGCGGCGGGGTTAACGGACGTTTTATCGTTCGTGAGGTCGGTTTCTTTCTTGGCGAGGGACATGGCGGGAAAAGGGAAAGGTGGGAGAAACTTACTTTTCCTTGTACCGCTAGAGGCGCGCTGAGGTTGCCTGCCGCGCCTCATGCACCAACCGGGCTAGCCGCCGGTACCGAGCTTTTCCAGTGCCGCCCGGAAGGCGGGCGTGTCGTAGTCGGCCATGCCATCGTGGCGGTCAGCCAGGCGCCCGCTAGGGGTCAGGATAACGGTGGACGGAATGGAAGGCGAATCGAACGGCGCGGGCAGCGGCGCGGCCGGGAAAAACACCGGCAGTGTGTACCCCTTGCGCTTGAGCAAAGCGCGGGCCTTGTTGGGGTTGGCATCGAGCGAGATGAGTACGAAAGCTACTTTGCTGGTGTCCGTCTTTTGATAAAGCGCCTGCAAGCCCGGCATTTCGGCCAGGCACGGCGGGCACCAGCTCGCCCACAAATTCACCAGCACCGCCTTACCCCGGAACTGGCGCAAATTGGCCGGGCGGCCATCGAGCGTGCGCAACGGCAGCGGGTAGGGATAGTCGGCGGCGCGCAGGCTGGCAAACTGCACCGGCAGCGCCGCCGCAGCCTGCGGCGGCGTGGCGCGCCACAGCCCGCTAGCCAGCAGCCCACGCTGGATAGTGCTGAGCACTGGCAGGCGCAAATCAGTCGTCATCACGACGGCGAAGGCCGCGAAAAAGAGTATTTCGCCTAGGTTCTTGCGCAGCCAGGTAGGCATGTGATGGAGTTAGTCAACTTAAATGAATAAAAAAATACCCTCATGCTGAGCTTGCCGATGCATCTCTATGGAGCAACACCCTAGCGGGGCGGCAGAGATGCTTCGGCAAGCTCAGCATGAGGGTCTGAAGAATTTTTATCAGCTAATTACTAGGCTGTTACGCCCACTGGCTCGACGCGCACCAGCGCCTCGAACTGCGCTTCGCGACTTTCAATTTCTTCCTGGGTCAGATTTAGCAGGCGCTCGGTGCCGAATTTCTCGACGCAGAACGAGGCCATGGCCGAGCCGTGGATAACGGCGCGCTTGAGGTTCTCAAACGAGCAGTCGTCGGTAGCGGCGATGTGGCCGATGAAGCCGCCCGCGAAGGTGTCGCCGGCGCCGGTGGGGTCAAATACTTCTTCCAGCGGCAGGGCTGGGGCGAAGAATACCTTGTTTTTGTGAAACAGCAACGCGCCGTGCTCACCTTTCTTGATTATCAAGAACTTGGGCCCTAGCGCCAGAATTTTGCGGGCAGCTTTCACCAGCGAATACTCGCCCGACAGCTGGCGGGCCTCCTCATCGTTGATGCTCAGCACGTCAATCATTTCGATGGTGGCCAGCAGTTCGTCGGGCGCCGAATCCATCCAGAAATTCATGGTGTCGAGCACAATGAGCTTGGGGCGATTGACGAGGCGCTGAATGACGAGGCGCTGCACCTGCGGTGCCAGGTTGCCCAGCATCAGGTACTTGCAGGTCTGGTACGCGTCGGGAATAATGGGGTCAAATGACCCCAGCACATTCAGCTCGGTAGCGATAGTCTCGCGCGAATTGAGGTCTTTAGTATACTTGCCCGACCAGAAAAACGACTTTTCTTCCGGCTTGATTTGCAGGCCCTCGGTATTTACGCCGTGATTTTCCAGAATCTGAATGTCGGACTGCGGGAAATCGCCGCCTACCACAGCCACCAAGTTCACCGGCTTGGTCGAATACGAAGCCGCGAGGCTGATATAAGTAGCCGCGCCACCGATGATTTTGTCGGTTTTGCCAAAGGGAGTTTCCAGGGCATCGAAGGCCACGGAGCCGATAACGAGCAGACTCATTGCAAGTAGTTAGGGGTAGTAAAGGTGTGTGCGATGGGTACGCAACTGTGCAAATAACAAAAAAAGTCCCCGGATTCGCATCCGGGGACTTTTGCGAGGGTAAATAATGGGGCTCGAACCCACGACCTTCGGAATCACAATCCGACGCTCTAACCAGCTGAGCTATATCTACCGTGTGGCGATTTGTGGGTGCAAAGATACGCAACTGGTTAAACTTTGCAAGATTTTGGGGTAAAAAATCGTGGGTAGGGATGGGCGTGGCTAGGCCCTCTTAAAAGGCCCGGCGCGCTCCGCGCAGCAAAATAGCCCGACCTTTGCGGCATGGATACCCCCGCCGCGTTCACCGACTTCAAGCTTAACAAGCAATTACTCACTGCCGTAGCCGAGGCCGGCTTTACCGAGCCCACGCCGGTGCAGGTTCAAACCATTCCGCTGCTGCTGGCTGGCCACGACGTGTTGGGCATTGCCCAAACCGGCACCGGCAAAACGGCCGCATTTGGCCTGCCGCTGCTTATGAAAGTGAAATACGCGCAGGGCGAGCACCCGCGCGCGCTCATTCTGGCCCCTACCCGCGAGCTGGCCATCCAGCTCGAAAAGCATCTGAAGGCGCTGGCTACTTATACCGATTTGCGCATTTATGCCATCTACGGCGGGCTAGGACCCAAGACGCAGATTGAGACGATTAAGGCGGGACTGGATATTCTGATTGCCACGCCGGGCCGCCTGATGGAGATTTACCTGAAGGGCGACCTGGTGCTGAAAAACCTGACGACGCTGGTGCTCGACGAGGCCGACAAGATGATGGATATGGGCTTCATGCCCCAGATTCGGCGCATTCTGGAAATTATTCCGCGCAAGCGCCAGAACGTGCTTTTCTCGGCCACTATGCCCGAGCGCGTGACGATATTGAGCGAGGAGTTTCTGGAATTTCCGGTGCGCGTGGAGGTGACGCCGCCCGCCCAGCCCGCCCAGACGGTGACCCAGAGCCTGTACGAAGTGCCTAACCTGGCCACTAAAATCAACCTGCTGGAGCACCTGCTGCACCGCGATGCCCAGGAGATGACGCGGGTAATGCTGTTTGCCCGCACCAAGGAGAATGCCGATGAGGTAGCCCGCTTTCTGCAGCGCAAGGCGCCCGTGGGCGAGGTGCGCGTGATACACGGCAACAAAGGCCAGAATGCCCGCCTCAACAGCATGGATGCCTTTAAGGAAGGCAACGTGCGCTACCTGGTGGCTACCGATGTGGCCGCCAGGGGCATCGACGTGCCGCAGGTGAGCCACGTCATCAACTTCGACGTGCCGCTGATTTACGACGACTACGTGCACCGCATTGGGCGCACGGGCCGGGCGCGGCACACGGGCGCGGCCATCACGTTTGCCAACCCCGCCGAGCGCCAGCACATCGAGCGCATTGAGGAGATGATTCGGCAGGAAATTCCGCTGCTGCCCATCCCGGAGGAGGTCGAAATCACGAACACGCCCTTCGTGGAAGGCCAGCAGCACGCCCGCGTGCTCGACGAGCAGCGCCGCCGCGACGACCCAGATTTCAAGGGTTCCTTTCACGAAAAGAAGGAGTGGATAAAGCCCGGCGTCACCATCGACAAGCGCACCGGCAAGCCGTTTGAGGAGGGCAAGCACCACAAAAAGAGCCAGAAAGGCAACAAGAAAAACCCCGGCAAGAAGGGCGCTTCGGCCCCCGCCATGAAGGCCATCAACGCCCGGCCCCGTCGGCGCAGCAGCTAACGGCTGGCTTAATACTTGGGACTTGACACTACTGCCTTTTCAGGCTGGTCACTTTGATGTGCGCCCCTCCGCAGGTGTTAGCCAGCGCTACGTAATCCACTTTCACATACAGCGGAAATGCCTCTGTGGGGCTGAGGCCTAGCTCTGCGCTATTGTCAATGAGTTTAAAATCGCCGGCGAACGGCCGCGGGTTGCCCGTAAACGTCAGCATCAGACCGCCACAGCAGGCGCACATCCGGGGGTCATAGCCCGTAATAATGGCACTCATAGTTGGCTCATCAGTCTTTTTACACGCTCCTGCCAGCAGCAGGAGCAGAGCTAGCCCGCTCAAATTTGGTAGACGTATTGCTTTCATATAGAGGAGGATTTTAGTGATGACTATTCCAGCGGCAGTTAGGTTGCATATTGCTTAGCAAGCGCTTACCTAGTAAATCCCCCCTTGACCAAGCATAGTTGGTTGGGGGCGTTTTACTTTTTCAGCTAGGCATTACAGCGGCGGGGCCGGGCTGTTGGCCGTCACCTCACCGATGGTAGTCGTAGCCCGCCCAATGGCCTGGGCCGAGGCGGCCACGGCTTCGGTGCCCTCGCTACCCGTGAGCCACTGATACGACAAGCCCGCCAGGGCCGCCCCCAGCAGCGGGGCCACCCAAAATAACCACACCTGCTGCAAGGCCACGCCGCCCAAAATGAGCGCCGGCCCCAGCGAGCGGGCGGGGTTTACGGAAGTATTGGTGACTGGAATACTGAGCAGGTGAATGAGCGTGAGCCCCAGCCCGATAGCCAGCGGCCCGAAGCCCTTGGCGGCCCGCGTATCGGTAGCGCCCAGGATGATGTAAAGAAAAATCATCGTCAGCAGCGTTTCCGTTACGAAGCAGGCTAGCAGCGAGTAGCCGCCCGGCGAGGCTGCGCCATAGCCATTGGCCGCCAACCCATTAACCGTGACATTATAAGTCGGGCTGCCCGAGGCAATGACGGAGAGCACGCCGGCCCCGGCTAGCCCGCCTAGCACCTGCGCCACCCAGTAGGGCAGCAGATTGCGGCCCGAAAAGCGCCCGCCTAGCCACAGCCCCAGGCTCACGGCCGGGTTGAAGTGCCCGCCCGAAATATGCCCGAAGGCAAAGGCCATCGTGAGCACGGTGAGGCCAAACGCCAGCGACACCCCCAGTAGCCCGATACCAACTTTCGGAAAACCGGCGGCCAGCACGGCGCTACCGCAGCCGCCCAGCACCAGCCAGAAGGTACCAATAAACTCGACGGCTAGCCGCCGCGACACGGCGGCCTGCACCGGCGCGGGCTCAATTGCCACTAGCACGGGTATGGAGGAAGAATTGTCATTCATACAAGCGAAAAAAGAAGCGAGTGAAAAAGCACACCGGCCCCTTTCTGCCGGGCAGAAAGGGGCCGGTGTGCTTATACGGAATTGCGCTTAAACTGATAAGGCTACTGCCCGATTTTCAGGGCTTTTACTTGGCCGAAGACGGCTAGTGGTGCAGCAGGTGCCCGAGGCGGGCGCTGGCTAGCGTGAGCACTCCGCCCCAGAGTACGGCGCTCCAAAACATGTGCAGCAGAATACGCTGGCGCGGCACCCCGAGCAGTGTAGCAATGACGGTGCCGCCAATGGGCGAGAGCAGCACCGGCGTCAGAAACGCAATGCCACCCATCCCAAAGCGCTTAAATACTTTGATAATATTGCGCGAGCGCTTGGAAAAGACCGGCGCCCGGCGCAGGCGGCGCTGCTGCTGCCGATGCCGCACCCAGGCCCGACCCACGCCCGAAATAATAAAAACGCTCGTCATCATGCCAGCCACTGTGAGGGCTAGCGTGGGCCAAAAACCCAGGCCCATGCTACTGCCCGCCAGCGGGCCACCCAAAAATTTTACGGTGCTGAGTAAGAATACGGAAGCAAGCTTCATGGCAAAGTGTAACACTAATACAGGAATAACAATAAACTAGCAGGCCAACCTATTCTTTTAAGCAGGTAGGACAGCAAAAATAGACAATTTCCCGTATCAGTTTACGCGCTAGGCCTTAAAATTTAAATTACACTTGTGTTATGCTGTTTTCATGCCAGCTTTTGCCTTATGCGCAAGTGGCACCCGGAAAAAAGCCGACCACTACTCCTTGGGTCAGCAAAACCGGCTTATTTAGTGAAGATACGCTAGCCAAGCGCTTACGCCCTGGCTGTCGTCCTAAATTTTACTTCCAAAAGCCAAGTCGCCGGCGTCGCCCAGGCCCGGAATGATGTAGGCCTGCTCATTGAGCTTTTCATCAACGGCCGCTACCCAGAGCGTAGCCTCGGGAATTTCACGCATCACGTAGGCCACGCCCTCGGGCGAGGCGATAACTGCCGCGATGTGCACCTGGCGCGGCATGCCAAAGCGCAGCATGGCCCGGTAGGTTTGCACGAGGCTTTTGCCGGTGGCCAGCATGGGGTCGGCCAAAATGAGCACGCGCTCGTCGAGCCGAGGGGCGGTGAGGTAGTCGAGCTGCACCTGCACCTGGGACGTGCCCTCGATGCGGTAGGCCGCGGCAAAGGCACTCGGGCTCTGGTCAAAATAATTGAGGAAGCCCTGGTGAAACGGTAGGCCGGCCCGCAGCACGGTGGCCAGCACCGGAAAATCGCGCAGCAGCTGGCTGGGGGCTTCCCCCAGCGGCGTGCGCACGGCCTGCGGCGTGTAGCTGAGCTGGGCGCTGATGCGGGTGGCAATAATCTCGCCCAGGCGCTGCAAGTTGCGCCGGAAGCGCAGGCTGTCCTTCTGAATGTCTACGTCGCGCAGCTCGGCCAGAAAATGATTGGCAATACTCGGCTCGGCACACACCACGCGCAGGCGTTCGGCAGGTTGCGCCGGGGCAGGCGGGGCCAGCTGTTCGGGAGAGTTCAGGGGCGCATCCATGTTATAAACCAGGGGGTTGAGGTAAGAGTGAGAGCCGGATACCTTACGGGCCGCGCCCCGAAATTGGCGAAGAAACGCCCAATAGCCGGCAGGCTACCGCCTTCAAAGTCGAGCACCCGGCCCGGCTGCCCGGCGTGCCGGCCTATCATCTCATCGAGCAGCAGCAGGGGCGCGCCCGCCGTGCGCCCCGCCGCCGAGGCCGCCGCAAATAAATAAATGAGGCCGCCCGCGTGGTGGATAAACAACGCCCCGGCCAGCAGCTCATCGGTAGCGGGGTGGCGCACCTGCCGCAGCTCGGCCAGGCCCCGGCTTTGCGCGGCAGCCAGAAGACGGCGCAGCGGCGCGTAATGGCGCGAGTGCAAGCCGACAGACGCTGGGCCGCGATAGGTGAGAAACAACGCAATCAGCTCTTCCAAATCGGTGCCCGCGGCGGCCTGAAGCGGCGGGGCTAGCCCCGCCTGGCGGCGCAGGCGGCGGCGATAATCGGCGGCGTAGCCTTGGCGCAGCGCTTCGGCGCTCGGGTCTAGGCTGAGATGATAGGTGAGGCGCTCGGCGACGCTGAAGCCCAGGGGCAGCGCGGGCAGCGCGCCCGGCGGCAGCTGCTGGTAAAAGCGGGCGCAGTATTTCTTTACAATCAATAGATAAGCGCCCAGCGTGCGCTGCTGGCTGGCGGCCGTCAGCACCAGGCCCAGCTGCTGGGTGAAGAGCGGCTGGTAGGCCACCCGGCCCCAGGGCCGCCATTTGGTGGGCAGCGGCAGCAATGAGTAGTACTCGCCGGCCGGCCCGAGCTCGACCACGGCATCCCAGCGGCCAGCGGTGGCGGCTAGCCACCACGCCTGCGCGTAGGGCGGCGCGCCGGGGCTGGCGGCCAGGCAGGCCGCCCAGCGGGCAAGGTCGAGGTCTTGAAAACGAAGCAGGCGCAGCACGGCAGGCAAGGGGCTTAACTAGTGAGCCGAGGCCAAAGGTCGGGGGGCAAAGGCCGGCCCGCGTCGGCCGATGTAAATTTGCCTGTCCTGCCCGACTTCGGGTAGTTTTTTGATTGATGAAATACTACCTGTCCTCACTGCTTTTTGCCCTGGCTGGCCCGCTTGCGGCCCAGACTACGCCGCCCGCTAGCCCCCCTCAGCCCAACTCGGCCAACTGGTACATTTTCAACCAGCCGCTGCCAGAAGATGCTAAAAGCGAAAAGCCGGTGCGCGACTCCAAACCCCTCAAAACCGACCGGCCACTCCCCGAGCCGACGCCCGCCCCGGTGCCCGTAGTGCGGGAGGCAGCCCCCCGCCCCGCGCTGGCCCCGGCCCCAGCGGTGGCTAGCCCCGGCCGCGCCGGGCACCCGCCCTACCAAGGCTCGCTCTACGTGCCGCTCGACCCGAATACCTACCGGCTCATCGACCGCTATGCCATCAAATACGGGCCCGACTCGCTGCACGACCCGCATACCAGCGTGCGGCCCTACACGCGCTCGGCGGCGGCGCACCTCGGCGAGCGCCTGCTGGCTAGCCCCACCGGGCTGTCGGCGGCCGACCAGTTTAACGCGCAGTACCTGGCCAAGGACAACTGGCTGTTTTCGCCCACCGGCGACAGCCTCAACCGGAGCCCGCAGCCCGTGCTGAAGAACTTCTACCGCAACCAGACCGACTTCTACAGTGTAAATAATAAGGATTTTGCCTTCCGCATCAACCCCGTGCTGCTGC